>JAJZDZ010000007.1 GCA_021851325.1 Pseudomonadota bacterium | reverse complement strand
CTAGAGTATCCGTGATTATCAAGCCAGATTTGGCGTCCACATTCTTCCGTCTCTGAGCAGGGCGTTGGCCAGAATGAGGAGCTTTCGCATGATGGCGGTGAGAGCGACCTTGGCTGGCTTTCCGGCTGTGATGAGGGCGCGGTATTTGTCCTTGAGATCGGCATTGAAGCGGACAGCGACGAGGGCGGGCATATAGAGGGATTGACGCAATTGCGCGCGTCCGCCGCGGATCGTTCGCTTTCCGGAACGTTGTCCGGAGTCCCGCGCTATGGGAGCCAGCCCGGCCAGGCTGGCGACGCATTTGTGCTCGATGTGGCCCAGCTCGGGCATGTCGATCAGGATGGCCATCGCCGTTGTTTCGCCCAGGCCGGGAATGCTGAGAAGGATGTCGAAGCGGGCCTTGAGCGCGGCATCACTTTGAAGGCAGGCCATGAGGGCTTCATCGATGGCTGCGATCTGACGCTCAACCTGACGCAGACGCTCGCCCGCCTGACGCTTGAGCAGAGCGGAGCGACGGGTATGAGCCCGGTTGCGCGCTGCGACACGATCTTTGACGAGAGCCAGCCTTGCCACATGCAATTCTTTCATGTCGTCGAGGATCGAGCTGACAGCGGCACGGACCGGAGGTTCCAGCATTGCGCCGAAGCGGGCGAGCATGGCCGCATCGACGGCATCGGTCTTGGCGTGGACGCCGATCGCCTCGGCGAAGCGGCGAGCCTGACGCGGATTGATCTTTACAAGTGGCAGGCCGACTTTGGTCAGATGCCGCTCGAAGTCATGATGGTAGGCGCCGGTCGGCTCGAAGACGATGCGTGCGGGGTTCGCATCCGCCAGCCATGCCAGTAGAGCTTTGAAGCCTTTGATATTATTCGGGAACCGCTGCGCAATGCCTTGCGGGTGCAGATAGGCATCGAGCGCATCTTTGGAGATGTCCACGCCGAGGGTTTGAGCTATCGTGTCTTCCATCTTTTCCTGGTCCTTTGCTTGTCATCCGGGCCAGCACGCCCGGGTATCCGTTCAGGCCACTAGGAAAAGAGAGGGGCGATCACACTCTAGCTCGGCCCGTCAAACGGCCAGCAACGTCCCGATCCGTCCCCTCCCGCCGCCGGCGAGCTTGTGACTCGTCGGCGGCAAACAAATTTGGCTGAACGGCCCGGAAAAGTCATAAGACAAGCATCGGACCGTCATATGAAGTCGGCTGCATATCCGGCGTGACGGAAGAAATTCCAGCATTCGGTTGGTTTGAATAGGTGACAGATGTTGCCGATTGCCTGCCAGACTGCCTCGATGGTTCTGGCGCCCTGCTTTCGCAAGCGCTCCTTGAGCTTGGCGAAGGCCATTTCTATGGGACTGAGATCGGGCGAGTAGGGCGGCAGGAAAAGCGGCCAGGCGCCGCAATCCTGGATTATCTGCGTCACGCGCGGGCCTTTGGCCGAAGGGGACATCCATCCAGAGACGTTCGCCGAGCATCGCCCGCGCAGGCGCGTCATCTTCGTTGTCGTTCCCGTCTCATCTATGAAAAGCAGGCGGTGCGGCTCGATACGCATGCGCGGCTGGCGCAATCGGAACCACTCATCGCGCTGCTGCGCGACGTCCGGGCGGGACTGCTCGCTCGCCACTAAGGTCTTTTTTTAGCCGGAATCCGTTGCGTATAAGAAAGCGCGACAGGCTCGCGGGGGCCACATCGAACACAAATGCGTCGCCAGCCTGGCCGGGCTGGCTCCCATAGCGCGGGACTCCGGACAACTTTCCGGAAAGCGAATGATCCGCGGCGGACGCGCGCAATTGCGTCAATCCGTCTATATGCCCGCCCTCGTCGCTGTCCGCTTCAATGCCGATCTCAAGGACAAATACCGCGCCCTCATCACAGCCGGAAAGCCAGCCAAGGTCGCTCTCACCGCAATCATGCGAAAGCTCCTCATTCTGGCCAACGCCCTGCTCAGAGACGGAAGAATGCGGACGCCAAATCTGACTTGATAATCACGGATACTCTAATGCTCGTCGCCGAAGTGCGCCTACATGCGAATGCTCATACACCCACCTACCATGTTGTTGTGGGCGATGTTGTTGGCCGGGACCGCGTGGCCACTGTCTGGCAGAAGATCGGTGACGGGGATATTGCCGCCTACCCGGCCGTTTTACCTGTTAGCGGGATGAGATCGGAGCAACCGTACTGGATGCCACAAACATGGCCTCTACCTTACTGGGCTCAATAATTGGTGCCCGAGGTCGAACTCGAACCGACATGCCCTTGCGGGCGCTGGATTTTGAGTCTTCACACGCTCCGCTTCACCAGGAGTTGCTTGATCTCACCAATGGCCTCGGCTGGATTAAGGCCCTTGGGGCAGGTATTGGCGCAATTCATGATGGTGTGGCAGCGATAAAGCCGGAAGGGGTCTTCAAGGCGGTCAAGGCGCTCGCCTTTGGCCTCGTCCCGGCTGTCAGCTAGCCAGCGATAGGACTGCAGGAGCGCCGCCGGACCAAGATAGCGTTCCGAATTCCACCAGTAGCTGGGGCATGAAGTCGAGCAGCACGCACAGAGGATGCACTCGTAAAGGCCGTTCAGCTTGTCCCGCTGCTCGGGAGACTGACGCCATTCCTTTTCCGGTGCCGGGGTCTTGGTCTGCAGGTAAGGTTCGATGGAAGCGTACTGGGCATAGAAATTGTTCAGGTCCGGAACCAGGTCCTTAACCACGGACATGTGCGGCAAGGGATAGACCTTAACCGAACCCGAGATCTCGCTGATGGGTTTGGTGCAGGCCAGCGTATTCTTGCCGTCGATATTCATTGCGCACGAACCGCAGACCCCTTCCCGGCAGGACCTGCGGAAGGTCAGCGTGGGGTCGACCTCATTCTTGATCTTGATGAGCGCATCAAGAACCATCGGTCCGCAACTCTCGAGGTCCACGCGATAGGTGTCGATAGTGGGGTTTCCACCATCATCCGGATTGAAGCGATAAACCCGAAAATCCTTGGTTCTCTTGGGCTTTTTGCCATTGGCGGTGGTCGGACCCGGCCACACTTTGCCCGGCTTGGGCTCACTACCACGCGGCAATGTAAACTGCACCATGGAACAACTCCTTGGCCTGACGGCCGATTCAAAGCCTTTTCTGAATAGCAACCCGCCCTTCCGGCTGCAACGCTGGAACGCGATAAGCGCCCCCACCGGGCTCCCGTGTCGCATGCATCAGTCCGGCCTGCGTGCGAGAAACAGCGTGTCTCCGCGGATGAGGCCATGGCGCACCACCTCGTCCGGCCTGGCGGTAAATTCACCCAAGGAAAACCCGGCCGAGCGGATTCGCTCGCGCAGGTCTGCCCCATAATAGCGGACGTGGTCCCACTGCCCAAAATGCAGTGCCCGTTCGCGCGCCGTAACGACTGCTGGATTTTCGTAGCTCACAGACCAGCCTTCGATGATCGGTACAGAAATTACCGCAAGACCTCCCGGCTTCAGGACGCGGAAGAGTTCACGCAGCGCCTTACCGTCGTCAACATGCTCAAGTACATGGGCACAGATGACCGCCTCAACGCTCGCCGCTTCCAGCGCGAGTTGTTCGATGTTCAACACCAGATCGGCCCGTCCAGGGGCAATGTCCGCGCTGCGATAGCGCCGCGCCAGCGGGCGGACCAGCGAAGCTACGCTGCGTTCCGGCGCAAAGTGCAAAACATCTTTTTGCACAAGGGATTGCGGCTCTTTATCCAGCCATAACTTGAAGAGGCGGTCACGTTCAACTGAGCGGCAATGCGGGCACCTCGCATCATGGCGTGTGCCCTTACCTCCCGGACCGAAGGGGCCGTAATAGCCGCAGATGTTGCATTGCCGGTCGGTTAGTCTGGGCAGCGGTCGAAAGCGCGCCGCGATGTAGGCGCCGGTCACGCGAATCCGCCAGTACCAGGACGCCTGCGTCATGCGGCGCTCATCCGTTCAAACATCCAGGCCAGCTCCAGGGTTTCGCGGCCAACCTCGCCCGTGATGACAATTTGCTCGCAGCGCCTGGGGGTCTGGCTGGCGACATACAAGCTCTCCTCGATGGCAGGTTCGCCGGCGCTGCGGAAACGCCAGCCTTCCCCGCCGGGCAGCTTCAATAACAGCCCGCCCCCCTGTGCCGGTGAGACACGGATGTCGGGATGGAGATGGAAGCGTATCGCAACCTGACATTGTCCCCGGCGTACCATCTTGGGGACCAGTCGATCCTTGCCGATGAGCCTTGTACCGTCGGCAGAAAGGCTGAGCTGGCGGGCATGCACCAAACCAAAACGCCGTAAGTATCCGTCATGACTGGCGGAAACGCTGGTTCCCTGGGTCGCTTCGAGGCGTTCGCTATTGACCTCATCGGGGCCTCCCAGCATACGCGGGCCGATGAGCCGGCGCGCGAAGTCCGAGCGCAGGACCTGCCCCATCGAGGTATCGGCCACGGTCACCGTCGAGTGCGCCGCTGTCGACCGCAGCACCCCATCCCACTTCGGACTGCTCCCGCAGTTCACCACCAGACGCTGTGGTCCGGAACTGAACTCGAAGGCCAGGCAGCCGGCATGGGCGCTATTGGCATAGACGCCGGTGGGAAATGGTCCAACATCCATCACGACAAAGCTCTTGGCGGCGGTCATTCGCTGGAACTTGGAATGGGGCGCAAACCCAAAGGGCATACCGCCCGCCTCGTCACGCTGCAGCAGAGAGGAGAGTGTAGCGCGGTCGCCTTCATGACCTCCATTGAAGAGACTAAGCGTTCCCTGCCCATTACGAAAGAAGCGCAGCATGGGTGCCATGCGGTCTCGCGCCGACAGAAGGCTTGAGGGAACCGGATGGGACATCGCCTGGGCAGCTTCGATCACTGTCACCAAATGGCGAAAGGCATGCATCAGGGTTTCCGGACACCGATCCACATGGCCGCCATCAGGAAGTATCTGCGCCGCGATTTCCGCCTCGAATCGCTGCAAACCCTGCCCCAGCCGCTTGGGCGAATCATCGAGACAGGCGCCAGACAGTGTCAGCGCAGCGGCCGCCTCCAAGCGTGCCAGTCCCTCTGGGGCCTTGTGGGCAACCCGGGCCAGCAGCCGCGCCTGCTCCTGAAGTGACACAAAAAGCCTCGACCGCCATACCAAATCGGAATTGGCAATCACAAAGCGACCATGGACGAACAGGTTGATGAGGCGCTGGGCGGTGACCTCGGTCTGCCACTGTGGTTCGCGATAGCGCGGATAGCGCTTGAGCCACTGTCCAATGAGATTGGTCGCCAAGATCCGGGCAGGTTCACCTCCGGCCTGGGCAAGAGGCGGCAGGAAGTCGAAGGCGTGCAGGCCCCGGGCCCAGCTGGCTGACGGCGCTGGCGCATCAAAGATCGAGCCGCTCTGAATATCGACGCTGTCGCCGCCAAAACTGAAGCGTCCGCGCAGCAGCATTTCGGCGTGTTCAAGCTGGCGAGGTAACAGGTCAGCGGGCTGATAGCGTAGCCGGTCGCACAGCTTTCCCTTTAGCAACCTGCGATAAAACCAGTTGCGGCGCCAGGCCGTACGCCATGGCGTTACGAGACGATCCACCTCAGCGGCTGCAAGCTCCGGCACTAGCGCCAGCGGGAGGGCGGCACCAGATGCTTTCCGAACATGGCGCTCCGCGCCCATCACGGCCTCGTTCATCCGCGCAGCGCCGCGACATTCGCGGCATAATTGCCTCTGCCCCCGCTAAATACTGCCGTACCCGCCACCAGCACATCGGCGCCAGCGGCGACCGCTTGACGGGCCGTGGCGGGCGTAATTCCGCCATCGACCTCAAGAGCGATCCGGCGGCCACTTTTGGCAATGCGCTCAGCGGCTGCCTCAATCTTGCGCAACTGGCTGTCGATAAAACTTTGGCCACCGAATCCAGGGTTTACGCTCATGATCAGAACCAGATCGACCAGATCGAGGACATAATCGATCGCCTGTATGGGCGTGGCCGGATTGAGAACAATTCCCGGAGACTTTCCGAAGCTTCGAATCAACTGCAGCGTTCGGTGCACGTGTGGGCCAGCCTCGGGGTGGACCGATATGATGTCGGCACCGGCTTCGGCAAAGGCCTCGATATAGGGATCCGCCGGGGCAATCATCAGGTGGCAATCAAAACTCTTGCGGCTATGGGGGCGCAAGGCGCGAACCACCAGCGGACCGATCGTGAGGTTGGGTACAAAGTGACCGTCCATCACGTCGATGTGGATAAAATCGGCTCCCGCGGCATCGATCGCGGCGACTTCCGCGCCAAGTTGCGCGAAATCTGCGGACAGGATCGACGGCGCAATACGGACTGGGGTCATACTTACAGCAGTGCCGGATTCTCGATGTGGCCGCAAGGCACCAATGGCCGCTGGAGCCAAGGAACAACGGGACATTTTCGGGACAGAGCCCGCCCCCCTGCCCCGCGGTGCGACAATCCGACGGCGAGGCCCGCCTCATCCTGCCTCCACCTGCAAGTTGACTTGAGGGCTTGGGCCCCTACACTCCGCCCCGATTTGTCCAGCTTTCCGGAAGTTTCCATGGCCGATAACGCCGTTCGCTCCGGGCCGCGCCAGCGCCCGCTTTCGCCTCACCTCCAGATCTATCACTGGAGCCCGACAATGATGACCTCCATCGTACATCGCGCGACCGGGGTCGGCCTCAGTATTGGCATGGCGGGTCTGGCCTGGTGGCTGATGGCTCTGGCCAGCGGCCCCGATGCCTATGCCACCTTTGGTGCACTCGTCTTTACCTGGGTGGGGCAAATTTTCGTCTTCGGCTTCGTCTGGTCGCTTTGTTATCACCTGCTCAGCGGCATTCGCCATCTGGCCTGGGACTTCGGCTATGGCTTTGCCCCGCGCTTCGCCAACCGGGTGAGCGTCACGATCATTGTCCTGTCCATTTTACTGGCCGCGGGCGTCTATCTCTACGGCCTGTTCTCGTTTGGAGGTATGTGATGGCCTATCACACCCCACTTTCCCGGGTCGAAGGGCTGGGCAGCGCGCATTCCGGGGTTGAGCACTTCTGGCGTCAGCGGGTCAGTGCGGCAGCACTCGTGCCACTGTCGTGCTGGCTCGGGTTTTCCATGCTCAATCTTGTTGGAGCTTCACGGCAACAGGTTCTGGCCTTTTTACACGCACCGGTGTCGGCCATCCTGATGGTGCTGTTTGTGATTGCCTCCGTACTCCATATGCAGCTTGGCATTCAGGTGGTTATAGAGGATTACGTGCATCACGACGGCAACAAGATCGTACTGCTTGTTCTCAACAAGGCGTTTGCCTGGGCCGTAGCTGCGGCGAGCCTGTTCGCCATGTACCGCATCGCGCTTTAAGAAATTTGGACCTCACGCCATGACCGCATACGAGATCATCGACCATACCTATGACGTTGTCGTAGTTGGAGCCGGAGGCTCCGGCTTGCGGGCGACTCTCGAAGCGGCTGCGAGCGGGCTCAAAACGGCTTGTATCACCAAAGTCTTCCCCACCCGCAGTCACACTGTGGCGGCGCAGGGCGGCATTGCCGCCTCGCTGGGAAACATGGGCGAGGATGACTGGCGCTGGCATATGTACGATACCGTCAAAGGCTCCGATTGGCTGGGCGATCAGGACGCCATCGAATTTCTTTGTCGTAATGCCCCCGAAGCAGTCTACGAACTCGAACACTTTGGTGTTCCCTTCAGCCGAACCGAGGACGGCAAGATCTATCAGCGCGCCTTTGGCGGCATGACCTCAAACTTCGGTCAGGGAATCGTACAGCGCACCTGCGCCGCCGCTGACCGTACGGGTCATGCGATGCTGCACACGCTCTACGGACAATGCGTAAAGCACGATACCAATTTTTTCATCGAATACCTCGCCCTTGACCTGATAGTCGAAGATGGCGTGGTTCGTGGATTGATGGCCTGGAATCTCGACGATGGCACCATCCATCGCTTCCGTTCCCATCGCGTCATCATCGCGACTGGAGGCTATGGGCGTACCTATTTTTCCTGTACCGGTGCTCATACCCAGACTGGAGACGGCAACGCCATGGTGCTGCGGGCCGGATTCCCGCTTCAGGACATGGAATTCGTACAGTTTCATCCCACCGGCATTTACGGTGCCGGCGTTCTGATCACCGAAGGGGTGCGTGGCGAAGGCGGGTATCTGACCAATTCCCAGGGCGAGCGCTTCATGGAGCGTTATGCCCCCAGCGCCAAGGATTTGGCATCACGCGACGTCGTCAGCCGGGCCATGACCATGGAAATTCGTGAGGGTCGTGGCGTCGGTCCGCTCAAAGATCACATCCATCTGCATCTTTCGCATCTCGATCCCAAGATCATTCATGAGCGTCTGCCTGGCATTTCAGAGAGCGCCCGCATTTTCGCCGGAGTTGATGTTACCAAGGAACCCATCCCCGTGCTGCCCACTGTTCACTACAACATGGGAGGGATTCCGACCAACTACATGGGAGATGCGCTGACTCTGAAGGACGGCAATCCAGACACTGTCATCCCGGGTCTGATGGCGGTTGGCGAAGCGGCGTGTGTCTCCGTTCATGGCGCCAACCGGCTCGGATCCAATTCGCTCATCGACCTTGTGGTGTTCGGAAAGGCCGCCGGCATGCAATGTGCCAAAACCCTTGAGCCCAACCAAAAGCACGCTGCGCTGCGCAAGGATGCCGGGCAAGACGCGCTTGAGAGGTTGGATCGCCTTCGCCATGCCAGCGGAAATACGCCTACGGCACAATTGCGTATGCAGATGCAGCGCGCCATGCAGGAAGATGCCGCGGTATTTCGGACTGGAGAGACGCTAGAGTCCGGAAAAAAGCGGATCGCGGAAATCTATCGGGCAAAGGATGACGTTCGCGTATCCGATCGCTCAATGATCTGGAATTCTGACCTGGTAGAAACCCTCGAATTCGAAAATCTGATCGCACTTGCGGCAGTAACCGTCGCTGGCGCAGTCAATCGTCAGGAAAGCCGTGGCGCTCACGCGCGCGAAGATTTTCCTGAGCGTGACGATACCAATTGGATGAAGCATACCTTAGCCTGGCTGGACATCAAATCTGGAGAGGTCAGCATCGACTATCGGCCGGTGCACAGCTACACACTCTCCAACGATATCGAGTATATCAAGCCCAAGGCCCGCGTTTACTGAGGGACGGCATCACGCCTGCGTGTCCCCAGAGCGTGGCGCCAATTTGCGCGCAGATGTGCGGTGTGCCAGTGGGGCTCGCGTCAGAAGTATCTTGAGCGCTGGATTGGGAAAGCGCCGCCTCTGGGAAATCGCGTAAAAGCGCTCGCGCAGCTGTGGCAGGCGGAAGCGCTCCTTGAGCACCCCGGCGCGTAATTCATCCTGGACAACAACCGGCGGTACCAGCGTCAGCCCCTGGCTTTCCCGGGCCAGAAGACGCAACATTGCCATATCGTCGACTTCAGCCTCAATAATCGGGCGGATGCCGGCATCCGCCAAAATGCGGTCGAAGGCAATCCGCATTTCGCTGTCGAGGCTTGGCAGCAGTACGGGCGTGGTTTTGAGATCCTGAGGAAAGCGAAACTTACGCCCCCGGCGCCCTGGTCGTCCGATCAGGCTGACTGGTTCTTCCGCGATGAGGTCATTGTGCCAGGCCGTGGTCGCATCACGCTGGACTGCACGATTTGCCAGCACCACATCGAGGGTGTGGGCCTGAAGATCCTGCATCAATTCACGCATGGTACCTGAACGTATGACAAGTTCGATGTCGTTACGTCCCAGCATCGGACGCAGGAACTCCAGCTGGAAATTCCGAGACAGGGTTGCCAAAGCCCCAACGCGCAGCACCTGACGACTTGTGCGCGGACGATCTCGCAGGGTGCCGACCAGTTCATCTCCAGCCTGAAACACTGTATTGGCGTAATCGAGCGCTATGCGCCCGGCTTCGGTCAAAATGAGCTTCTTGCTCACGCGGTCGAAAAGCGGGTGACCAAGCTGGTCCTCCAGAGCTTTCAGTTGGGCGGATAGTGCCGACTGAGAAATGTGCAGTTGTGAAGCTGCGCGCGTAAGACTGCCGCTGTTCGCGATCGCCCAGAAATAGCGCAGATGATGATAGTTCAGACGTGACATGGGCTAACCATAGATAAAAGTGAAGCATAATTTCACATATATATAGAGTTTGGAATATCCGAACAGGATCACCAACACCAAGGCGGGTCACACGCTCCCGTCAAGAATTCACCGCCATGCCCCAGCACACCGCCGTTCAGCAGAAAGCGGCGAAACTCACCGGCTGGCGGCCAGTAGAGCCGCACGAATTGACCGCGCCCTGGACTCCCGCAAGGAAATGCACTGATCAATGCGTTGGCCAGCAAGTGCCAGTTTGTGAGAAAGTCCGGGGATGAATTTCGTCCGTGGTCCCATAAATTCATCCAGCTGGGTTTTCATGTCAGAACTGCAGGCCATGCGAAAAAGATCCGGAACAATCAGCATGCCCTTACTCGAAATGCGTATTGCCAGAGACGGATAATGAGCTTTGTACCAATCCCAAAGCTGCGCGCGCGCTACAGGTTCGTTGCTGGCATCAGTGAAAAGATAGCGGATATCGCCTACGTCCATCTGTGGTGACAATGAAAGATCAAAAAATCCTTTGAGTAGGTTCGGATCCGTAGATCCCATCAGCGCATAAATCACACTGCGATGAAAGTAATCGTCGGGCGAAGCCTGGAAGCCATCGATCAACGATTTTGCAAAACCAGAGCCATAAACCATGACGCCTGCGCGCATTGCCAGCCTTGCCAGGCTCGGCGGAAGCCCGCCTAGATTGCGTCCGTCCGAGGCGGCGTAAGCCCGCGCTGCATTTGCAAGCTGGGCAAGGACATGGGGATCATGTCCTTCCTCAATGAGAATCCGTGCCAGTGCCACCCGTGTCAGTATCTCGCTGGGGGGACCAAAACCCCGCAGCGTCAGACGCTCAAGTCTGGGGCCGAAAGTTTTGCGGACAAAGGTCTCATAGGCATTTATATCCGCCGGTCGCAGGACCGTCAGCCGGTATCTTTGCAGCGCCCGTCGCATCAATTGGATTAGGTCCCATTGGGCGTCTGGTGCCAGGATCTTGATCGCCGCAAAAAACTTGCGCGGATCAAGCTGGCCAGCCCCAAGCGCCGCCTGCAGATTGGCGAAGAGCGTGATCTGGTCAGCCCCATCAAGTTTCGGCGCAACTCTGAGCAGCCGGTCCCAGCCCATGCTGTCATAACTAAAGTGATAATAGCCGAGACCGAACGCGTTGGGCATGACATAGGCCGGACAGGTGCGGCCCAGGTGGATATCTGCGGTTCGTCCGATCATACGACAGCGTGATGAGTCTTTACCGTCAGATACGCACATGGGCACCTGCCATTGACGGTCTGAGACCATAAGCCCAACCGGGGCATACATGGATTGCACAACCGTCAGTACAGGAGACTCGCTGCAGCGCGTGACCACGCTCATGTTCGGTATACCAGGCTGGTTCAGGTAATCGCGAAAAGCTTGGGTCAGTTCTGCGTGATGTGTGACTGCCGCCAGGGTCGCAATGAAATCTGACTGGGTGGCGGTGCCGCCGGCATATTTTTTCAAAAAGGTGTGGATGGCCCGCTGCCAGGCTTCGACACCAACATAATTTTCAAACATTGCCAGGATCGCCGCACCCTTACGGCGAGCCCCCGCGTCGTAGCCATCCGATACGTCGACTGCGCGGTTAACGCGGTACGTAACAGGGCGTACAGCCGGCAACTGGTCGCGCTCCATCGCCTCAAGTCCGCCGTCAAGCGTATGTCGCGAGAACGCGAACTGGGGCATGACCCAACTGGCCACTTTCGCGGACATCCACCCAGCAACCGCCTGATTGAGGCCTCTGTCGTTCCACCACAAGGGCGTAACCAGGTCACCAAACCATTGTTGCGTCAGTTCGCGCGCCTGTACCAGAAGACTATGGCGTCGCTGCATAAGGGGCGCGTATGCTTCCATAAGCAGGAAGCGTCGGCGTAGCGTGATGACACCGGCACTTTCCGTCTCGCCAGCAGCAAAATCTGGCGCTGCGATCATATCCAGTTTGGCAAACGGAAATCCGACCTGAAAATAGCGCTCAAGGGCAAGGACAAGCCTCGGCGTGAAAGACAGGGCATAGCGCATCTGCCATGCCTCGCCCTTGGGTGCGATCGCCCGCAGCGGCAGGGCAAAATGGCGCCATCTGTCCGGTGGTACGTATCCCATATTGATGACGTCAAACGGACCTACATCGAGATTGAGCAGATAAGGAGAAATCCTTGTTGTCGTAGCGAACACCCAGTGCACCATGCCGCCACCGGTCGGGTTCTTCGAAGTAACCTTGCTGCTCGTGACTACGACATCACCCTGCGGCGCGTTGATGGCGAGAGAAAATGTCGCTTTGTCGGCTGGCTCGTCAAAGCATGGGAACATACGGCGGGCACCATCAGTCCCAAACTGCGAGAGCGCATAGGAGTTACCTTTCTGTGTGATCTGGGATAGCCCTGGGCCCGAATGACTGAAGCGCGCGCGATAGTCGAACAGGAGAGTCGCCTGTCCAGCCGGCAATGGTTGGGAAAAGCGCAACTGTACCACACCTGACGGATCGAGTTGTTGGTACGTGGCCCCGATGGTATGTCCGTCGGCCAAGCGTACCGAGGCGCGCTCGACGGAGAGATCCTGTCCGTGGAGCCAAAGTGCTCTTACCGGATGCTCAATGAGGACACTGATCTCGTCGTGACCATGGAAACTCGCCTGCTTCGGATTGATGGTCAGCGTGAGGCTGTAATGTGAAGGTATGGCAATAGCCGGAAGCCGCCCGGTGGGGGCACCAGGCGCCGCAACCGCAATGGTGACAGGCAACATCGCTAGCAGCGCCGACAGTACGAAGGCAAACCTCATTTTCATGACCAGACGTCCCGCTATTTACCCTACGAACGACTAACCCGCAGCGTCTTCCCGACCGAACCGTATCTCGCACCCGGTTCGGTTCTGGCAGCAAGACCCTAGGCGATCAATTTCAGCCGATCGCGGAAGCGCTGATAGTTGTGCACATAGACTTCGGCCGAAGCTTTGAGCATGGCTAACTGTGCCTCGGTGAGCATGCGTACCACGCGCCCTGGCTGTCCGAGCACCATGGCTCCGTCTGGAATATCCTTGCCTTCCGGTATCAGGGTGTTCGCACCAATCAGACAATTCTTGCCGATTTTGGTGCCATTGAGGATGACAGAACCCATGCCGATCAGCGAACCGTCACCAATGGTGCAGGAATGAAGGATAACATTATGCCCCACGGTGACGTCACGGCCGATTGTCGTGGGCTGATGATAATCCGTATGAATGACCGACAGGTCCTGGACGTTGCTGTTTTCACCAACCGTGATCCAGTCATTGTCACCGCGCAGCACTGCACCAAACCAAACGCTGGCGTGCTGCTTGAGGCGCACACGTCCAATCAGCGTGGCGTCGGGAGCAACCCAAAAATCCCGACTGTCGGGAAGTTCCGGCTGGATATCGTCAATGGCATAAAGAGGCATAGTTCGGTTCCTACGACTTCGTGCGGCGTATTTTGGCAGGCAATGGCCGGCTTGGCGAGCTTTGGGGACGCAAGAGGTCCGCTCAGGCCATCATTCGGGGCAAGACGCGTACCGGGAAAGACGTTACCCTCTGGTAGTGCTCATTGATTCGCGAGCACGGAAAGGGGCGGATCGGGTGCCTTGGTGCACTGTGTCCTTTACCGACGTTGACAGCGATTTCTTCGCCGCAGCTCGTCGCGCCCTGTCTGCCGTTATCTTAACTACACATTCTGCATCTACATCGGTCATACCGGCCTGGCTTTTTCCGGGGCGGGTCTTTGCGTTCGTTGCGATCCTTTTGTCATCGACCAGGAGTAGTCATGGCCAAGCGTTCCACGCGCCGCAATCAGGGCGACCTTCACGAAACCGCACAGGTTCACACGCTATATCCGCATTCACCTGGCTGGAGCCCGCGTGATGAGGATGGCCGAGACCGCAAATACGTCAAGAATGTCCGAGCTCTCAGTTCAGCCCAACAGGCACTGCTCGATGCCATCGATGAGCGCTCGCTGGTGGTCGCTCTGGGCCCGGCAGGCACGGGAAAAACCTATCTTGCCATTGCCAAAGCTGTCGAGGCACTGGAGCAGAACCGGGTCAGCCGCATTGTGCTGTCGCGTCCAGCGGTGGAAGCCGGAGAAAGTCTTGGCTTCTTGCCTGGTGACTTACAGGAAAAGCTCGCGCCTTATTTGCGGCCGCTTTACGATGCCCTTACCGAGCGTGTCGGAAACAAGCGCCTGAGGGCACTTCTTACCGACAACACCATCGAAATCGCTCCGGTAGCTTATATGCGAGGACGGACCCTTAACGATGCGTTTGTCGTCATCGATGAGGCACAGAACTGCACCTATACCCAGATCAAGATGCTGCTCACCCGGCTGGGATGGCGTTCCACCATGGTATTGACGGGCGATCCTGATCAGACTGATCTGCTGCCCGGTATGTCCGGCTTGGGTCCTGTGGCGGAACGGCTGGAGCGGGTCCAGAACATTTCTGTTGTCCGCCTTTCAGACGCCGATATCGTGCGCCATCCGCTGGTCGCGAGCATGCTCACGGTGTTGTGAGCCAGCCGTTTGGTCCCTCTGGAAATGGCGTGCCTAGTGAAAGCCAAGGCGCAAAGAAAGCACCAGGAGGCCGATGGCAAAGCTCCAGTAGCCCGATACCGCGACCGCGATGACAAGTGCCAGGGACGAGCAGCCTTGGGTCCGCCAGTGTCGAATGGACTTGTCAAAGAGCACACTTGGCCCGGCAACTGTCATGACGGCAAAATAGCCCGCCCGCGCGGAGAGGCTTTCCGGCTTACGGCCAAAGATCCGGTAGAGATTGGCGACGATCCCGGAGGCGCTCAGGCCACTTGCTAGGGCGAAGAGTACAATAAGGGCGTCTTTCATAGCGGTCCCGCTTTGATACGGCTGCCCGCGTCCGCTGCAGGTAGCGTGCCAGCAGGCTGGCAGGGCTGCGGGCGGGCCCCTGCAGCCCTGCCAGGCGAGGACTTCCTGCAACGCTCATACGGAATTGCCGTCGGTGTGCGATCCGCTCTCGCGACCGTGGGGCCGGCTATGCATTGTAGAGGAATCGGGGAGTGGACAGGATGATCGCGCTCAGCGGATCAGGGCAGGATTGCGAATGCGCCAAAACGGCACAGCCGCATTCCGGCTGGCGGGTCCTGCTTTGGTTTGGCCTTATCGCCGTGGCTATATCTGCACTAATGTTACTGTACTATATTCTTCCCACACCAATTGCCTGGATCGAAGCCCGACCCGATCCCACCGCCGCCACCCGGCGCGTGCATCTTAGCGTTGGCGGCAAACAATTTCTTATCCCGGCAAATTACATCGTTTATTCCAGTGAGCGTCAGGGCGGACCGCATCACCGCCTCACCCTCGCTGCTTTGATACCGGATTTTCGTGGTTACAGCCGAGCTGAGGCGCAGCAGTTCGCCGATGACAGCGCCCGATCACGGGTTGTGCATCTGCGCATCTGGGCCGATGCCCTGGCACTGTCGGAGCGCGCGCAGCTCCAGCGCGTGCTACTGACTTTCGTCAAGAGCACGTCGGGTCAGGCTGGCCCGTTCGGCCTGACCCGCTACAGGTTCCGTGGCGATAATGGCTACCGTGGCCAGGACCTGTTCGTTGGTGTGTACAATGGACAGACCGTTGTCCTGCGCTGCTGGCGAACTGCCGGCACCAATCAGGCACCGGATTGCATGCGTGACCTGCGCCTCGGCCGCAATGTTGTCCTCAGCTATCGCTTCAAACGAAGCTATTTGGGACAGTGGCGACAGATCGCGCAGGGTGTTCTCCAGCTGCTCGCCCGGTTCGCGCCCCCCTCACCCTGATCTCAGGGTGCCTAGTTGCGGCTGGCCGGAGCCGGTGGCAAATCCATTTCAAGGATGGCCATGTTGAAGGCGTAAGAGGTTTCGCCATCCTCTTCGTCCTTGAAGATCACGCCAATGAATTCGCCATTGACATGGACCTCGACAGAATCGGCCTGTTTGGGACGCTCAACCACGGTGATGGTATCAAGACGAAACAGGTTGCGCAGATATTTTTCGAGGCGCCAGATTTCACTACGGGTCAAACTGATCTCCTTGTCGACATCACATCGCACAATTGCCCTGCCCCTTGCCCCCAACTTGGCATGACCGGTGCGCGCGGTCTCAACTGGCACGAGCATCCCGTTCGGTCAAGCATTGGCCAGCCAGGCAAACACCCACGTCGGCTCCCTGCGCCCTTCATGCGCGCGTTGCCTGGCGCGTCTAGACTAGGCGGCTTTGCTCCACCGCAGCTCTGATAAAGCTGGCAAAGAGGGGATGGGGTTCGAGTGGTCGGCTCTTGAGTTCGGGATGAAATTGCACCCCGATGAACCAGGGGTGGTCGGAGCGCTCCATGATTTCTGGCAGTTTTCCGTCCGGCGACCAGCCGGTCACGTTCAGCCCATGCTCGCCCAGCGCCTGGGTATATCCGGTATTGACCTCATAGCGGTGGCGATGGCGTTCGCTGATCTGGCCGGCCCCATAGATCTCGGCTACCCGGCTGCCAGCGGTGAGCACAGCAGGATAGGCTCCGAGCCGCATGGTGCCGCCCATATCTCCACCCCGGCTGCGCACTTCCAGATTATTGCCTTTCGTCCACTCGGTCATCATCGCGATCACCGGATGCCTGGGGGTGCCATTCTCGGTCGAACCTGCGCCATCGAGCCCAAGCTGGGTACGGGCGGCCTCGATGACCGCCATATGCAGTCCATAGCAGATACCAAAGAAAGGCACCTTGCGCTCACGCGCAAACCTGACAGCTGCAATCTTGCCTTCCGTGCCGCGCTCGCCAAATCCGCCAGGGACCAGGATTCCGTTCACGCCCTCGAGGTAAACAGCGGCATCGTCGCGTTCAAAGATCTCCGAATCGATCCACTCCATGCGAACCCGCACATTATTGGCAAGGCCGCCATGGGTCAGAGCCTCAGACAGCGATTTATAGCTGTCTTTGACTGAAATATATTTGCCGACGATGGCGATCTTGACCTCGCCTTCGGGACTGTTGACGCGTTCCACCACACTTTGCCAGCGCGACAGATTTGGAGCCGGGGCGTCCTTAATCCCGAAAACTGAGAGGATCTGGTCATCAAGGCCCTCGCGATGATAGGCGATCGGAGCGTCATAGATGGTCGCCAGATCCGGAGCCGGAATTACCCGCTCGGCAGAGACGTTGCAGAACAGCGCAATCTTGCGCCGCTCCTCAAGCGGAATGGGATGAGTAGAGCGACAGAGAAGTACATCCGGCTGAATGCCGATCGACCGCAGTTCCTTGACGGAGTGTTGGGTTGGTTTGGTCTTAAGTTCGCCAGCGGTTTCGATGTAGGGAAGCAGCGTCAGGTGCACAAAACAGGACCGCTCATGTCCGAGTTCATTGCCAAGCTGACGAATCGCTTCGAAAAACGGCAGACCTTCAATGTCGCCAACTGTGCCGCCAATCTCGCACAGCAGAAAATCCACGTCGTCGCTGCCGGCAAGAACGAAGTCCTTGATCGCATCGGTGACATGCGGGATCACCTGCACCGTGCGCCCGAGGTAGTCACCACGACGCTCCTTGGCGATGACCTCCGAATAGATCCGCCCTGAGGTCACATTGTCGGAACGGGCCGAGGCGACACCGGTGAAACGCTCATAATGACCCAGATCGAGATCCGTCTCGGCGCCATCGTCCGTGACGTAGACTTCGCCATGCTGGAACGGGCTCATCGTGCCCGGATCAACGTTCAAATAAGGATCGAGTTTGCGTAGCCGCACGGAGAAGCCACGGGCCTGCAGCAATGCTCCGAGCGCTGCAGACGCCAGACCCTTTCCCAACGAGGAGACCACGCCGCCTGTGATGAAGATCAGTCGCGCCATGGAATTGCACCATAGGCGCTGGGCATGGTGAAGCTCAAGCGCATTTCTCACCTAAACAAAATTGATTCACGCAAATTCTGCGATCGACGGCGCCCCCGGCTATTTGGGGGGCTTGGATGCTTTGGCCGGAGCCGGGGGTTGTGGCACGCCGGGGACAGCGGGCACGAGAGGTTTGGAGCCAGATTGGCTGTTTGTGCGGCCGGGAGCCTTCGGGAGGGGGGCCGATACGGGGTTGGCATGCGACGAATCGAGAATCGAGTGCTGCGGCCGTCTGTGCAGAGCCAGGATAGTCAGGGCCATGGAGGTGGCAAAGAACAGTACTGCCAGAATCGCGGTCAGGCGGGTCAGCGCGTCACCGGCGCCGCGCGGAGTGAAGAGCCCGCCGCCACTGCCGCCGCCTATGCCCAATGCCCCACCCTCGGATTTTTGCATGAGCACGACGATCACCAACGCGACCGACACGACCAGCTGGACGATGATGAGGACGGTGGACATGGCAGCTCCGGCGGCTTTCGAAGGGGGCGTCTTAGACGAAAGCATCGGCCCTGGGAAGTCCTTGCCGGGCGCCCAGGGGGAGCGGCCCCTTTGGCCGCGTTGGGGTAACGAAAAGTTATTTCCCTGCGCATTTTGCCGTTGGGCTAGACTGTTCTTCGCTTATGCTTGCGGTAACACTGCCTGAGTTCGCAACCAGCAACCGGTAAATTTAGAGGTATTGCATGTCCCCTGGGATAAAAGGCGTTTGGCGGGCCAGCGCCGCCTGTGTTCTGCTTTTGGGACTTTGCGGCTGTACCAATGCCGACTGGAATCAGGTTGCGCGCCTCTGGGAACCCCGCAGCGAGAATTCCCAGGCCGATTACACGGCCAAAGGTGATACCTCGGCCAGCGCCGCGGCGACCGGCGCAGAGGTTAACCAGGACACCAGCGTGGCGGCGAGCAGCAGCAGCGCCTCGGCAACCGGCTTCTGCCATCAGGCAGCGGCCAATGCGGCCCAGCACGCGACCCAGAACGGGTTTACCCCCCAGACCGTTGAGCGCCTGCGTCGCCAGGAGCTGGCTCAGTGCCAGGCGCTGATGGCGCAATGAGTCCGCTAGCTTGCCAGAGCCTCGCGGGAGCGGATCATCGCCACGGTGGCATCCAGCTCGTTAAGATGCTCTTCAGCTGACTTTTCTGGCGCAATGAGGCGGATCAGGCTCAGCGCGGCGTGGCCCAGCAGGTGCATGGACGCATTGCGGTCCACCCCCAGCTGCAGCCCTTCTATGGCGGCCAGCACTTTGTCGCACCAGTCGGTCGCCTCCTCGAATTCGGTATCGCGGGCTCGCCGAGAGAGGCTCTTAGTTACCTCGGCAAGGCGCATTAGGTCGACCTCGTAATGCGTCTTTGCCTGCGGCGCGAGTCCTTGCATCAGCCGCCATAGAACACAAATCTGGAAGGCTTCACGGCGAAGCTTTTCTGCGGTCAGGGTTGCACGCGCCACCTTGAGCTCGCGATTAAGTCGCTCGGCTACCACTTCGTCCGCAATACGCTCCTTGGCCTTCATCTTCAGGGAATTTGGCGGCTGAAGGAGCTCGCTTGGACCCGCGCGATGGCTGCTGCGGCGGCGGTCCGGTCCCACATAATCGCTCGTGATGACAAAGCCCTTGCGCCGCTCGACCTGGGTGCGGATGCGCGCCTCCAGGGTCGCGGTCGAAAATGGCCGCAGCAGCAGGTCATCAGCACCTGAATTGATCACATTGCCAACCAGGCTCCCGGCATTGCCCCAGGCGGTCACAATGACTACGAGAAAGGGGTTGTAGGCGGACACGCCCTGGCGTAGCTCCTGTATTACCGAACATAACGGATCTTGGACGCCCGCCACCTCGCATATGGCGAGGTCTGGAGGCCGGCGCTGCAGATGGTCATTGAGGGCATCAATGCTGGCCACCGTCTCGATGCGCCGAAATCCGAGCGTGAGCAGGGCGGACCTCGTCGCGGCCCTGTTCGGAGCGACCGGATCGTAAATCAGCGTGTCGACACTCTCGTAGGAAATCCTTGCCATCATCTCGCAGGTGCCCGACGGGCGCATTCCGCCTCGTGCCCACGCTGGCAGTGCCAAGTTAACGAACTATGGGTCCTTCAAGGTTAATTTTGGCTCTTACCGCCCGCGCAATCGCAAGAAATTCGTCAGCCTTGAGGCTTGCGCCACCGACAAGCGCGCCGCCGACCTCGGCAAGGCTAAGAATCTCGGCCGCATTGGCCGGCTTGACCGAACCACCATAGAGGATGCGCATGGCCCGAGCCGCCGAGCCCAGAAGTCGGCACACTTCCTCACGGATGAAGCCGTGCATCGCCGCAATCTCCGCCGGTGTCGGCGTGAGGCCGCTGCCAATCGCCCACACCGGCTCGTAGGCCACAACACAGTTATCTGGGGTACTCTGGGGCGGCAGGCTGGCCACCAGCTGTTCACCAACTACCGTCCTTTCCTCGCCAGCACGACGCTCGGCCTCGCTTTCCCCAACGCAGACAATGGTCATGAGCCCGGCTTCCTGCGCGGCCTTGGCCTTGGCCTGAACCTGGGCGCTGCTCTCGCCATGATATTGGCGACGCTCGGAATGGCCGAGGATTACGGCCCTTGCCCCGGCATCCGCCAGCATGGCGGCGGAGATATCGCCGGTGAAGGCTCCGGAACGTTCCCAATGGCAATCCTGCCCGCCAATGGCCAGGCGCCCGGCGCTCGCCCCAACCGCCCGTTCCAGCAATGTCGCAGGGGGACAGAGCAACAATTCGCAGGCCACCCTGTCCGCCTCGGCCGCCACCTTGCGGACCTCGTCCAGCGCCTGGCTCATGCCATGCATCTTCCAGTTTCCGGCGATCAATACCCGCATTGGTTCCCCCTTTACTCCGCCCGGCGGCCACACGAACCCTTGACGGCACTGCTCCTTGCCGCCATGAGGGGCCCTCCCTATCATCAGCGAGCTTTCATCGTCACTAGCGGATGCCCCCATGCTTCAAAAAATGCGCGGCTTTGCCCAGTCCTGGGTCGCTTCGATCTTTCTGGGTCTGTTGGCACTGAGTTTCGGCGTGTGGGGCATTGCCGATATTTTCCGCGGCAATGTTGACACCTCGGTGGCGAGCGTCGGAGGGGTCAAGATCGAGCAGACAGACTTCCAGCGCGAATACTCGACCGAGCTCAAAAACGAGTCTACGCGGGCGGGCACCCCCCTCACGCCAAGCCAAGCCAGAGCCATGGGTCTGCCCCAGGACGTCCTGCAGCGCATGATCAGCCGAACCGCGATCGATCTGGTCGTTCAGAGCCTCGGGCTGACTGCGACCGATTCTGATGTGGCTTCGCAGATCCGGGAACTTCCGGCCTTTGAAGGCCCCAATGGCGATTTTGATCACCAGCGGTTTTTGCAGATCATCAATGCCTCGGGGTTCACCGAACAAAGCTTCATCGCGGCAGTGCGTGCCGATACCGCCCGCAACCAGCTTTTGACTGCGACCTCAGACGGGCTTCAGGTCCCCAATGGCTATGCCAAGGCGATTTTCGACTATCTGAACGAAGCGCGCGCAGTCTCATATGTCACCGTCGCGCCCACCGCTATCGGGACCGTGGCCCCCCCCAGCGACAGCGAACTTGAAGCCTACATCAAGGCCCATCCGCAGAACTTCTCCACACCCGCCTATCGTGAACTGACTTACGCGGAAGTGACTCCCGAAAGCCTCGCATCCGGTATCAAGGTCACGCAGCAGCAGCTTCACAGCGAGTACGAACTCAATCTCAATAAGTATCAGGTGCCGGAAAAGCGCACCGTCGAGCAGATCACTTTTCCCGACGAAAAATCCGCCGCAGCCGCAGCCAAACGTCTGGGCAAGGGCTTCAGCTTTGAAGATCTGGCCGCCTCACGTGGCCTGAAAGCAACCGATATCGATCTGGGTTCGGTCAGCGAAAAGGATCTTGGCGGCGCGCGCGGCAAGGCCGCCTTCAGCCTGAAGCCGGGGCAGATTTCCGCTCCCGTGAAAGGCACCTTTGGTTATGTCCTTCTCAAGGTCACGGCCGTCACGCCGGCCATCAACAAGAGCTTTGATGAGGTCAAACCGGAGCTCCTCGCCCAGGCCCAGCAGCAACTGGCAAACGAGAAGGTCAGTGACATCGTCAACAAGTTCGAGGACGCCCAGGCTAGCGGCGACACACTGGAAGAGGCGGCCAAAGCCGCCGGCATGCAGCTGGTACACATCAAGGCAGTGGATGCCCAGGGTCTTAAGCCGGACGGCACCAAGGCCGCCCTTCCGGCATCGCAACAGTTTCTCACTCAGGCCTTCCGCGCAGAGGTCGGCGTGGTTGGCGACCCCTTCCAGACCAGCGATGGCAGTGCCTATGTGATCAAGGTCAGTGGCGTAGAGCCGCCCAAACTGAAGCCGCTAGCCCAGGTGCGCAAGGCGGCACTACAGGACTGGATGGCCGCCAAAATGGACGCCGAGCTCCTCGCCAAAGTCACGAGCATGACGGCTACCGCCAACCATGACGGCAGCCTCGCACCGATTGCCAAGAGCCTCAAAGTTGTTGTCGCTCACAGCCCGGGTTTGCAGCGCGGCCAGGCGTCCCCGCTCTTCCCGGCAAGCCTGCTGGACGCGATTTTTGCCGCGCCCCCAGGCAGCGCCGTGATGGGCAAGGCTGCAGATGGCAAGAGCTTCATTATCGCCCGGGTCACCGGCGTGGCCCACCCTCCGGCATTCGTGGAAAAAATGCCTCAGTATGCGGAGTTCAAAAACCAGCTCGGAGCCCAGATCGGCGCCGACATACCGAACCTCTTCGCACAGGCAGCGCGCAAGCGTGCCGGCGTGACCATCAATCAGCAGAACCTGGCGACGGTCATAGGCACGGGGTCGTAAGCGGGCTATGGCCATTGAACCGGACTTTTCGACCTTTGCGAAAGCTTACAGCGAAGGAAAGCCGCAAGTTGTCTTCAGTCGCCTTGTCGCCGATCTGCTGACTCCTGTAGGCGCATATCTCAAGCTCGCCCAGAACCGCGACAACGCCTTTCTCCTCGAAAGCGTACAAGGAGGGGAAAGTCGTGGCCGCTACTCGATCATTGGCCTTAAGCCCGACCTGATCTGGCGCCTGCGTGAGCTCAAGGCCGAAGTCAATCACACCGCGCAGGACAATCCGGAAGCCTTCGTCCCCGACAGCCCGGCAGCTGATCCACTTGCGGCGCTGCGGCGTCTGGTCGACGCCACGCGCATGGACCTGCCCGCAGGACTGCCGCCCATGGCTGTCGGGCTGTTCGGCTATATCGGGTATGACACGGTACGCCTGATCGAACCGCAAAAGCTTTCCCAGCCCAAAACCGACGCGCTGGACCTACCAGATGCCATCCTGATCCGGCCCACCCTGACGGCGGTCTTTGATACCGTGCGCGATGAGATCACCCTGGTGACGCCAGTGTGGCCAACCCCAGAGATCGATGCGGCTAGCGCCTATGGGCGCGCAACAAGCCGTATCGGGGAAGCTCTCGCCGAACTCGAACGGCCATTACCCTCCACCGCGGCAACCGGGGTCGATCTTCCCCTTGGGGTGGCAGCACGCAGTAACACCACCCGCGAAGAGTATCTGGCGATGGTGGAGCAGGCGAAGACCTATATCCGTGCAGGCGATATCTTCCAGGTCGTTCCCAGTCAGCGCTTTTCGCGCCCCTTTGCACTGCCGTCGATTGCCCTTTACCGCGCTTTGCGCCGCCTCAATCCCTCACCGTTCCTCTACCACCTGGCTTTTCCCGGATTTGCGATTGTGGGGTCCAGTCCGGAAATTCTGGTGCGGCTGCGCAACGGAGTGGTTACCATCCGTCCGATTGCTGGGACGCGTCGGCGTGGTGCAAGCCCGGCCGAGGACGAGGCTCTGGCACGAGAACTGATGGCCGACCCCAAAGAACGTGCCGAACACCTCATGCTGCTGGACCTCGGCCGTAACGATGTCGGCCGGGTTGCGCAAACTGGCGCGGTGAAAGTAACAGACAGCTTTTTCATCGAGCGCTACAGTCACGTGATGCACCTGGTCTCGAACGTCGAAGGACGAATCAAACCCGAGCTCGATGCCATTGACGCGCTCGCTGCCGGCCTTCCTGCCGGTACCCTCTCGGGTGCACCCAAGATCAGAGCCATGCAGATTATCGATGAACTCGAACGCGACAAGCGCGGTGCGGTTTACGCCGGAGCGGTGGGTTACATTGCTGCCGACGGATCTATGGATACCTGCATTGTCTTGCGTACCGCTGTGGTCAAGGACGGCATGATGTATGTTCAGGCCGGCGGGGGCGTGGTCGCAGACAGCGTCCCACAGGCCGAGTACGAGGAGAGTGTCAACAAGGCCAAGGCACTGCTCGCCGCAGCCGAAGAGGCAACCCGCTACGCCGTGGCGCAGGAGCGCTAACGGCTCTCGCAGAGCTTCCCCCCCAGCCAGAAGATATTTTCGCGCTCAGTCGCCAGGGCCTGCCCGTCCTGCTGTCATCAGGTGTGCATTACGTGCTTTAAGACGCACTGCGGTTCGCAACCTGACCAAATGCAGGCCTGGATGACGCGCAATCCACCACTTCACTGCCTTCAGCGTCACGGCGTGCGGATGACCTATCGCGATCGCAACACCGTTGCGCTCGGCCAGTTGCAGAAGCTGTCGCAACTGGCCGAGCACATATTCCCGTCGCTGGATATCGTCGAGAAAGACATCCCGACCTGCGCTCAATATGCCGAACCTGCGCGCCAGAGGGACAACCTGGGTTTTTGCCGTAGTACGTGAATCAAGAAAAAAATCTCGGGTACCGGACAATAGCCCGAGCACCGGCTCTAGAGCTGCGCGGTCGGCAGTAAAGCGGCTCCCCATATGATTGTTGATGCCATCCGCCCCGGGAATCCTGGAAAGATCCCAGGACAAGCGCCGGCGGTTTTGCGCCGCGCTGAGATCCACCCGCAGCGCTCCGGGCCCGGGGTCCTCGGGGCCCAGAGGCTGCATTGGTACATGCACGATTACCTCATGACCGCGGGCCCTCGCCGCGCGGACCAGTTCTGCCACGTCACGGGCATAAGGGAGAAAGGACATCGTGATCGCCGGTGGTAGCAAGATGGCCTGACGGCTCGCAGTCACATCTGGTCCCAGATCATCCATCACAATGGCCACCACGGCATTGGCGTATCTGCGGCCAGCGCGCTGTGGTGTGGCGTGCGCTTCTGAACTGGATATCTTTGCCCCGCGGGTGACCCACACTTTGTGGGCATTACCTGCCACACCTTGTGACCCCAGCCGGGCCCGTATAAGTGGCGGACCTGCAGCCTGTGCCACAGTGCCTCCATTTGCACTGAGAACAACAGCCCCCAGCACAAACAGGAATATTTTGAAAACGGTGCACCCCCCCTGCCCTCCACGGCCTATGTCGTAGGGCCATCGGGCGGCCATCATGGACCGATTGCCAAGCGCCGGCGCGCCGGCATTATGCGCTACGGCAGGCCTATCAGATCGCAAACCATGCCTTGCTGCAGGTATTCCTCGCCCCGGCGATACCACAAAATCAAACCTCACCCGGACTAAACAAGATAAGTGCCAGTCAGCAGACTAAGACTGATGATCCCAAGACCGATGGCCGCCAACCAGAAGCTTTTGCGTCGCGTGATAATGGCAACGGTAGAGATCGCAATCGCGATTTCGGCGATACTCGCAGCGGCCGCCAGCCAACGATGATTGACCTCATGGCGTCCGCTTTCGGCCATCAGATGATCGCGTTCTGCCTCCGCCAAAAGCGCGCGTTGTCGTACCTCTGCCTGTTTGGCTCCCTGACTCCGTGCCAATGCGGATAGAGATGAGGCTGCATTCGATGACATGCGCGCAGCTGCATCATAGACATGCTTTTTGATACTGTTGGCCTGATATTGCGACCATGCGTCCGTAGCCTGATCCTGGCGCAGAACAGCTTCACTAGAAAGCGTAATGACCTGGCTGACCTCGATCATTTCAAGGCTGCCAGCAACCGAGGCGATCACCGCTAGGATAGCGATCGTTATGGACACCAATGAAATGAACATATCCTTTTCCTTGGCGGCATGCTCTGCGTGCTCACGGTGCTCATGGGCGCGTAAGGGCGCGTTGTCAGTCATGGCTGACTATCTCCAGCGTAATCATAGATTCAACCAGTTGCATGGGTTAGCTCCAATCATGTCGCGACAGCATTACAATAATGGTTCACGACTGCGGTCTGGCATCAGATAGAGCGCAGTCATGGCCAGCATCGCCCCAAACATAAGGTAGAAGGACGGTGCCATACTCATACCACTTGTGCCAATCAATGCGGTTGCGATCAGAGGTGCCGTTCCGCCTCCCAGTCCTAAACCAAAATTGAAGGCAAGCGAATATCCCGATAGACGGAATTCCGCTTGAAATGCCTCGGCGAGCATCGCTGGCGCAGCCCCCATGACTACACCCAGCATGGCGCCAAAACCCAGCTGGCCAATCGCCACGGCGACAATCGTGGCTTTCAGTGCCAGCGCAAAAAAGGCATAGGCCGTGACAAAAAAACCGCCAAAGGCAAGCAGCAGAAGTGTGCGTCGGCGCACACAGGTATCACTCAAAAGGCCCGCCACGGGCACCACAAGGATGGCCACGGCGTCAGCAATCGTGTTCAGGGTTAGAGCCGTGGCGGGTGTGATGGTACCGAAGTGGCTCGCGAATGTAGGCAGAAAGACCATCGTGAGATAGTTCACGACGCCATAGCCCCAGGTCAGAAGCATGACAAGCGCGAGAATACGCGGGCTGCTGCGAAAGGCCTTAAGCAGTGGCATGACTTCGCCAGGGTGGGACGGATCTGGTTCATAGCTCGATGATGGCAGACGACGACGTAGCCAAAGCGCTAGGGCAGCGATCAGCCCGCCTGCCAGAAAGGGAAGCCGCCAAGCCCATGGCCAGGACGGGTGGCCATGAATAACTGCCATCGTCACCGCGGCCATAGCCGCGGCGAGCAGGTAGCCGCCAGTAGACCCGATATTGGCGTAGCTACCGGCATAGCCGCGCCGGTCTGCCGGAGCGGTTTCAATCAAATAGGACACCGAGCCGGTAAATTCACCACCGACCGAGAAGCCTTGAAATAGGCGCACTACGAGGAGCAGCGCCGGGGCCCAAAGCCCAACCATGCGAAAACTTGGTAACAGGCCGATAACCGTAGTTGCCACGCCCATCAGCGTAACCGAGATGACAAGAACCGTTCGTCGCCCGACGCGATCGCCGATATGACCGAAAAAAAGGGCCCCGAACGGGCGCATGGCAAAGCCTACGGCAAAGCCTGCATAGGCAGCGAGCAAAGATAAGATCGCATCGTGAACGGGAAAGAAGCGTGCGGCAATCAGTGGAGCGAAGTAGCCGTAGAGGCCAAAATCATACCACTCAAGAATATTACCCATCAGTCCGGCCACCAGGCTTAGGACTGACAACTTCCGGCTTTGGTCTTGTTGAAAGTCACGGGTGGCATTGGCGGCCACGCAAATAATCCTCCAAAACGGGCATCTTGATGGTAGCCTTGCATGTGCGTTCGGCTGAGGAAACCCCAGGAGGCGATATTTCCCCGAGCTGATGGATATTGATCCGAACGGCAGGTCCGCGCGTAATCGGCCCATGACATCTACTATTGTCTGGTTCCGCGAGGATTTGCGCCTCGCCGACAATCCGGCGCTTCACGCAGCCCGTGTGCGCGCAGCTCCGCTCGTCTGTCTTTACGTGTGGGATGAGGGCAGGTCCGACAGCTGGTCAGTCGGGGCTGCCAGCCGCTGGTGGCTGCACCATGCCCTGGCGGCGCTTGCTCAAACTCTCGGCGCAAATGGTGGACGGCTGGTGTTGCGCCGGGGCCCTGCAGCAGAGGTGCTGAAGGCGGTCATCGCCGAAACCGGCGCCGACGCCGTCTATTGGAACCGTTGTTATGAACCCCATGCCATTGCACGCGACCGGGCGCTTAAATCTGAGCTCGCGGAGCGGGGCATTGAGGTCCGCAGTTTCCCGGGAAACCTGCTGCTCGAGCCCTGGGAGCTCACAACGCAGGTGGGCAGGCCATTTCGCGTGTTTACCCCCTTCTGGAAGGCTTTGCGCCAGCGCGACATTCCTGCCCCCCTGCCCCGTCCACGGCGGCTGAATTTTGCTCCAGCCATCGTCTCCGATCCGCTCGCCGATTGGCGCCTGGTGCCACAGTCGCCAAACTGGGCCGCCGCGTGGTCCCAATACTGGAATCCGGGAGAAAGCGGAGCCCTGAGCAGGCTTAAGGCGTTTCTTGACCGCGATCTGCGGGATTATGCCCAGACCCGCGACTGGCCAGCCCGCGCGGGCACCTCGAGACTGTCCCCGCATCTGCATTTTGGCGAAATTTCCGCGCGCCAGATCTGGCATGCGCAAGCGCTAAGCGCAGTGGGACAGGAGAAATTCCTCTCCGAGCTGGCCTGGCGTGAGTTCTCCTGGCACCTGCTGTTTCACCATCCACAGCTTCCCGAACAGCCACTTGATCCTCGGTTTTCCCATTTCGAGTGGAGGTCAGACGAGGCCCGGCTTGCGCTCTGGCAGCGTGGTCAAACCGGGATCCCCATCGTGGACGCGGGCATGCGCCAGTTATGGAATACCGGATGGATGCATAACCGCGTGCGCATGATCGTTGCGTCATTTCTGGTCAAACATCTGCTGATCCACTGGCGTGCAGGTGCGAGCTGGTTCTGGGATACCCTGGTGGATGCCGACCTCGCCAATAACAGCGCAAGCTGGCAATGGGTTGCCGGCTGTGGCGCGGATGCTGCGCCTTATTTCCGGATCTTCAACCCGGTGTTGCAGGGGCAGCGATTCGACCCGCGGGGTGACTATGTTCGTCACTTTGTTCCCGAGCTCGCCCGTCTGCCGGATCGCTTTGTCCACAGCCCCTGGCTTGCGCCGGCTTCTGTGCTTGACGCAGCCAACATCAGGCTCGGATCGAGCTACCCCCGCCCCCTGGTTGATCTTGCAGCCGGGCGGGAACGCGCCTTGCGGGCCTTTGCACGGCTGAAGGAGGTGGGCAAAGCTTGATGGTCGCCCGGACGCGGCTTAGGGTCTGGCTCTAGCCTGGTTAAAGCTGCATGGACATCCGTAACGACACCCTTGATGCAATAGGCCATACCCCGCTCATCCGCCTGCGACATGCAAGCGCTCTGACCGGCTGCGATATCTATGGCAAAGCCGAGTTCATGAACCCGGGTGGCTCGGTCAAGGACCGGGCAGCCCTTTACATCGTCCGTGATGCCATTGCTACGGGCACTTTGCGCCCTGGCGGGACGATCGTTGAAGGCACCGCCGGCAATACCGGCATCGGACTTGCTGTCGTTGCCAATGCCATGGGATTTCGTACCGTTATCGTTATTCCGCAGACCCAGAGCCAGGAAAAGAAAGATGCCTTGCGCCTGATGGGTGCACACCTCATCGAAGTTCCAGCAAAACCCTATCGTGATCCCGACAATTACGTAAAGCTCTCCGGACGCCTTGCTTCCCGTCTTGCCCAGAGCGAGCCCAATGGCGCGATCTGGGCCAATCAGTTTGATAATGTGGCCAACCGCGGAGCGCATATTGAGGGCACCGGTCCTGAGATTTACGCCCAACTCAAGGGCCGCATTGATGGCTTTGTCGCCGCAGTAGGTACCGGCGGCACGCTTGCCGGCACCGGCATTGCGCTCAAGGAGCGCGATCCCAACATTCAGGTGGTCGCAGCCGATCCACTCGGTGCTGCCATCTATTGCTGGATCAAAACCGGGCAGCTGAGCGCGCATGGCAGCTCGATCACCGAAGGCATCGGACAGAACCGGGTAACGGCAAATCTCGAAGGTGCCCCGATTGACGATGCCTACGAGATCGCCGACGAGGAAATGCTTCCCATCCTTTATGACCTTCTGCAGCGTGACGGGCTGTGTCTGGGTGGCTCGAGTGGCATCAACGTGGCCGGCGCCATCCGTTTGGCGAAGCAGATGGGACCTGGTCACACCATTGTTACCGTGCTCTGCGATACCGGTTCGCGTTATCAAAGCAAACTCTTCAATCCTGCTTTCCTGCGTCAAAAAGGCCTTCCTGTGCCACCGTGGCTTGACGGCGAACCGCGCGACATGGAAGTGCCGTTCGCATGAGTGTCCCCTTTCCCCTGGTCTCAACCCACTGGCTGGCCGAGCATCTTGAAGCGCCGGATGTGCGCGTCGCAGATGCGTCGTGGTACCTGCCCCAGGCCGGTCGCGATGCGCGGGCAGAGTACGCGAGCGCCCATATCCCGGGGGCGGTGTTCTTTGATATCGACGCCATCAGCGACGAGAGCAGCCCACTTCCCCACATGCTTGCGCCTGCCCCCAAGTTTGCCAGCCAGATGCACAAACTGGGACTGGGCGATGGCAATCTCATCATCGTCTACGATGGCGCCGGGGTTTACGCGAGCCCGCGGGCTTGGTGGATGCTGCGGGCCATGGGCCATCGCGATGTCGCCGTTCTTGACGGTGGCCTGCCTAAATGGAAGCGGGAAGGCAGGCCGATCGACGATCTGCTCCCGGCACCGCACGTCCGGCATTTTACACCCCACCCCGACAACAGTCTGATCCGCGATTTCTCACAGGTTCTGGCCGCCCAGGCCTCGAGCAGCGAACAGATTGTCGATGCAAGAAGCCCCGCCCGTTTTGCCGGCGAAGAAGCTGAACCGCGTCAGGGAGTTCGGCCCGGCCATATCCCCCAAAGTTGCAATATCCATTATGCCGAGGTTGTGAACAGCGACGGCACGCTCAAATCTGCGGACGAGCTGCGCACCCTCTTTGCCCAAAGGCATATCGCGCTGTCACGGCCGGTCATTACGAGCTGCGGATCGGGGATCACCGCAGCGATCCTGCTACTGGCCCTGAATGTAGCCGGCGCACAGCAAGCGGCACTGTACGATGGCTCCTGGGCTGAGTGGGGTGCACACCCTGAGGCGCCAATCGAGATAGGACGGACAGGATGAGGGACCGCGGCAGCGCCAAACGCCTTCCAACGGTAGTGACATTTCTCGACATGAAGACCCGGCCCGATATCATGCCGCCGCCGGTCCCCGGTGGGAAAGTCGCCATTTTAAGGGCGGCGATGCCGCCGGTTCACTTCTATCGCTATCTTTACGACGTCATTGGCCGCTCCCACTATTGGGTTGACCGTAAGAAGTTGTCTGACGGGGAGCTTGGAGCCTTGCTGCAGGATCCCGAGCTCCATCTCTACGTGCTCTATGTCGACGGCAGTCCCGCCGGGATGGCAGAATTCGATTTTCGTGCGCTTCCTACCGGGCAGCTCGCCTATTTCGGCCTCGTTCCTGACTACATCGGTCGCGGTTTGGGGCATTATTTCCTGTTCCAGTCGGTGCTTCTGGCCTGGGACCGTCCGATCACCAAGCTGAAGGTTAATACCTGCACCCTCGATCATCCACGTGCCCTGCCGCTCTATCAGCGTGCCGGCTTCATCCCCTACGCCCGCGAAGAGCGCTTCGTCATCCTGCCCTAGGCCGTTGCTCACAAAGCCGTCAAACCATTTTCTTCCTTGCGCGGAGTGTGCAAACTCGCGCAGTCATCACGTTCAGAGGGGGATTGCGAATGGCTCAACCCGAGGCCAAGCGCCAGCGTGACCTGTTCGGTCATCCGGTCGGATTGACCAGCCTGTTTTCGACCGAAATGGCAGAACGTTTTTCCTACTATGGGATGACGTCGATCCTGATCTTCTACCTGACGCAGCAATTGCTGACTCCTGAGGCGATGCCGCACGTCATAGGGATTGCACTGGTGCGCAGCGCGTTTCAGTGGTTGCTGGGCCCGCTGTCGTCGACCGAATTCGCTACCAACATCACCGGTCTTTATACCGGGCTCGTTTACCTCACCCCGTTTTTCGGCGGACTGCTTGCTGATCGCCTGACCGGCCAGCGCTACACCGTTGTCGTCGGCGGGCTGATGATGATCGCCGGCGAATTCATGTTGACCCAGACTTCGCTGTTCTTCTTCGGCCTTCTGGCGCTGATCATCGGTAATGGCGCCTTCAAGCCCAATATTTCGACCCAGGTTGGCAATCTCTACGCGCCGGGTGACAACCGCATCGATCGCGCCTACTCGATCTTCTACGTTGGTATCAATCTTGGAGCCTTCCTTGCGCCTTACATCTGCGGCACCCTGGGGGCGCGCATGTGTACCGACGACTGGCCCTGGAGCCATCGCGTGTGCGCCGCTTTCGGACAGAATGCGGGTTGGCACTTTGGTTTCTTTGCAGCCGGCATTGGGGTCTCAATCGGGGTTCTGATTTACGTCCTGTCGCTGCGGAATCTGCCCCCTGATCGCGTAACCAGTGCCCGCCGGGCTGGCAATAAGGTCAAGGCGCAACCCCTCAGTCGCCAGGACTGGAAAGCCATTTTCGCGCTGGTCGCGCTCTTTGTGCCGGTCACCGGCTTCTGGATGAGCTACGAACAGCAATACATCACGATCGCATTATGGGCCCGCGACTATACAGATCGGGTATTCATCCCAGGTGTGATCGACTTCGTCATTCCGGCTCCCTGGGCGCAATCCATCGACCCGGCCATGATTTTCGCCTTCACGCCGCTGCTCGTCTGGCTTTGGGGCCGGCAGGCCCGTCGCGGGCGCGAGCCCTCTACCCCGATCAAGATGGCACTGGGATGTGCCCTGCTCGGTGCGTCTTTCTGCCTGATGGCAGCCGTGGCGTTTGTGACCGGTCCACACGGCCACGCCAGTTGGGTATGGCTGCTGCCCTTCTTCACCATTTATACTTTCGGCGAACTCTACCTGTCTCCGGTCGGGCTGGCACTCGTGGCCCGTGCGGCCCCGGTGCAGGTAATGTCCATGATGATGGGCTTCTGGTTCATTGCGACGTTTCTTGGCAGTACGCTCGGCGGCATGCTGGCAACGCTTTGGGATCATACCCCTAAATCCGAATTCTTTCTCATCACAGCTGCGATCGCGTTTGTAAGCGCCTTGATCATCTGGCTGTTTGACCGACCGCTGCGGCCGATACTGAGCGAGCGCATGAGCAACCCCCTGACCCCAGGACCGGATGTTGCTACTGAAGTTGGAGTTGGAGTGGAGCTATGACCCAAAAGCCCAATACCCTCACCGGCCATCTCGGGCGTGAGCCTTCACGCTATCACGGTGCGGTATCGACTCCGGTCTACCGCGTCTCGACATTCCTGATGCCTGACCTTGAAACTCTCGAACGCGGCACCGCACCCTATGTTTATGGCCGGCGCGGGACACCGACCTCTGAAAGTTTCGCTACGGCCATCAATACCCTCGAACATGGTGCCACAACCGTCGTGACACCATCAGGTCTGGCGGCCATCACGACCGCAATTCTTTCTGTCTGCCGGACCGGTGATCATCTACTTGTCAGTGACAGTGCCTATTTCCCTACGCGCAATTTCTGTGACCGCGTCCTGGCGCGGTACGGTGTTCAGACCAGCTATTTTGACCCATGCATCGGTAACGGCATTGAGGAACTTTTCCGTAGCAATACCCGCGCAGTCTTTTGCGAATCCCCGGGCTCGCTCACGTTCGAGGTGCAGGATATCCCTGCCATCGCCACCGCTGCCCATCGTCACGGCGCGTCCGTGCTGATGGACAACACTTGGGCAACTCCACTCTTTTTTCAGCCATTGGACCACGGCGTCGATCTCTCCATTCAATCGGTGACCAAATATGTCGGCGGGCATTCCGATCTCATGATGGGCTATGTCTGCGCCAATGCGAGTCATGCCGATCGCCTGGTTCAAACCCATGGTGATCTTGGGCAATTTGCCTCGGCGGACGATCTGTTTCTGGCACTGAGAGGGCTTCGTACGCTGGCGCGCCGGCTGCCGGTTCATGAGCAGAACGGGCTGAAACTCGCCCGCTGGTTTGCCCAAAGACCCGAAGTCACGCGGGTTCTGCATCCCGGACTTGAGAGTGATCCTGGTCATGCAATCTGGAAACGGGACTTCCGGGGAGCCTGCGGGCTCTTTGCCATCGAGCTGAAGCCCCTGTCCCGCTCTGCACTCGCAGCGTTGATGAACAGTCTCAAACTGTTCGGCATGGGCTGGTCCTGGGGTGGCTTTGAAAGCCTCATCACGCCGGCCCATATTGTACGTACAGCCCGACCCTGGCCGGCCGATGCAACGGTGGTGCGGGTGCATGCCGGGCTGGAAGACATTGATGACCTCATTGCCGATCTAACCCAGGGATTTGAACGAATGGCACGCGAGCTATGAGTGAAGTCCTTTCGCAAAGTACATTTATCGCCTCTGTTCACTTTAACAGCGATGGTCTGGTACCGACGATCGCACAGGACGCAGAAAGCGGAGAGGTGTTGATGCTGGCGTGGATGAATGCACAAACGCTGGCGGAGACACTGCGTACAGGGCAGCTTACCTACTGGTCTCGCTCACGCCGTGAACGATGGCGCAAGGGCGAGACCTCGGGCCACACCCAGGAACTTGTAGAAGCCCGTATCGATTGCGACGGCGACACGCTGCTTTTTCGGGTTCGACAGACGGGGGCGGCCTGCCATACCGGAGAGCGGAGCTGCTTTTATCGCCACCTGGCCGCACCAGTATCAAAAGTTACAGGTGAACCCTAGGATCCTTTCAGCCACTTTGCGAACCAGCGCGGTAACCAAGCACCCAAGGCCATATCTGGCGGTCCTGCTGGATGGTACATCACCTCAGCACCTGGCCGGCACCTTCATGCGGACCGTGCGCCCCTGTCCCGCCAGCTATGCAAAGAGCGTCCGCAGATACGCGTTAAGAAAACGTCCGCGCGGGTCAAGCTTTTCCCGCAGGCGGATAAAGCGTTCATATTGAGGATAAATCTGCGCCAGTTCGACAGCTGTCCTACTATGTCGCTTGCCCCAGTGAGGTCGCCCTCCAAATTGCCGGAATATCTCCTCGCACGCGGAAAATAGCCTTTCGGTATCGACCTTACGATACTGGTGGACAGCAATGGTGGCGCTGTCGCGACCGTAAAATGGACTAAGCGCAATATCATCACCCTTGACGGTACGGTATTCGATGGGAAATCCGGTATTGATACGCCTGGCGCGGATCCGGTCCACAATTTCCCTGAGGCAAGCCGGCCCATCCTCGAGTGCTACGGCATACTCCATCTCATTGAAACGCACCGTACGCGGACTGGGAAATATCTCGTAACTCCAGCGTACCTTGTCTGGCCCCGGCATCAGCCGTGAACAGAGCCGGTGTGCGCTTTCGAGAAGAAACGGGGCAAAGGGGAGCACTTCATTGATGGCTGTGAAGGTACGCATGTCAAATGACCCCCTGATTTCTCCTCGGGCGTACATCTGCTCGGCAGTGCGGGGGGCGGGCGCATCGGCAGTGCTGAGATTGAGCGATTTGCAAACTGCGCTGTTGGCGTAGGGAAACCAGAAAAATTCGAAGTGACGGTTTTCGGCGATTAGGCTGTCCAATCGTTCGAACAGCTCATGGATCGGCAGCGCAAAATTATGCTCGACGAGCTTGTAGGCAGGCAGAACCTTGAGTGTGACCTCGCTCATGACGCCAAAGGTTCCGACCGATACCCGTCCCAGGTCGAAAATTTCCGGGTTTTCCTCGGCTGAGCAGTTCAATACCTCGCCATCGGCAGAGATCAGGCGAAACCCGGTCACCTGGGCCGAAAGGCTTCCGAGACTTCGGCCGGTGCCATGCGTGCCAGTGGCAACGACACCTGCCACGGTCTGCCGATCGATGTCGCCCATATTGGCCAAGGCATAGCCTTGGGCTTTAAGGGCAGGCCCTACCGCCCACAACGGAGTAGCCGCGCGAAAGGTCGCGCTCTGGGCCTGGGGATCGACGCCAGCAAGTCCGCCGAACACCGAGAGGTCCAGGAGCGTGTCGTCGCTAGCGCTGATGGGGGTGAACGAGTGACCGCTACCGGGTGCCCGTACGCACCCCCTAGACGTGCGAATGGCCGCAGCCAGTTCCACCTCCTCCCGCGGCGCAATCACCTGACGCGGTTTGCAGCGAACTCCTCCAGACCAGTTGCTCCAGCGACCAGCGACAAGTTCCATCCCCATCCCCCCCATGCTTTTTGCTAATACGCCTTCAGAGCGACGCCAGGTCAATTGCGCACCCACTTGATTTGCCTCAAACCTTGTCAGATTGATTGGCGTTCATGTCGTGTTCAGCTTGGCCAGCGGATGGTTGGCGATCGGAGTTGCGGACCGTCCAGACCGGCAGGCCCGCGAGTGGCTCCATGCAAGAGGTGTGCAATGCGCAAGATGATGTTGGGAGCGGTAGGCCTCATAGCCCTGATCGGGCTGGAAGGCTGCGTTACACAACCGCTCAGCCCGACGGTTCCGGTAATGCCCGGTAGGGGCAAATCCTTCTCGCAATTTCAGGAAGATGACGTTTATTGTCAGCATTATGCGTCAGACCGCGTGTCCGGCAAAGTTGCCGAAGCCAATAACCAGACTGCAACCAACGCCCTGGTAGGTGCCGCAATTGGTGCGGCCCTCGGCGCGGCGGTCGGCGATACCCGGGGCGCCGTCGTTGGTGGGGCGGCCGGGGCCGGAATTGGCGCCACGACCGCCCATCCTGGTGAACGGCAATATGCTGCGCAGCGTGAGTACAATATCGCATATGTGCAGTGCATGAAGGCCCACGGCAACCACGTGGCGGCACCGCCGCCAAATTCCTATGGCTACCCGCCCCCCCCTCCTCCGGGCTACCCGCCACCGCCTCCGCCCGGCTATCCGCCGCCTCCGCCTCCGGGCTATAATTATCCCTATTGAGGCTTGGAATGTTCTGGCGCTCGTCCCATGCTGTGACATGGGATGGGCGCGAGGATATTGCCATGGGTGAACAGACCGTACTTTACACAGCTGGCAGCGATCATATCGCTGAGCTGGTGCTCAACCGGCCCAGTGCGCTCAATGCTTACACTTCGCGCATGTGCCGCGAGCTGGTCGATGCACTGGACGCCTACCAGGCAGACGATCGACTTCGTTGCCTCATCATCACTGGCGCAGGCCGGGCTTTTTGCGCCGGTGGCGATATCCGTGGAGGCGATGAGGAACATGATAATTATCTTGAGCGCCAACTCGGCCATGCGGTGCAGATGCGTGAGGGCATGCATCGGGTGATCGCTACTCTGCATCGCATGGATAAGCCGGTAATCGCCATGATCAACGGCCCGGCGGTGGCGGGAGGGCTGGCACTGGCCCTTGCCTGCGATCTTCGCATTGCCGGCAATAGCGCCAAGCTTGGTGACACCTCAGGGCGGTTTGGCCTGTTGCCGGATGAAGGCGGTGCCTGGCTGTTTCCCCGTGCCATGGGGCTCGATCGCGCACTGAAAATGAGTTGGCTTGCGCAGGTCTATAGCGCAGCCGAGGCGCTAGCTCTTGGACTGGTAACCGAGGTGGTACCGCAGGAACAGCTGCGTGACCACACCCGTGCACTGGCCAGCGCGATTGCGGCCAAGGCACCGATCGCCACGCGTCTCGTTAAGACCATGATGCGACACGGCCTTGATTCAACCCTGGAGCGAGCACTGAACGATGCCGCCATGGCCGTCATGATCGCCAATCCCACCGAAGATGTAAGGGAAGGTGTGCGGGCGTTTGCCGAAAAGCGGGAACCACGCTTCCAGGGCAAGTGATGTATCTTTCGACCGCAGCTGTCTTTGCCTCCATCTGACGTGCTGCCACCACGACCTGCAGCGCGGCTTGGCGCGGGGCGTGCCGAATGCCGCTGAACAGGTTCGGCTTTGAAAGCGCCATACGATCACGACGCCGTGAGCAAGGCTGGGGCCGCAGTGGACCAAAGCCGCGCCTGGTAGGATAAGGCAGGGATGATTTGTCCAGTCATCGACAAAGGGGGCTCTCATGTTGCGTCGATCTCTGCTTGCAAGCACCGTTCTTCTGTGGGCTGCCGCGGGTCTTGCGTCTGCGGCGCCATCTCCAGCGGGTGAACCGCAGCCGGCGCCGCCCATCGCTCCCATTCCTGCGCCCCGTGACATTGCCTATCCCGGAATCATCACGATCAATGTCGACGCAACCGATCTGACCCGCCACATTTTCCGCGTCGACGAAACCATCCCGGTTGCCAATGCAGGGCCAATGACCCTGCTCTATCCGCAGTGGATTCCAGGTAATCACAATGCGTCGGGTCCGATCGACAAGTTTGCCGGCCTTGTCATTCACGCAGACGGCAAGACTCTGCGCTGGACGCGCGATCCGGTGCATGTCTTCGCATTCCATATCGATGTCCCCACAGGGGTCAAAACACTGGACGTTTCTTTCAAGTTTCTGTCGCCGGTAACGCAAGACGAAGGGCGTATCGTCATGACGCCGGCGATGCTCAACCTCGAATGGTGGGATGTGGCACTTTACCCGGCCGGATATTTCAGCCGGGATATAGAAACGGAAGCCAGTGTGAATCTGCCTGCGGGCTGGCACTACGCAACTGCCCTGACCACGGCATCCAATGAGGATGGCGTCGTTCATTTCTCACCCGTGACATTCAACACATTAGTTGATTCTCCGCTCGACGCCGGTCGCTACTTCCTGCGCGAAAATCTGACCCCCTCCGGACACAAAACTCCCGTCCACCTCGATGTTTTCGCAGACAATCCAGACCTGTTACGGATTACTCCTGCTGAGTTGCGTGACCACCGAAATCTCGTCACTCAGGCCTACAGGCTTTTCGGTTCACATCACTACAGTCATTATGATTTTCTTCTATCGCTCAGCAATCAGATGGGCGGCCAGGGATTGGAGCATCACCAATCCAGTGAAGATGGCACGGTGCCCGGCTATTTTGTTAATTGGAACGGCACAATCGCTACCCGGGATCTTCTCTGCCACGAATATACCCATTCCTGGAACGGGAAATTCCGCCGTCCTTTCGACCTTTGGACGCCTAACTTCAATGTTCCGATGAGGGACTCTCTGCTGTGGATGTATGAGGGACAGACCCAGTACTGGGGTTTTGTGCTCGCCGCCCGTGCTGGTCTTTGGACCCGTCAGGAGGCCCTCGATGCGTTTGCGGTTACCGCCGCAACCTATGCGCATCACGTCGGACTTGCCTGGCGTTCCGTCGAGGATACTACCAACGATCCCGTGATCGCCCATCGTGCACCGATCCCATGGCGTAATTACCAGCTTTCTGAGGATTACTATTCAATGGGACAGCTGACCTGGCTCGATGCTGACACGCTGATCCGCAAGCTCACACATGGCCGCAAGTCGCTCGACAATTTTGCCCGTCTCTTTTTCGGCATGGATAACGGCTCATATGTTACGCAAACCTATACGCTTGCCGATATCGTGCGCACGCTCAATAAGGTCGTACCTTATGATTGGGCGGGATTCCTGAAACGGCACATTTACGAACCCGGCAATATTGCCCCGCTCGGCGGCATTTCCCGCGGCGGCTACAAGCTTGTCTATACCTCGGTGGAAAGCCCATTCGAGAAGTCACAGGAGCACATGTACAAGTTTACCGACTTCAATTTTTCGCTCGGGTTCAGTGTCGGTCACAATAACATACTGACGGGCGTGCTATGGGGCAGCCCGGCATTCAAGGCTGGACTGACAATTGGCACCAAGCTCGTGGCGCTGAACGGCACTGCCTACAGTAACACCGATCTCAAACGCGCACTCGACTTTGATCTGACCCACCCAGAGCCGCTCACCTTCATCGTAGAACAGAATAAGGCCGTGCGCACCGTGACCATCAGCTACCATAAAGGGCAGCGCTTTCCGCATCTGGTACCTGAAGGCTCCGGGCCGCGCAGTCTCGATGCCATCCTGGCCGCCCGCTAGGCTACAAGCGCATGGCCCTGCCCCGCTGGGTCATGCGCTGTCATTCAGGCATCAAACGTGCGTGCGCCAGCCGTTCGCATCAAGAGCTGGCGACCCCGGCGTGACTCGAACACGCAACATTCAGCTTAGAAGGCTGACGCTCTATCCGGTTGAGCTACGGGGCCAAATGACCAACTTTACGCGGCGCGGTCGCCAGAACCACGGGATGAGAAAGCACTGGCGGCGGCCTCAGTGCGACCATGGAATCTTGCGATCGAAGCGGAAGTTGTCGGCGTAGGATTTGGGCTTGAAGGGATGAGGTCGGGGTTCGAACACCTGGTAGGGAATGCCGTGCTTTTCAGCATAGGCCACCGCTTCGTCTTTGGTTTCAAAGTAAATATGGACCTGAGACCGGGTGTCTGAACTGCTCGTCCAGCCCATCAGGGGCTCGGGCGTGAGCGGAGCCTCCGGCTCAAATTCCAGGAGCCAGGCCTTGGTGCGGGCCCGGCCCGACTGCATGGAGCTCTTGGAGGGCTTATAGATACGCGCGCGCATGTGTGCTCCCTTGGTCCAGTGGTCGGGGCGGCGTGATTCGAACACGCGACCCTCTGCTCCCAAAGCAGATGCGCTACCAGGCTGCGCCACGCCCCGATTAGACCAGAAATACAATACCTTAAGGCGGTTTGCAGTCCCAAAAAGTCCGGCTCTTTGCCGCAAGTTCCCGAAAATCAGCCTCGCGACGGTCCGATAAATGCCTGCCTCGGGGCGGTGTCGTCAACAAGCTTCTTGGCCGCGGCAGTCGCCTTGTCCTTCGCTCCTGGCCGCAACAGCTGTTGGCCGGTACCGCTTCTGGCCCCGGCTACGCTGTCGGCCCCTTTTCCGTCCAGCGGGGAGAGGGGTCTTCGACTGCCACCGAAGCGAACCGGGGCGCGATACCCCCTAGCCAATCAGGAAGGCTGCCTATGGGTGCTTTCGCCAGCGTTCAGGCCAGCCACGCACTTACAAACAACTGCGCCCCGCGACGGCGGTCAATCTTTGGCCCTGAGCGCCGGTCCCGAACCATGCTCGCCAGGAGCAAGCCCCAGTTTCTTGGCTGCCCCGGCATTGATTTCCAGAACATAGCGGACCGGCTCATCCGAACTGATCGGACTGAGATCAAAGGGAACGGCATGGGCATGAATGCTCGAGATCGTCCCGTCCGACTTGATGAAGACCATGTCGAGGGGAAGGATCGTATTCTTCATCCAGAAGGTTTCCATTCCGCTCTCTGGAAAAATGAACAGCATCCCCGCGTGAAGCGCGAGGTGTCGGCGGTACATCAGGCCCATTTCCTGTTCGTAGGGCGTGGTCGCCAGCTCCACGTTGAGCGTTACCGGTCCTCGTGGCGTCGCGAATGTCAGCGGCGCCTTTGGCAGTATCGGCTGGGCCACCTGCGCCTTAAGCGGCGCCGTGACCAGGAAGAGAGCTGCCGTCATCGCGGAGATGAATGCAAGACGCATGGCTGATTCTCGTAGGAGCTTCCCGCCGACTTTAGCGCAGTTCGATGTTCTTGCACGCGCCCTAATGGGCAGCCATCTCGAGGGCATCGGCCAGGATCCGTATCTCGGCCGCCAGCTGTCCTTTGGGCCCGCCATCGGCACGGGCCAACACCCTCTGGCCCTCCCGCAGTTCACGAATGCCGCAGCGACGCAGTGTTTCCATGTGCACGAAGACGTCGGCGCAATCTGGCCCCGGGCTCAAAAACCCGTAACCTTTAGTTCGGTTGAACCATTTGACAACGGCAACAAAGCTTTCCCCCTCCCCCCGTGTGAAGCCCGGGCTACTTGCCGGGGCCAAAGTGCGCGAGGCCGCGGCGGCGTTGTCGAGCTTGAGGATGCGCCTGGCGTGAAGCCCCTTGGGCCCCTTTGCCACCTCGCACACCACTTCAGCCCCTTCCTGAGCGAGCTTGAAGCCGGACTGGCGGATACAGGATTGATGGATCAGGACGTCACCGTCCACGCCGGCGTCCGGGGTGACAAAACCATAGCCTTTGACGGCATCAAACCACTTAATAAGACCACGGATCTGGACGCAGTCCTCGCAATCCGCCTCATTGGCGCCGGTGAGGCGCCCCTGCACTGTTTCCATTCCCCCACGCCTTGTTATTATGGCTACAAGTACGTCCCTATAAAGTTACCACAGTCATCACCCTGCTGCAAAGACGGATGCATCCGAGATTTGCCTGCGCCTGCCAAGGCGCGATAGGTAAAGGGTGGTTGCGCAAGGTCGCGGAGTGTTCATGGATTTTACCGGTCGCTATGAGATTCCCGCCCCGCCCCGGGACGTGTGGGACGCCATCACCAATCCAGACATTCTCAAGGCTTGCATTCCAGGGTGTGAGACGGTGGATAAGGTCGACGCCACGCATTTTGACGCGTCCGCGCGGCTCAAAATCGGACCGGTTTCGGCAACCTTCCGAGGCAAGTTGAGCCTCGATGACCTTGAGCCTCCGAACCGCTGCGTGCTGAAGGGTGAAGGCCAGGGTGGTGTCGCCGGCTTTGCCAAGGGGGAAGCGGTGGTTGTGCTCGAAGCTGTCGCAGCAGGAACGCTGCTGTCTTACACCGCCAAGGCCAATATCGGTGGCAAACTCGCCCAAGTGGGGCAACGACTGCTTTCCAGTGCAGCCAAACAGATGGCTGATGATTTTTTCGGCAGTCTCGCCCGTGAACTCGGAGGCACCCCGGCCGCAGCGCATGACGCCGCGATCACCCAGGCTGCGCTGAGGGCGGAGGCCATTGCGGACGCGGAAATGCGCGCCGCAGGTATCTCACTTGAGGCAGACACCCTACTCAGCGCGATCCCGCCCTCGGACGCGGCAATCCGGCCCCCCTCAGCCAACCCATCACAGGGTTCCACGGGGCAGACCGGCGTCGCCCCGGAGATCTGGGTTGTTGGCCTTGTGGCCGTGATCATTATTCTACTCATTCTATTCGGACTTGTACTTTGAAAACCTCTTTAAACCGCTCGGCAGCCGCCCACGGTCTCTCGCGTTTTTATCAGGAGTAACCACATGACCACCGTGACCATGACGGTGAACGGCAAAACCGTTTCCGGCGAAATCGAGGAGCGCACACTCCTGGTCCATTTTCTGCGCGAAACCCTGAAACTCACAGGGACGCATATCGGCTGCGACACCAGCCAGTGCGGAGCCTGCGTGGTCCATGTGGACGATAAAGCCGTCAAATCCTGCACCATGTTTGCGGTACAGGCTCAGGGACGTAAGGTAACCACGATCGAAGGGTTGGCCGAGCAAGGCGCTCTGCACCCCGTACAGTCTGCATTCCGTGAACATCACGGTCTGCAATGCGGCTTTTGTACACCCGGAATGATCATGACTGCCGTGGATATGATTTCCCGCGGAGCAGCAACTGACCGCGCCAGCATTCGCCGTGAGCTTGAAGGCAATATCTGCCGTTGCACCGGCTACCATAACATCGTCTCGGCGATCGAAGCGGCCGCCAAGGAGATGGGCGCATGATCACCTATCCCTTTTCTTACCAGCGTGCAGCAAGTCTTGCCGACGCGGAAGCCTTGCTTGGGGCCAATCCCGACGCCAAGTTGCTGGCAGGAGGCCAGACGCTCATCCCGACTATGAAGCAGCGGTTAGCCAACCCGCCGCTGCTTATCGACATCTCGGGACTAGCGGAATTGTCCGGTGTTCGTCGTGAGGGAGAACGCCTGGTTCTGGGTGCCGCGCTTACGCATGCCCAGGTGGCCCAGTCAACGGAGGTGCGCACACTTATCCCCGCCCTGGCCGAATTGGCTTCCCATATTGGCGATCCGGCGGTGCGCCACCTCGGCACACTCGGCGGTTCTGTTGCCAATAATGACCCGGCCGCTGACTATCCCGCTGCGGTCCTCGGGTTGAATGCAACCCTCATCACGACGCGGCGCGAAATTCCTGCTGATAAATTCTTCACCGGCATGTTCGAGACCGCGCTGGAATCTGACGAAATCCTTCGAGCAATCGCTTTTCCCATACCCAGACGCGCCGCGTATGCCAAATTTGCCAATCCGGCGTCACGCTACGCCATGGTTGGCGTGTTTGTTGCGCAGACCACTCAGGGCGTGCGTGTTGCTGTCACCGGCGCCGCGCCCTGTGTGCGGCGCATAACGGACATGGAAAAAGCGCTCGAGGCAAGCTTCGACTCTGAATCAATCGCGCACATCCAGATTGCAGCTGACGGCCTGAACGAAGATCTGCATGGCTCTGCGCAATACAGGGCCCATCTCGTCACCGTGATGGCCAAGCGAGCTGTAACAGCGGCACTGGCATGAGTGATGCGCCGCACATTCTGGGCATTGCGCAGGAGTGGGCACGCTCCGGATATAAGATTGCGATCGGGACTGTCATAAAAACGTGGGGCTCAGCACCGCGACCCGCTGGCAGCGTGATCGTGATCCGCGATGATGGTGCCTTTGAAGGTTCGGTATCGGGCGGTTGTGTTGAAGGCGAGGTCATCGCGCGCGCGCAGCAGACCATCACGAGCGGCAAATCCCAGCGTCTCGAATTTGGGGTCGCAGACGAGCTGGCCTGGTCAGCTGGGCTTGCCTGTGGTGGCAAGGTCGAAATTTATCTCGAAGCGCTCGGTGGACAGTTCAGCCCCGGCGCACTTGCCGCCATCCTGTCCGCTCATGGCAAGGGGCAGGCGGTGGTCCGCGCGATTGCGCTGCGCGGGACCGAGGAAAAGCTTCTCATTCCAGACAGTGGCGGCGATGCACTCAGCCAAGCGGCTCTCCGGGCGGCGCGCACCGATCGCTGCGAGGTGGTCCAGATCGAGGATGAGGACTGGTTTATTGCCAGCATCAATCCGCAGCTTGAGCTGGTGATCGTGGGCGCCGCGCATATCGCCCAACCGCTTGCGCAGATGGCAGAACTCTGTGACTACCGCGTCCGCGTCATCGACCCCCGCACTGCCTTTGCCACGAGCGAACGCTTTCCCGGAGTTGCAATCAGCCACGATTGGCCTGATGAGGCGCTCGCCAAGGCCCCCTTAGGCCCTCGCAGCGCCCTGGTGGCGCTCACCCATGATCCCAAAATTGACGACCCGGCGCTGTGTGCGGCGTTGGCCTCGCCCTGCTTTTACGTGGGCGCTTTGGGATCGAAGAAGACCCATGCCAATCGCCTTGCCAGACTCGCCACCAAGGGCATTGCGAGCACGGCTCTGACCCGCATCAAGGGTCCCATTGGCCTTGCCATCGGCGCCGCGAGCCCAGCCGAAATCGCGGTCGCAATCCTCGCAGAAATGACCCAGGAGCTGCGTCTTGTGACACCACCCCCGGTGGGCTCCAGCTGAGGTAGCCCAACTGTTCGCAACTCTGGCACGTGGCCAGAACCAGCGATATCTTGCGACAAAGCGGGCGCCATGACGAATTGCACTCGGCCCCACCCTGGCCCATCTTGGGCATGAGCACGACCATGGTCACTGAAGCCGCACCCCATATCCTCATTGTCGAAGATGCGCGCGATATCCGCGAGCCGCTGGCGCGATATCTGAGGCAACACGGCTACCGCGCCACGACGGCGGCGGATGCAGCCGCGGCGCGCAAACTGATGCGGGTTTCCGCGATCGATTTGCTCGTCCTTGACGTAATGATGCCCGGAGAGGACGGGCTCAGTCTTTGCCGCTCGATCCGGGAAACAAGCCAGATACCGGTCATCCTTCTAACCGCCCGCGGTGAAGAGGTGGATCGGATTATTGGCCTTGAGATGGGCGCCGATGACTATATCCCCAAGCCGTTCTCGCCCCGCGAACTGGTAGCTCGTATCGCCGCCGTGCTTCGCCGGACACAGGCCCTGCCGCCACACCAGCTGCCCCCCCCTTCTGCACGTATCCGCTTCGGAACCTGGATACTGGATACCAGCCAGCGTGAACTTTTGAGCGAGGATGGCGTGGCGACCGCGCTGTCGAGCGGCGAGTATCGCCTGCTCGTTGCCCTCCTCGAACGACCCAAGATCTCTCTTACCCGTAATCAACTGCTTGATCTGACCAAAGGTCGCGATGCCGAGCTGTTTGACCGTTCCATCGACAACCACGTCAGCCGGCTGCGCAAGAAAATTGAGCCTGATCCAAAAAATCCACGCTATATCAAGACCGTGTGGGGTGGCGGCTACATGCTCGCTGTCGATCCCGAACCGGCATGAACCGATGGCTGTCATCATGGCTGCCGCGCACCCTTGCGGCCCAGCTCATCGTGACCACGGTGATCGCGGTCATTCTTTCCAACTTTGCTGTCGCGGCCTGGTTTACGGCCACCCATAACCGTCTCATTCGTGCCCAACTGATGGATCGCGTGGTCGACCGGGCGGCGTCAGCTGCTGGCTTGCTGGACAGCATTGCTCCCTCCGAACGGCAGCGGGTAACCAATACCATGAGCGCCGGTCCCTGGCGGTTTGAACTGACCACGCGGCGCCCAGGTGCCGCAGTCATGACCAGTGTCGAAGCCGGTCTTGCGGCACGGGTACGCGCTGACTTACCGGCCGCGTCACGGCACGGACTGGTGACTGTACGCATTTTGCACGGAAGCGATTTGCGGGCCCACCCTGGCCGCCTGCGCCGGCTCGGCCACCCACGCCGCATCCCGGCGCGCGTGATGCGGATCACGATACCTCTGAACAATGACAGGCGGCTGGTCACCACCTTTCTGCTGCATGCAGGCCCCCCCTGGCCCCTGGCATTTGTCTACGGCGTCCTGGTGGCGGTGCTCAGCGCGGCAGTCGTGGCGGCCTTTGCCATCAGACGGGTTGCCCGCCCGCTGTCCCAATTGACGTCGGCGGCAAGCATGGTGGCCCACGGCGGGGAGGCGCCGCGTCTGGAGGAATCTGGTCCGCAGGACATGCGTCGCGCGGCGCAGGCGTTCAACGCCATGACCGAGCAGGTCCGACGCATGCTGGAAAGCCAGCGCCAACTGCTGTCTGCGGTTGGTCATGATCTGAGAACCCCTTTGACGGCTATGCGCATCTCCACTGAATTCATCGACGATGATGAGGTTCGAGAGCGTATCGAAAAAAATCTGGACGAACTGCGCGCGCTCACCGACGCTGTTTTGAGCGCGGCACGCGGCGCAGGCTGGGAAAAGCGGCGGCGCATCGACCTCGCTGCACTCGTAGAAAGCGTCTGCGCCGACCTTGAAGACATGGGACTGGCCGTGAGCTGCCATCAACATGCGGCGATGACCGTACTGTGTCGTCCCAACGAAATCCGGCGCGCCGTGCGCAATCTGCTCGAAAATGCCGTAACCTATGGTGGCAGTGCCGAACTCAGCCTGAGTGAAGAGAACGGCATGGCTGCGGTGCGCATTGATGATCACGGTCCTGGCATCTCCCCACAAGATCTCGAGCGGGTGTTCGAGCCGTTCGTTCGCCTTGAGGATTCACGCAGCCACGAAACTGGTGGTGCCGGCCTTGGCCTGACCCTCGTCAAGACCATTGCCGAAGGCCATGGTGGCTCGATCACCCTGCAAAACCGTCCACAAGGGGGGTTGTCCGCGATCTTGCGTTTGCCTCGCGAGGCCGAAGCCGCCTAAACTTGCAGGATGCAGTTTCTGACCCTGCCCGTCGCGAGTACCGAAGGCGCTATTTTGGTTCATGCCCAGCGCGCCGCCGGCCGCCTGTTCAAGAAGGGCCGGATACTTTCCGGCGACGACATCAACCTGCTGCGTGCCGGCGGCATCACGCAATTGACCGTCGCGCGCCTGGAAGCGGAAGACGTCGGTGAAGACGAGGCCGCGCTAAGGCTGGCGCACCTTTGCGCAGGCGAGGATATACGGATCGGAGCTGCCTTTACCGGTCGCGCCAATCTTTACGCGCAAGCGGCTGGCGTCGTCATTGTAGATGCCGCACAGATCGATGCCTTCAATAATGTCCACGAAGCTATTGCGATGGCGACACTACCACCTTTTGCGCGGGTCTCGACCCGGCAGATGCTGGCGACAATCAAGATCATTCCCTTTGCCGTGCCACAAGCAGCGCTGGACGCCGCCGCCGCCCTGCTGCAGCGCCCGCCCCTGCGGCTGGCCAGGTTTTATGCCCAGCGTGCGGCGCTGATCCTGACCCATATTGAAGCGACCAAACCCTCGCTTCTGGATAAGGCCAGAAACGCGGTCGAAGATCGTCTTCGCGCCCAGGGCAGTAGCCTCGTGCTGGAACGGCGGGTCGCCCATGAGCCGGCCGCCCTGGTTCCGGCAATCCAGGAGGCAGCACGGGCTGGCTGCGAACTTATCCTCATCTTTGGTGCCAGCGCCATCACCGATCGGCGCGACGTCATACCGTCGGCAATCGCTGAGGCGGGCGGGCGCGTGCTTCATTTTGGCATGCCTGTGGATCCGGGCAACCTGCTGTTACTGGGCGAGATGGGATCAGCCGCTGTAATTGGCCTGCCAGGTTGCGCCATTTCACCCAAACTCAACGGCTTTGACTTCGTATTGTGGCGTCTTCTCGCCCGTCTGCCGGTAACACCGCGCGACCTGATGGGCATGGGAGTAGGCGGACTTCTGAGTGAGATTCCTCTGCGGCCACAGCCACGCGATGAAACCACGCGCATGGAAGCGCGTGCTCCCTATGTTTCAGCCGTGGTGCTGGCAGCGGGACAATCGACACGTATGGGAAAGAACAAGCTGCTTGCGCCCCTGAACGGAAAGCCTTTGATCCGTTATGCGCTCGAGGCCGCGCTCAGCAGCCAGGCCGACGAGACGATTGTGGTCACCGGTCATGACGCCGACGCTATCAAGGAGGCTATTTCCGGTCTTGATGTTCGTATCGTCCATAATCCGGATTACGCGAAGGGCATGAGCACCTCGCTACGCTGCGGACTTTCTGCAATTGGGGAGGACTGCGACGGAGCGCTCATGCTTCTGGGCGACATGCCGGGGGTGGATGCGGAACTGATTAACCGGCTGATCGCCGCCTTTGCACCTCAGGAGGGTCGGGCCATCTGTCTTGCCAGCCGGCATGGCAAGCGGGGCAATCCGGTATTATGGGCGCGCCGCTTTTTTAGCGCCATGTCCGATCTGGAGGGCGATATCGGTGCCCGCAACCTGCTTGCCGCCTACCCGGAGCTCATTGCCGAGGTCGAGGCCGGCACTGATGCGCCATTGACTGACATTGATACCCCCGAGGCCTTGGCCGCGTTCCGGAGCCGGGCATGAGCGATCCGCTCTACAAACGCAGCCTCCTGCGCCTGGCTGCAGATGCCCACGGCGCGGGCAGGCTCGCAGAGGCCGATCATCACGGGGAAGCGCATAACCCGGCCTGCGGCGATCGCGTCCGCGTGGACGTGATGCTGGCGGATGGTCGCATTACAGCCCTCGCGCACGAGACCCGCGCCTGTGTCTTGGCGCAGGCGTCAGCCGCGATCCTCGGACGCGACGCCATCGGTGCCAGCAGCGCCGACGTCGTGGCCCTGCGGGCACAGCTTCTGAACATGCTTTCCGACAGGGCACCGCCGCCGTCGCATCCTTTTGGGGCATATGGCGAATTTGCGGGTGCCGCGGATATTCCAGGTCGCCACCGCTGTGTTCTGCTGCCACTCGACGCACTCATCGCCGCGCTGTCAGGATCGAAGACCTGAGCCGCCGCTCACTCCCAATTCCCAACCGCGAGGAATTGCGCCGCATAGGGGCCCAGTTTCACCTCGGTTGCGGAACGGTGAACCGCGCCGCATCCGATCTGAAGATCCTTTGCCCCCTCGAGGTGGTGATCCGCGAATTTCTGGGAATCCGGCGACAGGTTAAAGAGACAAAGTACCGTTTGCGCAGAGTGCCTGCGGGTAAAGGCCAAAATACCCGAGCCAGCTTCGCGCAGCACAAGATCGCCTTGCGACAGAACGGGCATCGCTTTGCGCGCCGCGATCAACTTTCGACAGAAATTGAGCGTCGACTGTGGATCCTGGAGCTGTTGGTCTACCGCGAAGGGGGCGTGCCCGGCGAAGGACGGAAGCCATGGCGTGCCAGTACCGAAGCCCAGATTCGCTTCGCCCGCCTGCCATGGCATCGGCGTGCGACAGCCATCACGTCCATAAATGTAGGGGTAGTAAAGATCCCCAACCGGATCGCGCAGCGCCGCGCGTGGCAGCTCCGCCTGCGGCAAACCTAGCTCTTCTCCCTGATAGAGAAGGACCGTGCCACGCAGACCGAAGAGGAGCGCAAGAAGCAGGCGCGCAAGCTCCGGTGGCGGTACCCGGCCGCCAAAGCGGCTGGGCGCCCGCATCACATCGTGATTGCTGAAGCTGAGCGACGGCCAGTGCCGCGGATATCGCGCCAGTGTTTCAAGGTGGTCGCTGATGACAGCGGGAGCAAGCGTGCGGGCTTCGAGCAATGGAAAACTGTATCCGGAATGCAGCCCCTGATCGGCAGGCGCGTAGCAGCCGCTGCGCTCCGGCTGCTCCGAAAATTCTCCCATCACAAAGCGATCGGGGTAACTGTCGACCACCCTGCGAATTTCATCTAAAACCTGAATATTCTCCACTAAATTACTGTCGTGAAAATGTAACTGCATATTTGGGGGATGCACCCAATAAGCTGTGCTGCGCGCCGACGCTGGCACTGGAGGATTATCAGCCAGCGTCTCCTCGTGCAAAAAGGCATTGGCAACATCAAGACGAAAGCCGTCAATACCACGCTCCAACCAGAAGCGCAGGACCGCTAGCGCCGCCGCCCTGGCATCCGGATTGTGCCAGTTGAGCTTGGGTTGCTGACGCAGAAATTTATGGTGGTAATACTGGCGTCGCGCCGGCTGATAGGACCAGGCCGGCCCACCGAAGGCGGACAGCCAATTGTTCGGTGCAGCGCCGTCGGCCTTTGCGTCCGCCCAAACATACCAGTCGCGTTTGGCGTCCCCCTGCAGGCTCTCGATGAACCATGGGTGTTCATCTGAGGTGTGGGCAAGGACCTCGTCCAGCATGACTTTGAGGCCGAGCCCATGGGCGGCCGTCACCAGCTGGTCGAGATCTTCGAGACTGCCATAATCTGGGTGAACTCCGGCATAGTCACTGACGTCGTAGCCCCAGTCACGATTCGGCGAGGGGTGAATCGGGGAAAGCCAGATCGCGTCAATCCCCAGGCCTGCGAGGTAGGGGAGCTTGGACAGAACACCGCCAATGTCCCCCTGCCCGTCTCCATTGCTGTCGCAAAAGCTCCGAACATAGATCTGATAGATGACTGCGCCGTGCCACCATTGCCCGGCGCTGGTCATGGCTAGACCTCATCGGCCCGGGCGACAACCCGGCCAACGAGGCCGTAGGCGACCGCCTCCTCAGCGCTCATCCAAAAATTACGCTCGGTATCGGCCACAACCTTTTCCAGAGTCTGGCCTGTCTCCCGGGCGATTTCCCGGTTGAGCCGATCACGCATCTTGATGATCTCTTCCGCCTCAATTGAAATATCCGAGGCCTGCCCGCGGACACCTCCGAGCGGTTGATGCAGCAAAAATCGCGTAAATGGCAGACACAGTCTGTTTTCACGCTTGGCGCCCAGGAAGATGTGGGCGCCGGCACTAGCCACCCAGCCCGTCCCGATGATTTTGACGAGGGGGCCACAGAACCGAATGACGTCATGAATGGTATCCCCGGACTCGACGTGCCCGCCAGGCGAGTTCAGCACCACACGGATAGGATCGGAACTTTCCGAGGCCAGGGCGAGCAACTGCGCAGTTACCCGCTCGGCCATCTTCATGTCGACTTCGCCGAATATCAGGACCGTGCGCGACTTGTAGAGCGCCTGCGCCACAGGCGGCATTGGTGGCGTCGGGGGGGTTTTCTCGTCGGACTTCTCGTCTTCGTCGTCGAGGCGAAACACGGCAAAACTCCTGGGGTTGGGGTCGAGCCCTTCGGCTCCTGGCCAGCTACACCGGCTTCACGGACCCAGAGGTCCGTTCACCTGTGCCGCTGTCCGGCGCCGAACTCTCGCACCAGAGTAAATCAGCGCGACCGGGATCAGGGTCATATTAGCGATCGCGCGATCAGGGTCTACAGTGCCCGCACGGCGCCGTCCAGCGTATCGCCGATAGCCGCATGCAGGACAAGGACGGCAAGTCCGTCGAGGGGGGTCGGCTCCCGATTGACGATCACCAGCTCCGCCCCATGCCGTACCGCCAGACCTGGCAAGTCCGCCGCCGGGTAAACCACAAGAGAGGAGCCCAGCACCAAAAACAGGTCACAGCTTGTCGCTGCGGCCTGCGCGCGGGCCAGCTCCCGTTCGGGCATCGCCTGGCCAAAGGAGATTGTTGCGGTCTTGAGTATCCCGCCACAATCCGGACAGTCAGGCACCTGTCCATGCGCGAAAAAGTACCCCCGAATCGGCTCAAGTTCTACACGAAGATTACAGTTCAAGCACTTGGCGTAACTGGTATTCCCGTGTAGCTCAACCAGTCGGTCAGCCGCTAAGCCCGAGTCCTGGTGCAGGTTATCGATATTCTGGGTAATCACGCAGGAGGCCCGGCCCTGGTGAACGAGGGTTGCCACTGCCTGATGACCGAGATTGGGCCTGGCTTCCGCAAACATGGCATCCATGGCGAAGCGCCGGCGCCAGGCTTCCCGTCGCATCGCTGCCGAAGCAATGAATTCGGCAAAGCCGATCGGGGCCATCTTGGTCCAGACGCCGTCTGCTGAACGAAAATCTGGAATTCCTGATTCCGTAGATATACCGGCGCCAGTGAAGATCACCGCCCGCTTGGCCGCTCGCAGCTTCGCGGAAAGGGCGACGACATGGCTCTCCGCTTCCGACCTCAATGCTTAATCTTGCCGCATTTGGAAGACAGCCAGCGGCCATCGTAGCGGTAAGTGAGATGAACCCGTTGGCCATGCGCCATGCCGCTGAAGTCCATGGAACCGGTATAGTGCTTGGGATTGGCATAAGTGATCTGGAGGTGACCGGTCCCCTTGGGTTCCTCCATGCAAACGAGAGTGCCCCGCAAGGTCGCTCCGTCGGCAGATTGATGTTGCAGGCTGCAACCGGCCACGTCCTCAGACTTGCTGAGTCGGTTCGACATCACTTCGGCTTCGGTCATGCAGTGGTCCGCGGCAATGGAATTGGGCCCCAGAATATCGATGCCATGGGCGCGCATCTGCGCCCGTTGCTGAGGGGTCAGAAACGCGTTTGCCGGCTCATTGACGCTAACGGTGACACGCCATAGCCCGGCAGTGCCGTGGGCAGCCTGGGCCATTGGCGCCAGACCTAGAGCCAGCAGGACGCTGCCGGCAGCAAGGGGGGCTCGCTTCATGCAAAATCCTCTTAAACAAATAGACCAGACACGACCATGCCATGCCCGCAGCTGGCGGAAAAGCCACCGTATCCATACCAGGTGAGTCCCCGCCCCCCTGCAGCAGACAGCTCTCAAAGATGCTGGCCCCGAGGCACCAGGCGGTGACGCTTGACCTCCGTGATCTGATTCTTGTCATCGACAAAAACCACCACGGGATTGAGCTCGGGCATCTCTTTGGGTTCAAGCCAAGCCTCAGCCAGAATGATTACCTTGTCGCCAGGATGAAAATGACGAGCCGGCGAGCCATTGAGGCAGATGACACCCTCCCCGCGTGTGCCCTCGATCACGTAGGTCTGCCAGTAGGCTCCGTTGGCGAGGCTGGTAATGTTCACATATTGGTAAGGCTGGATACCACTGGCTTCCAGGAGCGCTGCATCAATGGTGATTGAGCCCACATAATCGAGTTCAGCCTGGGTTACCGTCGCCCTATGTATTTTTGCCATACAGGCGCGAATCAACATGTTTGCATCTCCAACAAGGTCGTTACCCGGCCAACGCCTGGCAGGAGTGGGCCTCAAAACACGCCGGGCACCATCCGCCAGCGCGTCTGCGCAGCATAGGCGCGGTAGTCCGCATCTTCCATTAGCAATTGCTCCTCGGCAAAGAGACGTCCCAGTTGTGCACTATAGGCAATGATGTACAGCGCCATATTCCATGCGCTCGCATTGGCAAGCAGAAATCCCACATCCATCAAAACATAGCCAGCATAGATAGGATGCCGGACTAAGCGGTATAGCCCGCCACCTTTGACGCCCCGAATGGCGGGCACGAGCCCAAAGCTCCGTCCCAGCGAGATCTTGGCTGCCACCTGGATAGCAAACCCCAGAAGAATGATAAGCCCGCAGACAACCGGCGCCATCACCGCCGGGCCACCAGCGTGTACCAGAAGCGGAAGACAGGTACCGATCAAGGTCAGAACCCAATCACGCGGACGTTGGCTCAATGGCCGCGCCGGCCGACGCACCAGAATAAGTGCAACAGGGATGCTTTCGCCAATTACAAAGAGCAGCGATACAATATGTCCATGTAGCAGGAAATCCCGGCCGAGGTTCAGACACAGACTAATGAAGAGGCCGATAACGATGCCCCGTTCGAATACATCGAGGATAAGATCAATGTTCGGTTTTGGTGCCGGCGTGATGGTGAGATCCATAACCCGTCCGTACCCGGAAATGGTCAATCACATGTTCATCGCAAAGTTTACACTCACGCCATTCGGACTGGCGCCAAAACCGATGTGATAGCGGTTGTCCGGATGATAATGCGTCACGAACAGCATGTTCACACCCCATGCCACCGCATCCCCCGCAATAATGTCATACCAGTGGTGCAGATGGGCCTGCGTACGCGAATAACCCACGAATACCGACAGCGCCTCTGCCGGAATGCCATATTTCCAGCCATAGCGGCGCCAGAGGAAGGCTGCGCCGGCGGACGCACTGGCCGAAGAATCTGAAGGCATAGACTGCCAGTTGGAATGATCCGGCCTCTGCTCGCGAATCACGTGCTTTAAGCCGTAGGTGATACCAATGGTCGTGATGTAGGAGGCCGCCAGCTGATAGAAGCCGTTGTAATCGTTTTTCCACAAGGCAATTCCAGCCGCTGCTGCTGGCAAGGCGAAGCGCAGGATCTTTCCCGCATTGGTAATTGTAGGATTGCCATAGACCTTAATGACGGGGGCCGGGGTGGTTGCGGCCTGGGCCCGCAGCGGCAGGGCTACGGCAAGGGCGAGCGTCGAGACGGCGGCCAGGCGCTTGGCAAACATCAATGACTCCGGACAAATAACAACGTGGTTAGTGAAGCGATATAGCTGATCGGCCGCGTGGGCGAAATCCCATTTCCGATGCTTTCGCCCGGGTCAGCGGCTCTGCCAGACAAGCCGGCTTGACATGGAGTAATTCCAGACCGCGCCCATGACTGCCCCTGCCAAGCCAGCCAGCCACCATTTTGGCTCCTGGGCAAAGAGCCACTCGGCAACACCGATATTGGCCACCGCCCCCGCGGTGCTGATCACGCAAAAGCCGGCAAAGCCGCGCAGCATTTGCCACCCCCGGAGCCGGCGGTCGCGCCAGGTCAGGAGGTTATTGAGAACATAATTGTTGGTAATCGCCATGCCCGTGGCAAACAGCTGGGCGGGAGCAAACCTGTTGCCATCGACCGCCAGATAGCCCAGCAGCGCCAGCATATGCACCCCAAGCCCGGTGGCCCCAACAAGCGCATAGACAAGAAAGCGCGGACTGAACACCCCGAAACTCACCTTGCTGAGCACCAGCCCGGCAAATTCGATCGCGGTGCGGGTATCAAATTTGCTCTTGCCGGCATGCCGCGGGCGAAACCGATAGGGCTCCTCCCCAACGCGCAACTGCGCTCCAGCCGTGGCAACGATGTCGAGCAGGATTTTAAACCCATCGGCGCTCAGGGCGCTGGCGTGATCCTCCACGACCCGACGCCGCAGCATGAAGAACCCGCTCATGGGATCGGAAAGACGTACCGCCAGAAGCCGCTGAACGCTCGCGTTGGCAATCCGGCTAAGCTGGTTACGCCGCGCCGTGGCCAGCCCGTCTGCACCTGCCCCTTCACCGGCATAGCGGGTAGCAGCAACAAGATCGACCTCACCGCCCTCTAGCCGGCCAAGCATCCGTGGTAGCAGGGTCTCATCATGTTGGAGATCGGCGTCCATGACTGCCACGAAGGGGGCTGCCGACGACAGAATGCCCTCTATACAGGCTCCCGCCAGACCACGGCGGCCAACTCTGCGAATGCATCGCACCCGCCGATCCAGCGCGGCAATAGCCTTGGCGCGTTCGGCGGTATGATCCGAAGAATCGTCATCAACAAAGATGATTTCCCAGCGGCGATCACAAAGCGCCGCCTCGACTTTCGTTACCAAGACGGCGACATTTTCGGCTTCGCAAAAAGTCGGCACTACGATAGAAAGCTCGATTACTGCCTGCGACGCCGGCACCTCTGCTACGCTTCGCTGAGGAGCCCCATCTTCTATCAGGACCGTGTCCATCCCTTTTGAAACCACTGACTGAAATGACATAACTACCGCGGATCGACCCGGCTAAGACCAAGATTGAGTTGAGCCGGGCCCTCACGCCAAGATTGGCAATCTGTATATTTTCCGAACACCGGGCTGCTGCTCTTATCAGAAGGTTCCGCGACCGAGAACTGCCATGATCGTATTATTGGTGGAAGACGATACCGAAACAGCGGCGTATATCAGTCGGAGCCTGAAGGAACACGGGCATGTCGTCAACCACGCAGCGACTGGACGCGAGGGCCTCTTGTTGGCGACACAATCGCATCATGATGTGCTCATTGTGGATCGTATGTTACCGGGGATGGACGGACTAGCCCTTGTTAAGACCCTGCGGGGTACCGGACATGCTGCCCCTATCCTATTGCTGACCACACTTTCCGGCATTGACGACCGAGTTGAGGGTCTGAACGCCGGTGCAGATGACTATCTCGTCAAGCCTTTCGCGTTTTCCGAATTGCTAGCCCGGCTCAACGCCCTGGCCAGACGCCCTCCTCCAGCCCAGGTCCAGACCACACTGCAGGTTGGCGATCTGAAGGTCGACCTGCTTAGGCGCAGGGTTACGCGTGGCGGCGAGGTTATCGACCTGCAGCCAAGAGAATTCCAGCTGCTTGAATTTTTGATGCGTCACGCAGACCAGATCGTGACCCGAACCATGCTGCTCGAAGGGGTCTGGGAATTCCACTTTGACCCCAAGACCAACGTGGTGGAAACTCACATCAGCCGGCTGCGCTCCAAAGTCGATCGTGGTCGGCATCCAGAACTCATTCAAACCATTCGTGGTGCAGGATACAGTTTACGTGCGCCAACCTAGGCTTTTCCGTTCCGCGAGCTTTAAGCTAGCCGCGCTTTACGTGATCCTGTTCGCCGTGTCCGTGACCGTGCTCGCGGCCGTGGTTTACGTGATTTCTACCACCGCTCTAGACCGCCAAACGCGGTTACGGATCTACTCCGAAGCAAAAGAGCTCGCCGTCGATTATGATACCGGTGGCATGCACAAAATGCTGGCTGACATCCGTGCCCGCCAGCTCGGTCGCCTCGTTGGTGGCCTGGATTACACCGTCTTTGATCGCCGCGGCGCGCGCATTTATGGCACCCTCCCCCACCCGCCAAACCATCCGGGGTGGAACCGGATGCAGGGTCCTCCCGACGGCGATGAAGCCCCCGGACACCTGGAACAGCTCGTAGTCTATGCGATCCCCCTGGGACACGACGGCTGGCTTATGGTGGGCGATGACATCGGTAAAGTCCAAAGAGTGGGACGATTGATTATGACCACTTTTGGCTGGGCCCTCCTTGTCATGCTCACCCTCGCAGTTGTTGGCGGGATGGCTCTCAGTGCGGCATTTCTTGGTCGTATTGACTCCATCACGCGAACGGCCGAGGCGATCATTGGCGGTGACATACGGCGTCGCATGCCTTTACGTGGAATTGATGACGACATCGATCGCCTGTCGACTACGCTAAATCGAATGCTCGACCGTATTAGCGGCCTGATGGAAACCTTGCACCAGGTTTCGAGTGATATCGCTCATGATCTTCGTACACCACTGAGCCGAATGCGCCATATTCTCGACGAGGCCCGTCATAGCGCGCAGACCACCGATGAATACGCCCAGGCCATCGACCGGGCGCTACAACAAAATGATGCTATTCTGGAAACCTTTGCTGCAATACTGCGCATTGCGCAGATCGAATCCGGAAGCCGCAGGGCAAATTTTCAGGCGGTAGATCTCTGTCAGCTTGCGCAGTCAATTTCCCAGACATACGGTCCAGTAGCAGAAGATGCGGGATGCCACCTCACGGTCCAGACCGTTCCCACTTCTGCCTTTCAGGGAGACCGTGAGCTCTTGACACAGATGCTGGTTAACCTCATCGAAAATGCCATCTGTCACGCCGGAACCGGCACCACAATCGCCGTTAGCGTCACCCACAGCACTCAAGGCCCGGTCCTTCGCGTCGCGGATAACGGTCCAGGTATTCCTGAAAACGAGCGTCAGGCAGTACTTCGCCGTTTCTACCGTCTGGAAAGAAGCCGCACCACGCCGGGTAGTGGCCTTGGCCTCAGCCTTGTTGCGGCTATAGTCGAATTGCACGGCGCTGATCTGACGCTTGAGGATAATAGGCCAGGCCTCAGCGTAATTGTTCAGTTTCATGCGCTTGCAGACAATACACAAGTCAGCCGCTTTCGTTCCAGCAGTTCGAATGGATCTGGCACCCTCGAGCTTGCAACCTAGGGCATGCCGGTCTTGACACCAAGCCTGTAAAGGCTTGCCGAAAGCGTCCTCAAAATCGATAAGTAGTCTTTCTTCAGAAGAAATCTGACTAATCGATTGGTCCGGTCAATCCAATATCCCTCGAACCTATGTACGATACCTTATGCGTCGGTTTTATCCCGTTCCTGGTGGTGGCCCTCGGCGGGCTTAAGCGCCCGCTTGCGACTTTCTTCCCGCTGGATGAGAGTTAATGGCCAAGATGAACACAAGAGATACCGCAATAGTGGCCGTCAAGATTGACCAGATCGAGCCGGCTGCAATCAATCCGGCAGTCATTGCCCATCCGATACCACTAAGCAAGCCACCTACGTTTGCTACGATCGAACGTGTCCCACGCACGCCAAATTTCCTCGTGGCTACCGGCCGGCAATACCAGAGTTGAATTAAGCTCTCGCTTAGGGCTCCCAAAGCTATTCCAAACACAGTTGCAAGACTGGCGAGGGGTTCAAACCACAGAAACGCCAGCACTGGCGAGCATAATACAGCGACCGGGAGCAGCGCCGAAATCAGTTTGGCATGCCGCATATCATCTGAGCTCACCGGCGCCGAAGCAATCAGATCCGGCGCGTCTTCTATTGAAGCCGCAATCCCAGCAAAACCTCCCGCAAGAGAACTGGCAGAAAGCGTAATTAAACCCACCATCAAACCAATGGCGACAGCATTTCCATGGGACAAACTCTTTACCAAGATTAAAATTGATGGCAACAAAAAGAGAGGCCTCAGCAAGTTTTGAGCCAGCAGCGCCGGAGAGCGCCTAATTAGTCTCAGCTCCTTTTGTACAAGAACTACCTTAAGACCACTGCGGAACTGCCGCACTGACGTGGACAACGACCTGACATGTCGGGACTGGGAACCTATTGTTGCTGAAACGAGGATAGAAAAGCGCCTTCCAACCAGCTGAACTGCAGCCAGGTAATAAAGACTCGCCGAGCCAAGAAAGGCAATTACCGAAAGCCCGCTCCCCAATGCCGCCCGGGCAGGCCACGCCCATGGTTCATATGGACCGAAGATCGCACGGGCGTGTGCAGACCTCATCCAACTTAGAGCTGCACTGATTTCTGGATGTAGCGGCACGCTGAAAATGTTTATGCCCTGCAATACCAGAAAAATTGATATTCCAATCATAGAGGCCAGCACTGCTGCTACCACCCGGGTTCGGCGTGGCCCGATAATCTGAATGAGGACAGAAGCGAGAAGCAGCGCTGTTGCAGTCGCCGAAAGCGCCAATCCCGCTATGACAGCAAAGGAGCCAACCACTTGCCAGTGGTCCAGTAGCATGATTGGTAACACAAACGGCGTAACTATGAATAGAAATACTCCCGCTACAACCAGTGCGATGCCCAACCACCGTATTCTAAGGATGCGCGTCGGTGGCAACGGTGAGGACAACAGCAGATCAAGATCACCTCGCTCGTAGAATGCCGATGTTGCCTGCATCAGGCCCTGAGAGAGCATCAGGGTAAATAGCAGCGTGGCAATAACGTCTAACAGAAGGATCAAAGGCACGCTCGCAGAAAAGGATGCATGCCGCAGGTCCAACGCCAAGGGGAGGCCCACAAACAGTATGATAGCCAAAATAATGCCAGAAAATATTGCCTTCGCTTTCACTCCATTCTTCTGAGATTGGCGAACATATTGAATGAGTTCATAGCGAAGAAGCCAAACACTTGACCCCGGAACAGTCTCCTTCACGCGACAGCCCCGGCAGTCAGCTGCAGGAACACATCCTCCAGAGTTGAACCTGAATGACCGGTGCGAGCACGCAGCTGCTCAAGTGTTCCCTCAATGACAAGACAACCCTTGCTGATAATTCCAATGCGTTCCGCCAACCGTTCTGCTATTTCCAGAACATGGGTGGTGAGGATAACCGTCGCGCCCTCCCGCACGCGCTGCACAAGCAGTTCCTTGACCTGCTTCGCCATGGCCACATCAAGACCCGAGAGAGGTTCGTCAAGAATCAAAAGACGTGGATTATGAACCAGTGCTCCAGCCAAGGCCGTCTTTTGCTTCATGCCGCGGGAAAATCCCTCGCATCGTTCATTGCGGTGATCCCAAAGATCGAGCACGTGTAAGAGTGCTTCTGCCCTATCCTGCGCCGCCCGCGCCTCAACGGCCCACAATCCGGCCACGAACTCGAGGTATTCAAGAGGGGTCAGCTTGTCATAAATCATCGGTTCGTCTGGAAGCCAGGCAGTTATGCGCTTGGCAGCAAGCGGAGCAGATCGGGCGTCAATTCCAAAAATGGAAATCGAGCCACGATCTGGCTTAAGCAGCCCCACTACCATGCGTAGGGTCGTGGTCTTTCCCGCACCATTGGGACCCAGAAGAGCGTAAAATTCCCCAGGGGCCACCGATAAGCTCAAGTCAATCACTGCCGGCTGTGCAAAAGTTTTATGCAGTCCACGTATATCTAAGGCCGCATCCATCCCCCTGCCCCATTTTCACTTTCGTAACGTGATTTCATTATAAACTTAAAGTATTCAAACGTTATAATTTCTTTCTAGTCAATATCTATATTTCTCATAACTTTAATTGTGAGATATCTTATAACTATTCCATAATTTCCATTTCAATCATTACCATGTTCATCTATCATTTCCAGCTCAGTAACAGAATGTCTTGTGACGTTTTGTCAGACTCAAGGATGTACTGTGAACATGTATTGGACGTAGTCTTCATTGCACGACCTTTTATCTGATCCAACCCGAGTTTTCGGTAGTCCCCTCTTGCCGTACGTGTATGCGCGGCCGGGATCATACTGGGTTAGCCATAGGGCTTCTTCGCCACCCGTCCCGAGTTTGTCCAGCCACACTCCCTAATGGGCGACGCGCTCCGGCCGGAGCACGCGACCGGGCGTCTGACCGTTGGAAACTGCATTCCCGTGATCAGATTACTTTGACGTAACTTTTGGTTGCCGCTAAACTTCTTACACTGGCATTGGCAAGGTTCCCCCGTTCTAATCCTCCACATGCGCGTCGACTCAGGGCAGAGTCCGCGGGCGTAAAAGTGGGCGGCAAAACGGAGGGCGGCGGCCAATTACAGTTTTGGGGGATAGCATCACCAGCAAGCAGCACGCGCGTAGCGTCCCAGCCTACGGACCGCGCGGCGTTTGAAGACGGTTGCCTGTTGTGGCTCAGGATGGCACGGACTGACGACTGTCTTGCGCCCCTGGTGACAACAGTCCCCAGTCACCTAAATGTTGGAAGCCAAGCGCATCTGGATTGTAGCCCCCACCACCCGTCTTTGGACCGGATTCTAAGAAAGGGACCCAAGCATTATGAGATCACTTGCAGCAGTAGGTTTGGCCGCGCTTCTCCTGGTGGGAGCCAGCGCGACGGCAGGAACGTCGAAGCCGGCTGAGCCGAACATCGTCACCGACACGTGCAGCCAATGTCACGGCAATAACGGCATCAGTTCTACGGCTTGGTTCCCCAACCTGGCCGCGCAGACCAAGACCTACCTTGAGACCCAGCTTAAGAATTTCCGTAACCACTCCAGAGCAGATCACTACGCCAAAGCCTACATGTGGAATATGGCTGGTACCCTGCCCGACAAGATGATCAAGGAAATCGCCGAGTATTATAAGGAACAGCAGCCGCCGAAAGGTTCGACCACTGAAAACCCACAAGAAGTTGCTGCAGGTGAAGCAATTTTCAAAAACGGGATCACCTCAGAGAACGTACCTGCATGTGGCGCGTGCCACGGTGCAAATGCTGAAGGGAACTCAATGTTCCCACGTCTTGCCGGCCAGCACCGCGAATATCTCGTGGCACAACTTCAGGCGTTCCGGGATAAGTCACGTAATAATGCTATAATGTATGCCAATGTGCAGCACATGACGGATGCACAGATGCGGGCGGTAGCTGCTTATCTTGCATCGCTTTAGATTATTTGGGTTGGACCATAGGTTCCTCTCCCGTTTTCTATCCGTTGGCGCCGGGGGCAAATCAGACATGATTTGCCCCCTGGCATTTGTGGGAGTGTCTTCGCGGCTTAGCTTCAATGCTTGATTCAGAAGCGCCAGCTCCCTCTCGATACGTAGATAATTGTTCAACTGCCTCGCGTCTGGGGCGAGATATATGATTAATTGCTGCTGACCGATTTCAAGACCGCATATCTTCCTGCAATACTGACGACACATTTGGGAGACAGACGTGAAAAAACTGACGCCGCCCGTTACTTTTGGAAGGATTTATCGTCGAACACCGAGCATCAAAGTCGATAACTGAGAATTATGCATGCCATGCTACGGTAAAAAGCGACCAATGCCATGATATAGCTAGCGGCTTCCTCCGCACACTTCCTGAGGTCGAATTATGGCAACACCCGACAGCGTCAAACAGGATCTCGAGCGTTATATAAGCTTTGGTGTAAAAGCATCAGGTAGCATGGGCGATAATGCATGCGGCGCCTGGCTACAAACGGAACTAAGACGTTTGGGCTTCGAAGTCCAAAATCAGACTTTCTCTGTACCGTATTTCAATGCGCGGCGCTCTGAACTGGTGAGTGAAGGTTTTACTGCTACGGTTATCCCTCAAGGAATAGTGGTTCCAACATCCACTGATGGTGTAACCGGTAAGCTGGTTCGCATAGACCCCTCCCTGCCTTTTGAAGATTCTCTGTCCGGTACCATCGTACTCATCGATCTGCCATATTCACGTTGGGTTAGTGCCTTGCAGAAGCCGATTTACGATGGAGTAAGCCGTGCCATTGCACTAGGTGCATGTGCCGTAGTAATAATTACCAATGGGCCAACTCACAAAGCGATTGCGCTCAATACCGATGGAACCAAGCCGATGTTTAAGGTTCCAGTGGGTATCCTGGCACCAGATCAAGCCTCTACCTTCCTTACATCTGCCATGCGTGGCGCCAGTGCCTCCATTTTCCTGACCGGCGAAGGCGGTCAGCGTGACGCCTTCAATTTTGTTGGGCGCATTGATCGCGGACAATCCAAATGGATTATTGTTTCAACACCTCGCTCGGGCTGGTTTACCTGTGCAGGTGAACGCGGCCCAGGCGTCGCAATCTGGCTAGCTCTCGCACGATGGGCACCAGATTGCTTTGCCAACCATAACATTGCATTTATTTGTAACAGCGCTCATGAGTACGAATACCTTGGAGCCGATCAAGCCATTCGTGATATGGCCCCAGGGCCAGACGCCACTGCCATATGGTTGACCTTGGGAGCCAGCATAGCCGCCCGCGACTGGCATTCTCTATTTCCTCCATTATTCCCCCTTCCCAGCGCGGATCCGCAGCGGTACCTGGTTGTAAGTCCGAGTATTCAAGATGCGGCAAAACGAGCTTTTTCCGGTCAAAGCGGAATAGAAAGCCCCCATACTACGGATCATTTTACCGCCGGCGAACTCACACCCATACACAATGCAGGCTACAGAACCGTCGCCGGATTCTTTGGCGCACACCGTTTCCTTCACACCCAGGACGACGATGAGCGTTGTATCGTTGTTGATCCTACTTGGCAGGCTATCACCGGATGCCAGAAGCTATTGCAATCTGTACTAGGGTCAACATGAACCCTCGGCGATCATTGGCAAATTCCGCTCTATGTTAGTGAGCTTGGCAAGATCTGAGAACGATGGCCGACAATCAAATGACTACGACGACGATTCCTGCCTCTGCATTAGACCAGGTGGGTATGTCTGGATTGACGAGGCTATATCGCCCTCTCCACAAAATTAGAGATCTGACATCGCCCACACAAATTCGAAAATCTAGTCATTTACTGACAATACCATGATAGGATCTGGTATCCGTTCAGGTGCTATCTCCTGCTCAAGCGGTAAGACAGCTGTGCCGATTGCAAAAAACTCGATTACATGAGTTTGCCAACCATGACTTCCTTCATGGATATCGACCCCAACGACTCCTTCAGCCTTTGAGGCGGCGGCCTCGTGCTGCATGCGTTCAATGGCAATCTCTCTTGCTTCATACATCGCGGATGTAAAATTCTCCAACTCGACATTACGTCCGACAGTTGCAAGGCCCGAAAGCATTCCACGATGGGCAACATGATATACGCAAGAACCCATAACCATTTCAACGGGACGATATCCGGCATGTAGAAGAGCCCAGAAGTCTTGTCCGGATAGGTCCGAAGTGAAAGGTCCGCCATCATGGGCACGAAAGCCCTTGTGACCTTCACCATGGACAACGCCAGTACCAATAGCAATAAATTCCAGAAGATGCTGATCCCACTCAAGACGTTTGATCGTAAGCTTGACACCAACGATTCCGTCCGCGCCCATAGCCGTAGCTTCCGCGCGCATTCGCGTCATCGCAAGTTCTCGAGCGTGATACATCGCTTTAGATAGCACACTGAGTTCCTGATTACGGCTCCAGCTGCCGTATTGTATGCCTACATGATAAACGCAAGAGCCGACGCAAAGACCAATAGGCTCGAACCCTGCCTTGCGTACGAGCAGAAACTCATTGACTGAGAAATCGGAAGTGAATACGCCCGTTGGATGGGCTGAAGTTCTGAGTCCTTTTAGCCGCTCTGCCGCGTGGGCGGGAATAGCATCGCTCATGATCAGATCGCTCCCTCAGATTCATTAGAGCTATAAGATTGGTGGTGCCGGCTTGTACCGGTCAAAGGCGTACGTCCTTGGTGGAGATCGACGACAATCTTGATGTCATGAGGAAGCGGTACTCCACGCCGGGCATCGACCGTAGTTGCGACGACAATATGGCGTGCAAGATATTGCGGCGGTTGATTCTGACGTTCCACCTTGAAACCCTGACTGAAATTTAAATGGGCCAAAACCCCATTACCCTGCTCGCGCGCATTGCGTCTTAGATCCATATGGGCGTTATTTCTTACCTCGTTCCACAAGGCGCTGAGGCTCTGTGCCTCAATGTTACCCATCATCATTAAATTTGTAGTGCCGCGGTTCCAGTCGCTAAGCCAGCGGTAATCCGCTCCAATGGCAATACCAGTGGGTACCACGTCTGCTTCCAATAATTTAACAAATTCAAGTGCTGGAATCGTCGCAACTACAGGATCCGCACTAGGGGCAAGACCGTCCACATATACGGCAGTCCCAATCAGGCTGAAGTCCATGCTATCTGGAACCCCTAGCGGGATCGTGCGCATCTTAACATCAAGTACTGCATTAGCGCCTGCCATGTACGCTTCACGTTTAAGCCGGCGCAAAGCTGCGTTCCAGCCCTCGGCATGGCCACGCGTCCATGAAAATCCATAATGCAGCCAGCAGGTCGAACACACCGCAGCAATCGGTCTCAGCCCATGGGAACGAACGATCATAAGCTCCGCGGGCGTAAGAGTAGCGGCCCAGGGCCGTTGACCAGCACGCGCTGCCTGAAGCCGGGTTCGCACTGAAGCGGGGACCTCGTTATTGGGTAAGCAACGCAGCACATCCTGATGAAAGCTCTCGTCGATATCCGGTAGTTGATCTTGATCGCTCATGCCTAGCTCGCCATGAACTGCGACAGGGATTGGCTGAGACCTTCAGCGTGCTCGCTCATCTTGTGTGTTTCCTCAAGCAGCTTTGCGAACCATTCGGATGGGGTCAGCTCTTTAGTATTTAGTACAATACCCCGTACCACCATACTGAGGGTGGACCTAAGTCGGCCGCGATCTATTTCAAGTCCATAGCGGTGCTCTCCCAGATCTATACTAACCGCTGCAATTCTCCCGTGCCTTGAAAATAGACCTTTACTTTCCCGAACCGTCACGAGCTCCGGCATCGATTCCTTAAGCCTCAACGCAAATGCAGTCAGATTACTTTCCGCATCAGCGCTAAAGCGGCGCAGCCACGCTGCCTCTATGTCAAATCCCGGTCCGCTCACTGTTGCACCGCAGCCTTATTTACACCCTGCATACCCGTAACGAGGCGATCACGAATTGCCGCAAGTTTAGCCTCACGCTCACGATCCCCGGCTGCAACCTCACGTTCAATTTCCATTACTTCATGCATCGTGCGAATGGTTTCGTCGGCAACTTGAGCCAGCACCTCAATATTACGAGCATCTCCTCCCAGGCTCCGTGCGGCGCTGGTCGCGGCATCATGCGCGCCTTTAGAAGCCAAGACCGTAATCTGACGCGCAACCTCATCAAGCTTTTCGGATTCTTGTGCGGCGCGGGCAATATCAACCTGCACCGCAGCCTGACTAGCCACCGCCATCAGACGAGGAATAACAACCAGCATTCCGTCGGAAATTTTAAGTATCCGTGTCTCAGCTGCCTTCCGATTCTGACCGATTATCGGAATTAGCATTGCTGAACCAACAAGATTCTCGCGCATTTCAGCAATCTTACCGCGAAAATTGGCGAGCGCCGAACGAAACTCCATAACATCTGCGGCCTCGGCCGCATCGCCGGACGCCTCAGCTTTCTGGCGCAGGGTCTCAAGCTCCGTCTGCCCACGATCCAAAGCAATCTGCCCCGCAGCGATGGCAATCTTGAGTGCATGAAGACTGTTGCGAATTGCATCTGCCTGACGGTCCATCAGTTGTACCGCCACAGTCAAATCAGCCTTTATTTTTCGTGCTCTGGCTTGCTCCTGATCCATCAGATCGAGGAACTTTTTACGATTTTCCGCAAAGCCCTTAAATGCCGAATGAGCATCCGCAGCGAACCGCATGAAGCGTCCCACAAGCCCCTTGGCCGCCGGACTCGCTCCTTTAGATTCGGACTGAAGATCTTCGATACGTAATATCTTTACACCATCAATCACGCTGGCGGCGATCTGGCCGACCTCACCGGCATCTCCCAGACGTACCCCGGTCAGCAACTGCCGTGACGCCTGCGCAATTTCAGCCATAGCTCCCTCACCGTGGGCAAGGAGAGACGCAGTGTCCCGAAAATTGACTTTGTCGGCAGCCGCCTGCGATGCTGCCAAATCTTCAGGATTGAGATTGGATATATCAACCAGGCGCTCTGGCGCCGGTTCAGGTCCCTGGGGTAGCGTCGGAGCTGCAGGTAACGGCACAAGATTGGGTGCGGGAGGTGGAGAAACCTCTAAACTGTCGAACTGGGACAGATCGAGAGGGGCGTCCTTTCCATCAGACATGCGCACTGCTCCAAATGGCCTCATGAATATGCCGCAAGTACGCTTGATTGCAACCGAGGATGGCTCAGATCTCCGGCGCATGACATATATGTCAGGTTAAGTGCCCTGACTGGCAGCATATCTATGCCAGTACCGCCTTTTGCTTGGCAAAAGAATTATTTGCCTAAACAGAGGCCAAGCCCCAGGTTTGATCTTATGGCATACTCCTGTAGCTCCACGTAACGCCCCCGATCAAATTTTGACGGAACTACGCGAAACCTGCTTTGCCCTCCTTTTCGACGTCGCCATGCCACTTCCGCATCTAGCGACGGATAGACCGCTTTCAGGTGCTGTCGGCGAGAAGAGCCTTCTGCGGGATCATATCTTGAAACGTCGATCATCAGGTTTACGCGGACATTCCGGTGGGCGCTTCGCGGACATGTGTGTTAGAGAATTCCGGACGCGCTACATAGGCACAATACTATCAGTACGCCATCAATAAGCACAGCTTCACCGCACAGCTCAACGCCGTGCGGTGAAGCCATCTACTTAGTTCACTTGTCCGTCATTTGCCTCATACGCAGAAACTGTAGTTCCGTGGGACGCGGCATAGGCATGGATGTAGCGTTGAAACGCTTGATAACTTTTCTTTCCCTTGCTCGCGATCCACTCCTGACGCATCTGCTCCGGACCGTCAACCTTTAAGATGGATGTTGGAGTGTAGCTAACCGCAGACGCATGAGCCTGCGCACCGGCACCATGTGGATCAGTATGCCCTTTAAGCCATCCCGATCTTAATGTATGCCCTGTAGCAGCAGCTTCCCGCCGTAGTAGCAGTTGATTGCTGCACTTGCCGGCATTGAATTGCACCTCTTCTGACATCGGCAGGATAGGCATGTGACTTACCCGCGGAGTTTTTCGCCAGATGCCTGATATAACTTGGGCATTGGCATCCCATTGCGACATCGCAGGCAAGCCCAGAACTGCCTCGATACTCCGAACAATGTTTACCTGAGACAAAGGCTCTGTGTCGATTTTTCCTGCGCGTACCCACGGGCCCAATGCGAGGCCAAGTGTGCGGTGGGCGTTAACGTGATCGGCGCCACTTTGTGCGTCATCCTCATCCAAAAATACCACCATGTGACGCCACTGCGGAGTTCCAGAAAGATAATGCAGGAACTGAGCCGTGGCATGGTCATTATTTGCCACGTAATAATCTGGACTGTAGTAGCACGGACTCAATCCTGCGGTGTGATCGTCAGGTATCCAAATGAAGATGAAATGTGGGAACGCTGTGCCCGGATGCGCCTTCAACCAGGAGATTGCAGCCGCTACCCGGCGTGTATCCAGAACCATTCTGTCCCAACCTGGATAGGTCTGATCCACGTGCGCAGCAAGCGCTCTACGGATTACCCCGTCCCTTGCCCGTGTCAGATTTTCGCCAAAATCCTCGAATGAGATGTTGTGAGCCAGAAGATTATTGAAGAGATAGAGGCGCTGAGGATAGCTTATCCAGGGATTGGCGAATGCGCCAAGTTGGCGATGCGCATATTCCAACGAATCGTGACTTGCGGGCGTTGCCGGATCGAGTGCTCCAGTCCCACCGGGTCCAGCATTCCAGAGTAACCCACGATGAGAATAGTACTGAGGCCAAAGCCGCTGCACTACGTCCGAATCTGAGGCCCCGTCGGTCCATTGGTGCCCCTGAGCTGTCACCTCGCCATCAGCCATGAAATTGGCAAATAGGACGTTGTGCCGTGCCCAATGATACAGGTTAGGCAGTTCCTTTAGTCCATAAAGATCAAATTTTGGGTTTGCCCACTTTCCTGCGCGCCTGTAGTCCCCCAGATCTTCGTCAAAAGTCTTATTTTCACGTAGTATAAAGACCACATAATGGATGTGACGGCGCAAAAATTCGCTGGTTTGTCTGTTGCGTCGAGCTAGAGCATTACGCTGAGAAGATTGGAAGCGGTCATCGTGCAGCGCCAACTGGGTCCAGCCAGGTAGCTTCTTGCGCAACCCTTGCAAGGGGACTTTCTGCAGCAGCCCGTTCATCATGTTGCCAATGTATTGCCACTGCAAGTTAGGTCCGGTTCCCAACCCTTTCGCGGCCACAACATACAGGCTGTCATGATCAAGCGTGAGCGCGCTCGGATACCAGCCTGTAGGGATTAGCCCCATCAACTTGCCTTTAGCGGTATCATAAACGGCAACGTCATCGTTACCGGCATTCGCAACAAACAGCCTGTTATGTGAAATTGCTAACGCATCGGGATAGCTACCTGGAGGCGCGTTTGCATAAGGACGATCGTTGATAGTCCGTACAGCCTTGAGGGCCTGCGTATCAACTTCCACCAACTGATCATCATTGGCGTTTGCCACCCAAACATCCGTGCTATCTTTAACCGCAGCCATTGCCGTCGGGTGCACTCCCGCAGCGGCCGTACGGGCACTGAGCACCGGTCCGGTAGCGACAACGCCAAGCACTTTTAAGCTCTGGCGATCTAGTATCGTTACCCCAGTCCCTGCCCAATCACTCACTGCCAGCCGCCGACCACCGTCTGCCAAGATTACGGCAAACGGATAAGGACCTACGTTTACATATGCAGTCTTCCCACTTTGGATATTGATACGTGCAAGACTGTTCGCGAGCATCCCCGTTACGTAAAGATGCCGGTCGTTAGGGCCTACTACCACTGAGTCCGGAAAAAAGCTGTAAGGCTTCTGCTCGTGATCTCCTTGGTATGTATAGGGATACTGGTTGCGCGGGAATGTTTGCCAACGAAGTGAATACTGCCGCACCACGTGGACAGCGTTGTCCTTAAGTTGCAGCGCTAGCACCACGTCGGAATTTCCTCCCGTAGCGTATACGACACCGGTAGGACTCGCAGCTAGTCCCTGAAAGAGATCACTGTGGGAAATGATTTTTGTGGGTATGGATTTCGCGTTACGTTCGACCCCCGCCGATTTAAGCGCCTCTGAGGCGCGCTTCTTTGCCGGTTGGTCCGTTGTATAAACCATGCCCGGAGCCCCGATATGTTGGGGATCAAGCGCTACGGCAGTGGTGCCTCCAAAGGTGGTTACCATAGCAATGGGCGGCGACTGCTGCGCAATCGTCCCCAATCGGGCCTGGCGTAGCAACTCACGACTATACCACGTGACCGCCTGATAGGGAGTCGCACCATTGGTCAATACCAGCACATGACCGCCAGTTGCGATCACCTTGGTGGGAAAATTAGGCGTGCTAACGATACTCCCAACAGGAGTTACTCGTCTCCAAGTCGGCAATATCGCCGTATAGTTTGCACGATTAGCAGCTGTGACCGTTACCGGGGCCGGAACAAAGCGCGATGTGCTATCGCGTGCACTCGCCGATAGCAAAAAACATGGTGCGGCAAGAATACCCGCACCGATCAACCAAAAGCTCGCGCTCACGCGCTTCCTAGTCATTTTACGCTTCATGTAAATCTACCCCTTCGTCTGATCCAGCCCCTTGCCTATAAGCCGCCGGCCAATCGAATCACTTCCCCACGCTCGGGCACCACAGCGCAAATCTACGCCTCACAGATGGTTCCCCCAACGCCAGAACAAGCGCGTCATTCACGACCTGCTCCCTACCGTCCGCGCCAGGACGCTGCAAACCGGCGAACGCCAGCACCCTAGGGGGCCATTGTCAACCAGCATTTACCTTGATCCAGGATTATGTAAGGGATGTCACGGTCGCCGCTGCGCCAAGCCGGAGACGCGGACCTGAGCCAGCCGCGTGTCCTCCAAAAGAATACCTATGACACCTTCTAGAGGTATTCCTAACTATCGGCAGATCCCGATCACATTGGCATTGTAGCATACCGGTCATGGATCTGTCGTTTTGCCGACGGAATAATGCGTCTAACGGGATCTGCGCCTAAACACATCGCCCCGCGCATAGTGTTCCTAACCCACGGAGCGGATGGTGTGCGAGGGCTTACCAGTTCCGGAGCCTTAATTATACGAAGGTGATGCATTTCTATCCAACTGTACTTTGGCGAATTGTAAATAGGCCGCAAGGTCGGGACTGCGCCTCGATACTGTTGCTACTTTGATGCGACGTACGCTGACACGTGGTTCATTGTTATGATCCACTTGCCGTGAATTCGTTGCACCACATCGGTAAAAACTCCCTCGAGTGGCTGCTTGGGTCGTGACATATGGAGGTGGCAAATCAACAGAGCCGCATTTTGACCAAGCATTCGGATAGACGCATCGTAGAAGCGAACACGACCGCGGGCCTCCTTGGTTGGGTAACCCTTGATATAGTGATCCAGAGTTGCCTGCCAACTTGGCTGGATCTTGCCGTTTGAGACAAAGATTATACCTGGATTTTCAAAGCCCTTCATATAGCCGCGAAAATCTCCACGATTCCAAGCGTTCTGTCGCGCCTTAACCATAGCCAATATAGCTCTTCGGTCCGCCGCAGAAGGTTGTTCAGACACCGGAATTGGCGCCAAATCTGGTGGCACTGCGGCCAAGACCGGCCGTACACCTAGCGCCACGAGCATCACTAGCCCAATCACATAACTTCTTATCAACGCCTGCCCCATGCATTTCCTCCCACCTTTATTGTGCCCCCACTACCAAGCTTTGAACTTATCGAGCTACCATCTAATCACAGTAATTGCCCAACCCAGAACTCTCAGGCAAATAATGCGCTACAGCCCTGCAGTTGGCAGGCAGAGGCCATGTACTATCTTCGAATTTTGACCAGCGGTCACTAGTAGTGCCTCCCTTTTTAAGATGTAGAATATACGCAACCGGGCGTGACTTCTCAAATGGAAACAATCGCCAAACCCATCTTCGTATGCACAATTTGATAGCGTGATTAGCGGCACCTTCGATCACGCGCTTCCTACCATTACTCCAGGGTCTTGAGTGCTTTCCAGATCCACGTCGCAGGTTAGCCACTTCAAATCCCACCGATAGTGCGGTTTAAGATTTTGCGTGCGCTTAACGATCGCAGAACCTTGGAGATAATCAACTTCTGCCTGGATTGCGTCGCGCGCGAGGGAATTTGAATCAACCTTATAAAGGAAACTCTTGAGACGAGCTGCTCGCGCGTGAGACGCAAACATATGAAGATTGCGAACAAGATTATGCTTCGAAAGCACATCATCAGAAATGCGAGATACCACTCCTGCTATTCCCATCGCTGACGGCATGCTCAGAGCGTTCATATCTACTTCTAGAAGTACGCCCAGCCCATAGCCATTTAGCATAGAGACCACCTCCGAAATACGACTGCATGGCGTTCCGCTCGGTATATCGTGGACCTCGAACAATATATAGCGGCGATATGCTGCCGGAATATTTTCACATATCTCTTGGTATCTGGTACGCCTGCGAGAAGCCTCAAGACTGGCATAGTATAAAGGCACAATCAGTTGTGTTCTGCCTCCCTCTCCAATCAAGGCATGCAAATCCGTGGTCGCGCGACCAAGAATCAAGCTATCAATTTCAAACAGCGTTTCGCGCATTTCATCCGCTGATGAAAGACACGCCAACCTCCTGAGTGCCAGCTGCCCCGTTTCGTCGTCGAGAATAGCACGATGAATGGCTACCACCTGTTTATGTGAAAGCCAGATTGGCCAGTAGGACACCGAAGCATTCCGAATGAGATGTTGACGCCAGTGGCGTGATGCATCCCGGGCCTCACGGCGAACCTTCCGCAAGGATTCGGTGATTGTTTCGACCACTGATTCATCATTGACATCATCGGTATCAATCTCAACTACCTCGTGTCCTACTTCAAATCGTGTGTCGCCTCCAACTTCGTGCAATGCATCACGAATATCCGCTGTTATGTCCTCGAGCTTTTTTCTCGCTTCAGTTCTGTCTGCAGACGCGAAGCATAGGAGAAAATTTTCATCATCTTGCTTGAGGTAGGTATCTTTAGGGCTAAGTCTGCCTTCGATAATTCTCTGAACCATCATACTCAACGCTTGTGAGCTCACTTGACCGCAGCCGCCTACCTCCTCCCTTATGTCACGTAACTCCAGCAACTCAATGCCGCCGGCAAGGAGACGATTTAGGGTTCCGTGCCTCCTGGCAAGATCGGTCACCTGTCTCGAAAATTCCCAGGCCCTTTGCTTGGTCACTCTGCTTTCGTAGCGTGTACGGGACCGCTCGTCGTCTGAAACCGATACCAGGTATCGCCCTACTTTGCGTAGTGTCCGGCGCAACATAAGCATTTCTCCAACTCCATTAGCGATTTGGAAAAAGAGGCAGCGCTTCTCAACACATATATGACATTCACTTTCGATGCCGCGTAAAGCGACCACGAAAAGGCCCGCTTTCCATCGAAACGATCGTGAAAGTCAAATCTCGATCCCTGACTTTCTTTCGAAAGATTCCCGGTATCGATAATGACTTGGGTTGTTCTACGCATACTATTGCTGCCACAAATTCACTGTTTCCACCCGTGCAGGATGAGAAACCGTGAGTAGCACCGCTATTCGTACATTTCGCGTACCAAGCCCAAAGCACGCTGCTGGCGACCGCAACAGCTGCTTCCGAGTAAGAAATTATCTTCGCGTTTCAAAACCTTATCGCATGGAGTCAGGAGCAAAAAGTAATTTCCGCCTGAACTTCAGGCAGCTATCAACTCTAGGACATTGGTAAACCGTACATTAACTCGACCACTCGGGCAGAGCGATGTTTCGTTCACTGGAGAAGGTGCAAGGCGGCCTCTCGGGATTTTACCCAATCCGCGTCAACTACCGATGGCGGCTTATCACCCGTTGAAACTGAGGCTGATACGAGGAAGAGTATACTTATCTTGAAGCCAGAAGCTACACATGGTGCGAAATATGCGAACAACCAAGCGCGTTTCTCAGTATCCACTCGTAACAGCTATATCCGTCAGACATCTAGAAATCTGAGGAGCCCGGCAAGGACTGTGCCTCGGTCTGGTGCTGATCGCCGATCGCGGATTGCACCTACGTCAGCCTCCCACCGTCGGGGTATCCATGATGGTCGCGGATGAGATCACTGGGTACGCCGTAATATTCTATAAGGCCAATGATTTCGTGCGATTTCCAGAACTCCTGCGCCTTGTGCCATTTATGGGTGCTATAAAGGGACAGATGGAGACATGACGGCTGATATTGGCGCGTCAATTTCGATGCTAGGTACCGCGAGCAATTCTCGGCCTTCTCCGCTTTCATCCCTAAACCTTTAAAACTGCCAATGACCAAGGCCACCAATGCCCAGCCGTCACGGGATTTCTTGTAAGCAGCTAAAGATTTGTGGCGCGCCCCATGGAACAACCCTCTTGCAAGATTGAAGAGCTGGCGAACGTTAAGCAATATCAGCGGGTTAAAAGCGTAGTTCCTAACCTGCCCAAGCGGCTTAATGGGACAGCTTCGCCAAGGCATAACTTGGGCATTGCCGTATTGGCACAATATGCATTTTCTGCCTGCCGACAGGCTATTACCCAATTCGCGATTCTCTGAGAATTTGCCGTTTTAGCCGGGACTCGTCCGCACATTAACGGACAACGCGCATGTCGAGCTAACCCAAAAGGTTCTGAAACATGTTGAATTTATGAACGATCTGGAACTAACCTGAGCTTACTGGGGGCAGATTGAGATTCTTTCCGGGGGGGGGCATGGCGAACTTAGTCTCTCACTAACTGGCTCGAATTGATGTGGCTCGCACGTAAGCGCAGCAGACCTCCATTTAAAGATTTTACTCGCCAGGAGACCGATTGATGCCTCGTATTGCCGTCTTTGCTCAATCCCGTGCGTTTCGGACTTTCGCAGGCGCTGGCTTGGCGCTCGCGCTTTCGACCACTTCTTTCGCCGCGGCCCCTACTCCATTGAGCAAGCTCCAATGGCGCAACGTCGGGCCGTGGATCGGCGGCCGAGTCGTGGCGGTGGCCGGCGTCCCGGATAAGACGAACCTGTTCTATATGGGAGCCGTCGACGGCGGGGTCTGGAAAAGCACGGATTATGGCATCAAGTGGACCAATATTTCAGACCGGTCAATGCCTAGTACAAGCGACAGTATCGGAGCGATCGCAGTCGCTCCGTCGAACCCCAAAATTCTTTACGTCGGTACTGGCGAAAGCGATATTCGTGGTGATGTGATCACCGGCGACGGCGTCTTCCGTTCTGACGATGCCGGCAAGACGTGGCACGCCGCAGGACTGAGCCGTACCCACACAATCAGCGCAATCGTTGTCGATCCCCACAACCCAAATTTGGTTTATGCCAGTTCCATGGGTCATGTGTTCAAGTCTAATGGCAGCCGCGGCGTCTATAAATCGACCGATGGAGGCAAAACGTGGAAGAAGATTCTTTATGTCAACGCCGCCACTGGTGCCATCGATTTGGTGATGAGCCCGAGCAATCCCGATGTGCTCTATGCGGCAATGTGGCAGGCCTACAGAAACCCCTGGTCGCTCCATGATGGCGGCCCTGGTAGCGGGCTCTACAAGACCATCGATGGCGGGGCGCACTGGACAGAGATCTCGCGCAATCCCGGCTTCCCACACGGCCTACTGGGACGCATTGGAGTGAGTGTGGCTACCAGCAATCCCAAAGTGGTTTACTCGATCGTCCAGGCGAAGAATGGCGGCGTGTTCCGCTCCGAGGACGGTGGCGCGCATTGGAATCGCGTCAATGCCAATTGGAGCCTGCGCCAACGAGCCTTCTATTACATGAGCATTTACACCGATCCAACTGATCCGGATACCGTCTATGTTCCTGAGGTCGACGCGCTTTGGGTCTCGCATGACGGAGGTAAGAGCTTCGTCAAATTGCACACGCCGCATGGCGACAACCATATTGTCTGGATCAACCCGCATCACCCTAAGATCCTGCTAGAGGGAAACGACGGCGGCGCCACTATCTCCACTGATGGCGGAAAGACGTGGAGCAGTGAACACAACCAGCCGACAGGCCAGTTCTACCATGTGTCGCTAGACGACCAATTTCCCTTCCATCTCTATGGCGCGCAGCAAGACGAAGGCTCCTTTGAGGGTCCTAGCGCGGCACCTGGCGGGATGATTCCGCTCTCCGACTGGCACAGCGTTGCGTATGGTGAGAGTACCTTTGTCGCACCTCAGCCCGGTAACCCACACGGGACCTATGGAAGCGGCTACTTTAGCATCCTGCTGCACTACAACAGCAAGGTTGGCCAGTATAACAGCGTCAGCCCGTGGCCCAATTATCAGGACGGGGCCTCATCGTCCGCGCTCAAATATCGCTTCGGCTGGACCCACCCGATCTTCTTCTCGCCCACAAACCCAAAAGATCTTCTGGTCGCCTCGCAATATGTTCTGAAAAGCGAAGACGGAGGCAGGAGTTGGACCCGCATAAGCCCAGATCTAACGCGCAATGATCCCGTCACGGAAAAGCCGAGTGGGGGACCGATCGACCTCGACCAATCGGGAGCCGAAGTTTATCCTGACATATCGGCGCTAGCGGTCTCACCTTTAGATGGAAAAGTGATCTGGGCCGGTTCGGCCGATGGATTGGTCCATGTCACACGAGATGGAGGGGCGCATTGGCAACTGGTAACCCCCAAGGGGCTGCCCGAATGGGCCCAGATCAGTTCAATCCAGCCTTCCCAGAGCGAGCCCGGCTCTGCCTTTCTCAGTGCCTCGCGTTACATGTGGGACGATTTCCACCCATATGTGTTCGAGACCACAGATTACGGACGCCACTGGGCGCCCATAACGACCGGACTACCCGACCATCAGTATGTGCTGGCCGTGCGTCAGGATCCTTCTGATCCCCAATTGTTGTTCCTCGGCACCAAGAACACCGTCTACGTCAGCTTCAGTGGCGGCAAGAATTGGCAACCTCTGACCCTCAATCTACCGCCTGTACAGGTTCGCGATATCGCTATCGATTCCCGTCAGGGCGACGTTGCGATCGCGACCCATGGGCGTTCGTTCTGGGTGCTTGACAATCTCTCACTCCTCGAACAGCTGTCGCATCAATCAGTCCCTGCCCCACAGGCTGTGCAGCTCTTCGCGCCGCAAGAAGCTTGGCTTACTCATGCCTATGGAAAAAACAGTAGGGCCAAATATCGCCACTCCGTGGGCGTCAATCCGCCTTTCGGCGCGACGGTCTTCTTTCATATTCCCGAGGACTACAAGGGCCAGACGCCGGTCTCGCTCTCCTTCTTCGACGCTAAAGGAAGTCTCATCCGTCGCTTTGACCTGCATCTCAAAACCAAGCACGCAAAACTGAGCCCCGTAGTGCGCGACAATCAGACACCGACCGAGAAAAAGGAAGACGCACTCCAAAAGCTTACGGCGATCAGTCCGGGAATGAACAGATTTCAGTGGAATCTACGCTACCCTGACGCCACCGAGGTCACCGGCTTTCAGCCCCCCGAGGCTGCCGGTGGTTTGGAAGATGGGGTGGAGGGTCCTACAGTCAATCCTGGGCGCTACATGGTGATGCTGGATTTCGGGGGCAGAAAGACGCAGGTGTTCTTTAAGGTTGCACTTGATCCGCGCCTTCATCCAGAACCAGACGCGCTTAAGAATCGTTTGGCGCTTGAGTTGCGGATTCATGAAACGCTCAATCGCCTCGACCGCACAATCAATAAGGCCATCCAGGTTCGGGACAAGCTCAAGATGGCCGTCGCGGCCGGTAAGCTGCCGGAGGCGACCGCGCAGCCATCAATGATCGCCCTCAATGGCGAAATCAACAAGCTCGTGCAGCTCGCAATTCAATCAAGCGAGGGCGATGTGTTACATGAGACGAAGCTACGCAGCCATCTTGCCTACCTCGCTGCGGACATTGGCCTAAGCTACGACCAGCCCACGCGAGCTCAATATGCCGTGTTTAAGGATCTTGATCGTAAGGCCGTCGTCGGTGAACGCGAACTTGATAGGGCGATGAAAAACAGCAAAAGACTTTTCTAGACCATTATGGCCAGAAGTCGGGACCGTATCAGGGACTGCCTCAGGACAGTCCCTGATACGGTTCCCTATGTATTCGCGTTCAGACATAAAGCCCCTAAGGATCTGTTACTCCGCCAAATATAGGGAAGTCGGAACGCCTCACCCCAAACTGATCCGGTTTGAGCGCAGCGGGACGACTACATCCATATACCCGTTCGGCTTGATGATCAGACGTTGGCGATGAGCCAAATGCTTTCTAACGTCCCATCCGTGTTAGCGGCTGTAGAGTTCCGTACCCCCCATGGATGCTGCCGGTCTCTGCAACACTGCAGTGTGGGGAGGGCGGGTGCGATGACTGTTGGTAAGCTCAGGTTGGCTTAGACGATTCCAGATGCATGCATCGCCCAGCCCTTCGTTGACCGCGCAAAATGCCTACGCCGTAGGTTTCAACTAAGAGCTCTGTACACCCTATCCCTACACCGCAATGCCGGTTCGCAAATATCCTGGATAACGCTCTTGACGAGCGACGACGACTTCCCGCCGCGCGCAACCTTAAAGGTATCGGATGCAGCCCTGGCCCTGGCGGAAACGGTGAAAAACTGGTCGCTGACCGCCTGTGGGAGAATCTCTTCAAGATCAGCGCGTGGATCATCCCCCATGCTCGCCATGTCGCCTAACAGATGGTGGAAATCGCGGTCCCTCGCCCCCTGTTCGCGGAGAATTTGATAATGATTGGGGGATGCTCCTACGACGCCTTCCGGCGTGAGACCAGGGACGCAGAGTGCACCGCAAAGACAGGAAGAGTGCGTCAGAATACCACTAAAATCGGGCCAGCCCAGTCTCCTGGCTGCTTTTGCTGGCACGAGGACTCCGCAGCGCTCCGACCAGGCCGGTCCCGCGTACTTAGACTTCAAAATTGCGGCACTTTCCGCGTCATCTTTGGACCATGCGGGGAATATCGGTTAGTATAAGCCTGTCTTGAGGGGGACCGACATGAAGCATTCCAGCATTGTGTTTGCCTGCAGCCTGTTGCTGTCGGTGCTTACAGGCATGGCACACGCAACCGCAGCGCCTGCTCGTGCGGACCCCTTCCACAACCTCGCATTCCGCAACCTTGGCCCATCCATTATGGGTGGCCGGGTCTCCTCAGTAGTGGGCATTCCAGGAAATCCTAAGGTTTACTACGTGGGTGCGGCCAGCGGCGGGGTATGGAAATCCACTGATGGTGGGTATCAATGGAAAGCAATATTCACCCATGAGCCGACTGCCTCCATCAGCGATGTAGTGCTCGACCCGTCAAATCCGAATATCGTGTGGGTGGCGACCGGCGAAGTAAATATCCGAAATGATGTGCTAAGCGGCGCGGGTTTGTATCGATCCAAGGACGCTGGCAAAACCTGGACCCTCATGGGCTTCAAGAATGCGGGCAACATCTCCAAAGTGGTGGTTGATCCGCACGACAGCAATATCGTGTGGGTGGCAGTACTGGGCCACGTCTGGGGTCCGAATGCCGAGCGAGGCGTGTTCAAAACCACCGATGGCGGCAAGACTTGGAAAAAGGTGCTGTTTATCAATAACCACACCGGCGCCATTGATCTCACCACAGACGGCGCCAACTCACAGATACTGTTCGCCGCCATGTGGCAGGCGCAGCGCTATCCGTGGAAGCTTGAAGATGGCGGAAGCTATAGCGGACTGTGGCGCTCCACGGACGGCGGCGACACCTGGACCAAACTGAGAAATGGTATCCCCAAGCCGCCGCTCGGACGCATCGCCGTTGCCGTAGCGCCGAGCAACCCCCATCATGTGTACGCCCTGATCGAGACGCGTCCCGGACACGGGCTGTTGTTCGGTTCTCATGATCTAGGCAGTCACTGGCAACAGGTAAGCGATAACTACGCGCTCGACGTTCGCCCATTTTATTTCTCGCATGTTTACGTCGCCCCGCATAACGAAAACGAGTTGTACTTTACTTCTTTGTTCCTGATGAAATCAGACGACGGAGGACACAGCGCCCACCCGATAGATTACGGCGTGCATACGGACCATCATTCTTTCTGGCAGGACCCCACTAATCCAAGCCGCATGATCGATGGAGAAGACGCCGGAGTATACATAAGTCTGGATGCCGGCGCGCACTGGCGCTTTGTGAACACCCTTCCCATTGAGCAGTTCTATCAGGTGGCCGCGGACAGCAGCCAGCCATACAACCTGTGCGGCGGATTGCAGGATGGTGAAGGCTGGTGCGGACCTTCGGTTCCGCCGCCCACGCACCTGCCGTTCTACAAAAAAGTGATAGATCAATATTGGTTCTATATTCCTCTGGGTGACGGTCAATATGTCGTCCCCGCGCCCACCAACCCCAATATTATATACGCAGACGGCCAGGGCGGCCATATCGTCCGCTACAACGTTGCAAAACGCAGTCAGACCAATATTCAGCCATATAGCGCGTTGGCCAGCACCGAAAGCAAGGACCGCAAATACCGCTTCAACTGGACCGCGCCGATTGTCGTGTCCCCCACCTCGGCCAAAACCGTCTACCTAGGAGGCGATGTCGTTTTCAAATCATCTGATGCGGGGCAAAGCTGGAGAATCATCAGTCCCGACCTGACGCGCAATGACAAGGCCAAGCAGCGCTACTCGGGCGGTCCGGTAAACCTCGACATCTCCGGCGCAGAGACCTACGACACCCTTTTGTCACTTGAACTTGCACCAACGGATCAAAAAGTCATGTGGGCAGGCAGCGATGACGGCCTGGTCCATGTGACGCGCGACGGTGGGAAGCATTGGGACTTGGTAACACCACCCGGGGCGCCCAGATGGGGACGTGTGTTCAAAATAGGAGTGTCGCCATTTGATGCTGGTACCGCATATGTGGCCTTTGACAACCATGAAATGGATGACCGCAGGCCATATGTATATGAAACCAACGACTACGGTAAAACCTGGCACAGCATAGCCAAAGGATTGCCGCAACAGCCGGTGCTGGTGGTGCGCGAGGACCCAAACATGAAAGGGTTCTTGATGCTCGGCAACATGACTGGTTTATGGTACTCACAGAATGATGGTCGGACCTGGCAGAAATTGAACGCCAATTTCCCGACCGCTGCGGTGTTTGACCTGAAATTTGTGCACCATGGGCTTGTGGTCGCGACACATGGTCGTGGTCTGTTTGTGCTGGACAACTTACGCCCAGTGGAAGAAATGACTGCACAGATCGCAAAGCAGAACTTCCACTTGTTTACGCCATCTGTCGGCACGCAATACTCCTTTGCGGTTGGCCGTCACAAGCCTGAAGATGTGTCAATCGACTATTACCTAAAAGACAAGCTACATCGAACGCCTGCGGACAAGGCAGCCAACCGCACGCGGGTCAAGATTGTAGTGACCGACGCTGCCGGGGATATCGTCGATACGGGTTTTGGCCCAGAAATGCGCGGGGTCAATGAATTTCGCTGGAACATGTCTTATGCACCCGCCGTCGCGCTTGCCTTTGTGCATAAAAAGAAGCCTGGCCATCGTTCTGGGCCGCCGGTTATGCCGGGTACGTACAGGGTGACCGTCACCGCAGACGGACACACCCAAAGCGAAGCGGTCACAGTGCGCGGTGACCCCAACCGCCCAATCTCGCCGGCTATTGCTCGCGCGAACTTGGAATTCAGCCTGAGGATCCGTAACCAGCTCAGCGCATTTCATGAGATGCTCAACCGTATCACAGCCATGCAAAGCAAGCTGAATGACATCACAAAATCCTTAGTCAACCGCCCCGCTAGCCACGACAAAGACACGGCTCTCGTCACGCTTGGTCGCGAACTCAACCAGAAGCTGATGATACTCAAGAACAGCGTCTACAATCCGCTTATTCAGCGCAATGTGATTGAAGACGACTTGCATTTCCCGGCGCGACTGAACCGTGATCTGCAAAGCTTGGGCGTCTCCAATCCTACCCGAGCGCCTAACGCCTCTGAACTCGCAAATGCCAATGCGGTTGGGTCGGAGCTCGACCACAAGCTGGCGCAGTTCAATGGCCTGCTTGCGGGCGACGTCACCCGCTATAACAAAGCGGCTCGTGCTGTCGGAGTTGCGACCTTGAAAGAGAGCGCCCCGGTGAGAGTGTCGGAGGTGCACATGTGAACCCATTGCTATAAGTTGTAATGCGGGATTCGCGATACCGATGTTGAGAGGACCGACCCTTCGTACGCGGTTGGACGGCCGCGCGATTCTGTAAAACATGCGTGTCTGTGAACCGTACAAGCTGCCACCCACCCGACATGGAGAGTAAAGTCTTCGTGGAATTGGGCGGCTGACTAACTACCGTCATACGCGTGCAGTTTGAAGATGGAAGTGCCAGACCATCTCGGTGGGCTAGTTGGTGCTGTAGCCTAACCAGTTTGTATTCGATGTAAGACAAGAAAGCGCCTTAGTGGTTGGAGCTTAATCCAGACGCACGGCGAATGATGCCTTCGTAATGGTTTTTCAGACTCTTCTGTAGGAGTGCCGATGAGCGAACCCGACAGGTCTCTTCGCCGAGCGCCGATGCCTATGTTGTTAGGGCTCGGTGTGGTCACCGATTTCTTCGACACCTTGGGGATAGGATCGTTCGCGACGACTACCGCCGCTATGGTGCTCGGGCGCGTCATCAAACATGACGACATCCCCGGCACGCTTAACGTCGGTCAGGCCATACCGACCGTTTCCGAGGCCATCATCTATATCATACTGCTCGGCGGGTTAATCAACCTCCCGACCATTATCAGCATGGTGGTTGCCGGTGGTGTCGGAGCATGGTTTGGCGCTGGGTTCGTGTCGCATCTGCCGCGCCGGACCATCCAGCGCGCCATCTCGATCGCGTTGTTGGTCACAGCAGGCTTCATGGCCATGAGTATGATGGCCAGCCTGTCCCTGAATGCGGGCACGACCGGCTTCACCGGCGCGGCGCTGGCCGTTGCGATCGTTGCGAGTCTGGTGATCGGTTCACTTACCAGTCTAGGTATCGGCAATTACGCGCCAACGATGGCTGTCACATACATGCTTGGCATGAACGCGAAGGCCGTTTTTCCTATCATGGCGTCTTCGGCCGCGGTAATCCTGCCGGCAGCTGCGATCCGCTTTTATCGCTCGGGTCGCTTCGATCGGCGCATTGCCTTCGGCCTTACCGTCGGCGGGATACCCGGTGTGCTAGTTGCTGCGTTCCTGGTTAAGTCGCTGCCGCTGGGTGTGCTGAAATGGGTGGTGGTTGGGGTACTTCTGTACACCTCTATGACGTTGTGGATGTCGTCCCGCCGGGGATGGGGCAAGGGGTAACGCTCCGGCATTGAGCCTTCACCAATCCGATGCGCGAGGATCTTGCCGACGATCTGGATCTTTGGCGCAGCGGGGTCGAGCCATCCGTACGCGTCCGAGGGAACCGCCTTGCGGTCAGGACCTAGCGGTAGAGAGTACGGCTATATGTCAGCAGGGGCAGACCGGCTGACAGGCGAGCCCGCTGCGCTGGTTCCCGTCCAACGTCTGTTCACCTTCGCAGCGAAGGTCTGAGTAAGCGTCGCGCTATGAATACCCTCTAAGGCATCTCTCACCTCAGCTAGTGCGTTCAATGCTTTGCTCGGCGCTCAGGCGTCTAATCTTCTCCATTCAGATCAGCCGGTTAGGAGCGGCGCTGTCTAACCTTGCGCCCCAAACAGACGGCGATGCTGTAGGCACCTTCTGCTCGTGACCGGGCTGAAGAAATAGGAAACAAGCCAGTGTCCCCACAGACACGTAGGCGTCCCGCAGGGAAGTATCAGCGGGGTGACGCCGCACCAACACAAAGACTGTCGCACCAGCTTGCTCCCCCTCTCGTCTTCGATTATATTTTAATCATCTTGATAGAAAATGTTTCATGGCTACCGACACCAAAGTATTGACCGCCCATGTCCCAATCGCTCTTGCGGAGAAGGTCGAGGCAATGGCGTCACGGCTCGAACGCTCGCGCGGTTGGGTGGTGAAGCAGGCACTCGCCGCCTGGGTTGACCAGGAGGAGGAGCGTCACCGAATGACACTCGAAGCCTTGGAAGACGTGGACGCCGGACGTGTGATCGATCATCAAGCCGTACAGGCTTGGGCAGATAGTCTCGACACTGACAAGCCGCTGCCGCCGCCTTCCAAATGAGGCTCATGTGGACAAGGAAGGCATCCACCGATCTCGTGCGGCTGCACGAGCATCTGCGACCTGTTGCTCTCGACGCGGCGGCGCGTGTCGTGCAGCAGCTTGCCCGTGCGCCGGATCGCTTGATTGACTATCCCCGGATCGGCGAGAAGCTGGAACCTTATGAACCGCGCGAGGTTCGGAGGATCATCGTCGGCAACTACGAGATGCGCTACGAGATTGCGGACGCGACGATCTTCATCCTGCGCCTCTGGCACTGCCGCGAGAACCGCAGCTTCGAGTCGGGCGAGTGACTCTGAGTTCATGCGGCCAATGGAGTTGTGCCAAGGATAGTTGCTGAGGCGGTGGGGATGCAGCGCAAGCATGTCAAAGGGCTTTGCAACAACCGTCATAGTGGGAAAGCGGCGAATGCACTGATCCTCGCGTGTGCGTTCGGCAGCAGCCCTACCCTCTGACTCAACGTGCAGCAGCAATGCAATCTATGCGAGGTGATGGACGGTCCCAGCGAACGCGAGCGCATCGAACCCGCACCCACTCGACACCCCAGCGTAATCTCTGTCGCCCAAAAGGAGGTAAAACGCTCTGCCGTAGAATTCGGCCGTTGCAATCACCCAGGTTTAAAGCAATGCCAACCGCATGCCTCACCCAGCCCCTCGGAGGCTACAGGCAGAATGTCAGCACTATTAGACCGAAATCGGAACTGCTGCGCTCCCTGGCCGCCGTCTACAGGCGGAAATCGGCCGCGATTGGAGTTCAGAGTGTGGTAATGACATGGCGCGCCCTAGGGGAGTCGAACCCCTCTTGCAAGATTGAAAATTGGAAAACAATGGTGACCCTTCAATGGCATAGTTGCCGAACACGTGTCTAACCACTGCATGATTGATCAACCGGCTATGCTTGGCAGTGTCTAACCGCGTCTTTGGTGGTGCCGTCGAGTGACCTGGCTACAAACTTCCTTTCGGTATTCGTCGGTTGTTGGCACGCGCCAGTCAAAGCTGGGCTGCGAGGGGCAGCAGTGGGGGCAATACCAGCCAATATGCGAGACAGGACTTTGGCGCCGCCCCTTGCGGTTTCCTGGCGGTGGCTTGAAATGGCTAACATTAAATAGTAGATAATATAACTACTTATGGAGAATGTGATGGAAGAGGCCGTATCGGCTGCCGATGCCAACCGTAAGTTCTCCCTGCTCCTGCGGGGGGTTCGTGAGGGGCACAGCTACGTCGTAACCAGCCACGGGAAAGCCGTCGCGCGTCTCATTCCTGTGGGCAAGCACGAGGGTGTGGCGGCAAGCGCTCGCGAGGCGCTGCTATCGCGCCTCGAAACGCAACCCGTGCTGCATGCGGGACGATGGACGCGCGAGGAACTCTACGAGGACGATCAGTGAAGGTAGCACTCGATACAAACGTTCTCGCCTATGCGGAAGGCATAAACGGGACCAAGCAACGGGAGGCTGCGTTAGCCATCATACGCAAGCTTCCCCAGGAAGTTTGTGTCATCCCGATCCAAGTACTCGGCGAACTTTTCAACGTGCTGGTAAAGAAGGCAGGAAAGTCGCGTAGCGAAGCGCGTGATGCGTTGCTGAGCTGGCGCGATGCATTTTCTGTTGTGCCGACATCTCCAGAGATCTTGCTCGCCGCGGCCGATCTCGCGTCAGACCATCAATTGGGCATATGGGATGCGGTAATCCTTTCGGCTACGGCTCACGCGGGCTGCCGGCTACTTTTGTCTCAGGATCTTCAAGACGGTTTCACCTGGGCCGGAGTGACTGTTGTGGATCCATTTGCATCGCAACCGCATCCCCTTCTGCGCGCCTTGTTGGAATAGTGCTACGAATAGATACGCTCCTAAAGCGCAAGTGATGTCGATGTGGAGGACTATCACTGATGAGCCCAAACAAGCTGCTTGCCGGACTGCCCGCAATCCACCCTGGTACCATGCTGCGCGAGGACGTTTTGTCTGCTTTGAAGCGTCCCAAGACAGAGATTGCCGATCTGCTCGGCATTTCTCGCCAGACCTTTTACGATCTGCTTAATGAAAGGATACTAGTGACACCGAACATCGCACTGCGGCACGCCAACTTGATCGGCACCAAGCCTGAATCCTGGCTGAGCCCGCAGAACGAACACGATCTTCGGACGGTTGACGAGAAATTGAAAAGCGACGTAGCACGAATACCGACCCTCTCAGCGGCTGAATGATGCTGAATGCCACAGCCTGCTTCAGTAAGTAGCTCCTATGCGCTCGTGGCGCTTCATGTCGCCATACCTTTTTGGATGGTCTTAAAAGTGGCACCTGCCATGGAGGAAATCTTTAAACCTATTCCTCGACCGGGGCGCAGGGACCCACGTCAACGTCCCGCGAGCCTTGCAGGCTCTTTGTGGCACGTACAAGTTTGCCGTCCGCGCGCCAAATTGGCGCTGGACACTCGCTTTTGACGAAACCTTCAAGAGCGAGTGTGTCTAACCTTCGCACGCATGCTCGCAAGTACTTGAAATCAATGGCGCGCCCTAGGGGAGTCGAACCCCTCTTGCAAGATTGAAAATTAGGAAACAATTGCGACTGTTCAATAACTTAGCTTCCGAACAGGTGTCTAACCACTGCATATTTGATCAAGCGGCTATAACCAGCAGTGTCTAACCGCGGTCCTTCTTCTAACCCTGCGCGCAGCCTCATCCTGCTGCAAATGCAATCTCACGTTGGCTGTCGCTTAGCAAATGCGCCTGTTCGGAATCCACTTCGAGTAGCAAGCGCTCTTCATCGCTGATGCGAATAGTCTGAATTAATGCCGCCGTAGTTTGCTCTCTCACGACCAAGAATACCATCCGTTGACTAAAGCTATCGACCCCATAGCATTGCTTCAGGATGGCTCAAACCTGGCGCCGACCGCTTGACCTTCATTGCGCGTGCATGATCGCGGGACTAGCGTTGAGGGAGGATCGTGGAGGAAGGCCGGCATGCAGGACTGGGCGGAATGGCACCGAGACTATGATAATCCAAATTCTATGCTATCGCGTCGCCTGGAACTTGTGCAGGGGCACCTTCGCCGCGAGCTCGATCGTCTCCCCACCGGGGCGATACGCCTGATCAGCCTGTGCGCGGGACAGGGCCGGGACGCGATCGGCGTGTTGGCCAAGCACCCACGCCGGGACGACGTACGTGCCCGGCTGGTCGAGCTGGACGACCGCAACGTCGCTGTCGCGCGGCAGCTTGCCCAGGCGGCTGGGCTAGATGGCGTTGAGATACTGCAGGCCGACGCTGGGGTTACCGAAGTTTGTGTAGGTGCGGTCCCCGCGCAGATCGTCTTGGTATGCGGCATTTTCGGTAACATTACTGCAAAGGACATCCAGGGCACGGTAGCAGCTCTACCTAGCCTGTGCGCGCCCGGCGCGCTGGTCCTCTGGACGCGGCATCGCAGTCCACCAGATCTGACACCCAAGATCCGATCCTGGTTCATGGAGGCCGGTTTCAACGAGCAGGCATTCGACATCAGCCACGACGGCTTCATGTCGGTGGGCGCGCACCGCCTGACAGGCGAGCCCTACGTGCTGGTTCCCGGCCAACGGCTGTTCACTTTCGTGTCCAGGGGCTGAGCCATGGTCTCGCCTTGAACACGTCGAGAGGCAAGTGGTCCGTGGCGCTAGGACACAACACTCGGTCATAATAGTTCCTAACGATGGTAGCCAGTGGCGCGATTTAATCGCACCCAAACGAGTAGCTATCGCCTGGCCCAAATCAAGCTCCTGGCCAAGACCAGTTCCGCCTATCTGCACGGCATCCGTGTTAGGTCGGTAAAGATCGGTGAAGGCGAGCAGAACGGGTACCGATTGAGAGGTTCGCCCCCATCTGCGACGGTTCAATCCTGATCCGTGCAGAAGCTCGAACCGAATGCCCGCATCCTGTGGTGGGTCAGCGCGGCCAGCGGACATGTACCTTCCAGAACTTGGCAAAATGCTAGCGATTGATGGTCGCTCCCAGTCTTACCGGATAGCTGTGAGATCTTGAACGAAGGGTATGGCACACAGCCAAGGAAGCGGTGGCAAGAAGGTGTTGACTTGTACGTCAATATGACACACATTGCACGCCTATTTTAGAGTTCTGGAGTGATCGTCATGGCGCGCGAGCGAACGAAAATTGAGCGTAAGCCGCGCAACCGAGACGAGCGGCTCGGCTTTCGGCTCGATGAAGAATCTAAGGATTTGATCGAACAAGCTGCCAGCCTGTCCAGGCGCAAGGTGAGCGATTTCTGCGTCACGGCGCTGCTCGATACTGCTCGGCGGGTCATCGCTGAGCATGAGACACTGGCGTTGTCGGCTCGTGACCGTAAGGCATTCTTTGATACGCTCATGCATCCGCCGGAGCCTAGCAAACGACTTCAACGCGCGCTGGCCGAGCACAAGCGGCGGGTGGGGTCGTAAAGATGCCTGGGTCCCGGCCTGATCTAAGGATCGAGGCCCTCGCAGAGCATCACGACCGAAGCACATTCTCCTGCGGGATCGATAGTCTCGATCGCTATATCCGGGATCAGGCAGGCCAGGATGTCCGCCGTAAGGCAAATGGTGTATTTGTACTTGTCGTTTCGACGCAGCCAAGCATGGTGCTTGGCTACTACACTCTTTGCGCCACGGCCGTACCGCAAGGAGAGGTACCAGTTGCGGCACGCAAGCACATCCCTCGCTATCCACTAGTAGCGGCGATCCTCGTCGGACGGCTAGCAATATCGGCAACCCGGCAAGGACAGCGCCTCGGTGCGATACTCATCGCCGATGCCGTGCGTCGCACCTATGCCAGCGCCTCCACCATTGGCGCATCGATGATGGTCGTGGATGCAATCAATGAGCGCGCCGCAACCTTCTATGAAGCCAACGGCTTCGTGCGATTGCCCGACTCTCTGCGCCTTGTGCTACCCATGAGTGTTATAAAACGGATGATAGAAGCATGAGGGGGCTATCGTCACTCGAATTCAATTCCGGTCGCGTCCGAGCAAATCCCAACCGTATTCGCTTCCAGCCCAAAACTGTCAAAATGCCAGATATCAAGACCCTGAGTGTCTAGCCTTCGCGCCTTCGGCCACAAGCCATTGAAAACACTTGGCGCGCCCTAGGGGAGTCGAACCCCTCTTGCAAGATTGAAAATCTTGAGTCCTAACCGATAGACGAAGGGCGCAGGCCCGCGATGCGTCAGCACCGCCATGTGGACAGGGGCGCTATAGCCGGCCCACTTCCGCATTGCAAGGGCTCTCATGCCTGGGCGGGCGCGGCGTCGTCGAGCTGAAGCTGAACCCGCCGGCGGCCTGCCCATTCGTCCAGTCTAAGACGCCCTGCAACGTGGATCGCCTTGCCGCGTGAAGCCAGAAGGCCTTTGCCCAATTCTGTTCCGGCCGCGCGGAAGGCGATCGCGTCAAGCTGCACTCCAGCATGCGCTCGCAGGCGTAGCTTGACATGGCCCTGACCAACTACATCGACATAGACAAGGGTAAGGTCTGCAATGCCAACGATCGGCTCAGAATTGCCGGCCCCAAACGGCCCGATCCGTTCAAATTCTTCAACCAGTTCCTCACGACAGGCTGACGCGGCAACAACTGCGTCGAGCGCCAGACTGGCGCTAAGGGCAGCCCCGCCGTCTTGTGAGGCAAAATGCTCTAGCAGAAATCCCTGCAGACCCTCGATTTGGGCTGCTGATAGCGAGAAACCGGCCGCCATGGCGTGGCCCCCTCCTCCGGCAATCAGTTTGCGGCTGGCCGCCAGCCTGATCGCCTCGCCGATGTCGATTCCGGGGATTGAACGCGCCGAGCCGCGCCCCTCTCCTCCCACCAGGCCGGCAACAAAGCTGGGTTTCAGAAACCGATCCTTCAATCGTCCGGCAATGATTCCTACGACGCCTGGGTGCCAGTCCGGCTCGGCCAGGAGAATGAACGGCTGGTTATGCTGGAGTTCCGCTAGTGCTACAGCTTCCTCCAGTATGAGAGCTTCAATGGCCTGGCGTTCCCGATTGTGACGGTCGAGCTGGACTGCGAGGGGGCGCGCCACATTCAAGTCGGAAGCGGCAAGCAGGCTCCAGCCCAGATCACAGCGCCCGACCCGGCCTCCGGCGTTGATCCGCGGCCCCAGCACATATCCGAGCGCATAGGTGCCAAGCGGACTGCGGGCCTTGGAGACTTCGCAGAGTGCCGCAAGGCCAGGCCGCAGCCGGTTAGCCATGCGCAGAAGTCCTTGACGAACAAAGGCGCGATTGACGCCGGTCAATGGGACCACGTCGCAGACCGTGGCCAGCGCCACCAGGTCCGTGAAGGCCATAAGCTCGGGTTCAGTAACACCCCTCGTGGAATACCAGCCTCTAGCCCTTAATTGCCGGTTGAGGGCAACAACAAAGAGAAAGCTTACCCCTGCCGCACATAAATGTCCCAGCTGCGCGCGATCATCGCCGCGATTGGGATTGACGTGGGCGAAAGCGGGCACTGGCTCGTCCGTTGCATGGTGGTCCAGCACCACCACATCGAGCCCCAAAGCACGCGCATCCGATAACGCAGCATGGGCTCCGGCCCCGCAATCCACGGTGATCACGAGTCCAGCTCCCTCATCTTTGAGCAGACTCAATGCCCGAATATTAGGTCCGTAGCCTTCGCGCATACGATCAGGGATATAAACCCGGGCGGGCTTACCTACCGCTTCCAAGAAAAGACTGAGGAGTGCTGCGGAACACGATCCGTCGACATCGTAATCACCAAAGATTGCAATGTGCTCGTCGTGCTCAAGGGCAAAAACTGCGCGCTCGACGGCCCGCTCCATGTCGGTCAACTCCAGTGGATCGGGAAGTAGTCGCTTCAGAGTTGGCTGCAGAAGATCGGCCAGCGCCCCCGGGGTGGCCCCCCGCGCTGCCAGGATCTGGGCAAGTACCGGCGATAATGGCGCTGTCTCACTCAACTCCCCCGCAACAGCCGGATCAAATATTCGCGTTGACCAGGATCTGCCCGAAAACGAGCGTTCGAATGAAAAGGTGCCGGCACCTTTCGAGAGACCCTCAAAGTCCATCACAGATCCGATGACGGGCGCGCACGTAGCGTGCCGTCCCACTTGCCGCACGCATCACGACGCTCTGTGTAAAAGTGTAACCATTCACACGCCTGATACCATTCAGCAACGCTCCATCGGTTACGCCGGTTGCAGCAAAGATGACATCACCTCCTACCAGATCAGTGAGTTCATATTTACGGCGTCCATCATTCAGATCAAACTGCGCCGCACGCATACGCTCTTCGTCGTTGCGGATAACCAGCCGCGTCTGCATCTGACCGCCAATGCAGCGCAGGGCTGCAGCAGCGAGGATTCCTGCACGCGCTCCGCCACTGCCCAGATAGAGGTCGATGCCGCTATGCGGGTCGCAGGTGGCAATTATCGCCGCGACGTCACCATCATCGATGAGTTTGACCGCTGCGCCAGAGCTACGCACGCGTTCAAGGATCTGGCTGTGACGCGGACGATCTAGAATACACACGGTGATATCACCGACCGGAACATGCTTGGCCTTAGCCAGTGCCACGATATTCTCGGCAGGATCCTGGTCGAGATCGATGAGTCCCGACGGATAACCCGGCCCAATCGCGATCTTGTCCATATAAAGGTCAGCCACCGTCAGCAGTGTATCAGGTTCGGCAATGACGAGTACCGACAGAGCGTTGGGCAGAGATTTTGCCGTTGGGGTGCTGCCTTCCAAAGGATCAAGAGCGAGATCAACGGTCACCCCGCCACTGCCTACAACTTCACCACTGAACAGGACTGAAACGTCCTCGCATTCGCCCTCACCCAGCACCACACGGCCATTGATCGGCAGATGGGAAAATGCCTCGCGCATCGCGCCTGCTGCGGCTTCGTCGGCAGCATGTTCGTCGCCGCGGCCAACATACCGTGCCGCAGCACGTGCTGCTGCCTCTGTCACCCGAACAGCTTCGAGTGCAAAGGCGCGATCCAAGGCCTTGCTCATGCCAGCTCCCCATGCCGGATGGAACCGTTCAGGCGGCTTCCATCGGAATCATGCACGGACTGCCTAGCACCTTGTCTGAGGTGGCGATCACCTTCAAGGCATCCGTGACACGGGACTCGGCGCACTCATGGGTGATCATGACGATGGCCACGGGCTCGCCCGGAGAACGGCCGCGCTGGATCATGCTCTCAATTGAGACCTCGGCTTCGGCCAGTCGACCTGCGATTTCAGCCAGGACACCAGGCAAATCGAGCACCTCAAACCTCAGATAATATGCCGACACCCGGTCTGGAGCTTCACCCACAGCGGATTTCAGATCAGCCGCAGGCCGGCCAAACGGGGCGCCATGGGTACCACGGGCAATATCGACCAGATCGGCGATCACGGCGGAGGCCGTCGGCGCCTCCCCGGCTCCACGGCCCTCGAAGAAGAACGGGCCGGCTTCGCCAGCATCCGCAAGAATAGCATTAAAAGGCCCCTCCACATCCGCCAGCGGGGTACCAGCCCGCACCATGGCCGGCTGAACCCGCTGATCGAGCCCGTGCGCGGTCTCTCGCGCCATTCCGAGCAGCTTGATGCGAAAGCCGAACTCGCGGGCAAAGCGGATGTCGTCCGGGGTGATATGGGCAATACCCTCGGTATGAATTTGTGTAAGGCGCGGCGCTACACCGAATGCAAGGGCCGAGAGCAACGCAAGCTTGTGGGCGGTGTCACCTCCGCCGATGTCAAGCGTGGGATCAGCTTCGGCGTAGCCTAAACTCTGAGCTTCCCGCAGGACCTCAGCGAAGCTTTTACCGCTGGCTTCCATCTGGGTGAGAATATAGTTGCAGGTGCCATTGAGAATTCCCCGTACAGCCCTGATGCCATAGGCGATAAGGCTTTCGCGCAGCGCCTTGACAATCGGAATACCCCCTGCGACCGCCGCTTCGAAGCGCAGGGCTACATTCTGACGCTCGGCAATCTGCGCAAGTTCAAGACCATGATGGGCCAGAAGCGCCTTGTTGGCGGTGACCACGTGCTTTCCGGCCCGCAGAGCAGCTTCGACCAGACGGCGTGCAGACCCTTCCTCACCACCGATCAATTCGATCACTACGTCAGCGTCACAACTTGCGAGCGCGACCGCATCACCAAACCAGGTCAAGGCGGACAGATCTGCTCCCCGCGGCTTGGTGCGGTCACGCGCACCCACCGCGACCAGTTCAAGCGACCGGCCTGCCCGAGCGGACAGCTCTTCCTTGCGCGTAAGCAGGAGTTTGGCAACGCCGCCTCCGACAGTGCCTAGTCCCGCCAGCGCGATCCTGAGGGGCTGGCTCATTCAGCGTTCTCCAGGGCACCCGAATCATTGCGTGCCATGCTGAGAAACCGCTTGGCATTACGTGCCGCCTGGCGGATGCGTTGCTCGTTTTCAACGAGTGCGATACGCACATACCCTTCGCCATATTCGCCAAAGCCCAGTCCGGGAGCGACAGCAACCTTGGCATGCGCCAGAAGCTGCTTCGAAAATTCGAGCGAACCCAGATGGCGCATCGCTTCTGGAATGGGTGCCCAGGCAAACATCGAGGCTGGTGGTGAGGGAATGTGCCAGCCCGCGTTAGCCATGGCTGAAATCAGAACATCACGTCGGGCACGATAGATTGCGCGCATCTGGGCAACGCAGTCCTGCGGCCCATTGAGTGCCGCCGTCGCTGCTACCTGCACTGGCGTATAGGCGCCGTAATCAAGATAAGACTTGATGCGCGCCAATGCCGCGATCAAGGTTTCATTGCCAGCGGCGAAACCCATGCGCCAGCCGGGCATAGCGTAGGATTTGCTCAGAGACTGAAACTCCACCGCGACATCCTTGGCCCCCTCGATTTCAAGAATCGACGGCGGCGGGTTGGCTTCATCAAAGTAAATGTCGGCATAGGCAAGGTCGGACAGAACCCAGATCTCGTGGCGTTTCGCGAAGGCAACGATCTCGCGATAAAAGTCGAGGCCCACCACTTGCGCCGTTGGATTGGAGGGATAGTTGACTACCAGCGCCGTCGGCGGTGGCACCGAGTGACGGACAGCCCGGTCCAGACTACGCAGATACTCTTCCGGCGACGTGGCAGGGACATGGCGTATGGCCGCTCCCGCCAGAATGAATCCGAAGGCATGGATCGGATAGGCCGGATTAGGCACGAGGATGACATCACCCGGCGCAGTGATGGCCTGGGCCAGATTGGCAAAACCCTCTTTGGAGCCCAACGTAGCGATCACTTCACGATCCGGATCCAGCTTTACGCCAAAGCGACGCAGATAATATCCCGCCATGGCCTTGCGCAGCCCCTTGATGCCGCGTGATGCTGAATAGCGGTTGGAGCGTGGATCGCGGGCGGTCTCGACCAGCTTGTCGATGATGTGGGCGGGAGTGGGCATATCCGGATTACCCATCCCAAAATCAATGATGTCCTCGCCCCTTGCTCGGGCCTGGGCCTTTAGTCGGTTGACCTCTTCAAAGACGTAGGGCGGCAACCGCCGGATGCGGTGAAATTCGGTTTGCATGGTTCAACATCACGTTGGGGCGGACCGTTTCGCGCGCGCCCACCCGCCTGCGGGACTGCGCGCGGGCTCTGGTTCTATTTCAGGGCGATCTCCGCCAGAGCAGTCTGACCCTCTGGCGTCTGGCCGTGCGCCTGGATCAGGATCTTTGCTGCTGGCACGCCTGATTTGATAAGCAGGTCAGCTACCTGACGGGCCCGCACCTGGGCGCGGGCAAAATTGGCCTCCAGGGCGCCGACGCTCGCATGACTGGAGCCACCATAGCCCATCACCTGCACATAGCCTTTGCTGCCCTGGGCAACAAACGCTTTGGCGAAGGCGATCACGCTCTTGCGCGCGCCGGCAGTGAGCGTGGTCCCGCCATGGATAAACTGGATTTGGGTGGGCGCGGCAAGACGCAAAGAAGTGGCTGGGCCCAACGCCGCCGGGCCGATGCTAGCAACCTGCGGACTGGCTTGGCGCGGCGCCCCCTGAGCCGGGCCAATCGGAGCGGTACTGGCATAGCGTGACATGATCTGTGGCGGCACGTAATTGGCTACCGACGGCGCCAGGGGGGGCGCTTTGGAGGGGGCAAATCCGGCCTCCGGGGCAGCCGCCACGGCCGGCAAAACCGCCGCGGATCTCGCCTGGACAGGCTGTGCTGAGCTCGATGTTGTGGGCACGGGCGGAACTGCTGCCGCCTGGGTGGCCGCTGAGGGCTCCACTGCAGGCATCTGGGAGGTGGTAACCGTCTGAGCCCCAGAAGCGGCGGCTCGAGCGGCAGCGCTGCCCGCGGGGGCTGGCCCGACAGGTTGCCCGCCTCCGGGCGGGGGCGCTGCCGGCAGGGTGTCGCCGCGCAACTGCTGGGTACTGTACTGGACCTGCTGACGGGCGGCCACCAGCGAATGCGCGATAGCGCGCCGTTCCTGGGGGGACGACCCCGCGTTGGGGCGTGACGGAATATTGGCAAGGTTTGGCGTCTGGCCGTTGTCGCCCTGCGGCGATGGAAGATCGGGACCAAACCAGTTGCCTGGGTCAACCCAGCCCGGCACGACCGAGCAGCCAGAAAGGCTCGTGGCCAGCAGAGCCAGCACCACAAAGCGCCACACGGCTTTGCGATCACCGGTCAGACCCAGAACCATGCCTACCTCCGTCTGCATGCCGCACCTTTACGGCTCCTTCATGCGTATACAGGCGGGCGCCGTCGGTTCCAAGTGATCCTGCGATCCAGCACCCAACCATTTTCGTAGATGGTCTTGGCCGTCACCAACGTCTGGCCCCGCCTTGCCCCGGCAATATTTGGCGGTTATTGGATATTCACACGAAGAAGGCCCCGGACATGGCGAAGACTGGCAGTAAAGACCCACTCCCGCCCAAGGCTGCACGGCCGCGCGCCAAAGCCTCCGCCAAGACCCAAGGCAGCACCAAGCCCCCGGCACAGGGCCCGGCAGAGCCCAAAACAGCAGAGGCCTCGCCCAAGGCGGCAGAGCCTACCGCCGTCACCTGGCAGATCAATGACCCGGCCGAATTTGCCGCCAACATGGTACGGGTCGGTACCCAGGCGCAAAAGCTAATCGGCGATTTCATCCTCCATCAGCGAGAGCGCGCGCTGCGCGAGCCGGTAGACCCGCTCAACCTGACCGGCGCATTTTTCGAGCTGGCCAAGGCGATGGCCTCCAATCCAAGCCTACTTGCCCAGGCCCAGAGCAAACTCTGGCAAAGCTATGTCGAGCTCTGGGACCGTACTGCCCGCTCCATGCTCGGTGGCAAGAGCGAGCCACTCGTCAGCCCCCGTCCTGGGGACAAACGTTTCCGCGATCCGGACTGGCAGCAGATCCAGATCTTCGACTTCATCAAACAGTCCTATCTGCTTACCGCCAACTGGCTTCAAGACACTGTATCCAAGGTGGAGGGCCTTGATGAGCATGAGAAGCGCAGGATCGAATTTTATACTAAACAGTTTGCCGATGCGATTGCGCCGAGCAATTTCGTTTTGACCAATCCTGAGGTGTTACGAACAACCCTCAACAGCAATGGCGAAAACCTTATCAACGGGCTCAAGAATCTGCTTGCTGACATGGAGCGGGGTGGTGGTGATCTCGCCATACGCCAGTCGGCCGACAGCTTTCGCATTGGCGAAAACATTGCCACAGCTCCTGGCAAAGTGGTTTTTCGCAATGACCTGATCGAACTTCTGCAGTTTGCTCCAACCACGGCAACCGTCTTCCGGCGGCCACTGCTGATCTTTCCGCCCTGGATCAACAAATTCTACATTTTGGATCTCAAGCCAGAGAACTCCTTCATCCGCTGGATGGTACAGCAGGGCTACACGGTATTTGTAGTATCATGGGTCAATCCCGACGCCCAGCTGGCCCAAAAGAGCTTTAGCGACTACATGCGCGAAGGTATTTTTGCCGCGCTTGACGCCGTCCATGCCGCCACCGGTGAGCGTAAAGTCAACACCATCGGCTACTGCATTGGCGGCACCCTCCTATCTGCCGCCCTGGCCTATATGGCCGCAACCCAGGACGACCGCGTTGCCGCCGCCATCTTCTTCGCGGCTCAGGCGGATTTTTCCGAAGCCGGAGACCTGTCGCTCTTCATTGACGACCCGCAGCTCAAGGCCCTGGAAGAAACGATGACGGCTGGTGGAGGTGTCCTTAAAGGCAGCAAGATGGCGACTACTTTCAACATGCTGAGGGCAAATGACCTCATCTGGTCTTTCGTGATCAGCAATTACCTTCTGGGCAAGGCACCAATGCCCTTCGATCTGCTCTACTGGAACGCCGATTCAACGCGCATGCCTGCCGCCGCGCATCTGTTCTATCTGCGCAAATTCTATCGCGATAACGCCCTCGCCAAGGGGCAACTGACGCTCGACAATGTCCATCTTGATCTGCAGCGCGTCACTATTCCGGTCTATCTGCAGAGCGCGCGCGAGGACCATATCGCTCCGTGTCGTTCCATCTACAAGACCACACACCTCATGGGCGGCCCTGTTCGCTTCATACTGGCCGGCAGCGGCCATATAGCCGGGGTTGTCAATCCACCCTCGGCACAGAAGTACCAGTATTGGACAAATGACACCCTGCCCGAGCGCTTCGATAGCTGGTTTGAAGGAGCAGTGGAGCACAAGGGTTCCTGGTGGCCGGACCTAATTTCCTGGCTGGGACCTCTTTCCGGGGAACAGGTTCCGGCGCGACATCCTGGTGATGGCAAGCTACCCGCTCTCGAGGATGCACCAGGCACGTACGTGAAGGTCAAGTCCGAATAATCTAGCTGATCAGAAACGAACGGACGCGCCCTTTGAGTGCAAGACGCTCCTGGCTGTCGACGCTGCGTCCGGGCTCGGTAGGGCTCATTGGTCTGCTTGGGACCTTGACGGCGCTCGGGCCACTCGCCACCGACATGTATCTGCCGGGCCTTGGTGCCATTGAGAAGGATCTGCACACCGCTGCCGGCCAGGGTTCACTCACCGTTGCAATCTTCTTCCTTGGCATGGCCACGGGGCAACTCGTTTACGGTCCGCTCTCTGACCGCAAGGGGCGCCGCACTCCGCTTCTGGTTGGCATTGCACTTTATATTTTTGGCTGCCTTGGCAGCGCCTTTGCCCCCAGTTTCGCAGCCCTCATGCTCGCACGCATCGTGACCGCTATCGGAGGTTGCTCCGGGGTTGTCATCGGCCGGGCCATCGTGCGCGATCACTATGATATGGAAGACAGTGCCCGGGTGTTTTCCAGGCTGATGTTGGTGATGGGGGTCTCGCCTATTCTCGCTCCACTATTCGGTGGCGTGCTCCTGAGCAACGGGTTCAGTTGGCGCATCATCTTTCTGCTCCTGGCGGGACTTGGTACGCTTACCCTCATCGCGGTCGGCATTCTGCTCGCTGAATCGCGTTCGAACGATGCCGCCCAGGCAGCGGCGCGTGAGAAGGTCGCGATGAGCTTTCACAGCGTGCTACGGGATCAAGATGCCCTGGGCTACATCGTCACGGGCGCCTTCAACCAGTCCGCGATTTCGGTCTATGTTGCCGTATCGCCGATTGTGCTGATTGGCATATATGGCATCCGGCCACAGGATTTCGGCTGGATTTTCGGCATCAACGGCATTGGCTATATCGCAGCTAGCCAGCTCAATATACGGCTGCTACGCACGCACCGCCCGCACGTGCTGTTGGGTTGGGCAAGTCGTACAATCCTGAGCGTCGCGCTGATCATGCTGCTGTGCGTGATCACAGGCCTGGGCGGGCTTTGGGGCATACTTGTTCCACTTTTTGCCATGATGACAATGCTCGGTTTCAACATGCCCAATGCACTGGCTTGCGCCTTCGCCCGCGACACCAACCGGGTGGGTGCAATTTCCGCGTTGATGGGAGCGGGCCAATTTGGCGTCGGCACCCTGGGCGCCACCCTTGCTAGCCTTGTCTATGACAACAGCGCCAGGCCAATGGCAGCAACCATTTTAGGGCTCGTGCTTACCGCCAACCTTGCCTACTCCAGTCTTGTCAACCGTCACCGACTGGCCTGAACCGTGCATGTTCATAACGCGGGCCAGTGTCGTGGCGTCCGGGTCCCGAAGAGCTTTCAGTGCCTGCACAACGCCTGCTCGATCGGCAGCAGACTTGTCCTGGCTGAGTTTGAACTTGCCCTCAAGCCGGCTGAGCGGCAGCACAAAGACGCTGATGGCATCCAGCAGCTGATGACGCCTTGTGGCTGTCAGCTTCGCCATGGTCCAGGACGGTTTGGGAGCCAGTTTTGCTTCCTGCTGCGCTGAAAGATCGGCAAGGGCAGTCTCGCACGCATCGCCTTCGAGACGGCGCGCGACCCCCTCCCCTTCAATCGCGATGTAATTCCAGGTCGGCACAAATCCATCTGCGGCATACCAGTCCGGAGAAACATAGCCATCCGGACCCAGAAACGAGACCTTGACCTTTGCTCCGTCCAGAAGGCTTGTCACGGGATTTTGGCGCGCCAGATGGAAGCGCAAGCTCCCGAACCGGCCATCCTCATCCACGACGACCGGTGCGTAAGCCAAGTGCACGTCCCCGTCCTCCACCACCGCAACAGTAGCAAGAACGCGCGCACGGATCGCAGCGTGCAGGGCCTTTACCTCGTCAACTGCAAAGGCTCTGGGCCGGTACATCAGCGCTCCTTGGGAACCTAACTAAAAAGGCCAGTGGCAGCAGGAAGTCCCAGCATAAGGTTGAGGTTCTGCACGGCCGCACCTGCTGCACCCTTGCCCAAATTATCAAGTACTGCCACCAGGCGCACCTGCTCGGTGGTTTCGTTTGCAAAGAGGTAGAGTTTGAGTCGATCTGTACCGGCGAGGCTTTCAGCCTTAACCTCTGTGGTTGCCTGACATTCCTCTTCGCTTGCGACGGCAACAAGTTCGCAGTCGGCATAGCGTGCGGCAAGGATATCACGCAGGGCACGCGCAGTTGGGCGCCCGGCCATGGCCCAAAGCGACAACGGGACTTCAACGACCATGCCACGATAAAAATTGCCCACACTGGGCGCAAAGAGCGGTGGATGGTGCAGGGCTGCATGCTGCTGCATTTCCGGAACGTGCTTATGCATCAGTGATGTTGCGTAGATGCGCGGTCCCGCGCTGGCGGCGTTGCTTTGAAATTCATTTATCATGGTCTTGCCGCCACCAGAATAGCCCGAGACCGCGTTGACGGTGATCGCAGCGTCACGGCTGATCAGGCCCGCATCAACCAGCGGACGCACCAGCGCGAGGAACCCGGTCGGATAACACCCGGGATTGCTTACCAGCCTCGCCGTCGCGATGCGTTCACCCTGCCCGGGAAGAAGTTCGGCAAAGCCATAGATCCAGCCAGGCGCGGTACGATGGGCGCTTGATGCATCAATGATCCGGGTGCGCGGATTTTCGATCAGCTGCACCGCCTCACGGGCGGCCGCATCCGGCAGACAGAGGATCACCACGTCGGAACTGTTCAGCGCCTCCCGTCTTGCCGCCGGATCCTTGCGCGCACTTTCGCCCAGCGCCAGCAACTGAAGGTCACGCCTATGCGCGAGCCGCTCACCTATCTCAAGGCCGGTGGTCCCGGCCGCTCCATCGACGAAGATCGTATTCATAGCCCGGTGTGTAACCCAAACTGTGCGCCACGTCACCTCGCAAGCCGGCGGGCGCAATCCTGAATGTGGTACCAGCTTTCCTCGACATGGCGCCAGGTGGTGTAAGTCTGACCGATCGAAATGCGGATTACGAGCTGGCCGCGATGACGTGTCTTGGTCAGATAGGTAAAGCCCTCATCATTCACAGTGCGTAGGAGCCTGTCGTTGAGGGCATCAAGATCCTGTACGTCCGTGGGGGCATAGCGAAAACTGAGCAGTGCCAGGTTGGGCCCACTGGTGAGCTCAAAATCCGCGCTGGCGCGGATGAGGCCGCAGAGCCGTTCGGCCGCGCCAAGATCTGAGCGGATCTTCGCCCTGAGGTTGTCAACCCCGTAACTGCGCAGGACGAACCACAGCTTGAGCGCACGGAACCTCCGGCCGAGGGCAATCGACCAGTCGCGGTATTCGGGAATTGAAGAGGCAGAGCGTGTTTCCAGATAAGTCGGGGTCAGGGACAGGGCCTGGGCAAGCTGCGCCGGCTCACGCATGAAAAACGCAGAACAGTCAAAATTGGTCATCAGCCATTTGTGCGGATTAAGAACGATGCTGTCGGCGGCCGCCAGCCCCACAGCCCGATGCTGCAGCTCGGGCAGGATCAGCGCCGCACCGGCCCAGGCCGCATCGACATGCAGGAAGATGCTCTCGGCGCGGGCAATGGCGGCCAGCTCTTCAAGGGGGTCGATCGCGCCGACCCCCGTGGTACCAAAGCAGCCGACAATACAGGCCGGAACATGGCCATTGGCGCGATCGGTCCGGACCGCCTCCCGCAATGCGGCGGGGATCATCGCGCCGTTCTGATCGACTGGAATTTTCCGCACATTGGCGGCACCTATGCCCGCGATACGGGCGCCCTTCTCGACGGAGGAATGCGCCTCCGCCGAACAATAAAGAATCAAGCGAGGCCCGCCAGCGAGCCCGTCGCGAGAAAATCGGCCCCCGCTGGCGCGCTCGGCCGCCGCGATGATCGCGAGCAAAGTCGCGCTTGAAGCCGAATCCTGGATCGAGCCAGTAAACACCGGGCCAAGCCCGACAAGTCCGCCGAGCCACTCCATGACGCGCTGTTCGAGCTCCGCTGCTGCCGGCGAGGTTTCCCACAGCATGCACTGCGCGCCGAGGGTCGCCGTCAGCATTTCGGCAAGAACGGAGGGTGGCGAGGAGTTGGCCGGAAAATAGGCGAGAAACCGCGGATGCTGCCAGTGCGTGATACCGGGCAAGAGGATCCGTAGGAAGTCGGCAAAGATCTCGTCGATAGCTTCCCCATTTTGCGGCGGCTCTTCGGGCAGCTGGGCCAGAATGGCGCCTGGCTCGAGCTGAGCCCGCACCCGGTAGCCTTCAATCTGACTGAGGTAGTCGGCCATCCAGGTTACAAAGTCGTGGCCGCTGCGCCTGAACTCTTCAAAATCCATGGTCTGGGTTCCTTGTGAGCGACCTAGATAGCCCAAGCCTCGCCCGGCAGCGATGCCTCGGCTCTTGGGACTGCCTCTCCCCGCAAGTTCCGTTAGCCAAAGGGATGTGGTTCGCGCCCGAGCTGGACCACTTATCCCCAGACCAGCGCTGTATATTACGGAACTGTAATAATTGTCGCGGTCGTTCTGTCACAAAACATTTCTAGGTTGCGCCCGCTTGTTCCAGCGTGCCGTCCTGGCAGCTGAAGGGGACTAGTGGGGAATCACAGCGCCGTGGTTTGGCTACGGCAAGGAGGCAAGTTTGAAGACGACGATAGCGAGCGCGCGCCCCAAGCGGGCGGCGACAGGATTGAAGCTGTTGGCCGCGGCCGCGCTGGCGGCTGGTGCGCTGTCCATTGGCAGCACCGCATTTGCGGCACAGACCCAGCTTCTGGAGACAGGATCGACCCTGCTTTATCCGCTGTTCAATCTCTGGGTCCCGGTTTATGCGAAGTCCAATCCGGGCGTGCGGATCACCACCCAGGGCACCGGCAGCGGCACGGGCATTTCTGAAGCGATTTCGGGCGTGGCCCAGATCGGCGCCTCGGACGCCTACATGAGCAATGCCCAGATGAAAGTGCATCCGGACATGCTCAACATTCCGTTGGCCATCTCCTCGCAGATGGTCAATTACAATGTTCCGGGCCTCAATAACAAACACCTGAACCTCAGCGGTCCGGTTCTCGCGGGCATCTACAGCGGAACGGTAAAATTCTGGGACGACGCCAGCATTCGCAAGCTCAACCCCGGCGTCAAGCTGCCGCACAAGATGATCGTTCCAGTCCATCGTACCGATGGCAGCGGTGACACCTTCATTTTCTCGCAGTATCTCTCGTTCAGCACCCCCTCGTGGAACCAGCACGTTGGCTATGGCACGACCATCAGCTGGCCAGCGGTACAGGGTGGTATCGGCGCTGAAGGCAACCCCGGTATGGTCAACGCCTGCAAGACCACGCCATATTGCGTTGCCTACATCGGGATCAGCTACAAGAACAGCACGGACACTGCCAAACTTGGCGAAGCCCGTCTGCTGAACCGGGCCGGCAAGTTCGTGCTGCCGACCCCGGCAACCGTCCAGGCTGCCGTCGAGGCAACTGCGGCAAAAACTCCTGCGGATGAGCGCATCAGCCTGATCTTTGCTCCCGGTGCGCAATCCTATCCGATCATCAACTATGAATACGCGATCGTGAAGTCCAAGCAGCCGACCGCCCAGCACGCCATGGAACTCAAGAAGTTTCTGAGCTGGGGCATCAGCGCCAAGGGTGGCGAGGCAAGCCACTTCATGCGCGCGGTTGGCTTCGTCCCGCTGCCGGCGGCCATCGCCCGCCTGAGCGAGAACCAGGTTGCGAAGATCCACTAAGCGTCTTATCACTGCAAAAGGTCGGCGCCATCAGGCGCCGACCTGATTTTTTATATGGCACGAGAGCAATGAGGTTTCGAAACTGGCTCGCCATCCTCGCCGGCGTCTTGCCGATGAGCCTGGTGGTCATCCTCGTGTTTTTGACAGCTTATGCCTGGCCGGCGATTCGCTTCAACGGCTGGGGCTTTGCCTTTCGCGACATGTGGAACCTCGGCAACCTCTATGCCGATCCTGTGATGTCAGCCGGGGTCTCGATCCAGCCCGGCGCCGAATATGGCATCCTCTTCCTCATCGCCGGAACGCTCCTGTCGACCATCATTGCGCTGCTGTTCGCGATTCCAGTTGGTGCTGGCGCTGCCGTGTTTCTGGCCGAGGCCATACCAGGGCAGCTTCGTACCTGGATTTCGCTCTTCGTTGAGCTCCTCGCCGCCATCCCGAGCGTGGTCTTCGGCCTTTGGGGTTACGTCGTCCTTATCCCCTTCCTTGGCCATCATGTTTTCCCGTTTCTGGCATCCAGGCTGGACCTGGTTCCGTTTTTCGGCGGCCCTCCCGGCAGTGGCTATGGTCTGCTGACGGCGGGCATCGTACTGGCCATGATGGTGGTACCGCTCATCACCGCGACATTGCGCGATGCACTTGTCAGCCAGCCGGTCGCTCTCAAGGAAGCCTCGATCGCACTGGGCGCAACCCGCTTTGAGGCCATTCGCTACATCCTGCTGCCACGCACCCGCGGGGTCCTGATTGGCGCCACCTTCCTCGCCCTGGGCCGGGCCCTTGGCGAAACCATGGCCGTGCTCATGGTCAGCGGCAACGCCCTCAACTACCTGCCCCAGAATATTTATTCGCCGATATCGACCATGGCGGCCTTCATCGTCTCGCAGCTCGACAGCGCATTGCAGGACCCCTCTGGACTTGCAGTAAAATCGCTGGCGGAGATTGCCCTCGTGCTCTGCGTTATCTCTGTCCTCGTCAACGCTGCGGCGCGGTTGATGCTCGCGGCCTGGGGCCGCACCTTTTCGACCGCGAGAGGAGCCTAGCCATGGCAACTCTGCCCACTTCCGTTCCGGGCAACGGCAGGCGTCCACCGCTCAAGATGCGCTGGACGCGGCGGATTTCCACGATGCTCGGCTGGACTACCTGTGGCCTCGCGCTACTCACACTCTCGGGCCTGATGGTCTGGATCCTCGAAATGGTGTTCGTACGGGGCTTCAGTGCCCTGACACCGACCGTACTGACCACCGTAACCCAGGGCCGTGGCGGCGGGCTCCTTAACGCAATCGAAGGCACCGCAGTCCTGTCAGGTGGAGCGCTGCTTCTTGCGGTACCGTTCGGGATGGCGTCGGGGATCTATGTCGCCGAATACCATTACAGCCGCTGGGCTTCGGTCATTGGCTTTCTTGCCGACGTGCTGGTGGGCGTACCTTCCATCGTGATGGGCTATTTTGGCTATGTCACCATGGTGGAGTGGCTTGGCTGGAATTTTTCGGTCGCTGCCGGAGCCATTGTTCTTGCCATCATCTGCCTACCCTATATCTGCCGGACCACCGAGCTCGCCCTAAAGCAGGTACCAGCAGAAATACGTGAAGCTGCCTATGCACTGGGCGCCAGTGATCGGCGCGTCATTCTGCGTATCTGCCTGCCTGCAGCACTGCCAGGGATTCTCACCGGCGTCCTTCTTGCCCTGGCCATTTCAGTCGGGGAAACCGCGCCCCTGCTCTATACCGCAGGCTGGTCGAGCTTCATGTGGGACGGGCATCTTACGCATTCCCCGATTGGCTATCTCACCTATGCAATCTGGACTTTTATCAACGAACCCTTTGCCTCAGCCAATGCACTGGCATACGCCGCGGCCCTCCTCGTTACCGGCTTTGTGCTACTGATCAATATCGTGGCACGCTTCACACTCAAGCGGACCAGCATTTAGGACAGTCTGATCTGTTCGCAACCATAACCGGAAATGGCGCCCCATGCCGTAACAACGTTGACAGACGTGCGCCCATCTCATGAGCAAGGCCGCCACCCCAAAACGGGCGAATGTCGCCCCAGCTGGTGCCCGCTTCAGCGCAACCGGGGCCCGCTTTCGCGTACACGGCGGCTTTGGCTGCCTAGGAAAAACGTACTGACAAACGAGATGGCGCAGGCGGCCGCCATGTAGATGGCAATGGCCGTGGTCGTTGCGAAGTGCTCCAGCAAGGCGGCCGCGATGATGGGCGCAAACCCGCCACCAACCACCGCCCCCAGCTGATAGCCAAGGGAGGCTCCGGAATAGCGGACCTTGACGGGAAACAATTCGGCAAAGAGTGCTGCCTGTGGACCGTACATCACGCTCAGCAGCATGAGTTCGGTCCCGATGCCAAGTACGACCAGAACTGGTGAGCCCGTATCCATCAGCGGAAAGATGGCGAAGGCCCATATCCCTGCCAGGGCGGCGCCCGTCATGAATATGCCAATGCGTCCCCACGCATCAGACAATCTGCCCGCGATCAGCAGTGCCGGAATCATCACCAGACTGCCGATCATTACCGCTGAGATCATGACCAGCTTCGATAGATGCAGCGTCGCAGTCCCGTAGGCGATGGTGTAGGTGATGGCGACATAGAAACAGATATTGTTGGCAAGGAATGCGCCTCCGGCCAGTACGATTTCTCGCGGATGCCCGAGGATTGCCTCGAGGATCGGCGACATGCGGCGCGCCGCAACCGGTCTTGCCTCGGCTTGAGACTGGCTGAATTCAGCGGTCTCATCGAGCCGGAACTGGATGTAGATCCCAAGGCCGACGATCACCAGGCTGAACAGAAATGGCAGCCGCCAGCCCCAGCTGGCGAAGGCGTTGGGCCGAAGCCATACCGCGGCCAGGTAATAGACTGCATTCGCAAGAACGAGGCCGACGGGAACACCTATTTGGGCAAAGCTGCCATAGTAACCACGCCGGCTTGCTGGCCCGCTTTCGACGGCTAGCAACACTGCACCGCCCCACTGGCCACCAACCGCAAGCCCCTGCACAACACGCAGCACGACGAGTGTCAGTGGTGCGAGATCGCCAAGGACCGCGTAACCGGGCAACAGACCGATCAAGCTCGAGGCAATCCCCATACTGAGCAGAGCAAAGAAGAGAGCGGTCCTGCGCCCAAAGCGATCGCCAATGTGACCGAAGAGAACCCCACCCACAGGACGGGCAAGAAATCCAACAGCAAACGTGCTGAAAGCGGCAATCTGCGCGACATAGGGACTGAGCGTATGGGGGAAGAACAGCTTCGGAAATACCAGCGCCGCGGCGGTGCCATAGACAAAGAAATCATACCATTCGATCGAAGCGCCAAGGGCCGCAGCAAGTGCGACACGGGTCACCTGCTTGTCCCCGGGCGTTGTCGTCATGTGCGGTCTTTCCCGTTGACTGTCTCAGATGTTCCCGCGGGCCTCTGACGGGTCGGGTTGACGCAGAGCAGAGCGGGCACATAGCCGTAAGAGCCCGCGGACCCAATTTGCGCCCGCGGCTGTTGCACCCGATGCCCCCAGCGTACCTTTCGCTGCACGCACTCCCCCCGCCGCGCCTAATCACGGCATTTTATTCATTCATACATTAGTGAACTTTTTACATCACGCAACACCCCACCCACGCAAGATCTGCGCCTTCGCCATGCAGCGCCGGCTCCCGGCGCGGCCGGCGGGGCGCAGTCAGCGCCCGCCGCGGACGGCGGACCTCCGCCCAAACGCAAACCAGCGCCGTACGGGGGTACGGCGCTGGGGCATTTGCCAACGACTGGGAGTTTGTTTAGCGCTTCGAGAACTGGAAGCTGCGGCGGGCTTTTGGCCGACCGTATTTCTTGCGCTCAACCGTACGCGGGTCACGGGTCAGGAACCCACCCGACTTCAGGGCCGCCCGCAAGGCAGGTTCATAGGCAATCAGAGCCTTGGAGATGCCATGGCGAACGGCACCGGCCTGACCGGAAAGTCCACCACCCTTTACGCTCACGATGACGTCAAACTGGCCATCGCGGTTGGCAGCGATCAGCGGCTGGCGCAGGATCATGCGCAGCACAGGGCGGGCAAAATAGAGTTTCTCTTCTTTGCCGTTCACGGTGATGACGCCGCGCCCCGGCTTGATCCAGACCCTGGCGACCGCATCCTTACGCTTGCCCGTAGCATAGGCACGGCCAAGAGCGTCACGGTTGGGATGAGACGACTGAGCCTTCTCGGCCTGCGCTTCCGGCGTGGGCGCCTTGATCAGCGTCGATTTCAGCTCGCTGAAGCTTTTCACTTCATCCGCCATGATCAGGCCACCTTCGCTTTGCGATAATTCGTGTTCTTGGGATTCATCGAGGCAATGTCCACGGGCTCCGGCTTCTGGGCCTCATGTGGATGCTCGGTACCTGGATAGACGCGCAGATTGGCCAGCTGCTTGCGCCCTAAGGGCCCGCGCGGGATCATGCGCTCGACCGCCTTCTCGATGATGCGCTCAGGAAACTTGCCGGCCATGATGGCGCCAGCCGTACGCTCCTTGATGCCACCGATATAACCGGTGTGGTGGTAATAAACCTTGTCCTTCAGCTTATTGCCGGTCAGCAACACCTTGGCGGCATTGATGACGATGACATTGTCGCCACAATCCATGTGCGGGGTGTAGCTGGGCTTGTGCTTGCCACGCAGGCGATTGGCAACAAGGCTTGCGAGCCGGCCAACAACGAGACCTTCGGCGTCGATGACGACCCATTTTTTCTCGATCTCGGACGGCTTGGCCGAGTAGGTTTTCATGGCACTGTTCTCCGGTGAGGGCGCTGACTTAGCCGCGTAATGCATGCACGTCAAGCAAAAACCCGTGAAAGGCCCTCAAAACAGCACTTTTTGGGACACGGTATTATAATACCGTATCCAGCACCGCAGCCTTCAGGATCTCGCAGACCGCCAGCAGGGATCCCTCGCGGGCTTTCGCCGCCAGGAGCGGACGGGCGCGCGGCCCGCTCACCTGCCCCCTCCCCTTTGGGGAGAGGTGCATTGCCTGCCTCGCGCAAAAGGCGCAAATAAGATGGCAAAGACCTTATCCATCTCTGTTTTTGACCGGAGCGCAACATCTCTTGGACGCGCCTGGAGGTGCTGCAGTTTGCCGCCCCGGCATGCGCGCGGCGTAAAAAAGGAGTGAACGCAATGTCCTCGCCCCCCCTCGTCCTTGCCGACCGTCATGGTGCCGTCCTGCGCCTAACCCTCAATCGGGCCTCGGCCCGAAATGCGCTCAGCCTGGAACTCATGGACGCCCTCAAGGCAGAGCTGCAGCGCGCGGCGCAGCAAGGCGACCTTCATGTTATCGTTCTGGCCGCCGACGGCCCCTCATTTTCTTCGGGACACGATCTCAAGGAAATGGCCGCCAAGCGCGGCGATGGCGACAAGGGACGGGCGGCATACGCCCAGATCTTCCAGCACTGCTCCGAACTGATGCTGGCAATTGTTCGCCACCCGCTGCCGGTCATTGCCGAAGTTCAGGGCATTGCCACGGCGGCTGGCTGCCAGCTCGTCGCCAGCTGCGATTTGGCCATAGCCTCCACTGCAGCCCGCTTTGCTACCCCAGGGGTCAATATTGGCCTCTTCTGTTCGACGCCAATGGTCGCGCTCTCGCGCAATCTGTCACGCAAGCAGGCCATGGCCATGCTCCTCACCGCAGACATGGTTTCCGCCGAAGACGCGCAAGGGCTTGGCCTCATCAACAAGGTGGTCCCCCCAGAGCTCCTCACCACGGAGACCATGGCCCTCGCCGAAAAAATTGCTGCCAAGCCACGCGCCACAGTGCGGACAGGCAAGGAAGCGTTCTATCGTCAGCTGGAACTACCCCTCAGCGAGGCCTACGCCTATGCGGCCCAGGTCATGACCGAGAACATGCTTGCCGCCGAAGCCGAAGAAGGCATCTGCGCCTTCCTCGAAAAGAGACCGCCCAACTGGCCGGCATAGCGCCCGCCCCAGATCGATCCATACACCTGTTTGCGATACGAGAAAGTGATGCCGAATTACCCTGACAGCCTTATCAAATCGATCCTGCGTTCGACCAAGACCATCGCTATGGTCGGCGCCAGCGGCAACGAAATGCGCCCCTCCTATTTCGCGATGAAATACCTTCTCGACAAGGGCTTTCTCATCGACCCCATCAACCCTTCACTGGCAGGCAAAGAAATCCTGGGACGAAAGGTTTATGCCAGTCTGGCAGAGGTTCCCGGCCCCATCGACATGGTTGACATTTTCCGCGGCGCGGACGCGGCCCCTGGCATCGTGCGCGAAGCCATTGCCGAAAACTCCCGGCTCGCGATCAAGGTGATCTGGATGCAGCTCGGCGTCATCAGCGAAGAGGCGGCACAGCTTGCCGAGGCAGCAGGCTTTACCGTGATCATGGATCGCTGTCCCAAGATTGAGCATGGACGCTTTTCCGGGGAAATAGGATGGATGGGCGTCAATCGCCGCGTCATCGATAACCGCAAGCCCGCGCTCTTTGGTAAAGGCGGGAGCCTGAGCCGCGGATGATGACGGACCAGGCACCGACGCTGACAATCTATGGTGACTCCATCTCCGGCAATTGCCTCAAAGTAAAATTCGTCGCCGATCGGCTTGGCATTCCTTATGACTGGATCGAGACCAGCGTGCTCCAGCAAAGGACCCGCACCGCGGAATTTCTGGCCCTCAACCCGGCAGGTCAGGTGCCGGTCGTAAAGCTTGCGGATGGCCGCGTACTCTCCCAGTCCAACGCCATCATGCTTTATCTGGCCGATGGCACGAAGATCATTCCCACGGACGACTTTGCCCGCGCCCAGATGTACCAATGGCTGTTCTGGGAACAGTACAGCCATGAGACCGCCATTGCCGTGCTGCGGTTCCGGACGGTCTATCTGAAAATTCCCGTGGAACAGATGGAACCATCCCTGCGGCCGCGCTGCATTGCCGCGCTGGAGCTAATGGACAGCCATCTGGCGCAACGGCACTATTTTGTCGACGAAATGCTTTCGCTAGCTGACATCGCGCTCGTTGCCTATACCCGCTTCGCACCCGAAGCCGGGCTCGTCCTGCCGCCAAGAGTTGCCCAATGGGTTCACCGGGTTGAAGACGATCTGAAGCTCGAACATCTGGGCTGAAGGAGCCTCTCATGCTGACGGTCTGGGGACGCGCAACATCTGTCAACGTCCAGAAGGTAATGTGGACGATCGGCGAGCTCGGTCTTGCCTGTCAGCGCATCGATATCGGTGGACGTTTTGGCGGTCTCGCCAGTACGGAGTTTCGTGCGTTAAATCCTAACGGGCTCATTCCCGTCCTTAAGGATGAAAATCTCGTACTGTGGGAGTCCCATGCAATCGTCCGCTATCTCTGCGCACAATATGGCAGCGGCCAGCTGTGGGCTACGGATGCGCGAGTCCGCGCCGAGGCAGATAAGTGGATGGAATGGACGGCAACAACATTGCAGCCGGCCTTTACCGGCGGCGTCTTCTGGGGCTTCTATCGCACATCCCCGCAACAGCGGAATTGGCCAGCCATCACTGCGGCCCTAACACGATGTAAGGAGCTGTTTACGCTCCTTGATGACGTTCTCAGCGACCGTCCTTATCTTGCCGGTGAACAGCTCTCGATCGCAGATATTGCCGCGGGAGCGCAGCTCTATCGCTACTTCACCCTCGACATCGAGCGAGCCGACCTGCCCCATGTCGAAGACTGGTATCAGCGGCTCTGCGGCCGCCCTGCCTTTGCTGCCCATGTCATGATACCTTATGACGAGCTACGCGGCTGAAAGCATCCGACGCCGTCGCGGTCCCAACCCCGCGGTCAATCAGGTCCGGCTTTACCTCCCATGTGTCCGGACATGCACAACCGCTCTGCACTGCCGCATGCCACCTGGCGAAACACGTTATCGCAGTGACCGGCCACGACACATCACCATGCCCTCCGAGTGGCTCCTTCGGTTCCGGCACGTGAAACTACATCATATTTGGTGGGAGTTTTCGCAGCATTGGCGCCGATCCTGCGGGATCAATTGCCGCGGTTGCGGCAAGCTTCCTGACCTTGAGGTCAGATGGCTTGCTCCGCGACCAAGGCTTGGCTACTGATTTCACGCAAGCGCGGCAGGAGAGACCCATGAGCGATTACGGCTTTTCCACCTTGAGCGTTCATGCGGGCGCCCAGCCTGATCCGGCGACCGGGGCACGGGCAACGCCCATCTATCAGACAACGTCTTATGTGTTTGAAGATGCCGATCATGCTGCAGCGCTGTTCAACCTTCAGGTCTTTGGCAATATTTATTCGCGCATCAACAATCCCACCAATGCGGTGCTCGAAGAACGGGTCGCCGCACTCGAAAACGGACGTGCCGCACTCGCTGTCAGTTCCGGCCACGCCGCTCAGTTCATTGCTTTTCACACGTTGATGGCGCCCGGTGACGAGATTGTCGCGGCACGACAGCTCTATGGCGGCTCGATCAATCAGCTGAGCCAAGCCTTCGCCAAGTTCGACTGGCGGGTCAAATGGGCTGATGCGCGCGATCCAGAAAGTTTCCGCGCCGCACTGTCACCGCGCACCAAAGCCGTCTTCATCGAGAGCATCGCCAACCCCGGCGGTATTATCGTCGATATTGAGGCCATCGCCGCAGTCGCCCATAGCGCCGGCGTTCCGCTTCTCGTCGACAACACCTTTGCGACCCCCTATCTGATCCGCCCAATCGAATGGGGCGCGGATATTGTCCTGCATTCCGCCACCAAGTTTCTCGGTGGTCACGGCAACTCGCTTGCCGGAATCATCGTGGATTCAGGACGCTTTGACTGGGGCAGCGGAAAATATCCGACCTTGAGCGAACCCTGTCCGTCCTATCATGGCATAAAGCTGTGGGAGACTTTCGGAGACATGGCGTTTGCCATTGCCTGCCGGGTGCTGGGCCTGCGCGATCTGGGACCTGCGCTGTCGCCAACCAATGCATTCCTCGTGCTGACGGGCATCGAGACCCTGCCACTGCGCATGCAGAAGCATTGCGACAATGCACTGGCCATAGCCAAGTGGCTGAAGCAGGATGCCCGCGTGGCCTGGGTCAATTACGCCGGCCTTCCCGATGATCCCAGCTACAACCTCCATCGCACCTACTGTCCGAAAGGTGCCGGTGCGGTGTTCACCTTTGGCCTCAAGGGTGGCTATGAGGCCGGAATTGCGCTGGTGAATTCGGTGAAGCTCTTCAGTCACCTGGCCAATGTCGGCGACACGCGTAGCCTCATCATTCATCCGGCTTCTACCACCCATCGGCAGCTGAGCGAAGAACAGAAGAAGGCGAGTGGGGCTACGGGCGATGTCGTCCGGCTGTCCGTCGGCATCGAAGACCTTGCTGACCTGATTGGCGATCTCGATCAGGCGTTGAGTGCGGCGGCCGACTGACCCTCGGCCAAGCGCCTACGCTTTCCGGAGGTCTCATAGGCGTGCCATAGAGCTGCCGAAAACAGCGCCACAGCCGTGATCTGATGGGTGGCGGCAAGCGGGATTGGCACCTGGTTAAGCAGCGTGGCGATACCGAGCGAAATCTGGGCCAGTACGAGGCCAAAGACGAGATGGGCGCTCATCTTGCGAGCGCCTTTCTGTTTGCGCGCCGCAAAGAAGAGAGCCAGCGCCCCCAGAAATATCAGGTAGGCCCCAATACGGTGATCGAACTGGGCAAGACCCGGATTGGCAAAAAAGTTGAGATACCAGGGGTGCAGGAAGAAGGGATGCTCGGGACCAAAGCGTCCGTTCATGCTCGGCCAGGTCTCGTAAATGAGGCCCGCGTGCAGTCCCGCCACCAGAGCTCCCATTAACATCTGGACATAAACGAGCAGGGCGACCAGTTTGGCGAGGAGCGCATGGGGGGCCGGGCGCTCCTCTTCAGCCTTGGGGCGCAGGTACTGAAACGCTGTCCAGAGGATGGCCGCAAAGAGAAAAAGCGCCAGCCCCAGATGCGCCGCAAGGCGATACTGGCTCACTGAGACCCGGGTTGAGGTCTCGATGCCGCTCGTCACCATCCACCAGCCGACCAGCCCCTGCAGTCCTCCGAGGACAAAGAGTGCGATCATCCGCGGCCACTCTTTTCGGGATATCGCTCCGCGCCAGGCGAACCACAGAAATGGCAATAAAAACACCAGGCCAATCACCCGGCCAAGCAGCCGATGGCTCCACTCCCACCAGAAAATGCCCTTGAACTGAGCGAGCGTCATGCCACGATTTTCAAGGCGATATTGGGGGATCTCCTTATAATGGTCGAATTCGCGCTGCCACGCGGCATGGTTCAGAGGCGGGATCACCCCCGAGATCGGATGCCATGTGGTGATGGACAGCCCCGAACCGGTCAGCCGCGTCAGCCCCCCGACCAGCACCATGAGGGCGATCATTGCCGCGATTACGACGAGCCAGAGGCCAACAGCCCGACGTCCGGGATGGAGAGACGGAGCAAGCGAAGTGTTCGGGACGGTCATCCTGCACCTTGCCTTGGAATAGGGAAAGGCCTGATAACCCCCCACGCGTCAAAGGTCCATATGCCCCATGACCCCTCGAGTGAAGAAGCTGATTGGTACCCTCATCATTTTTCTCTGGCTGCCCGTCTACGCCCTTCTGGCCATGGGAGTTGCCCGCCACGTTTTGCCCGGCGCGGCCTGGTACACCGCATTCGCCTACTATGCCCTGGCTGGCCTGCTCTGGATCGTTCCCATTGGACTCATGTTCCCCTGGATGCACCGCCCCCCGGCGCGAAGGCGCTGATCATTCGGCATAGATCATCCTGACTGTCATGCCGCCATCGACGATGAGGGTTTGGCCGGTGATGAACCCAGCCGACTCCGCCAGAAAGAAACAGGTTTCCGCTATGTCGGACGGCCGCCCCACCCGGCCGACCGGATGCTGCGCTTTGTCGGCTTCCGAGTGATGCGGCACCCGAGCAATCCCGACCTTCTTCCAGTCTGAGACCTCGATCCAGCCAGGGCTGATGGCGTTGACCCGAATATGGTGAGGGCCAAGACTAACCGCCATACCATGAGTGAGCGCCACGATCGCACCTTTGGAGGCGGTATAGGCTTCCGTTCCTGGCTCCGACATCAACGCGCGGGTAGAGGCGAGGTTAATAATCGCACCAGGTTTTTGTGCCTTGACCATGCGCCGGGCAGCCCCTTGCGAGCACAGGAACGTGCCACGCAGATTGACCGCCATCACACGGTCAAAATCCTCTTCACCAAGTTCAAGAAAGGAGCAACCGCGCGCGATCCCGGCATTGTTCACGAGGACATCGGGAGTACCGAAGTTGGCCTCGGTATGCGTGAGCCACGCTTCCACATCCTGCCTGCGCGCAACGTCGCCGACATAACATGTGGCTTGCCCACCCGTTCCGGCAATCTGGGCAAGGGTTTCGGAGAGTGCCTCCGTATCGCAGTCGAGTAGCGATACAGCATAGCCATGCGCAGCAAAATGATAGGCAATGGCCCGGCCAATACCCTGACCTGCACCGGTTATGACCGCAACTTTCATCGAACGATCCGTTGGCTCTTCGCAGAGCAGACTATATCGCAGGGGCATTGAGTTCCAGATGAGGACACGAGCCGATCCTCATACCGCCGTGGCGGCAAATGGCCATGAGGTGATGGAATACATCGACGCGCTGTCAGTCAGAGGGACTGCCATTGCCCTACTGTCCGCGCGGGCTGCTAAGCCCCATCGGGGGAACCCTGTGGGAACAGAAGCGGCCAACTCGACGCGCAGCATCCAAGGTTGTTGGTTTTGGTCAACGTCGCGTATAGAGGAACAGGATAAACCTTGCTTCCCACAGATAGCCGGGGAGGAATGACGAGATGGCCGAGCTAAGAGACAACGTGACCGCACGACGTTTCGAATGGACGGAAAATGGCGCCACCGCCTTCGCCACCTACCGCAACGATGGGGCACACCTTGTCATTCCACACGTTGAGGCGCCTCTTTCCTTACGCGGCACGGGTGCAGCCGGCCGCCTCATGGAGGCGGTGGTGGGGCATGCACGGAAAGCCGGTATCAGGCTTGTGCCAACCTGCTCCTATGCACAAGCCTGGTTCAAGCGTCATCCTGAGGCGCGTGACGTTCTGGCCTGAACCACCCAAGCGCAAACGCGAGAAGTGATCTTCGCGGGCCTAGTCAGGCACGGATTCAGCAATACTCCAGCTCCCGCCAAGACAAAAGCGCGCGCTTACGCCCTCACCTGCTCACCGCAGAAGACAGCAGCGAATGCATCAACTACCTCTTCGACCTGTGATCTTGTAATGATCAGGGGAGGCGCGATACGAATCGTATTGTCATGCGTCTCCTTACACAGAACTCCCTGACGCAGCAGCGCTTCACAGTAGGCACGAGCGCCACCAGCTTCCGGCTGAAGCTCGACTGCCAGCATAAGGCCCCGTCCGCGCACGTCCCTAAAGAGCGGACTGCGTAGGCTCTCAAGTCCGGTCTTCAAATAGCTGCCCATGCGAACGGCATTTTCGATCATGTCCTCCTCCTTTAGTACCCTGAGCGCAGCGCGGGCAACCGCACAGGCCAAAGGATTGCCGCCGAAGGTAGAACCATGTTCACCTGGATGCAGAACATCCATTACCTCCGCGTTCGAGAGCACCGCGGAAACCGGATAAAATCCTCCTGAAAGCGCTTTGCCGATCAACGTCAGATCGGCTTCGATATTTTCATGTTCTTCTGCGAGGAGTTTTCCGGTACGTCCCAGGCCAGTCTGAATCTCATCGAGGATCAAGATCACATTACGAGCGCTGCAGAGTTCGCGTACCGCCCTGAAGTATCCCGGCGGCGGCAGAATGACCCCGGCTTCGCCCTGGATTGGCTCAACCAGAAATGCGACTGTGCGAGGTGTGATGGCTGCCTCAAGTGCCTCAATGTCGCCAAAAGGTACAATCCGGAATCCAGGTGTAAATGGCCCGAAATCACGCCGCGCCGTGGGGTCCGTCGAAAAGCCCACAATGGTAAGGGTTCGCCCATGGAAATTATTGCGACATACGATGATCTCAGCCTGGTCCTGCAGTACACCCTTAACCGTATAGCCCCATTTACGCGCGACCTTCAGTGCGGTCTCGACCGCCTCCGCTCCCGAGTTCATCGGCAGTGCCTTTTGCGAATGCGTCAGCGCACACAGCTCTTCGTAAAACGCGCCCAGCTGATCATTGCGAAAGGCCCGTGACGTGAGGGTCAGCCTCTGGGCCTGCGCGGTCATCGCCGCGAGGATCTTGGGATGGCAATGACCCTGATTGACAGCCGAATAGGCTGACAGGCAGTCGATATAGCGCCGCCCGTCGACATCCCAGACATGAACACCCTCACCTCGGGTGAGGACAACATCAAGCGGTCGGTAATTGGCGGCACCAAACTTCGTTTCCAGTGCGATGAAGCTAGCGGCGTTGTGTGCAGCCATGGGAACCTCCATCCCTTCAGGGCACTCCAGCTGCGGCACGATTTAGGCCGGCAGCCGAAGTCTTCTCGTCGCGGCTGCGATCGAGCCGCAAGGTCATGCAGTAAGCCCCTCCCCCCGACATCATGAACGGCGCAAGATCAATTCCGGTTACCTCATAGCCTTTCGCCTCAAGTATCTTTTTGAGGCGCTCGGGGGGACGGGCCATGATGATGCTCCGGCCAATATTCACAGCGTTGACCGAAAACGCCGCCGCGTCAGCATCACTCGCCTCGATGAGAAGATCTGCCGGCACCAGGGCACGGATTTTGGCGCGGGCAGCCTCCGAGAATGCCGGCGGATAATAGACAACTTCACCACCTGTCAGCGGCAGAAAGCAGACATCAAGATGATAGAAGCGCGGCGAGACGAGTTCGAGCGACACGACAGGTACTCCAAAGAAGTTCTCGATCACGTCGAGTGAGGCACGTACCGAGCGTTGACCAAACCCCGCCCAGAACCAGTCACGGTTCTGGTCCCAGATGCAGTCCCCTGCCCCCTCCTGGAATACCCCGCGTGGGAATGTTCCGACCGCGGTGATAAAGCCTTCGCGCTTCAGTTGCTCAAACTCGCGCAGGAAGACGTCCTCCTCACCTTGGCGCTCGGAACAGGAAAACCGTGCCACGAGGGCACGCCGATCAAGTACGATCGCGGCGTTGGCGGGAAACACCAGATCAGGAAGACCCATGACGCCGGCCATCACGCGCACCTTGGCGCCGGCCGCTTCAAGAGCCCGTTTGAGAGCGAGAAGTCCTTCCCTGGCGGCAGCCTGGTGGTGGGCGCGATCACGCGACCATTCGTCGGGAGCCATCCACGGATTGATCACGTAGGAGACCTCGTAGTGGGCAGGGTCCGTGAGCAGAAACAGCGGCTTTGCGGTCATGCAAAACTCCTCGCGAGGTCATCGGGCGCGACCACAGTCGCCGCCCCCTGCACACAGGATCGCCCAATGCCGCCGCAAAGGTATAGCAGGCAGACTTTGCAAATAGTCGCTCAAATTGTCATTTTGACAGGACTATCTGACAAAATGACAATAGCGAGACTGGCGACATGTGCGCCTATTTCTTCAGATAGCGCGCAAACCACGCCAGGGTTCGCCGCTTGGCATCGGCGATGTGGGCAGGATCGCGCAGACCATGCCCTTCTCCGGGATAAATTGCATAGGATGTCGGCACTCCAAGATCGTGCAGCGCATGCCAGAATTCCATGGTCTGGGGCGCGGGGCACTCGATATCGTCGGCTCCGACATAGGCAAAGACGGGCGTGTGCACGTTCTTGATGAAACGGATCGGCGATGATCGGTCATAAATCTTGGGATCATCATAAACGGACGCACCAAAGTAGGGAATCATCCATTGATCGATCCCGTTCTCGCCGTAGTAGGACGTCCAATCGCTGACACCTGCCGCAGCCACACCTGCCTTGAAGCGATTGGTCTGGGTAACGGCCCACATGGTCATGAAGCCCCCATAGCTCCCCCCCATAATGCCAAGGCGTCGGTCATCGATCGGCGCAATTCTTTCAACCCGATCTATGCCTGCAAGGATATCCCGAAGATCACCATGGCCAAGATCGCGGACATTGGCTGTCGTAAAGTTCTCGCCCTGCCCGAAACTTCCCCTCGGGTTAGGCAGGAAAATCGCATAGCCGCGCTTGAGCAGAGCCCGCATGGTCCCAGGCTCGACAAAATGCGGCGTGCTCGCGGCCGCGGGACCGCCGTGCACGACGGTGATCAGAGGAAGCTTTCCTGCTGGCGCATGTGCCGGCAGTAATAACCAGCCCTGGATATCGTAGCCATCATTTCTCCAGGTCACACTGCGGGCGCGCAAGGGCGTGCGCAGCATGGCGTTGATGTGGGTAAGGTCATGCCAGTGGCCCGCCCGACCGATGGCGATTTCTGGAGCACGGGTAAAGCTCTGCCGCACAGTAGCCGTCAGATGGCTCGGACAGGCCGCGGCCATCCCTGCCTCTGGTCCATAAATCGTATCAGCGCCATACCAGACACGTTTGGCGGTTGCCGCCGGTGCCGCCGCGTCCAGATCCACTATCTGGTGAACCGCTCCTCGCAGTTCCAGGACGCGCAATCGTCCCTGACAGTCAAATCCAAGCGAGAGCGCTGACGCCTTCATGTTAGGGGTTATGTCGACCCCTTTCCCGCCATTGGTCCCCACGGTCCAGACGTCGCCCCCGGTGGCTATGAAGTCGCTCATCAAGCCGCTGATAAAGGCCACTGTCCTGCCATCCGGAGATACCACGGGATCGGCAATCTGATGGCGGGGGTCTGGCGGCGAGAAGATGACGCGCGGCGGCGCTCCACCGCTGCGGGCAAAGCGATAAAGCTTGGCGATCCACCAATTATCGTCGCCGTTTCCCGGCGCAGCGGTACCGACAAAGCCGCGGCCATCTGGCAGCCACTGATACTGGTACACCCACATTCCCGCCGGCGAGACAAACTGAAGCCTTCCGTGCGCATAGACCGCGATCCGCTGTTCGGGAGTGGGGCCGCTCAGATCCCCGGTCTGCGGCGCGCCGGGCTCCGTTGCTCCAACTTCCTTCGTTGCCCCCTTAACGACCAGCATGGCCAGCCCGCCTCCAGGACCGAAGCGCAAGCTCCCGACGGTTCCAGGAAATGCGAGGACCTTTTTCAGATCTTTACCATCGGCCGACACCGCATAGATCGTGCGGTCGAGACTACCCGACATTTGGAGAGCAAAGGCCAGGCGCTTGCCATGACGGCTCCAGGCAAGTGCAGACGGCGCGCATTGACGTGCGTGACCACACGGCAAAGACACAGTGATGGCTCGGCCAGTTTTGGTATTGCGGATCACGAGGCTGCGCACCACGGGATAGCCCCCGGAAAGCGGGGAATTGCCCTCTACAGAGGCCAGATGTGCGCCATCGGGCGCCATGGCCAGTTCAAGAAACTGGTGCACCGGTCGAGGCGCCGCGGCTACAGCACTCAGACCAATCGAAATCGCGGCTGCCGACGACGCAACGAATGCGGCAGCAAAGGTTTTCATGGTGCCCCCAGAAGTTTTAGCTAAAATCTTATATCCTTACCAAAAAGGCTCAACATGTAGCTGAGCCTTTGAGCAACTATACCATGCCTCAATTAGGAGGCACTGAGCCGAGATAGAGTTGACCAAGACATATCTTGCATCATTTGGCGAACACTTACTCTGCACGCCCATCCTGCACACAAGTACGCCTCGATATTATTCTACGCTTATACCGAAATCGTGCCAGACTAAGCGCTTTCGCTTTACACAATCCTGAACAGTTCAGCTTTTCACCCACAAATGGTTACCGTCCGTCGAGCAATTCCAAAAATAGTCGACGGGGATCAGAATTTAGAGCTTGAGCAACTTGAACAAATTCTATGACGTCGAGGCGACGCTCCCCACCCTCATACTTCGCAACAAAGGATTGTGGGCGTCCTAAGCGAAGAGCCACATCCTGCTGCGTCAAACCTTGATCCACGCGAGCTCGACGCAACAGTTCCTGCAGTTTTTTCTGATGCAGTGTTCGAATCGATCTTGGCATCGGGCAGCTCGAATTCAGTGTCCGAGTAGCCAATAATCCCGATTGCGGATTATCCCATTTTAGGATACATTGTTACGGTGATAATGCCCACGAGATACCAGGAGCCATTTACTATGATCAATTCTCTCCATCCTGAACGTATAAATTCAGGGAATATTTTGTGCTCGGATGACTTAGAAGCGCAGGAAAATGCAGATTTGACCATAGGGAGTTCCAGCCCAGCCGGCGATCTTGCCATTTACCTAGCGCGTGAATTTTCTAGCGCACATGCCTGCGCTCAGAAGCTTACCCGACGCCAACAGGCAATCGAGAGCATGCTGTTGGAGCACATTGGAATTCGTACCGTTAACGTCGACCTTCCAGATGATGGTTATGAGAACTCCGGCGAGCCTGAGGACCCTGGGAAAGCGGAGGACGTCTCACTTAACCTGGTGAATCCAACAGAAGGCAAAACAACCACTCTCGCGGCTCGTTGGGCTGCCGCAGATGCGCAGCTGGGCTATTCAGCAGCATTGCGCTCCGAGGCCAGAGCGCTTACGCGTGCCCGTGACCTTGCCGAACGCTTATGGGCGACACCTGCGGTCTCGCTGACCGGCATTATCGCCAAACTCGATGCCCTCCTCTCAGAGGGCCCGCCGTCTTCTACGTCCCCGGAATTTCCGTGGCCACAGCTAAGAGCCGTACGCCTTGATCTGGAGAGACTCCGCGTCACCCGCCCCTTACCTCCTGGTCGCTGAGTGAGCGTTCTGTCTGCCGGCCAGCTATTTGGTGACGGCGTCGCTCATCACTGCTTATGAGCGAAGCTCCCAGGTTGCAGTCGGAGTGTTCAACCTCCACGTGTCCAATGTCAGCTATCCCGGTTACGAGACTTACTGAACCTCAGGATTACGAAAGGGACAGCATGCGCGTTATCGTCCCCGGAATTCGGGGAAAATCAGGGTTGCACGACAACCACCAAGGTGCCGCTAGGTAAAGCGTAGCTGGTACCGCTCGAGGGCCCGTTCTGCGCCGCAACCGTGTCATCTTACAGATTCTATCCACCTGACCTTCAGCACATCCGGCGGCGGTGTTATCGTCAGCATCACCTCTGGGCGATCCGTCGATTGTCCATGGCCCGGGTTTCCCGGCGTCGTGACAGAGGTAGGGTGGCACCAAAGATCACAGAAGGAGACGGCTCATGGCGTATGAAGGCTACAAACTTCTGAAGATTGAGCGTGACGGGCGCATAGCGCGGGCCACCATCGACAATCCACCGATCAACCTTATCACGCTCGCCCTCTACGGCGAACTGGTTCAGCTGTCCAAGGAACTGGAGGCCGACGACGAGGTTCTCGTGTTCGTGCTCAAGAGCGCAAATCCTGATTTTTTCATCGCTCATTTTGACGTGGCGGCGATCCTTAGTTTTCCAATCGATGGTCCTCCCACTAACGAGAAGAATGAATATCATGCGATGTGCGAGCGCTTCCGCACCATGAACAAGGTCACCATTGCCCAGATCGAGGGGCGTGTAGGCGGAGGTGGATCCGAACTGGTCGCGTCTTTCGACATGCGCTTTGGTGTGCGCGGCAAAACGATCATCAACCAGATGGAAGTGGCGGTGGGTATTCTACCCGGCGGAACCGGCACCCAACGCTGGCCAAAGCTGGTGGGCCGCGGCCGTGCGCTTGAAACCATTCTGGGCTGCATCGACCTTGACGCCGATACAGCAGAGCGCTGGGGCTACCTCAACCGCGCTTTCGGGACAGATGAAATCGGTCGCTACGTCGATTGGCTCGCCCACCGCATTGCGGGGTTCCCGGCCCCAGCCATCAGGCTTGCCAAGGAAAGTGTGGACGCGAGCACCAAACCATTAGCCGAAGGACTTAGAGAAGAGGCTTACCTCTTCCAGCGCCTGATTCGCGAGCCGAGCGCCAGGGCGGCGATGACTCGGTTTCTGGAGATTGGCGGACAGACACGAGAAGGCGAATTGAAAGTCGAAGAATTGTGCATCCAGCTTTCACAGGGATGACGCGTATACTTTCGGATCCTGCAGAATATTCCGCCGATGTCCGAAACCGCCAAAATCCGCGCTGATCATGGCAGAGCGGCACCACGCCTTGTCGAACTAGCGCGGGCCATCTGTGGCCAATAATGAACGGCAGTTGCAGCCGTCTCAGCTGCCTGAAGAATGCTCCGCTCAAGTGCGCCAACACGCGCCATTCCGTTCAGGCCAAAAAGTACCGCCCGCACGAACGATGTCGCCGCGGCGCTGCTTTGGCCTTCAGGCAGAAGTCCCGCCTTGCCAGCGTCACGAACTCGACGCTCTACACGCGCGAAGAAATCGTGTTCGTGCTGGCGCAGAAATCGGGCCACTTCCTCAGGCAGACCTTCCACATCGCTGCACAGTGAAAAAAACAGGCAACCTCGTCCGGCATTGTCTGCCATAAAGCGACCCGCCGCGCGCAGGAATGCACAGAGCCCGTCAACTGGATTCCCAGCGGCTTCCAGAACTGCGAGAATCCCGGCCGTATTCGTGCCGATATAACGGTCAAGAGCAAGGGTACAAGCGCGGTTTTTATCACCAAAGGCAGCATAAAAACTACCGCGCTTGATCCCTACGGCGGTTTGCAAATCATCTACCGAGGTGCGTTCGAACCCATTGGTCCAAAACAGTTCGACGTATTTTTCAACCGCCGTATCGGGATCGAATTGCCTCGGGCGCCCCGCCATCTTGTCTCCTATTCCGCAGCGACTTTTATCCCCGGCTGCCAGCTATAGGCGGCAAACGGACCGTCAACTGGGGTATCTGCCAAGTGATTGACGTAGTTCGACATAACTTTCTGCGCAAGGCCAAGGACGATGTCCAGAACCTTCCTTTTGGTAAAGCCTGCCGCCAGGAAAGCATCGAGCTCACTTTGGCTCACATGTCCGCGCTGGCGCACGAGTTTCAAGGTAAACTGGCGCAGGGTCTCAAGATGCGGGTCGGAGAGCGGCTGACCATTACGGAGCGCCTCGATGGTCTCGGCATCCAGACCCTGCGACTTTGCAATCATGGTATGGGCGGGAACGCAATAATGACAGGCATGCTCAACATTGATCGTGAGCCAGACAACATTGCGTTCCGCGGGGGTCAGGCTGCTCTTCTGAAAGAGATTGTGTAGGACCTGATAACCCTCCAGGTGCTCTGGAGATTCCGCCATGACCGCGTGCAGATTGGGGATCATCCCATACGCGCGCTTGGAGTTTTGCAGAAGCACGAGGGCTTCGGCGGGAGCTGTCTCGACCGTATGCAGGGTAAATTGTGCCATGATATGCACTCCTATTATGGACTATATGGTCCACTATTAGCCATTATGGACCATTAAGTCCACAATAAAGTGGCAAGCCAGAACCGCGCCCTGCGCTTTCCCGTCAGCGGGATGCCTCGGAAGATGTTTCAGAGATTTAGTTTGGTCGGAGCGGCGGGATTTGAACCCACGACCCCCAGTCCCCCAGACTGGTGCGCTAACCAGGCTGCGCCACGCTCCGATGCCATTTATCTGTGTCCCAGGACTTCAGCCCGGCACACTCCCCAGGCGGGGTACCTGAGGGCGGCGGACTATAGTCAGGGGGGATCGCCGCGGCAATCGCCGAAGCCAAAATTTCCCGCTTATTCTGCGGCAAGCCGCCAGGGTAAGCGGTGCAGACGCTCCTTCAGCCCCTCGAGTTCCGCCAGGATGTCGACAAGCCGGCCACGTACTGCCTCATCGACCTCCGTCGGCTCCATTGCGGTTCGTACCTGAATGGCATCGGGGTGGGCTGCTGCCACGGCGGCAAGCGCAGCGCGGGCGTGCAGCAGGGCCTCACTATCTTCTGTCTGCGCCGTGGAAGGGCCCGACTTCTGCGACAGCTGGCTGATCAGGGAGCTTTCATTGCGACCCAAGGCTGCCACATAGCGCACGCCCTGCTCGCGTAGGAGCTTTTGTACCCCCTTGATGGTGAAACCGTCGGCATAGAGCAGTGCCCGGATACCGCGCAGCAGATCGACATCCTGAGGTCGGTAATATCGTCGATTGCCGCCGCGCTTGACCGGCTTGATGTGAGAAAAGCGCTGTTCCCAGAACCGCAGCACATGCTGCGGCACATCCAGCTCGGCAGCAACCTCGCTGATGGTACGGAAAGCTTCCGGCGCCTTTTCACGCGGGCCGGGTTCAGCGTCGTCGAGCATTGCTCTACGCCTCGTCCGCTTCAAATTCCGGGATCTGGCCGTTAATGACGGACTTCAGGACATGACTGGGGCGGAAAATCAGCACCCGGCGCGGCGAAATCGGTACCTCATCGCCCGTCTTTGGATTGCGGCCTACCCGCTCCGACTTCTGGCGGACAGCAAAAGTACCAAAGGACGACAGCTTCACCGTCTCGCCGACTGCAAGAGCTGAGCAGACTTCCTCCAGCATATCCTCGACCATCTGGGCCGATTCATTTCGCGAAAGACCAACGGCCCGAAAGACCGCTTCGGTCAGATCGGCTCGCGTGAGCGTTTTGGTGGTCATGCGCGGCGCGACTCCTTTGGCGAAGACAAAGGCTAAGCGCTCGGCGATTTTCCGTCAACGCAGAGAGCAGGGCAAATGCCCCGCCCGGCCCGCAAGCTACCAGCGCACCAGCGCAGAACCCCAGGTAAACCCGCCCCCCATGGCTTCAAGAAGCACAAGATCGCCCCGCTTGATCCGCCCGTCGCCCACCGCCGTCGCCAGCGCCAGAGGCACCGAGGCGGCAGAGGTATTGCCATGTTCAGCTACGGTGGAAACCACCTTGTGGGCCGGAATACCGAGTTTACGGGCAGTGCCGTCTAGGATGCGCTGATTGGCCTGGTGCGGCACGAACCAGTCGATGTCGCTCACGGCAAGACCTGCCGCATCCGCGGACGCCTGAATTGCGGCCGATATATTCGTGACCGCATGACGGAAGACCTCCTTGCCCTGCATGCGCAGATACCCAGTGGTCCGCGTCGAGGAAGGCCCCCCATCCACATAGAGCAGGTCATGGAGGCGTCCGTCCGAGTAGAGCCTGGTGTTGTGCACCCCCCTGTCGGCAAGGCCTCCCGTCCCCATTGCCGCGCGCAGCACAACCGCACCGGCGCCATCGCCAAAGAGCACGCACGTGGTGCGGTCGTTCCAGTCCATCAGCCGCGACATGGTCTCAGCACCAATCAGGAGCACGGTGCGGGCCTGACCGGCGCGAATGAAATTATCCGCTACCGAAAGCCCGTAGATGAACCCCGAACAGACGGCCTGAACGTCAAAGGCAGCTCCCCGGGTCATGCCAAGGCGCGCCTGCACCCGCGTTGCTGTCGCCGGAAAAGTCTCATCGGGTGTGGTCGTGGCACAGACAATGAGATCGATCTCATCAACACCAATACCGGCTGCTTTGAGCGCCGCCTCGCCGGCCTTAAGGGCAAGGTCAGAGGTCACTTCGCCCTCACGGGCGATGTGCCGGCAGCGAATGCCGGTACGTTCGAAGATCCAGGCATCCGAGGTGTCGATGCACTTGGCCAGGTCATCGTTACTGACGACATTGTCAGGCAGGTAGGCACCACACCCAAGAACAACAGATCGTATCGCGCTCACGAGGCAACGGCCCCTGTTCCTTCTGGCCCAGGTGAGGACGTCTGGAGCGGTGCGGTCACCACGGCCCGATCGGCTACGATTTTGGGAATAACGTCTGCGCGCGCCATGTCGATGGCCATGTCGAGGGCGCTGGCAAAGCCCAGCGCATCCGTGCCGCCATGACTTTTGACCACGACCCCGTTCAGGCCCAAAAAGATGCCGCCATTGGCCGAACGTGGATCCAGCTTGTGGCGCAGAATGCGAAAGGCGCCGCTGGCCAGGGCTGCGCCCAGCCGGCTCAGCAGCGTGCGTTTCAGCGCCGTGCGCAGATAATAGGTGATCAGTTTGGCGGTACCTTCCGCCGTCTTAAGGGCGACATTACCGGTAAAGCCGTCGGTGACAACAACATCGACCGTGCCTTCCGCGATATCATCACCTTCGACGAACCCCGAGAACTCCATCGGCAGTTTGACGCTCCGCAGGATCTGAGCGGCCTTGCGGACCTGCTCATTGCCCTTCTGCTCCTCTTCGCCGACGTTCAGAAGGCCGACGCTGGGACGCTCAAGACCCAGGATGGCGCGGGCAAAGGCCTCGCCCATGACGGCAAAATCGACCAGCTGCTCGGCATCGCTATCGACATTGGCGCCGACATCGAGAACCACCGTCTGCCCTCGCTTGGTCGGCCACAGGGCCGCGATCGCCGGCCGGTCAATCCCCTCGATGGTCCGCAGCTGAAACATGGACATCGCCATCAGCGCGCCGGTATTTCCAGCAGAAACCACGACCTGCGCCCGTCCCTTGGCGACACTGTCGATGGCACCCCACATGGAGGTATTGCGCCCGCGGCGCAGCGCCTGGCTTGGCTTGTCTTCCATGCGCACGCGCTCCGGGGCATGGCAGATCTCAACCTTGCCGTCGAGCTTGGGACGACGGGCAAGGAGTGGCCGCAGCACGGCTTCATCGCCATGAACCAGAAAATGCACGTGGGGGTGGCGCAGGATGGCACGGGACAGAGCCGCCATGACCACACCGGGTCCAGCATCCCCCCCCATACCATCGATTGAAACCGTCAAGTCCGCGGCCACGCTCGACTTCCCCTGCGCAAAGGCGGCCGGACCTTCCCGACCAAACCCCGCAGCCTATCAGTCTTCGGCCTTGACGATTTCACGATCGCGATAATGGCCGCAAGATGGACAGACATGGTGCGGGCGCTTCTGTTCGCCACAATTCGAACATTCCACATGGGACGCTGGCGCCAAACGATGGTGGCTGCGCCGCATGTCCCGCTTGGACGGAGAGGTCTTTCTCTTGGGAACCGCCATGGCGGTATTTACTCCTTCATCGGCCCGAACCAGCGCCTGCCACAGCATACCGCACCGTGGCGCGCGCTCCGGCGAACCCGGGGGGCAAAGCAAGGCGCGGAGGTAACCTCAAACGCAGGCCGGAGGCAAGCAATTTTGCGCAAGCCCGTCATTTGCCCCGTCTGAACTTGGCCAGCGCGGCAAACGGACTGTCCTCGGGGGCCTCAAGCTCGGCGGATGGCGTGAATTCCACGCCTTCGGCGCGTGGATAGGGGTCCAGCCCGAGCGACAGCTCCTCCAGCAACGGAAGCGCCAGATCGTAGCGATAGCTGCTCAGCTCTTCGTGGGTATCGTCCTCATCGAGGGTCAGACTGATTACTCCAGCCTTGTCGGGACCCTCGGCGCGCCGGCGCTTGCCACCGTGAACCTCAAGCAGACGGCTGATCGCGAAGCGGTAACTGCGCGGTACTGGGACCAAGGTGACGACACAGGTCTGTACCACCAGGGCCTCAAGCTCAGCGTCATAGACGAAGCGATCAGTGCCCCTCCGGCGCAGACGCACAACGGCCTCGAAACGACGCACCTCGGGAACTGCCAGCCAGCCTGCAAGGCGGAGCAATTCCTCCCCGCTCGCATCGATTCGCAGCTCAGCGCCGCCAGCCCCCAGATCGGACAGCTCGTAAGGCCGGCTGAGCGGAAGCGATTCGAGCTCATTGTGTGCGGCCATGATCTTAATCCTCTTCGTCCGGAAGTGGCCCGAACGTGACGACACCTTCGGCCAATGCCGCAGGTTCCAGGCCCAGCCGGGCCCGCTCCATGTAGGCGGCAAGCGCCAGAGCCTGTGTCTGGAAACGCCTGTTCTCACCATAAAGGTTGCGAAGCAATACGGCCGCAACCTCCTCACGGGTCGTGGCTGCCCGATAGGCCTCCAGCCGGCCGTAAAAGGCTCCGGCAATCTTTTGGATACGCCGGGTCATGCCCATGTCGCCCGCGCCCTGGTCACGCAGCGCATCTTCGAAGCTTTGGAACAAGGCGTTGACGAGATCCTGCGACAGGGCGCGGTCAGGCTCGCCGTCAAGAACGCTCAGGACCAGAAATGCATGCAGACTCACCACGTCAAACCGGCCATTGAAGGTATCGGGAACCCCGAAGTCCCGGTAAAAGGTCGGCGACAGCCCTCGCCGGACGATGGTGATGGCAAGGTCCGAGGCCGTCCTGCGGCGTGCGGCGGCGCGACGCAAAGCCTTCAACATATTGAACAACTCCCCTAATCTGACCCTTGCATAGGGCCGCCGGCGAGGCTAGCACAGATGCGCGGGGTATTGGGGCGGCCCTGCTCGAGAACTGGCCCGCGGGCAGGATCCTGCGACGCCCAATCCCAAGCAGGGCGCACACACGAGGTTGAAAACGACATGGCCATGCCGCGCCTGAAAACCCTGCTGATGGCAAGCCTACCTGCCCTTTACGTGCTCACCTCCGGTTGCACACCGGTGATCTCCAAACGTGGTTATCTACCTGACCCAGTCGCAGAAGCCTCGATCATCGTCGGCAAGGACACCAAGGAAACGATCGAAAAGAAGCTTGGCGATCCCACTACCAGGTCCAATTTCAACGGTCGCAGCTGGTATTACATTTCCAGCGTGCAGCAGCAGGTGGCATTCTTCCCGCCTACCATTCTCAGCCGCGATATTCTGGCCATTCGCTTCAACAAGGACGGCACGGTGACCGGCTTGCGTCATTACGGGCTGCGCGACGGCCACGTCGTTGCCTTTGATACCCGCAAGACGCCAACCCCGGGTCGCGAGGTAACCTTCCTTCAGCAGCTGCTGAATGCGACGCCCGGTGTACCGCTTGGCCAGGGCAGCGGCGGTATTGACCAGCGCAATCCTGGCGGTGGTCATTAAGCCCGGTCACGTCACCATCCGGTTTACGCTTCTGAGCTGAGCACCCTTCAAGGTTGAGGTGCGGCCGGTTGCACCCAGCAACCTGCATGCACCATCACCTGCTCGCGCTTCGCCCAGAAAAAAGGCGCGGACGACTACGCGTCCGCGCCTTCAGACTGCACTTTGACCCAATCAGAAGTGAGCCAGGGTCGCCAACAGCAGCAAGGCTACGATGTTGGTGATCTTGATCATCGGATTGACGGCAGGGCCAGCGGTGTCCTTGTAAGGGTCACCGACGGTGTCGCCAGTCACGGCCGCCTTGTGCGCATCCGAGCCTTTGCCACCATAATTGCCATCCTCGATGTACTTCTTCGCGTTATCCCAGGCACCGCCACCACTCGTCATCGAAATCGCGACGAAGAGCCCGGTCACGATCACGCCAAGAAGCATGGCGCCGAGCGCGTTGAAGGCCTGGGTCTTGCCGACAAAGCGCTCGACCAGAAGGAAAAGCGCGATCGGTGAGAGCACCGGAAGCAGCGATGGCACAATCATTTCGCGGATCGCTGCCTTGGTCAGCATATCAACTGCCCGGCCATAATTGGGCTTTTGCTTGCCCTGCATGATGCCAGGCATTTCGCGGAACTGCGTACGCACTTCCTCGACCACGGCCGCGGCCGCCCGTCCCACGGCCGTCATCGCCACGCCGCCGAACAGATAGGGCAACAGGCCGCCGATGAACAATCCCACCACGACCCAGGGATCAGCCAGTGAGAAGTTCGGCACCGCCACATTGGCAAAGTAGGTGTAGACGTCCGAATGGCGGGTGAAGAAGGTCAGATCCTGGGTATAGGCGGCAAACAGCACCAGGGCCCCAAGACCGGCCGAACCAATGGCATAGCCTTTGGTCACCGCCTTGGTGGTGTTTCCAACCGCATCAAGCGCATCCGTGGTTTTGCGGACATCACCTTCCAGTCCGCTCATCTCGGCAATCCCGCCGGCATTGTCGGTAACCGGGCCAAAAGCGTCCAGCGCCACGATCATGCCTGCAAGCGAAAGCATGGTCGAGACGGCGATGGCGATACCAAACAGCCCTGCCAGCTCGAAGGAGGCGATAATGCCCATGCAGATCACGAGGGCCGGCATAGCCGTCGATTCCATGGACACCGCAAGGCCCTGGATGACATTGGTACCATGACCGGTCACTGAGGCCCGCGCGATCACCTTTACCGGACGGAAATTGGTGCCGGTGTAATACTCTGTGATCCAGACAATCGCACCGGTGACGGCAAGACCGACAACGCCGCAGTAGAAAAGATCGGCGCCAGTGATCTGCAGCGAGAGGTCCGCAGCCGTCTGCAGGGCATGGTGCATCCCCCCTACCGTCCAGCGGATCAGCCACCACAGCCCGGCCAGCGACAGGGCTCCGGTGACCACGACCCCCTTATAGAGTGCGCCCATGATGTTGTTCGAAGATCCCAGGCGCACAAAGAACGTGCCAATGATCGAGGTAACGATGCACATGGCGCTGATTGCGAGCGGGAGCAGCATAAGGTGTTCGCGGTCTGCACTCGCAAAGTCCAGTGACGCAAGCACCATGGTCGCAACCGTGGTAACGGCAAAGGTCTCGAAAAGGTCCGCGGCCATGCCAGCGCAGTCACCCACATTGTCACCGACATTGTCGGCGATGGTGGCGGGATTGCGCGGGTCATCTTCGGGAATACCCGCTTCCACCTTGCCCACCATGTCGCCGCCGACGTCCGCACCTTTGGTGAAGATACCGCCGCCAAGACGCGCAAAGATCGAAATCAGAGACGCACCAAAGCCAAGTGCGACGAGCGCATCGGTGATGGTGCGGGCATCATGCTCAACCGTCATGTCAAGGCCGAAGGCAAAACGCAGCAACGCCCAGTAACCGGCCACGGCAAGAAGGCCCAGCCCCACAACCAGCATGCCCGTCACCGCCCCGGAGCGGAACGCGACGGACAGACCTGATGCCAGGCCCTTGCGGGAGGCTTCAGTGGTCCGCACATTGGCGCGTACCGACACGTTCATGCCGATGTAACCGGCAATTCCCGAAAAGGTCGAGCCGATCAGATAGCCGATCGCCACCTGCCAACCGAAGACAACCCAGGCGGCCGCAAAAATCACGATACCAACCAACGCAATCGTCGTATATTGCCGGTTCAGATAGGCGGCCGCGCCTTCCTGAATCGCCGCGGCGATTTCCTGCATGCGCGCGTTTCCTGCACTCATGCTCAGCACCGACCGAATGGTCCATGCTCCATACAGCAGTGCGAGAACCCCGCACGCCAATACCAGTTCAAGCTCCAAGCTCATCGCTGTTTCCCCGAAAGGTCCAATTTTCCTGGATGACCTGAGTTGGCCGGCCGCTTGTTGCGCACCGCTTCCCCCAAAATCGCAAGCCATGCCGGCCCGCCCGATTCGCGAGGCCGGTAAAGGCGCGCGAACATGCCAAAAGCGGTTAGTCCTTGCAATGCTTGAGATTTAGTGTGCCGCCGAAACCGGCGGCTGGTTGGTCACGCCCACGCCCGGCACGATCCAGGCGATCTGGATCTGGCTGAAGCTCACCGCGGTAACATTGCTGGCGCCCACCAGCCGCTTGGCGTCAGCCAGGAATCTATCCTGTAAGCCTTTGATATTCAAAGTGTTTGGATCTCCTTGTTGCTGGATGGAGGAGGCGTTTACATCGCGCAGGAAGGCATCCTGAAGGAAGGGCGTGCGGTCCCGGATCGTAAGGGCCGCGGCATCGCTTGCTGCCATCAGCACGGGATTGAGGTAGGCATAGCCGATCAGCCGCCCCGCCTTGTTCATGGGCGCGATCAGGATCGGCATGTTAACCGCATGCGAATCCTTAGGTTTTGCCGCCACTGGCGGAGCCACAACGGCGAGAAGCAGAAGCACGAGGATCAGGGTCGGGCGCATTGCCGCATCTTCCTCCCTCCTGCCTAACAGCCGGTTAGCAGGGCTAAAAATGGCGCCAGCCAGCTTTCGCCAGAGGCTGTGGCTGGCCTTCCACCAAGAGACGGACGCCCGCCCCCCTCTCCACCCGCCCGATTTCTGTTACCGCGGTACCTGCGAACGCTGCCGCGTCCTTTACCCGAGCCCGCAGGCTGGCTGGGGCGGTGAAGGCAAGTTCATAATCATCGCCGCAGACCGCCGCCCGCACCGCCGCCTCCTGGCCCCAGTGGCGTCGGAGCGCCGGAGCAAGCGGTAACAGCTCTGCGCTTACTTCAATGCCAACCCCGCTGACCTCAGCGATATGACCAAGATCGGCAATCAAACCGTCGGAAACATCAAGTCCGGCACTGGCCAGGCCCCGCAGCGCCTGACCCAGCCGAAGGCGCGGTTCGGGAACGCGGTAGCGAGCGACGAGCTCAGCCGGTTCGGAGCGGGACGCCTGCGCCAGCTCAAGTCCGGCTCCGGCATCGCCGATCGTCCCCGAGACGAAAACAAGATCTCCCGCTTTGGCCCCCGAGCGCTGGATCATGCGTCCGCTGGGCACCGTGCCAAGGGCGGTTATGGAGAGGGCGAGCGGGCCCGGCGTTCCCGTCGTATCACCTCCCAGCAGCGGCACCTCAAAGCAATCGCCATCACGGGCAAGGCCACCGGCGAACGTCTTGAGCCAGGCAAAACTGCGATCCTCGGGCAGCATCAGCGTGAGAAAATAGCCGATGGGCTCGGCGCCCTTGGCGGCAAGATCCGACAGGTTCACCCGCAGTGCCTTGCGGGCGATGGTGTCCGGTGGATCCGCGGCGAGGAAATGCACCCCCTCGACGAGGCCGTCGCTGGTGACCACGAACTCGTGACCTCGGCGCGGCCGGATCAGCGCCGCATCATCCAGAAGCCCAAGCGCCGCCGGCGCCCCCCGCGTCAGAGGCGCAAAGAGTTCCGCGATCAGTTCGAATTCACCGGGCCTTGCGCTCATAGTCTTCCTGCCGAGAGGGAACCGACCGGCCCCTCATGCGCGATCAGAAGGGGAGTTCGCCCCGAGGCGGCTCTTCGCCGAATTCCCGTGCCCGTTTACGCCGTGCCATGCGGTCGAGCACGGCATTGACGAAGGCGGTTTCCTCGATCGCGAGAAAGGCATGCGCCACATAGAGGTATTCGTCGATCACGACTTTGCCTGGTACGTCTGGACGGGCGACGATCTCGTAGCCGGCACAGCGCAGAATTGCGCGCGCAATGGAATCGATACGCTCAAGCTTCCAGTTCGCCGCCAGTGAGCGCGCCAGAGCCCGATCGATCTCAACCTGAAAGCGCGGTACGCCACGCACGATATCGGCAAAGAACTCTCGGTCCGGAGGCCCCGCGGGGATATCGCTTGGCGTAGCAAATCGGTGGCCGACGAACTCTTCGATGGTATCCTCAGCGGCATTGCCGGCAAGCTCCATCTGATAGACCGCCTGCACCGCCGCCAGGCGCGCGGCCCGGCGTGCGGCAGGATCAGCTGGTTCCGGCGAAGGCGAGGCCGTCAATGATACCCTCCAAGTCGACCACGAAGCGCGACCAGGGCAAGACAGGCACGCGCCGCATCCCCGCCCTTGTCCAATTCGCTGCGGCGGGCACGACGCAGTGCCTGCTCCTCACTTTCCACGGTCAATATGCCATTACCGATGCAAAGGCCGTGATTGACGCCCAAATCCATGAGACCACGCGCCGATTCATTGGCGACAATATCGAAATGATAGGTTTCGCCGCGCAGCACACAGCCCAACGCCACATAGCCATCGAAATGCTGACCGGCTCCCTCGCCCGCCTTGGCGGCGAAGTGAATTGCTGGTGGAATTTCAAGCGCACCAGGAACTTCGATGCGTTCGAACTCCGCCCCTGCCGCCTTAAGAGCCTCTGTTGCTCCCTCCAGGAGGGCATCCGAAATATGGGTGTAGAACCGGGCTTCGACGATTAGGATGTTGGGCTTAACGATCACGATGCTCCCCCGCGAATGGGATGGGTGGACACGATATTAAGCCCGTAGCCGCTCAGAGCCACGGCCTTCTTTTCTGGCGTATCCGTCAAGAGGATCATCTCCTTGATACCCAGATCGAGCAAGATTTGAGCGCCCACGCCGTATTCCTTGATCCGGGCACGATCACCATCTTCGGACACCCGGCGCAGCACGATGTCCGAGACAAAGGTGGGCCGGTTCTGACGCAGGAGGACAACCACGCCGCGACCCTCGCGAGCAATGATGTTCATGCTTTCTTCGAGTACCCGCTGTACGTAATTCTTGTAGCCGAGCAGATCGGAAAAGATGTTGAGGCTATGCATGCGCACCAGCACGGGCGCATCCCCCGAGATGTCTCCCTTCACGAGCGCGATGTGTTCGGCATATTCGAGGGTATTGACGTAGACCATCATCCGCCACATCCCGCCATGATGACTGTCGAACTCGGTTTCGACCGCGCGTTCGATGAAATGGTCACAGCGGCGGCGATAGGCGATCAGATCGGCAATGGTCCCGATCTTAAGACCATGGAGCTGGGAAAACTGGACCAGATCCGGCAGGCGGGCCATGGTGCCGTCATCGTTCATGATCTCGCAAATGACACCGGCGGGATAAAGTCCAGCCATGCGCGGAATGTCGACTGCAGCCTCAGTGTGCCCTGCACGCACCAAGGTCCCGCCATGGCGGGCCACGAGCGGAAAGACGTGACCGGGCATGACAATGTCGTCTGGCCCCTTGGTGGGATCGATGGCCACCGCGATGGTACGGGCGCGGTCATGTGCCGAGATTCCGGTCGACACCCCTTCCTTGGCCTCGATCGACACCGTGAACGCGGTCTGGTGCGGGGCTCCGTTGACCTGCGTCATCATCGGAATGCGCAGGGTATTGGCGCGCTCCTGGGTCAGTGCGAGGCAGATCAGTCCGCGACCGTATTTGGCCATGAAGTTGACCGCCTGCGGCGTACACATCTGCGCCGGGATAACGAGATCGCCTTCGTTCTCACGGTCCTCGGCGTCAACGAGGATAAACATGCGCCCGTTGCGTGCTTCTTCAATCAGATCTTCAATCGGCGAGATATAGTCGCGAAACATGGCTCAGCTCTGAATAAGGCGCGCGACGTAGCGGGCCATAAGGTCGATCTCGAGATTGACAGACTGGCCAGGACGCAGGGCCTTGAAGCTCGTCACCGTCTGGGTGTGGGGAATGATGTTGACCCCGAAACGCGATGCATCAACCTCGTTGACCGTCAGCGAAACGCCATCAAGCGCCACAGAGCCTTTGCCGGCGATAAAGCGGGCCAGCGCCAGGGGAGCTTCAAATGTCATGCGCACGGACTCGCCTTCCGGGCGCATGTCCTTCAGTTCGGCGATGCCATCGACATGACCGGTGACAATATGACCGCCAAGCTCATCGCCGATACGCATGGCCCGTTCCAGATTGACGGGGTCACCCACGCGCCAGCGTCCGAGTGTGGTCCGCGAAAGCGTTTCTCCCGATGCCGTCACTGAAAACCAGCGATCCGATGCCGAGCCGCGGTCAACCACGGTCATGCATATTCCAGAACAGGCGATCGAGGCACCAAGTGCGACGCCCGAGACGTCGTAATGGGTTGAAATGACAACATGGGTGTCGCCTCGCGTCTCGACATGACGCACCTGGCCGACATCGGTGATGATTCCGGTAAACATGAAACCTCTTTTAGGCTCTTGCCGAATAGCTTTCCAGCAGATCCGGGCCAAACGCCCGCACACTTTCCCTTACGAAACGCGGGGCCTCTTCGAGGCCAAGTGCCGCAAGTGCGCCCACGCTGCTGCGAGCGGCCGCTCCCAGCAGCAGCGGGGCGCAGAAAACTTCCAGGCGGTCAGCCCTGCCCCGATTGATGAAGCTCGCCTGCACGCTGGGCCCCCCTTCCACGAGCAGGCGGGTGATGCCACGCGCCGCCAAGGCGCTCAACACCGCGTCAATATCGGGTCGGCCACGCGCATCGCCAGCGACCCGCAGGACCTCGACGCCCAGGCTGCTGAGGACAGGACCTCCGTTGGCAGCCGTGGTGAACACAAGGCTGGGAACGGCGGAGGCGGTCTGGGCAAGGCGATGCCGCTCGCCAAGTCTCAAACGGCTGTCGAGCACCACCCGAAGTGGGGATCGCCCTTCAAGGCCGGCAAGCCTGCAGGTCAGGAGCGGATCGTCGGCAAGTATGGTTTCGATGCCGACCAAGATGGCATCATGCTGCGCCCGTAGCAGATGGCCGTAGCGTCTGGCTTCCTCCGAGGTAATCCACTGGCTTTCCCCGGAGGCCGCAGCACTATGGCCATCGAGACTGTGGGCGATCTTGAGCGTGACGAGCGGCCGGGCCTGCTCTACCCGCAGCACGAATCCCTGATTTAGTCTCTCAGCCTCTGCCGCCAGTATGCCTGTTTCCAAATCCAATTCGGCTTCACGCAAGCGAGCAAACCCGGCCCCTTTCACACGCGGATCCGGGTCCTGCAGAGCGGCCACCACCCGCCTAATTCCGGCGCCGATGAGCGCATCCACGCAAGGCGGCGTACGCCCGACATGGGCGCAGGGCTCGAGCGTGACATAGGCTGTCGCACCACGCGCCCGTGCCCCCGCCTGGGACAGTGCCTGGGTTTCAGCATGAGGCCTGCCACCTGGTCCCGTCCAGCCGCGGCCGACCACCTGCCCACTGGGGGCGACGATAACACAGCCCACCGCAGGATTGGGGGCGACCTGACCTAGCCCGCGCGCTGCGAGCGCAAGCGCATGGCGCATATGGCGCAGATCCTGCCGATGGGAGTTCATGATTAGGGCTCAATCCCTCTTCCAGGCGCCGACCACTGCCAGGGGCCCGGCCCCGCAAAAGGCGCAGCTGCAGCCCTGTCCCTTTTGGGGGCATGGCTGCTTGGACGACACCATAGCCGCAGACAGGCCGTAATCCCTAGTCCTTGTCGCCGGACAGGGCCCCGATCAGGGTTTCGAAGTCCTTGGTTTCGCGAAAGTTCTTGTAGACCGAGGCAAAACGCACATAGGCCACCTTGTCCAGACTGGCCAGGGCCTGCATCACAAGTTCGCCAATCATGGTCGACGGAATTTCGTTTTCCCCCATGCTTTCAAGGCGGCGGACAATCCCGGTGATCATCCGGTCTACACGCTCCGGTTCCACCGGACGCTTGCGCAAGGCATGCATAATCGAGCGTTCCAGCTTCTCACGCTCGAACGGCTCGCGCCGGTTGTTCTTCTTGACGACGATCAGTTCGCGCAGCTGCACCCGCTCAAAGGTGGTGAAGCGTCCGCCGCAGGCCGGGCAATGACGCCGTCGTCTTATGGCGGAGTTGTCTTCGCTGGGGCGCGAATCTTTCACCTGGCTGTCGTCATGGCCGCAAAACGGGCAGCGCATGGCCTTGCTCCTATTGGTAAATGGGAAAACGGTGGCACAATTCGAGCACCCGCGCCCGAACTGCCGCTTCAACTTGTGCATCCCCGGCCGCGCCTGCACGGGCGGTTGCATCGATCACGTCAACGATCCACTGCCCGATGGCTCGGAATTCAGCAGGGCCGAAACCGCGGGTCGTACCAGCAGGTGAACCGAGTCGGACACCGGAGGTCACCGCCGGCTTTTCCGGATCAAAGGGGATGGCGTTTTTGTTGGTGGTGATGTTGGCGCGGTCAAGCGCCTTTTCCACTTGGTTGCCTTTGGCATTTTTGGGGCGCAGGTCGACGAGCATGAGGTGGGTATCGGTCCCCCCCGAGACGATATCAAGACCCTGGCTATGCAAGGTTTCAGACAGAGCCTTCGCGTTCTCGACAATGCGGCGCGCGTAATCCTTGAACTCGGGCCTTAAGGCTTCACCGAAAGCAACCGCTTTGGCCGCGATGACATGCATCAGCGGTCCGCCCTGAAGGCCTGGGAAGATCGCCGAATTGAACTTTTTACCAAGATCTGCGTCGCGCGAGAGGATCATGCCGCCGCGCGGTCCACGCAGGGTCTTGTGCGTTGTCGTGGTCGCTACATGGGCATAGTCGAGGGGGTTGGGATGAACCCCTCCGGCCACCAGACCGGCAAAATGGGCCATGTCGACCATGAAAAAGGCCCCGACGCTGTCAGCGATCTCACGGAAGGCCTTGAAATCGATAATCCGGGGATAGGCAGAGCCACCGGCAATAATGATCTTGGGCCGATGTTCCTTAGCCTTGGCCGCCACCTCGTCCAGATCAATGCGATGATCCTGCCGGCGAACCCCATAGGAAACCGGACGGAACCACTTGCCCGACTGGTTGACGGGCGAGCCATGGGTGAGGTGCCCACCGGCCGCAAGGTCGAGCCCCATGAAGGTATCGCCTGGCTGCATCAGGGCAAAAAATACGGCCTGGTTGGCCTGGGCACCGGAATGAGGCTGGACATTGGCGTAGCTGCAATCAAACAATCGCTTGGCCCGCTCGATCGCCAGGGTCTCGGCGATGTCGACAAACTCACAGCCGCCGTAATAGCGCTTTGAGGGATAACCTTCGGCATATTTGTTGGTCAGAACCGAGCCCTGGGCCTCCAGCACTGCCCGCGAGACAATATTTTCTGACGCGATCAGCTCTATTTTTTCGCGCTGGCGCCCCAGTTCCTGATCGATGGCGGCGGCTAGCTCCGGGTCCGCCTCATGCAGGCTCTGGCGGAAAAACTGGGAATTCTGCGGCTGACCCGCACCGGACATCGCTGCCATCATCACGCCTCTTGGCTTTATCGGGGTCACCCGACAGAGCCCAAATCGGGCGCGCTCCCGGCAACCTCTATGGGACGGGTGTGTAGCGGCTCCCGCGCACCAAATCTAGGGGCGCGACGCCCTAAGGTAAGACCGCCGCCACTCCCCTGCCCGGTCCCTTATACGCTAAACGCACAACCATAGGCTGTTAGGTGGTTTTTTGAGTATAGCGGGAGCAACGTAAAGACATTTGCTTATGCGATTTAGGCACATCGTGAGGTTGTTTGAATGACTGCTGAAGAACTCACATAAGCGAGGCGGCAACAGGATTAGCATTTTTTGATATTAAAATGTTTCATCGGTTGACTTGTCCCCTGTTCGTTATATTGCTTTCTCAACCTAACTAACCAATGCAGGTTACACCAAAAGTTTTCTCATATAACCGCCCAGGGGCCAATAAATGACCAGTCTGACCGACAATCACCTTTCGAAGGCCGATGATCTGCTCAAATTAGCCAGCGATATCGTCGCCGCCTATGTTAGCAACAACCCAATTCCGGTCTCGGAAGTTCCGGGCATGATCAAGAGCGTTCATGCAACTTTGGGAGGGCTGACCACTGGAATGCCGGCCGAAGTCCAGACTTCCCAAAAGCCGGCAATACCGGTCAAGAAGTCTGTAAACGCCGAATATATTGTCTGTCTTGAGGACGGCAAAAAGCTGAAAATGCTGAAGCGCTATTTGCGCTCGCGTTACAACATGACACCTGACGAATACCGCGCCAAATGGGGCCTGCCTGCCGATTACCCGATGGTCGCCCCCAATTACGCTGCGCAGCGTTCGGAATTTGCCAAAAAAATCGGCCTCGGCCGTTCAGCGCCAGTGACCAAGGGACGCCGCCGGAGCAGCTGACTGGAGCTACAGACTGGAACTTGGGCGGCGGGCCATCCGCCGCCCGTTCATTTTCCATAGGTAAGCGTCGCCATGGGCCCCCGCCGACACGCGGCCGGGCTCTGATCGGGTTAGAGCGGAATGTGAAGGCTCATGCCGTCATAAGCAGGCTCAACGCCGGCGGGCAACTCGCTCCTGAGCCGATGGTAATCCAGATCAAGATGTAAATTCGTCAGCACCGCCCGCTTCGGCTTGACCCGCGCAATCCACTTGAGCGCGGTTTCGACGTTGGCGTGGGTCGGATGATGGGTGTACCGCAAGGCATCGACAACCCAGCAATCCAGCCCCTCAAGGCAGGCAAAACTCTCGTCGGGAAGAGCGCTGACATCCGGAGAGTAGGCAAAATCACCACAGCGAAAGCCTAAAGACCGCACCTTGCCGTGCTCCTGCTCGAATGGAAGGATAGGGATCGAGCCACCCTTACCCTCGATTTCGAACTGGCGGAACGGTTCTGGCAGCACATGGCCATTGAGAATGGGAGGATAGTCGCTACCCGTCGGACGCTCGAAGATGTAGCCGAAGCGGCGCATGATTCCGGCAAAATTGATCGCGTCTGCATAAAGATCGATACGGCGACGCTGGGTCAGCACGAGGGCGCGCAGATCATCAATGCCGTGGAGCTGATCCGCATGATCATGGCTGATGACAACTCCGTCCAGATGCCCCACCCCGGCATCAAGCAGCTGTTCGCGCATATCCGGCGCGGTATCGATCAGCACCTGGGTTATATCCGCACCAGTGCGCCGGCGCAGCAATGCGGAGCAGCGGCGCCGCCGGTTCTTGGGCTCCTTGGGATCGCAGGCGCCCCAGTCGCCAGCCCCATCTGTCCCACCAAGCCGCGGTACGCCGCCAGATGAACCGCAGCCCAGGATGATGACTTCGAGTGTTGCGCTCACAATGGCCTCTGGGCGCGTTTAAAGAGACGAAAGAAATTATCCGTCGTCGCCGCCGCCAGTGCCGGCTCAGCGACATTTTTGAGTTCCGCCAAAAGTTTTGCGGTATCTGCGACAAAAGCCGGTTCGTTGGTTTTGCCCCGATGCGGCATGGGCGCAAGATAGGGCGCATCAGTTTCGACCAGAAGCCTATCCAGCGGAACTTCCTTCAGCGTTTCCCGAAGCTTAGCGGCATTCTTGAAGGTCGCAATGCCCGACACGGAAATATAGAAGCCAAGCGCCAGGGCCGCGTCACGCAGCGTATCACTGCCAGTAAAACAGTGAATGACACCTGTAAACGCGCCCCTCGTCATCTCCTCGCTGAGAATCTCTATGGTTTCGGCGTCGGCATCGCGCGTATGAACAATCAACGGCAAATCGAGTTCACGTGCGGCTGCAATATGCCAACGGAAATTCTGGATCTGTGCCTGTCGCGGCGCATGAGCGTAGTAATAGTCAAGCCCGGTTTCGCCGATACCGACCACTTTGGGGTGGGCCGCACGCTCAGTCAACGGCATGGCACTCGTCAGCGGCTCTGTCTCAGCTTCATGCGGATGAATACCTACCGAACACCAGACCTCGGTAAAACGCTGTGCGACCGCAACGACGTTGGCAAAACGGGCCAACGTCGTACCGATGCTGACCATGGTACCCACGCCACGGGTAGCAGCGCGCGCCACCACTGCGTCGAGCTCTGCAGCAAATTCCGGAAAGTCCAAATGGCAGTGACTGTCAACAAGCATTAAAGGTTTCCGCTTCGGGCGGCCTCGCTCAAAACCGCAGAAGCCGAAAGAATTGTCTGGCGCGGCTCCAGATGCAATGCCGCGCTCCGCCCGAACGCATGACGCAGCTTCTCCCAGGCTTCGACCCAGGAATTGAGCGCAGGGCCTCCAGCACGGGCGCGGGCAGCGATCCGTGCACTCAGATTTAATATGAGATCCTCACCCAATATCGCAAGACCGTCTTTCAGCCGTCCAACCCGATCGGCAAGTGCAAACAGCTCGAGAAGATCCGGATCGGCAGCACTGTCGATCAACCTCTGGGACTCTTTAGCAATCACCAGCCCGTCGCCCTGTGCCAGCATCAGGGCCAGTCCCAGCGATCCTGCACTGAGCTGAACGACGGCATCACGCTCTTCCTCTGACAGATGAGGCTGCCGCTCGGCCAACTCGTGCGCCAACACCGTCGATGGCAAAGGTTGCAGGCGAAGCATCTGGCACCGCGAACGAATGGTCGGCAGCAGCCGACCCGGCGCATGAGACAGGAGCAGGAGGATGGACCGTGCTGGCGGCTCTTCCAGTGCCTTCAAAAGAGCATTTGCGGCTTGATCGTTCATCTCGTCCGCGGGATCAATGATGGCGATCCGCCAGCCTCCAGCCCCTGAGGTCAGACCAAAAAAGTTCGCGAGCTTCCGGATTTCGTTGACCGACAGAACAGTCATCGGCTTGCCCGTATCGGGATGTAGACCTCGCGTCAGGACTAGCAACCCGGGATGAGCCCGGGCCAGGACCCTCAGCGACACCGGGTCATCGCGTGGCACCCAAAGGTCGGCAGGTCCGGCGTCCGAGGCGCCATATTTGAGCAGGTAGCGCGCAATGCGATAGGCCAAGGTCGCCTTGCCACTTCCCGGCGGACCGCAAAGCAGGAGCCCCTGTGGAGGACGACCACCGCGTATCGCTGTCGCAGCAATACGCAATGCATCGTCCTGGCCAATCAGCTCAAAGGTCTCGCGCGGATGGTCAAGGCCTGGTACGCGATCAAATTCAGTGTCTTCTTCTTCTTTGTGCCCACGCGCCATCGTCACACCTTCAGCCGGGCCGCAACCGTCATCCAGATGCGTTGCGCAACCTCGTCTTCGCTGCCGATGGCATCGATCACGGCACAGCGTTCCGGCGCACGGCGGGCCAGATCGAGGAAAGCCTGCCGCAACCTGTCATGAAATGCGAGATCAAACTGTTCAAAACGAGAGGCGACGGCATCGCGTGCCGTAGCCCGCGCAAGTCCGTCTTGTGGCGGAAGATCCAGAATGAGCGTCAAATGTGGCTTGAAGTCACCGAGCGATACCGCCTCAATACGCCGTATGGTCTCCCGGGCAAGGCCGCGGGCCACCCCCTGATAGGCGTAGGTGGAATCGCTAAAGCGGTCGCAAATCACCCAGCTGCCCGCGGACAGCGCAGGGCCGATGGTTCGCTCTATGTGGTCAACCCTGGCCGCAAATAGTAGCAGCGTCTCTGACAATGGGCTCCAGCGGCCAGGCTCACCTTCCACGAGGAGTTTGCGGACATCTTCAGCGCCAGGTGAGCCGCCAGGCTCCCGGGTCATGACGACGCCATGACCCCGTTCCTTCAACGCCGCAGCCAGGCGTCTGGCCTGGGTGGATTTACCTGCCCCCTCTCCACCTTCCAGCGTAATCAGGCGTCCGAACTGGTTTTCCTGCCTGCTCTTCATCGCGGTCAATGCGCCGGCTCGGGCGACAGGCCCAGTAGCTCGCGCATCGCCATACCCATGCGGCCAAACAGCCCCGTCGCCGAATCTGTCCGGCCCGCATAGAGCGGCACTGACATCCCCGGCCAGCCCGGCGCCGTAAGGTTGAGATGAGCAACCACCGTACCTTTTAAGACGGGGGCCTTGAGGGGCCCGACGTAGTCGATAGCAGCCACCATATGGCGGTGGCTGTGGACCTGCATGATCGCGGTCACTGGTTCCTTGACGACCAGCGGCACGGTGGCCCTGTTACCAGCCCAGACATGCGCTTCCCCAACCTGCTGTCCGGCACGAAACAGGGCGTATGAACGGAAGTTCCGAAATGCGAGGGTTAAAACCCGCGCAGCTTCCTCTCCGCGACGCTGCTCGATAAGCCAGTCCTTCTTGCGGGGAGGATATTTGCTGAGATCCGGATACCGCAGGCCGCCAAGCACCAGGATGAACCGTCGTCCATTACGGACCGCAGAGGTGATGATCCCATAGCCCGAGGCATGGGTATAACCGGTCTTAAGACCATCAGCGCCGGGAAAATACTGAAGTGCGGTATTACGATTTGCCTGCGTGATCCCGCTCCAGGTGAAACTGAGCTCACTGAAAAAATGATAATACTGCGGATATTGGGTGATGAGATCGCGCGCCAGGATCGCAAGATCGTGGGCACTCATCATTTGTCCCGGAGGTTCGGGCAGTCCGTCCGGATTAACGAAATGAGAATTTTTCAGACCCAGTTCCTTGGCACGGCGATTCATCATTTTGACGAAGCCATGGATCGTACCGCCGAGGGCCTGCGCTACAACCACGCAGGCATCGTTTCCGGAATCGATGATGATGCCCTTGATCAGGTCACGTACCGGTACTTCCGTGCCTACGCGGACAAACATTTTGGAACCACCGGTTTGCCAGGCCTTTGCTGATACCGGAAAGGTACTCGACAGTTTGACCCGACCATCCTTGAGTTCGCTAAAGAGGATATCGAGTGTCATCAGCTTGGACATCGATGCCGGCGGGAATGGCTGATCGCCGTCCTTGTTCCAAAGAACCTGGCCAGTCTGCGCATCCATCAACACGGCGTGCACAGCGTTGGTAGCCATCTGCGCCGAGGCGGGTGGCGCAAAGCACGCAACCAGCATCAGAGCAATCGTCAGGATGTAAGATATGGCGCCGGTGCGGCGAAACCCTGGCATGAGCACACTCCCTGAACGCGCGAAACGGTTAGCCTGACATCAACGACCGACGACAATTGCCGCATCGCTGCTTCCTGCCCTGGTAAGGCGGTCAAGGGCGGCATCAGCCTGCGAAACCCGATCGAATGGGCCAAGACGCACCCTATAGAATCGCCTTCCCCTTAAGTCGATTGAAGAAATCTTGAGGTGACCAGCTGCCCGGAGCCGGTTCTTCAAACGCACGGCGTTCGAGTAATTGATGAATGCTCCGGCTTGAACATAAATATGGGTAACCGCTGGGACAGGAACCTTGGTGACCACGCCTGTTACCTGATCATCAGGAGGCAAGGCCACGGTCGGCAAAGAATTGACCGCAACCTGGTTGGTAGCCGTGCCCATGGCGGGAGCAGGCGGTGCCCCCGAAAGCGGCGCGACAGAGACCGAACCTGTTGGTACGGCAGGAAGGGCAGTGGCGATCTGCGCCGGCGTCTGGTCAGTCGCAGGAGCGGAGGGATTGAGCGGTGCCGGCCCGATATAAGTAACCCGTACTTTCGCGGTGCCCTTCTGGTAAAAGCCCAGAAGCTTGGCGACCTCCGGCGTGACGTCGATGATCCGTCCCTTGACGAAAGGCCCGCGATCATTGACGCGAACCACCAAAGAGCGGCCATTTTCCAGATCTGTGACCCGCACGTTGACCGGGAGCGGCAAGGTGCGATGGGCTGCCGTCAAGGCATTGGGGTTGAAGAGTTCCCCATCCGCCGTGCGCTTCCCGTAAAATGTCGGACCATACCAGGAGGCTATTCCCGTCTTGTTGTAATGCGGCTGGGCGCGGGGATAATACCAGGTACCGTCGATTTCGTAGGGGCGACCGATTTTATACACCCCGGCCGACGCCGGAATGCGCAACCGTGGTGCGCGCTCAGGCGACTGGGTCGCACAAGCAGCCGTCAGGGCCGCCAGCGCGCATACGCTGAGGACTGATCGTATATGGCGAAGCAACGCTAAGCCCCTCTTCGACGAAGGTGATTCGAACGCTACCTTAAAGGGCATTGCCCGCTCAACCTAAGAAGTCCATCATCACGCCGGTGTAACAAATGACACATTGGGCAGGAATGCAGCCTCCGGCCCGCATGCGGTGATGGTTCGGCTCAAGGGCATGCCACTGGCCGCCCAAGCTGAGCCTGCGCAAGTCCAACTGCTCCCTATGGGTTTACAAGTTGGAGGCGGGTTCCCAGTTTACAGGCAATGCTGCAGGTCCAAACCGGAAAGCCAGGGTGGTCCCACTCCCCGCCCTTACTCCAGATTCCTGCGGTTCCCTGCCAATATCCGCGCCCCTCCTTGCGCCGACCGGCGTCCAACAGTAAGTGGGGCTCATAAGGATGGGTGGCCGAGTGGTTGAAGGCACCGGTCTTGAAAACCGGCGTGGCGGCGACGCCACCGTGGGTTCGAATCCCACCCCATCCACCAGAGCGCATAAGATATTGATTTTATTATAGCTTTCCTTCCACCGGCCCCTCCGCCGTACACGACTTTTTTTGGCAGCTCGTCCGGCATTCGCCCTGCGTAAAAGCCAGTGAAATAACACTCTTCTTGTTGCTGGTCCTGATCCGCACATCGCCCACAGAGACTTCAAGAGGCCCGAGAAGTGCACCTCAAAACGTACCTCGGATTCGAGCGCTCGCCGATAGAGGGTTAGTAGTGCCGCACTGATGGCACGTAGCCACCGATGCCGGAGGTTGTGACCGCTCAGAACCCGCGAACGTCATGGGCCCACCTCCCTTCGGAAGTCGATGCGCGCGAAAGTGATGACGTGGCCGTGCGGCATCGACGCTGGTCGGAAGGCATTAGGCACATACCATCCTGTTTCCCGGCCGATTATAAGATCGCCACGAGCTGTCCGCCTTTTTTGTGCGCGTTGTAAGGCCGCACATGGATTTCGACAGTGCGTCCCAGTGCGGTGAGCCAAGCGGTGAGACGATCAATCGTCACACTATCCATGCGTCCGCGAAGAACCTTGGAGAGGGTCGGCTGATCGGTCGCGCAAAGCTCTGCCGCTTGCTTTTGCGTAAGCTTTCGCTGTTCGATGGTTTCACTAATTGCATCGATAAGCGAGCTTTTCACCGTAAGCTCGGCAGCTTTCTCAGCAGAAAATCCGATATCGCGAAACACGTTGCCGCTACCTTTGTGCATCACAGTCTTAGTCATCGTCATCCTCCGCATCCGCAATTCGCGCCTGCTTCAAACGCGCCTGGATCAAATTGGCATCCGCTTTCGGTAGGTTGATACCTGATTTCGATTTCTTCATGAAGACATGGAGCACATAAACCGCCTTCCTCAAGCTCACGACGTGCACAACCCGATAGGCGTTTTTGTCATAAGCCTCACGCAGTTCATAAACGCCATTGCCAAATTGCGTCACCGCTTTGGTATCCGCCGTGACCTTGCCCTGCTGCACCCGGCGCAACCGATACCCGAAGGAGGCCTTCACGGGACCGGGCATGGCCGATATATCGTCCTTGCTGCTTCCCATCCAAATCAAGGGGCGATCTTGCAGCGGCGGCTCTTTCGCCATCTTCCCCGTGCCCGAACATACGGATGTTAGCCTTCATTCGCCCCAATATGGTATTTTTACCATATTCTGTCAAGCGCTGAAAATGCATGTCGGCGGGTGATGAGCTTGCCGCGTCGTTTCATCCAGGGGGACGCTGGAGCCCAGTAGCGGGTTGCTCTGCTCACGAACTGCGCTCGGAACCATTACATGTAAGCATCTGCCAGCGTCCCCTGATCGGTCATAGTGGTCCCACGCTGCAGAACCGAAGCGACCGTCAAATTGTACCTCACCAGAGGGACCGACGGAAAAACCATGCGGCGGCAATACCTTCGCCGCTATCTTGACCAGACACCCCATCCACCAGACGTCGATTTGTTCAGTCTCGAGACATAGGTAACGTTTCGTACCGGAGACATCGCGTACACCCGCCCGAAGGATGGGGAAGGCACGCCTTGGATATCTTGATAGAAAACGCGCGACCTTCCAAAAATATCGCTGGCGCGGCGTGGGACCCCGGCGGGCCCTTCGGAGACCGCCCGCAGACTGGATCAAAGAGGTAGGTGGGTTCGCGCCTTCGGCCTCGTCGTGATCAACAACCTCGGTCATGGCCTGTGATTTCAGTCTTTGGGTGGGCGCTCAATTTACGCGTCCTTCCCGATAAGCGACTGTGCTCTCGGCGTTCGTCGCGAGTGTTTTACATCCTGATACAATGCCGCCATTGACCCGTCCCCGCCGATAGGCGCTGAATGGCACCAGATCGACTTTGAGCCCTTGTCGCTGGCCAGATCTGTTTTCGGCTGCCGACAAAGCCTTCGGGAAGATAAAACCTTGAGAACGATTTTCCTGGGTTCGATCCGACGGATCTGGCAAGCACCAGAAAACTCAAGATGATGAAAAAGCCCTAATGCTGACAACGCCGCAACTCATGGATCGGCTGACCCTGGGCGCGGCGCCCGATCTTGAGGTAGCGATCAACGCTGGCGCGCCGCGGGATTGGCTGACGGGCCAGCTCAATCCAGGCAGTGAACCCCGTTCACTGCGCGAGGCACTCTCCGGCCTTGACGCCGCGACACTGGATCCGGCCAGCTTGCTGGCTCGCAACCGCCCTGCCCCAGGTGCACTCAAAGATCCCGAAGCGCGCAAGCATTTCCAGATGCGCCGACGCGAGCTTTATCGTCAAAGCGTAGCGGCAAGACTCCTTTATGGCACCATCAGTCCCTGGCAATTGCGCGAGCTCTTGGTCGATTTCTGGTTCAACCATTTCAACATCTTTGCCTTCAAGGGCCTCTGCGCGCTGTGGGTTGGCGCCTTCGAACGCGAGGCCATCCGTCCCCATGTATTGGGCCGCTTCGAGGATATGCTGTTGGCCACGGCCCGTCATCCGGCCATGCTCTTCTATCTCGATAACCACCTCAATGCCGTGCCGGGCGCGCCGGCACCGCGCGGACGCACCGCCGGCTTCAACGAGAACTACGCCCGCGAAGTGATGGAGCTACATACGATCGGGCTTCACTATACTCAGGCCGACGTGATCGGCGCCACTCGGCTTCTCACGGGCTGGGGGATAGATGGTAAGGGGAGGTTCCACTTTTTCCCGGCACGTCATGATGCCGATCCACAGACCATATTGGGTCAGCGCTTCGGCGGCGGTGAAGAAGCGATCATCTCCTTCCTCAAATATCTGGCGGCCTCTTCATACACGGCGCAGCACATCTCCCTTAAGCTGGCCCAGTACTTTGTTAGTGACGCCCCGCCCGCGGATCTCGTCAATGCGATGACGGCACGTTTTCTGGACAGTGCCGGCGATCTGAAGTCGGTCACTTCTACGATGATCGACCATCCGCAGTTCGCAGTTGCCGCCCATAGGCGCGACAAGTTTCGCACACCCTACCGCTACCTTCTGGCGCTGCTGCGGGCGAGCGGCAGGATCCCCGATCGGCCACAACCACTGATCGGCGCCCTCAACGCCCTTGGCCAGCCGCTTTATGGCTGCGTGCAGCCCAATGGCTATGCCTCTACCGAAGCCGAATGGCTCTCTGCCGATGCACTCTCGGGCCGGGTCAATCTGGCGGTGGCGCTCGGTGGCGGCTGGATGCAAGTGGATTCGCGCTTCGCGCGAGGGAGCGCAGTGGCGGTCGCCTCGGTGGCCGAGACGATCGGCGCCTCCCCCTCACTCCTGGCGCACGCGCAAGCTGCGCCCCCCCAGCTTCAGGCTGCCGTTCTCCTTGGCAGTCCCGCTATGCAATTTTGCTGATAGGGAACCCGTCATGGACAGACGCGCCTTTCTTCGGACCAGCGCCGCGGCCGGCCTGCTTCTGCCATTTGGCCAAGCAGCCTGGGCTTTGCGTTCCGACGCGCCCGGGCCACGGTTCGTCGTCATCTTCCTGAGAGGGGCTGTCGACGGGCTCAATGTCGTTGTTCCCTATAGCGAGGGCGTCTATTACGACTATCGTCCCACCATTGCGGTGGCGCCTCCTGGGAGCGAGGACGGCGTGCGTGATCTCGACGGCCGATTCGGTCTGCATCCGGCGCTGTCCGGCCTGATGGGATTGTGGCAGCAGCGCCAACTCGCCTTCGTCCACGCGTGCGGCTCGCCGGATCCAGACCGCTCCCATTTTGAAGCTCAGGCCTACATGGAAACCGCGACCCCAGGCGTGCCGCGCACGACGACAGGCTGGATGAACCGATTGGCTGGTGCGATGCAGCTTACGGTCCCCAGCCAAACCGTCGCCTTCGGCGCCTCGGCGCCGCTGATAGTGCGCGGCACCACGCCAGTGGCTACCTTCGCCACCGGTCGGGCTGCGGCACAGCCGCAGCCCATCGACCGCGATCCGGTGCGCCGAGCCTTCGATCCACTCTACGCGCAAGATCCTCGTCTTGCGCCGGTGTGGCGCGCAGCCGAAGAGGCGCGCGCCAAGCTGCTCGCCGACCTCAGGCATGACATGATGGCCGCCTCGGAGGGCGCCCCCGACGCCCAAGGCTTTGCCACGGATGCCCGTCACGGCGCGCGCATGATGGTGGCAGACCCAGCGGTACGGTTGGTGTTCTTCCAGCTGGGTGGCTGGGACACCCACGTCAACCAGGGGGCAGCCCAAGGGCAGCTGGCAGGGCACCTAAAGGGCCTCGCCGACGGCTTGCTGGCGTTGCACAGCGGTTTGGGATCGATCTGGAGCCAGACGGCCGTGCTGGTGATTTCGGAGTTCGGGCGCACCGCTCACGAGAACGGCGACCGCGGCACCGACCATGGCCATGGCAATGTCCATTGGCTACTGGGCGGTCAGCTTTCGGGGGGCAAGGTCTATGCGGACTGGCGCGGACTGGCGCCGGAGGCGCTCCATCAAGAACGAGATCTGCCGGTGACGACCGACTTCCGCAGCCTGATCGCGCTCGTCCTGGCACGTCATTTGAAGCTTTCAGCGGATGCCCTCAAAAATGTCCTACCGGGCTTCACACCCGATTACCGTAACATCGCCGGGCTGCTACCCGCATAATCTGGGGTCGTACATCTCACCCAGCCAGGTGCCGCTCGCTCTCGCCCTGCGCCAAAGTTCGCCCCAAGCCGCACGACCAATCCTGTCTGCGGGTCCGTTAACAGGCGCAGGGAGCCTTGGATCAAGCGGATGACCAGCCGGACGCAAGCCTTGTTCAAGCCCCGATGGACGCCTCAGGGTGCTGCTAGGGAAAAGCCTTGCGTCTCGGCCCGTTTTGCCGCCGTCCGGGCCTCAATGAGGGGGGCTGCAAGGCCCTCTCTGTTTGCAGCTGCTCGGTCTCGGCGATGGGCTCGAACCGGTTCTGAAGATGCGTGTGTTTAAGGCCTTCCACCGCCATACCGCCGATGAAGGTGCTGCGCCTCTCCGGGTTGTCCTTGGCGTCTAACAACTTGGCCTATCGGAGCCCCTGAATTGCCGACCGGATATAATAATTCGATCTGCGCGCGATCACCTGTGGCCGCAGCCAAGCGCACGTTGCGGCCCACCAAACCTATCCGGGAGTGTACCGATTTATCCGCCCTCCCCTGGAGGGACCGCGTGGGGACGCCGCTGGATGCGGCATAATTAGAAGCCAATACCACGCCATACGATTGTGTTGGTCAGAAAATGTGCACAACCGTCACCGTGGCGATGAACGCGTTACCAAGCCCGACGCCTTTTCCGTCTGTAAGAAAAACTCGAACCTGACACGTGCAGCGCTCAAAGCCCTCATCGAGCACCAGAGCGCTGTGGATCCGCGCCGGCTTGGGATGCCGGAGAACGAAATAATATACCTTGCTATATCAGGCGCTTGGAGTAACTCTGCCGCAAGATCCCACATCAATGACTGTATGCACCGCATAATCCTTTCTGGAACTACGGACGGAAGCTATGAGCAACGCAATCGGATCGGGTGATCTTGTTCTATGCGTTAATGCCGGACCCAACCATATTACGGGCGAGCCGGTGCCGCTGCAGGCCGGCGAGACCTATCGTGTTCTCGCCGTCATGGAATTTGCTTGCCCATGTAGGCGCTCCGACGCCCTGCTAGATGTAGGAGTTGATTTTGCGTGGTGCCAGTCACGCTTTCGCCTCCTGCCCAAGCCCAAAGCCCAGACGAAGACCCGACGCGCTTCAGTGCCGAAAGAAAAGGAAACCGTTCGATAAATAGCCGGACGGAAATTTCTCCAACGACCCAATGCGCCCAGTCACAAGGAATCCCGGGGCAGATTATAGATCCAAATCCTAAATCGCACACAGTCATGCAAGTGGTCAGCTAAGTGATTTGATAAAGAGGATTGTTGTCAAATCACTGCTCCATTCGGTGTCGGGATAACGATCAGCCTCCTGATAGCCAAGGCCAGCATAGAAGCTTTGGCTTGCTGCATTAAAAGTATCCGTCTCCAATCGCACGCACGGAAGTCCTGCTTTGCGGATTTCCTCCTCAGCATGGCCCAGCAAGCTTCGCCCGAGGCCACACCTTGCATGGCTCCCACGCACGTGCAACGCGTTTATGAAATCGCCATCCCAGTCGATGAAGCCAACGACATTGGCGTCGCACTCCGCTACCCAAAAGACATTGCCCCTTTTAGCAATGTATCTGGAGGGACGTTCCTCTTCATAGAAGGCCCTGGCAGCCGCTGGAGTTATGTTGGGACGCCAGGTGCTTTCAAAGGTGTCATACAAAATCGACCGGAGAGCTGATGCATCGGTTGGGCGCGACCGACGCAACAGGATGTTCAATTTTGATCTCACAGGCAAAGCGTATACCTCTGCGATGGCATGCCCAATCGGGTCACGTCTCCCCAACTGTCCTCCATACTATGGCCCTACTGTAATCTAGGTTAACCTTCCATCACCACCTTCCGCGTTGTCAGACCTCATTGACCTGGCCTACCAAGCCGTACGCGACCGAGGCAACCATCAAGATCTCCCTCCTCCACCTGCGCGAGTTCAAGCGGCCTTTGTTCGTCATGCCTCACTCATCCCAACAACACCGCGCGACAGAATTTGTTGCCAGACTGAACGCTTCACCGGACCTATCGTCGGCAATTCGGGTTGCAAGGGACCTTATTGACGGCGCGGCCATACTCGATCGGCGGCGGGTGAAGGCGGTCCAACCACTATCGCGCCGGTATTTCCTGCTGATGATGGTGCCGTCACGAGCTGATCCGCTCGAACACATTCATTCAGCCTGACTCAGCGATCTCCGACGTGGCCAGATGTGGGCGGCACTTTCCAACGAACCTCAACATTATTGCTGCGCCGCAATTTCCTCTAGCGACCGATTGAGCGTTGGCACCCCGAGAAATATAACTGCTAGTGCGCCGATCACCAAGGAAGCCGCACTCAGACCGAAGACGCCTGCAAAGCCATAGGCCGGAAATATTAGGCCTACGATAATCGGAGATGCAGCACCACCGATCCTGCCGACAGAAGATGCTACCCCGAAGCCTGTGCCTCTGAGTTCAGTCGGAAACACCTCAGAGATATATGTATAGACCCCCGCATAAGTGCCATTCATGAAAAATGACATAAATATGCCAGCTACGAGCACCGTTGCAGCAGCATGCGACAGCGTCATGGCAATGGCAGATAAGCCGCCGAGTATCAGAAAGCATGAAATACTAAGTTGCCGGCCAATTTTGTCGTTTATCCATGCAGCAGCGTAATATCCGGGAATTTGTGCGAGATATATAGCAATCGAATATGAAAAGCTTTTGGTTACTGTCAGACCATTCTCAACGAGGAGTGTCGGAATCCAGGTAAAAAAAGCGTAGTATGTAAATGTAATTGTCAGAAATAATATCCAGGACATCGCCGTAGTTCGAGCAAGCCGTCTGGACCAGAGAGCGCCAAAATTTGATATGAATGTTCCTTGATGCGCTGACAGGGATGGAGCAATACTTTCCGGCGGCAGGTCGGGTAGCGGTCCCACCCGCATCTGGTATTCGCGCTCCATTTCATCGAGCACAGCTTCGGCTTCCCCCAACCTTTTCCGACAGTCAAGCCAGCGGGGAGATTCCGGTAAAGCCCGACGCCACCACAGCAGCATTCCAACAGGAAGGGCCGTGATAATAATCACGTAGCGCCATCCGTTGTGCAGCGGCGGGACCACAAAATATCCGAGAAGTGCGGCGGCAACAAAGCCAAATGAGAAGAAGCCTGCCAATGACCCAGTAAATCGGCCGCGATACTGACGGGCAACAAATTCTGACAGGTACGGCGCAACAATTGCGCTCTCAGCGCCTCCCCCTATGCCTGCAATTACACGAAGAATGAAGAAGGACGGCCACGTATGCACGAGCGCACTTGCGAACGCAGCCGCGCAATAGATCGTCAGCGCCCACATCATGATGGAACGCCGCCCGATCACGTCTCCCATCATTCCCGCGGTAAAGGCCCCGAAAAAATACCCGATCAGCGGCGAACTGCCCAGAAGACCAACCTCGAAGCTATCCAGCCCCCAGCGCGTCTTGAGAATCGGCAAAACAAAAGCAATGACTGCCAGCTCCATGGCGGCAAAGGTATAACCAAGACCACCCATTAGGAGGAGACGACGGTGAAACGAATAGAACGGGAGGCGCTCAATTCTCATTGATATTGTGGCCATATCAAGCTCCGAGACCGCTGATGTTTTCTAATCGCTTCTGGAAAAAGCTTTTGCCTCTGGAAGGCGCCTTGAAATCCTGCAACCTTTTCCAGTCCGTATCCTTCAGGATCTGGCTGCGATCGAAAGCCTTGACTTCAAATCCTAATGCTGCGCCCGCTTGTCCTTTCCGCCGGTTTTGAAACGCACGCTCGAGGAGCCTTCACTTCACCTCCGTACCAAAACGTCCGCGGTCGTCGTACGCCCACCGGATTCTGCGATCGGCAGACAGTTGTTAACATTACTGCCCTATACACCTTCAAAGGAAGAATCACGTCTGCGTGTAGATATCGCCCCTAAGTCTGCTCCTTAAGAAAGGCCGCTCCTTGTAGTTGCTCCACGTGGCCGGCACAGATGAGGCCCTCTCCTGCGCAGCGCGTCGCACCTCGTACTTGACAAAACCACGCATTGGAGCCGGCATCTGCCTGGGAGAACCGTTCCATATGTCGAAGGGGGCACTATGACAGCAACGGAACACGCAGAACCCGGGCGACGGTCCCTTCACCCCGTACTGGTCATGCTTGGTGTACTTATCCTCGCGGCAGCGATAACCCACGTTGTGGGAGCCGGGCAGTATTTGCGGATTGACGGTCGTGTAGTTCCTGGAAGCTACCGCCCGATAAGCAAAGCGAATGGCCTATCCACACTTCTGGCACCACCAGCAGTCCATGGTGCAGCGGTCAGGGCGGTGGGTCTTTTTTCGATACTGACATCAGTGCCGCAAGGCATGCTTAAAAATGCACGGCTTATCTTTCTGGTCCTGATGGTCGGCGGCATGTTCGGCGTCCTGCGCAGAACTGGCGCCATCGATGCCGCTGCCGATCATCTGGTCGGTCGGGCAAGCGGACAGGTTCATCTGGTGATGGCCTCAATCATGATTGTGCTGGCGTTGGGCAGTACCTTTCTGGGTTTCATATCCGAATATCTTGTACTTATACCCATCGCCGTGCTCGTCGGTGAACGGCTGGGATACGGACCCTTATTTGCTGTAGCTGTAGTCGGAGTTGCCGCAAAGATTGGCTATACCACATCCGTGACCAACCCCTATGCCCTGATCGTGGCACAGCCCATTGCTGGCGTTCCAATATTCAGCGGTCTATGGCTTCGCCTTACTCTCTTCCTGTGCTTCATCACGATTGGAATTCTCTACGTAATTCTAAGGCTCAAACCTGATCGTCCGCCCCGGATCGCTGCGACGGACGACGCTGCGCTGACGCTGTCGCCGCGGCACGGCCTGGTCCTGATAAGCTTGCTTCTGGCTGGAGGGCTCCTGATCTGGGGCTGCACTGTGCACAAATGGGGTGCCACCGACATCAGCGCATTTTACATAGCACTTGCCCTCGTCTTTGCTGTTTTGGGAGGTTTGTCGGCTCGCAGCGCGGCCGACGCCTTTGTCGAGGGGCTGAACAGCATGATGCTGGCAGCTCTGCTGATTGGTATGGCAGGTGCGGTGCAAGTATTACTGCAACGCAGTCATGTTCTTGATACCATCATTTTTGCAGCAACCCAGCTCATCCATGGTCATAGCCGGGAATTGACCGCCAACGGGATCATGATCATCGAAATGCTGCTAGGGGTTGCCATCCCATCCACAGCTGGCAAGGCAGCAGTCAGCATGCCCATTCTTTCACCGATCGCGCATCTGTCCGGAGTGAGCGGTCAGACAAGTGTACTTGCCTTCATTCTTGGCAATGGACTGACCAACATGATCACCCCGACATCAGGCATGCTGCTCGCCTATCTGGCAGCAGCACGGGTGGGATTTGGGGAATGGGTACGCTTCATTGCGCCCCTCTTTTTGCTGCTGCTTGTGCTGTCAGGGATCGTGCTCGCTATCGCCGTGCATATCCGATATTAACGTCCGCGATAGTTCCTTCACTCGTGTTCCATCGACTGCACAGGGATAAGGATATGCGACGGATAGCTGGTTCCGGTGTGTATTTTCAATTGCGCGACCTGAAGCGCGCTTGCTTCCCCAGCCGGCTCTCCCGTATGGGGATTTAGGTCGAAGTGAGGAAAATTGCTGCCCGCTATGTCGAGACGGATACGGTGTCCCGCGGCAAAACGGTTGGCGATCGGAAAGCCTTCAATCACGATCCTGTAGACACGGCCAGGGTCAACTGGGGTCGGATGAATAAAGCTGTCGCGAAAGCGCAGACGCAAGACACCGTGACTCAGGTTCATGGCAAAACCATTCGGCCATGCCTCGCTGGGCGGATAGACGTCTATCAGCTTGAGCATTACGTCGGCGTCAGTTGCCGATGAAGACACATATAAGATCGCAGTAAAGGCCCCAATCAGTTCAACGGTCTGTTCCAATGGGGCGCTCTCAAACACCCGGACATCCTGCCGCTGCGCCAAGGTTCTGTAAGGCGGACTGGCACCGAATACTCCGGTAGTTTCCCGCTGATCAAATGCCCCTGCGGCCATGACAGGCGCCCCTGAGGCGGTCGCGCCGCCAATCGTTGGCACAGGATGGAACGGATCGCAAAGGCATTCACAAACGCCTTCGGCACCCGCCTCTTCGCGCAGTCGTGAGTCATCAAGATAGAGCCGCCTTTCTACAATGCCAGGTAGAGGCCAGCGCGTGCCCTCCCGCCAGTAACCGCCATGATCTAGTCGTCCAGCTGCATTGCGGAGCCCCGTGCCACCGCCCATCACAAAGAGCTTTACCGGGCTCGCAAAATAGTCGGGAGCCTTTCGTCCTTTGAGATGACGATCAAACCAAGCAATCCGCAGGGCTATATAGTCGGGAGCAATCGCGTCATCGAGCGCGGCGTTCGAACCAAAATCGACCTCTCCGGCATAGGTGAGCGAGCGCTGTCCGTGTGTCCACGGTCCAAGAAGGAGCCGTACATGGGCGCCAGAATGTCCGCTTGTGCCGACGAAATTGTCAACGGCCGTTTTGGCGTAGGGATCATACCAGCCGCAAAGATGGACGGCGGGAATGTGGCAAAAGCGGTCATAATAGCCGCGGGCAAAGAGACCCGGACGCTGCCAGTACCCATCAAAGCGCTCATTACGCCATTGCTCAAACAGTACCTCCTCATAATCCGGTGCAAGGGACAGCGGCGAATGGCCTGGACGCCAAGGCAT
>JAJZDZ010000026.1 GCA_021851325.1 Pseudomonadota bacterium | reverse complement strand
ATTCGTGATTGCGGGCTTGCTCATCGTGGGCCTCACGCTGTTCGGCTTTTTCCGTCTGTCGCCCGAGCATTTCATATTATGGATGGCCTTTGTCGGCAGCATCACGCTGGTTGGAACCGGCGTGTGGTTGAGGAGGGCATGACATGGAACAGCCCGATCCCGTCATTCACCAGCCGATACGGCTCAAGATCATGTCTGCATTGAAAGCTCTGCCAGCAGGAGCGCAATTGGAATTCGTGCGGCTGAAAGCCCTGGTAGGTGCCACGGAAGGTAACCTCGGGGCCCATCTGCAGACCCTTGAGGCCCAGGGTTATATTGGTGTCGAAAAGGACTTTGTCGGCAAAAAACCGCGCACCCGTATCACGCTGACCAAAGAAGGCAGGCGCGCTTTCGAAGCCTATGTCGAGTATCTGCGCGACATTGTTGGAAGTCTCTAAGCCGCGCTCTTCCCCGCAAATTTAGAGCTTCAAGCCCAAACACAGGAGAACAGCAATGTTGTCTTTCAGATTTGCTCTATTCCTTGGCTGCGTTCTCACCGCCACTTTGGGCTTATGTCTGCCTGCACAAGGACATGATCGCAACCGCCTTTTCCCCGGTGACAGGCTCGTCATCACGCCACGATTTTCCGATGAAATCGTGGGCCATGGGCCGGATGTCGTCTTCATTCCCGGCCTTGCATCCAGTAGAGCCACCTGGAAGGCGGTCGCAGCTGAACTCAAAAAGAGCTATCGTCTTCATCTCATCCAGATCGCGGGCTTCGCCGGGGAACCGCCGCGCGCCAATGTCAAAGGGCCAATCCTGCTCGCAACCGCGCAGGCTCTTGATGCTTATTTGCGCTCCCAGCATCTGACTCCGGCCACGCTGATCGGACATTCACTCGGTGGCACCATCGTTCTCTACCTCGCCGAGCATGATGGCCATGACCTCAGCCATGTGATGGTGGTGGATGCGCTGCCATTTGCCGGCGTGCTCGTCGGACAGACGACGCTCAAGGGGGCACTGCCGATTGCACGAGCGATACGGTCCCATCCGGCTCCCCTGCCTGGCGCTGACGCGGCTCGGATGATGGCAACAATGGCGATCAGCCCTTCCAATCAGGATCGCATTGCCCGCTGGAGCCGGCGCAGCGATCCCTCGACCGTCGCCAATGCCTTTGCCGACGACATCACGCTTGATTTGACTCCAGATCTTGGTCTGATCCGCACGCCGGTGATGCTGGTTTTTCCCGATTACACTCCGCTTGGAATTGCCCGCGGGAAAACCCGCGCCCGTTATCTTCGCGCCTTTGCTGGACTGAAGACGCTGACGGCCGTGGAGATCCACCGCTCGCTGCATTTTGTCATGTTTGATCGTCCCCGGCGCTTTGCCGCGGTACTCATGCAGTTCCTCTCTCAGAAAAGGTTTCCGCACTAACCCGGTCCGCGGGGAAGGCGGGATCGTACGCGCGTCCGGAACAAGCCATGCGCGAGGACGGAAGAGCTCTTTGCTGACATCCCTCTGGGGCTCGCGACAGACTGCAAGCAGGTCAGGCGTGCAGGGCCTCCGTTCGATGGCGGAGGAAAACTGCTGCAAATCCGGCAATGCAAGGGGCGCTCCGACATCGATCCAGCGCGCACAAAAAAAAGCGGCGGGCCGAAGCCCGCCGCCAGAGTTCCAAGCAGATACTGACTTACATGTTGATGGTGATGTCGGCGAACAGGTACCGACCCATCGCGTCATAGACCTGCGGATAGGTATTGCCGTTGCCGCTGGTCCCGGCAATCGACGTGATCGGCGGATTGTTATCAAGCACGTTGTTGACGCCGACATGCAGCATGGTGTTGTGCGGCAGCGGGAAGCCCGCCGACAGATCCATGTAGTTCTCAGACGGCAGCTGATAGTCGAGCGCCGTGCTGCTGTAGTCATACGCCGTGACTGAGGAGATATAGCGCCAGGTTGCCGCCACCGAGATGTTGTCCCATGGCGTATCCCAGGTCGCCTGCAGACGATGTCTCCACGCCGGATTTGGCGTACCGCAGGCATTACCGTATTTGCCGATGCAGTCATACGCCGGCACGCCCGGAATGCCCGGGTTAGTGACAAGCTGGTTAACCCAGGTGCCGGTGAAGCCGAAGGTGACCTGGCCATCGCCAGCCGCGCCGACATCAGCCAGATCGAGCTGATAGAAGGCGTTGATGTCGATGCCGTCCTCCTTGAGGCTGCCAACGTTGGTATTGAGGTCGGACACATATCCGCTCCCAACCCAGAGCTGGCCGGCAGAATTACGATGAATGAGCGCGCAGGACGCGGCGATGTTGTACTGGTAGCAGGCCGCCAGCGTGTTGGTTGCACCAACCGTGCTGATCAGGTTCTTGATGTTGATGTTCCAGTAGTCGATCGATCCGCTGAACGCCGGGATGGCGGTCGGCGTGAACACCGCACCAAGGGTCCAGGTGTTGGCAGTTTCCGGACGCAGGTTCGGGTTGCCGCCCTGCAGGAAGTTGTACTGACCCGCCGGGCTCGTGAGAGCTGCGCTCTGATACTGTGCCGCCGGAACACCCGTGGCCAAGCACTGTGCCATGGAGGCCTGATAGACGCCAACCGTCGCCGGGCCGCAGGGATCGCCCGGTGAGTTGAACAGGTTGAAGCCCTGCGCCGTGTAGAGGTCGAGCACGTTTGGTGCGCGCACGGCGTGATCGTAGCTGCCGCGGAAGCGGATGCTGTTATCCGGAGCCCAGTCGCCACCGATCTTCCAGGTATTGGTCGTTACCGAGGTGTTGTAGCTCGAATAACGATAGGCAAGGTCGACGCTGATCAACTGTGCCAGCGGCATGTTTTCGACCACCGGCATCGTGAATTCGCCGAAGCCTTCCGTCACGCTGGTGTTACCCGACACCGGCAGCACCGGACCACCCTGGCCTGCGCCGTCGAAGGTCTGGTACTCGAGATCGGGCAAAAGGCCGAGGCCGTTGGCGCGATACTCAAGACCCAGAGCCAGCTTGGCGGAACCTTGAGCCCACGGGCTCTTGATGCCGTACTGACCGAGATCGCCGTTAACTCTGGCGATCAGGTCCTGCAGGGTGGTGGAGCCTTCCTGCAGCAGCGGTACGTTGAGGTAGTTGATGGCGGCCTTCGAGGGGCCGGCACCGCTGAAGATGTCATAGGGTACGCAGTTTGGATCCGTGCCGTTCAGCACCGAGGCGCAGACCGGCTGGCCGTTGGCGGGATTGGTCACGACGTCCAGGGCGCGATTGAGGCGGGTCACCGAGAACTCGTTCAGATAGTGCTCGGAGAGCAGCACCTTGGAGTACTGGCCGGACACGTCATAATGCCAGCCTTTGGCAAGGTCGCCCCTGAAGCCCAGAACGGCACGATAGGAAGTGTACTGCAGATTGTCGATACGCGGACCACCCTCGATGTTGCGGCGACCGATATACATTACGGTTGGCGTATTGTTTGCAACATCGGCGGCAGTACAACCGATACCCGTAAGCTGCGAAGAGCTGAGCAACGGATTGCCGCAATTGATGGAGTTGGTGCGGAAGAAGTCACCCGACGGAGCAATCTGGGCCTGCGTCTCGTAGTTGGTGAACATCAGCTGGCTATAGACTTCAACGTGGTCGTTGATGCGATAGTGGCTGAAGGCGCCAAACGAATAGCGCGTATCCGGACGCTGGAAGTAGTTGAGCGGACCGTAGTTGTATTCGTCGGCCGAGTTCCACGGAACGAAGGTACCGGGGGTCTTGCCGAGCGTGTAGTCATATTGGTTTAGGGCAACACCGGCATTGTTAGAGGTAACGCCAAAAGTCGTGAACCGGCCCGGATAGGCGGTCGAGGAACCACCGCACTGGAAGGTATTGGCGGCGGTGAGACCGGAGACCGCGCAGGACGAGTAGTCGTAATTGCTTTCCAGGATCGGCTGGTCGTTACGATACTCGAAATAGGCGGTGACGTTGCCCTTGCCGTTCGGCGAGCTGACACCCAGCATGGCGCTGAGGTCGAGGCCGCGACCGACCATCACGCTGCTCGGCGGCAGCTTGAACTGGGTCGGGTTGGAGGCACCAAGCTGCTGGATGCTGCTGCGGATGCCGCCCTGATTGCTGCCGTTCTCGTGCTGGTAGATGCTGTATTCGGCGTTGAGCTGGAAGCCCTGGAAGTCCTTCTTCATGATGAAGTTGACAACGCCGGCGATCGCATCTGAACCGTAAGTCGCAGAGGCGCCACCCGTCAGCACTTCAACGCGCTGCACCATCTGGGTGGGAATTTCGTTGAGGTCGGCGGCCGGATCCGTCGGCGAGCCGTAGGGCATGCGCAGACCGTCGACCAGCACCAGGGTGCGGGTTGAGCCCAAGTTGCGCAGGCTGACCGTCGCCGTACCGGTCGCACCGTTCGACACCGTCGAGTTCTGCGCCGCAAACGCCTGTGGCAGCTGAGTGACGAGGTCTTCGATGCGGGTCACGCCCGACGTCTTGATCTGCTGGGACGAAAGCTCGGTGACCGGGCTCGTCGTCGTCAGGTTGGTGGTGGGAATGAGCGAACCCGTGACGATAACGGACTCGACATTGCTTGACTGGCTGCTGGACGAGCTCTGCGCGAACGCAGGGCCGCTCAGGCAAAGCGCAGCCACAGATGCCGCTCCGAGGAGCAGGCTGCGCTGCAGAGCGCGACTTTTTAGTTCTTGATGCACGTGGAACCCCCTTGGTTCTGTCGTAACGACGACGGCCACCACGGACTCTGCCTTGATGGCAGTCGACCCCACGTCCTTATGTACGCAGGGTGTCCGCTTCGCCGGGAAGCTAAGAGAGAGCAGGGAACGGGTCAAAACCGATTCACAAAAACGTTGTGTTTCCCGATGGTTCTGTGGCTTTTCTGCATCAATTTCATGAAGGCTCCGGCATGATCGAAAACCAGATGCCGCTCTGGCCGCACGATTATAACTCTCTTCCCCTCCCGACCGCGCTAAAACCCCAGGCAGGCAGAGGAGTTGGGTGGACTTTGGGCGGCCTTTCGGCACTGCCTTTCAGGACCCTCGGATCCGCGCTAGGGTTTGCCCACGTGTTGCCATTCTGCACCGCTCGCCCTGCGGCGCATAGCGAAAGTGCCCCCTCGTGACCACGGTCCTGCTCTCCAGTGCGGCCTGTCTTGCGCACGATACCCCGCCGGGTCATCCCGAGTGCCCGGACCGGTTACGGGCAGTCCTGCGCGCACTGGAAGCTGAGCCGTTTCAATATCTGGTGCGGGAAGAGGCTGGGCCCGCAAGCCCTGAGGCGCTTGCGCGGGTGCACAGCCCGGAGCTTGTGGCAGCCATCCTCGGGCCCTGGGCGCAAAAGGCGCGCGCAGAGGTCTATTTTTCCGTTGATGCGGACACGGTGATGAGCGCGGGCACAGCCCAAGCAGCACAGATCGCCGCCGGAGCGGTGCTCGACGCCGTCGATCTTGTGGTCAGCGCGAAGGCGCGCAATGCTTTCTGCGCCGTTCGCCCGCCCGGCCATCACGCCGAGCCCGGCCGGGCGATGGGGTTCTGCTTCTTCAATAATGCCGCGGTGGGCGCCCTCCACGCCCGCGCGGCGCACGGACTTCGCCGGGTGGCGGTGCTCGACTTTGACGTCCATCACGGCAATGGCACACAAAAGATCGCTGAGGCCGATCCAGACTTCTTTTACGGTTCGACCCACCAGTGGCCATTATATCCCGGAAGCGGCAGCGCCAACGAACGGGGTTGCGCGGACAATATCGTCAATGTCCCACTTGCCCCCGGCTCCGACGGCACGGTCTTGCGCCAAGCCTTTGGCGAGAAAATCTTCCCGGCGCTGCAGAACTTTGCCCCGGAGATTGTGTTTCTGTCTGCCGGCTTCGACGGTCACTGGGCCGACCCGCTCGCCGATTTACGCTTTAGTTCCAAGGACTTCTCCTGGATCACGCGCGAGACCTGCAGCCTCGCCGAGCGGCTTTGCAAAGGGCGCGTTGTGTCGACGCTGGAAGGCGGTTATGACCTCGCCGCGCTGGCACAATCAGCGGCCGCCCATGTGGAGGCCCTGATGGGCTGGTCGTGAGATGCAACCGAAAGATCCTGGCCATGGCCGCCCCGTCCAAATCTGCCCCCAAGCCTGTCGAGGAGCTCAGTTTCGAGGCTGCCTTGCGGGAACTGGAGGAGATCGTCGGCCGCCTCGAGCAGGGCAGTGTCGATCTCGAGGACTCGATCGCGCTTTATGAGCGTGGGCAAAAGCTCAAAGGCCATTGTGAGGCCAAGCTTAAAGCAGCCGAGGCACGGCTGGAAAAAGTGGTCGCCGGACCCAAGGGGTCGAGCGGCCTTGAGCCTTTGGATCTTTCCTAAATCAATCCGGGCGCAAGCACCCTAGCTGGACCATTCGAGAACGTGTTGATGAGCACAGAGCCGCAGGCGCCAAGCGCCATGATCGGACCGGCGTTGCAGGAAGCGGCAAGCTTCGCTGAGCGCACGCTCACGGCCCTGCTGCCCCAGCCTGCCGGGCCCCAAGGTGCTCTGATTGAGGCCATGCGGACAGCGGTTCTGGCCCAGGATCGGGGCCTGCGGGCCTTCTTTGTTTTGCAAAGTGGGCGACTGTTCGGCGTTGACCGCCAACCCCTCGGTCGGGTCTGCGCCGCAGTGGAATGTGTCGCTGCCGCAGCCCGCCTCGCCGCCGCCCCCCTAGCCCCGCTGACGCTCTTCGCCGGCGAGGGCCTGATCGCCGAAGCCTTTGCACTTTTGGGCTCGCCCGAGGCCATGGCGGACCCCTTTCTGCGCGCCGAAGCCATGGCGCGCCTTGCCCAATGCGCAGGCCATGCCGGGCTCTTGGGCGGTGAAAGCGCCGAACTGATGGCGGGAACCCTGGCTGACGGGCGTTCGTTACCTCAGATCAGCCGCCGCCAGCGCATGCGCGTGGCGGCCCTTATCGGTTTTTGCTGTGAGGCCGGACCGCTGCTGGCCAAGGCCTCACCGTCGGCGCGTCATGCATTATCCGCATACGGACAAGATGTCGGCCTGGCCCTCGCCATGGCCACAGATCTTGCCGATCCCGTATCGCCGGCAGGACAGTGCGTCGTTGCCGCCCTCGGCCTTGCACGGGCTGAGGCGCATGGCACCGCGCTTGCCGAGCAAGCCGTGCATCACCTTGATTTGTTCGATGAAAAGGCCGACCTTTTGCGCGCGGCCGCGAGATTTGCAGTAACAGCGCGCGACTAGGCGGTGGTAAGGAGTGCTTGAATGACAGTGCCGAGCAAGACGCCTCTTCTTGACCGCGTGCGCATACCTTCGGACCTGCGTGCGCTGAAGCGCGAGGAGCTTCGCCAACTCGCCGATGAACTGCGTCAGGAAACCATCGACGCAGTATCGGTGACCGGCGGCCATCTAGGTGCCGGCCTCGGTGTGGTCGAGCTCACAGTGGCGCTCCACTACATCTTCAATACCCCGGACGACAAGCTGATCTGGGATGTCGGGCATCAGGCCTATCCGCACAAGATTCTCACTGGTCGGCGGGATCGTATTCGCACCCTGCGCCAGGGCGGTGGCCTCTCCGGATTCACCAAGCGCGCTGAAAGCGAATATGATCCGTTTGGCGCCGCCCATTCCTCGACCTCGATTTCTGCTGGTCTCGGCTTTGCCGTGGCGCGGGATCTGAAGAACGAGGATCGCAATGTCATTGCCGTGATTGGCGATGGCGCCATGAGTGCAGGCATGGCCTATGAGGCCATGAACAATGCCGGGGCGACGGATGCGCGCCTCATCGTCATTCTCAACGACAATGACATGTCAATCGCCCCTCCAGTTGGCGCGATGAGCGCCTACCTGGCGCGGCTGGTGTCTAGCCGGCCCTATCGCGAACTGCGCGAATTCGGCAAGCGCATCGCCCACTGGCTGCCCAAGCCGGTCGAGCTGACCGCCAAGCGCGCCGAGGAATATGCCCGCGGTATCGCCATGGGCGGCACGCTGTTCGAGGAGCTGGGCTTTTACTATGTGGGCCCGATCGACGGTCACAATCTCGAACATCTTATCCCGGTGCTCGAGAATGTGCGCGACAGCAAGAATGGCCCGGTGCTGATTCATGTCGTGACCAAGAAGGGCAAGGGTTACGCCCCCGCTGAGTCCGCCGCCGACAAGTATCATGGCGTCAGCAAGTTCAATGTCCTCACCGGTGAGCAGAAAAAGCCCAACGCCAAGGCCCCGAGCTACCAGAACGTCTTCGGCCAGGAGCTCGTGAAGCACGCCGAACAGGATCCGCGCATCGTGGCGATAACCGCTGCAATGCCCTCCGGAACCGGCGTCGACATTTTCGGCAAGGCCTTTCCCAAGCGTACCTTTGATGTCGGTATTGCCGAACAGCATGCGGTGACATTCGCAGCAGGCATGGCCGCCGACGGCATGAAACCGTTCTGCGCGATTTATTCGACATTCCTGCAGCGCGGATACGACCAGGTCGTGCACGATGTCGCCATTCAGGGCTTGCCCGTGCGCTTTGCCATGGACCGTGCGGGACTTGTTGGCGCCGATGGTCCGACCCATGCCGGTGCGTTCGATGTTGCCTATCTTGGCACCCTGCCAGGCTTCGTCCTGATGGCGCCCAGTGATGAAGTCGAGCTCATGCACATGGTGGCAACAGCGGTCGCGATCGACGACCGTCCCAGCGCCCTGCGCTATCCGCGTGGTGAGGGGATCGGGCTCGAACGTCCGCCGATCGGCACTGCACTTGAAATCGGCAAGGGGCGGATCGTCAAGGAAGGCAACTCCATTGCGGTCCTCAGTTTCGGTGCCCGTCTCGAGCAGTGTCTCCTGGCCGGCGAGAAGCTGGCGCATTACGGTCTTTCGGCAACCATCGCCGACGCCCGTTTTGCCAAGCCGCTCGATACCGACCTTATCCGCCGTCTGGCGCGCGAACATGAAGTGCTGATCACCATCGAGGAAGGTGCCGTCGGCGGCTTTGCCGCCCAGGTCATGCAATTCCTCGCGCTGGACGGCCTGCTTGATCGTGGCCTGAAGATCCGGCCGATGACGCTGCCGGACCGCTTCATCGACCAGGACACCCCTGAAAAGATGTATGCGGCGGCCGGCCTCGATGCCAAAGCCATTGTGGCCATGGCACTGGGAGCTCTGGGGCGCGAGCAGGAAGCTGCCGCAATCGCGTGAGCGTGGGAACGCGGGCAGATCGCTTCCTGGTTGATCATGGCTATGCCAAGAGCCGTGCCGAAGCCCAGGCCGCGATCCGCGCCGGTCAGGTCAGCGTCGATGGCGTGGTGCTGCGACGCCCCTCCCAGAACCTCACAGATGGCGTCCGTATCAGCTACACCCCGGTTCATCCCTATGTCTCGCGTGGCGCCCTCAAGCTCATCGCCGCGCTCGACCATTTTGGCTTTTCACCGGCCGGCCGGCAGTGTCTTGACATCGGCGCCTCGACTGGCGGCTTCACCCAGATCCTGCTTGCGCGCGGAGCCGAAGCTGTCACCGCAATCGATGTAGGGCACGGACAAATGGATCCTACGCTTGCCGCCGACCCGCGGGTGAAGGTGCTGGAGGGTGTCAACGCACGACAACTCGAAACCTTTGGTATCGCACGGCCGGAAGCCATCGTGGTGGACGTCAGCTTCATTTCGTTGACGCTGGTTCTGCCGCCAGCACTAAACCTGGCCGCAGACGCAGCCTGGCTTGTCGCCCTCGTCAAACCTCAGTTCGAAGTTGGCCGAGAGCATATCGGCCGCGGCGGACTTGTGCGTGACACGGCAGAGGGTCTTGCTGCAGCTGAACGCATTGCCCTCTTTGTGGCGCAACAGCCTCACTGGCAGATCCGCGGTCTCATCGAAAGCCCGATTGCAGGCGGCGATGGCAACCGGGAATATCTCCTGGGCGCTCAGAAAGACGGCGGCACCGCAGGGTAGGCTGCAAGCACCGGACCCAGAGCCTCGGCCAAAGGTGTGATGAAGGCCTCGTAGTGCCGCCAATGCTCACCCGTATCCTTGCGTATGGGCTGGCGCACCTGTTCGGCACTTGGTGTCACAATGGCGCGCTGCGTCGTATGGGGGCTGAGACAAGTCTCTTCAAAGTCGAGCCCGCAATAGGCAAGGAGCGCAGCAATCCTCGTGTTCGGATCAACGACGAGATCTTCATAGAGGACACGGTGAACCCGTCCTGGCAGCACCGCGTCATAATGGGCCATGAGCTCAACATAGGCGCGGTAGTAACGACCTATCTCGTGCAACCGGTAGCTGAATTCGTGACCTTGGCCGAACAGGTGCATGAAGTTTGATAGTCCGCAGGCCATGGGATGGCGACGTACATCGATGATCGCCGCGTTAGGAAACAGCAGATGAATCAGCCCCACATGCAGGAAGTTGTTGGGCAGCTTGTCTATGAGGCGATGGCGCTGTGTCCGTTTAAGGACCTGGACCTGGCGCAGATAGCGCGCCGCCAGGTTCCTGAACTGTTCATCTGTGGTCTGGCATATTGCCTGCGGATAGGCGGCGTCGCCTTTACCGCCTGTGAGGCGGCCGGCAAGCTCATAGATCATGGGCAGTTCGCCCAATGCCTCAACCTGGCTGTGACTGGCCAGGATCTGTTCGACCAGGGTTGAACCCGAACGTGGCATCCCGACGATGAAGATCGGTTTGGGATCGCTCAAACCCGTGCTTGAGCGGGTCGCGAAGAAAGTGCCGGTCAGACTTTGTCTGGAGCGCTGCACTACGCCCTCAACCGCTTCGCCGCTAAAGCTTATGCGCATACGTTCCAGGGCGTTACCGACGGCAAAATTGCGGAACGCCTCCTCATACTGTCCGAGCTGGTCTAACGCCTGGCCGAGGGCAAAGCGCAAGGAGAGGCAGGTTTCCTGATCCAGATCCGTCCTTTTCAGGACAAGCCGCATCGCCTCAACGTCAGCGGCAGTAAAGCGGTAGGTCTTCATGTCCGCGAGACCCAGATAGGCCCCGCCGCAATGAGGGTCGATCGCGATCGTGCGCTTATAGAGATCAATGGCTTCTTCGCGTTCACCTGTCACGCGCAACAGATGCGCCAGCTGCAGCATGACCCGCGGCGCGGCCGGAGTTAGGGCCAAAAGCTGACGCGTCACAGCAACGGCACCGTTGAAATCACCAACATCGGCGAGCCCGCGCAGTTTCAGCCGCAGAAGCTCTGCGTCCGTGGGACGGTTCTGCAGCAGCGTCTCGAGGCGTTCCAGCGCTTGAAGAAATTTTGCCTGTGAATAGAGAGTTTCGACGTAGTCGAGTTGAGCCGGCCAGAACGAGGGGGCGCGCGCAACCACCCTGGTCAACAACACTTCGGCTTCCTCGGCACGTTGCGTTTGACGGCAGATATCAGCGAGAATCCGTGCGGCCAGAATATCGGTGGGCGCGAGGCTGAGCCGCTGCCGCAGCTGGGCCTCGACGCTGTTGCCCTGTCCCCTTTTTAGGGCTTCGATGGCCTCGCGAAGAGGGGGATCGCTGGCGCCGCACTGTACAAAGCGCCCGTACGCGCGATCTGCTTCATCGCTCTGCCCCAAGGCATGAAGCGCGTCGCCCAAAGCCAGCCAGGCGGTGGCAAGTTTGACGTCAAGCGCGACCGCTCGGCGCAGGGAAGAGACTGCGGCCGGCGCTGCACCTTGCGCGAGGAGGGCAAGCCCGAGCTCCTGCTGCAAGATGGCCGAGCCGGGGTTGCGTTCAGCAAGAGGGACCAGAATTGTCAGCGCTTCACCGCTGCGGTCTTGCCTGCGCAAGGCCTCGGCAAGTATGCGCAGCGCCTCGGGATCTTCAGGCGCCTTCGCCAGAATCAGGCGGATTTCTGCCTCGGCCCGCGCTGGATCCTTCTGCACCCACTGGGCTGCAGCGGCAAGGCCTGGAGACTTGGCACGGCTGGTTCGCGAACGGGTCACAGGATCGCATCCGATGGAACGGTCGCCCGATCAATGTAGCTGGTTCACCAGCTTGTCAACGCGCGCGGTGCTCAAGCTACAATGGTCTGCATGACCACTAGAAAATCCCCTGCGCGGCGATTGCGTAGCACGCCCCTCAGTGTCGCTGTTGGCGGTGCAGCAGACATTCTGCCGTCCCCGTCACCGACGTCAGCAGCAGACAAAATCTCTTGCGATCACTCAGAAGGACGACGGTATGGCTGGATAGGTATCCCGTACGGAACCGAGCGCCTCGGCGAGAGGACCAAGCCATGGCGCATAATGCTGCCAGTGGCTATCCGGACTGCGACGCAGCGGCTGGCGCACCTGCTCGGCGCTGGGCGTGAGAATGGGCCGTCGTGTCAAATGGGGCGTGAGGCACGCCTCTTCAAACTCAAGCCCAAGATGGGCGAGAAGTCGCGCAGTCTCGGTCTTGGGATCGGCGATGAGGTCTTCATAATGGAGGCGGAAGACCCGACCTGGCAGCACCCGGTCGTAATGATCCATGAGCTGCACATAGCTGCGATAAAAGCGGCCCATCTCATTGAGCCGATAGCTGAACTCGTGACCAGGACCAAACAGATGCACAAAATTGGAAAAGCCACAGGCCATGGGATGACGCCGTACATCGATGATCGCGGCCCTGGGAAAGAGCAGATGGATAAGCCCAACATGCAGGAAGTTGTTAGGCGTCTTGTCAATGAAGCCCTGGCGTAACGTGGTTTTGAGCTGCGCAATGCCGTCCAGATAGGTCCTGGCATATGCAGCCAGTGACGGCGCATCGAGCGCAGCCAGCGCTGTGCCATAGGCGGGATCACCTTTGCCTTCGGTGATGGCGCCAGCCAGCTGATAGAGCAGACGCAATTCACCGAGGGCTTCCAGCTGACTGTGGCTGGCGAGAATCTGCTCGACCAGGGTCGAACCCGAACGTGGCATACCGATGATGAAGACCGGGCTGCGCGCGTCCACACCCATGTGGCTGCGTTCTGCAAAGAAGCGCTCACTCTGGAACTGGCGTGTGCGCGCGATCGTATCTTCGACGGCTTCAAGGTCGAACTCGACCTGCATGCGCTTGAGCGCGTTGGCAGTAGCAAAACTCTGAAAGGCTTCTTCATATCGGCCAAGCTGGTCGAAACCATGGCCTAGAGCAAAACGCAGATCGATGCGCGCACCCTCGTTGAGATCCTTTTTTTCCAGCGCCTGCTTCATCGCTTCAACCTCGAATTCGGTGAAGCGATAGGTTTTCAGATTGGCCAGTGCGAGATAGGCCTCGCCGCAAGAAGGATCTACGGCAATGACACGGTTGTAGATATCAACCGCTTCATCCGCCGCACCAACCACACGCAACAGGTGGGCAAGCTGCAGCAGGGCATCGCGAGCGGTGGGGTTCTGGGCCAGCAGCTGGCGCAGGATGGCGATGGCTGCGTCATAATCGCCAAGATTGGCCAGCGCGAGTGACTTCAGTCCGAGCAATCCGCCATCAGAGGGACGCAACGTCAGGAGCTGATCAATGCGCGCATGCGCGTCAGCAAAGCGACCCAGGCGAAACAGCGCGTCGATATAATCGAGCTGTGCCGGCCAGTACGACCGCGCACGATTGACGACATCGCCAAGCAGCCGTTCGGCCTCCTCGGCGCGTCCGGTGTGCCGACAGATATCCGCCAGAAGACGGGCCGCGACGATGTCACTGGGCTCGAAACGCAGACGCAGGCGGGCATGGGATTCGGCAATATCGGCGCGGCCATTCTGCAAGGCTGCAACGGCTTCACTCAGTAGCGGATCTGACGAGGCCAGAAGAACAAAGCGTTCATAGGCAAGATCCGCCTCGTCGCTCTCACCCGAGGCATGAAGCGCATCGGCCAGGGCCCGCCAGGCGCTAGGCAGCGCTGGTGCCAGCTCCACCGCCTTGCGCAGCGCTCCAAGCGCAAGCGGCCATGCCCCCTGCGCCGAAAAGGCCAGGCCAAGTTCCTGTTGGGCAATCGCCCACTGCGGCTGCGTTTCGGCAAGTGGACCCAGCACGCGCAGGGCTTCGGCGCTGCGACCTTGAAGGCGCAGCGCGACCGCGAGCACAAGCTGGGCCTCCGGATCATCGGGCGTGGTCTTGAGCACCGTGGCGATCTCGGCCTCGGCGCGCGCAGGATTGTCCTGCAGCAGCTGGGCCGCTTTCATCACGGCAGTGGAGGACAGGTTCTGGGAAGACGCCACAGCAGGATCCGGCAGGGTTTGACGTCCGATCAATGGAGATGGCCCGCGGCCTTGTCAACGCACAGCCATCTTGGCCCTGAGGGGCCTGGCGGGATAGGAAAGGGCATGGAACCAAGCCCATCTTCGCTGTGCCCGCATTTTGGTGTTTGCGGTGGCTGTCTGTGGCAGGACCTCGACACCAACACCTATCTGGCACGCAAGCGCGAGCGCGTCACCACGGCCCTGCAGGCCCACGGGCTGGTGGGCGAGGTGGCCGCGGTCGAACCGGTCGCGCCCTTGTCGCGCCGCAGAGCCAGGCTGAAGGCTGAAAAGCAGGCCGACAGGGTCCGCATCGGTTTTCACGGACGCGCCAGCCATACGCTGGTCGACATGACCATGTGCCAGATTCTCGAGCCCGGTCTTTTTGCCTGCGTCCGTGGCTTGCGGGAAGGCCTCGGACAGGTTCTGCGCAATGGCGACAAGATCGAGCTCTACCTTACATCCTGTGCCAACGGCATCGATCTGGCCCTGAGCGGGCCACTGGCGTTGACCACGAGCTTGACTACGGAGTTCGCGCGCTGGAGCGGGCTGCTCGGTCTGGTGCGAGTCACGCTCAACGGGCGCCTCGTCCTTCTGCTCGACACCCCAAGGCTAGCCCTCGGCAAGGCCGTTATCGCGCCTCCACCGGAGGCTTTTTTGCAGCCTACCCGCGCCGGGGAAGCCAGATTGCAACATCTCGTCCGTGAGGGCCTCGGCAAGGCCAAGCACGTCGCTGACCTGTTTGCCGGCTGCGGGACCCTCACCTTCAGCGCTGCGGAACGGGCAAAAGTGCATGCCGTGGAATCCGATCGGGCGGCGTTTCAGGCGCTCATCGAAGGCGCCCGCCGGGGTCAGGGTCTCAAGCCCATCACCGGCGAAGTCCGCAACCTCGACCGGCTGCCACTGGCGCCGCTGGAACTGAACCGCTTTGATGGCGTCATCCTGGACCCGCCGCGCGCAGGCGCTCTGCCGCAGATCGAGAGCCTCGGCGCTTCGGCGCTGAAGCGCGTCGTTTATGTGTCCTGCAATCCTGCCAGTTTTGCCCGCGATGCCCGCCGGCTCGTGGCCTCAGGCTTCAGCATGGGGGTGGTCCAGCCCGTGGACCAATTCCTGTGGTCGGATCACATCGAAACAGTAACGGTGTTCGCGCGGCGTTAGCGCACGCGACAGCGGCTGGACCTTAACGCCAGGCGGAGGCATTGTCCCGCCATGAACAGCATGGCCAAACCTGGTCCGCGTACGCGCCTCGCCTTTGCCGGCCTGCAGACGGCACGGGTGGCGTTTTACGGCACCCATTATCTCTTGGCGCGACTTCTAGCAGGCGACACGGTGCCAACGCGGACGCGGCGCACCGCGCCGCTGCCATCCCGGGCCACGCTTCTGGCCGCGATCGGGGCCTTGTTTGCAGAAGACTGGCGCCATGTCGAAGAGGGACTTTATCCACCACAGCTCGACTGGCGCGCCGAGCTCAGCCTTGCGCGCAGAAGCGTGAGCTACCTCAGTGATGTGCCCAAGGTCGTACAGCGCCAACGCGACAACCGGCACCGCGACGTCGTATCCAAGCGGGGACAGCTCCCGGAATATTATCAGCGTAATTTCCATTTTCAGACCGACGGGTATCTGAGCGAACGCTCGGCCCGGCTCTATGATTTCCAGGTCGAGACGCTGTTTGCAGGTACCGCAGCGGCCATGCGCCGACGGGCTTTCGTGCCGATTGCCCGCTATCTCGGGCGGCAGGCGAGGGACCCACTCGTACTACTCGATGTGGGTGCAGGCACCGGCGCCTTTCTGTCTTTCGTAGAGCAGCAGTATCCCTTGCTTGCGACGATCGCACTTGATCTTTCCGAACCCTATCTTGCCCGCGCCCAGCGCCGGGCTGCACGGCGGGGCCAGCAGACGCGGTTTCTGGTCGGTTCGGCCGAAGCCATCGCCCTTGAGGATGCGAGTGTCGACATCGTCAGCAGCATCTATCTGTTTCACGAATTGCCGCCCGCTGTCCGTGCACAGGCAGCCAGGGAGATTGCCCGGGTGTTAAAACCCGGCGGCCTTTTTGTTCTCGCCGATTCCATTCAGCATGGCGACAGCAAAGACTTCGATGGCCTGCTCGAACTGTTTCCTGGCCTGTTTCATGAACCTTATTATGCGAGCTATGCCCGCACCGACCTCAAGCCCCTGTTCGCGCAGGAAGGTCTGGTGCCGTTGCATGTCGACATCGCCTATCTCACCAAGATCATCAGTTTTGAGAAGATACAGGACAGCCGGCGAAGCTAGCCACACTGTCCGCGGTGGCGTAACGCCTGATCGGCCAGAACGATTGCGAGCATGGCTTCGGCAACCGGGACCGCGCGTATGGCAACGCAGGGATCGTGACGGCCCTTGGTGACAATCTCGGTCTGCGCGCCGCTGACCTCGATGGTGCGGCGCGGTGTCAGTATCGAGGAGGTTGGCTTGACGGCAAGGCGCGCCACGATCGGCTGGCCCGTCGAGATGCCGCCCAAAATGCCTCCGGCATGATTGGAGAGAAAGTGCGGTCCTTGCGGACCCTGGCGCAGTTCGTCAGCGTTATCTTCGCCACTTGCGGCTGCAGCAGCGAACCCGGAACCGATTTCAACACCTTTGACGGCGTTGATACCCATCAGTGCGGCGGCAATTTCGGCATCGAGCTTGGCATAGATGGGCGCTCCAAGTCCTGGCGGAATACCTTCGGCGACGACCTCGATGATCCCGCCGCAGGATGAGCCGGATTTGCGTACCTCATCGAGGTAGGTGCTCCAGATCGGAACCGCCGCCCGGTCCGGACAGAAGAAGGGATTGTTGGCGGTTTCGGTCCAGTCCCATCCGGCGCGCGCGATCGATTTGGTTCCCATCTGGATCAGTGCGGCGCGCACCTCCACCCGACCATAGAGATGGTTCAGCACCTTGCGTGCCACCGCCCCTGCGGCAACCCGGGCAGCGGTTTCACGTGCACTTGCCCGCCCGCCACCGCGATAATCGCGCAGGCCGTATTTGGACCAATAGGTGAAATCGGCGTGACCCGGACGAAACTTGTCGCGGATATCGGAATAGTCTTTGGATTTCTGATCCAGATTTTCGATCAGAAGAGCGATCGGGGTACCGGTGGTACGGGCTTCTTCCATACGCTCATCGGCAAATGTACCAGACAGGATACGCACCTGATCAGGTTCGCGGCGCTGCGTGACAAAGCGTGACGTGCCGGGCCGGCGCCGATCAAGGTCGGCCTGAATATCGCTTTCGCTAAGGGCAATTCCCGGCGGACAGCCATCAACGACGCAGCCAAGGGCCGGACCATGGCTTTCGCCAAAGGTCGTGACCCGAAACAGATGGCCGATGGTGTTGTGCGACATGGATTGATTCCGAAGCGCGGTTGCGGGCTCTGCCTTGGACCTATTCAGACTTCATGCCGACCGCGATGTCCGGCGCATCTTCGGCCTTCATCCCCACGACATGGTAACCGGCATCGACATGCAGAGTTTCGCCGGTGACGGCACGCCCCAGCCCGGAGAGGAGAAACAGCGCGGCATCGCCAACTTCCTGGGTGGTAACGGTACGGCGCAGCGGAGAATTGTATTCGTTCCATTTCAGGATGTAGCGAAAGTCACCGATACCGGACGCGGCGAGGGTTTTGATCGGACCGGCAGAAATGGCGTTGACGGTGATGTTCTGCTTGCCCAGGTCTTCGGCCAGATAGCGGACACTGGCCTCGAGGGCAGCTTTGGCCACACCCATGACGTTGTAGTGGGGCATCACTTTCTCGGCGCCATAGTAACTCAGCGTCAGCATGGCGCCACCCTCCGGCATCATCTTTTCAGCGTGGCGCGCAACCGCGGTAAAGGAGTAGCAGGAAATCTCCATGGTCATGCGGAAATTGTCGATCGAAGTGTCGACATAGCGACCCTTGAGCTGCTCCTTGTCGGAAAAGGCAATGGCATGGACCACAAAGTCTATCGTTGGCCAGGTTTGGCGCAACGTGGCAAAGCAGGCCTCCAGCGAGGCCGGATTGGCGACGTCGCAATCGATCACCGCGGCAGGAGCGAGGGGCGCCACGAGCGGGGTGACGCGCTTCTTGAACGCCTCGCCCTGATAGGTAAAGGCAAGCTCCGCGCCGGCAGCGCTGAGCGACTGGGCGATCCCCCAGGCGATCGAGCGCTCATTGGCCACGCCCATCACAAGGCCGCGTTTGCCCTTCATCAGCCCGGCAGTGGACATGCGAATTCTCCTCGTATCTGTGCAGCAAGGTTAAAGCCGCGCCGGGAATAGGCCAAGGAACCACGCAAATAAAGGGGCCTTGCCCGATCTGGGTCTATTCGGCCGGAGCGGAGGCAGGTTGAGAGAGCCGGGCGCGCCAGCGGGCCTTGATGGCATCGGAGGTCTCGCGGCTGCCATCAGCCGACCATCCTGGCGGGCCCAGGAAGAGACCGAGGGCCTCCTTGACGGACCGCGCCTGGCGCAGGTCAGCGGCAATTGCCAGCCATTCATGGCTGGCAACCACCAAGGGATTGAAGCTGTAGAGATTTTTGACAATGCCATAGCGCGGCTTTTCGTCTTCAGCGACAAAGCTGCCGAAAATCCGGTCCCACAGAATGAACACCCCGGCATAGTTGGCGTCCAGATAATGCGGGTTGACCGCGTGATGGACCCGGTGGTGGGAGGGGGTGTTAAAGACAAATTCGAACGGTCTGGGAAGCTTACCGATCGCTTCGGTGTGGATCCAGAACTGGTAAACGAGATTGAGCCCACCGACAAAGACCAGCATGGAGAGGGGAAACCCGAGCAAGAGCAGGGGCAGCTTGAACAGCAGCCCTGGCGTCAGGGCTCCGGTCCAGGGCTGACGCAGCGCCGTCGAGAGATTGTAGTGCTGACTGGAGTGGTGGCCGACATGATTGGCCCAGAGCCAGCGCATCCGGTGGCTGGCACGGTGCCACCAGTAATAGGCAAAATCATCGGCCACAAAGCAGGCGATGATCACCCAGAGCGTGAACGGCAGTGTGATCACCCGAAAGGGGCCTACCAGGCGTGCCAAGTCCACGAACATGAAGGCAAAAGCCGCCCCGACAATGACGCTGCCGAGCCCCATCAGGAGGCTGGTGAGGGTGTCTCGGGCTTCATAGCGCGCGCCTTCCGTAAGCCGGGCATAGACCAGCTCAAGCAACACCAGCCCGATGAAGGCCGGCGTTGCGAGCTGGACGGGATTAAACAGGGCGCCTGGATCGATCTGCATCGCTTTCACCGTTGCGGCGCATCAAAGCCTGCGGCTGCTGCTTATGCAATCTGCAACTGAGCACTTGAGCGCTGGCAAGTAGCCGAAAGTCCTATGCAATGGTGGTTGTGTCTCTCCAAGAGGGCGTCTAGCATTTATTTCATGGAATCAATGTGCTGAATCAAGCGGTTATTGGAGTTTTCGGGAGTTTTGCTGCTGCTTCAGCTCAAGGACTATGCGAATGCAGGACAGTCGAATTGCAATAGGAAGACGTATCAAACGTTTGCGAGAAAAGAAGGGATTGTCCCGACAAGATGTTGCTGATGCTATAAGTGTTGACCTCACCGCTGCTGCTGCCTGGGAAGCAGGAAAATATCTTCCCCGTGAAGGCAGGCGCCTGCGTCTTGCTGAACTCTTGCAAATTGATGTCGGAACCCTGTTTGCCGAAGAGCAGGAGCCCTCACCGTCGCGGGGCGCGGCCCTCATCGATGTGCAAAGCGAGCTGCCCGGGCTGCTGCGCGAGCTGACCTGCGGCGCTGAGCGCAGCTTACGGGCATTTCGGCTGGCCTCCCGCCACGCCACCGCCCCCTTCGTCCAGGAGGAGTTTCGACGGCTGACCGACCAGCGCATCCTTGACGGTTCTCTTGAGGTCGAGCGCATCGAGATCTTCTATGAGCTGGAACGGCTGAAGGAGGTCCTTGCCACCCTACTACGCTACAAGGGGCGTTCCTTTCGCGTTCGCACCGTCTGCAATGGCGTCAAGGAGTTGGTGCCCGGCATGGGGGGCTATCTGTTCGACGACCGCGAGTTTTTGCTGGGCGGCTATGCAAGCGAATATCTCGCGGATGGCCGTCCGGGCCTGCGCCTGTCCGGCGAGCCCTATCGCACCTATTTTGCCGATTATTGGCGCGAAATCTGGGACCGGGCGCGGCCCCTGAACCCCGACGGGGCGGCGGATCTCGACGGCATACGCAGCGAAGCGGTCAAGCTAGGCCTGGATCCGCAGGACTGGCCCCAGTTTCTCTCAGAAGCCGAGGGCCTTGTGCTCGACGACGGGCTGCCGCCGCTCATCTAGATGGTTCGTGTGCACCAAGCAGCTCCAGCCACACCCCAGCGTCAGCGGGCGGAAGATAGAGAGAGAGCGCGCGGAAGCCATAATCCCGCAGGCGCAGTCTGAGGCAGCCATCGCGGTAGCGCACCTCTGCAAGGTTTGACGCGCCAAGCGCGCGGGCAACAAGACGATCGCCAAGCACGGCGATGGCAAAGAGGCGGCCATCCTGCGTTTGGACGAGGCCCGCGCGACCATCGCCGCTAAAATGACGAAGGTGCAAGTCTGGTTCCTCGAGAGACAGCAGCGCCAAGGCTGCCGCCTGATCCAGGCGCGGCGTCCGGGTTTTGAGGAGCAAACGGTTGAGAGCCGCCAGTATGACGATGCCGGAAAGTGAAACCCCAAGATAAAGAAGGTTCATGGCCTTGCGACGACTTGGCGACCCGCAAGCTTATGCCGTAAGCACTCTGCGGGTGCAAAGGCGGGGGCTTTTATGGCACGGCGGGTGCGAAGGCTTGCGGGTATAGGCCTACTCCTGGCGCCCTTTGCGGCACTGCTCTGGGTGGCAGGCTATGATCGCGCCATGCCCACGCTGGCCGGCATTCCCTTTTTTTACTGGTATCAGCTGGCATGGGTCGGAGTTGTGGCCGTCCTCATCAAGGTCGCGGCCAGGCTGCTCGGTGACGACGCGTGAGCGCCCATGCCGGCCCGCTGGCGAGCCTGATTTTCGCCAGCCTCTTCATCGCCGTCACCGTGATCGGGTTCCTCGCAGCGCGCTGGCACAAGGCCGATCTCGGACAATTGCACGAATGGGGCCTTGGCGGCCGGCGCTTCGGTACGCTGATCACCTGGTTTCTGCTCGGCGGCGACCTCTATACGGCCTACACCTTTATCGCCGTTCCGGCGCTGATGTTTGGTGCCGGTGCCGTGGGCTTTTTCGCGGTGCCCTACACGATCCTCATCTTTCCCATTCTGTTTGCGGTCTATCCGCGGCTGTGGAGCGAAGCGCAGCAGAAAGGATATCTGACGGCGGCCGATTTCGTGCGCGGGCGCTTTGATGCGCCACTGCTCGCCGCCGCCATTGCTGTTACCGGCATCATTGCCACCTTGCCCTACATCGCGCTGCAGCTCGTCGGCATGGAAGTCGTACTCGCTGGTCTTGGCCTGAACGGAGAATGGCCACTGCTTCTGGCCTTTGCGGTGCTTGCTGCCTACACCTGGACGAGTGGCCTGCGCGCTCCTGCGATGATCGCGATCATCAAGGATGCTCTCATCTACGTGACGATCCTTGCGGCGGTTATCATCATCCCGGCCAAGCTTGGCGGCTATGGCGCGATCTTCGCAGCCGTACCGAGGACCAAACTGCTTCTGCAGGCCGGCAGCGCCAATAACTGGGGCGGCCAGAGCGCCTATGCCACCCTGGCACTGGGTTCAGCAGCTGCCCTCTTTCTTTACCCGCACGCCATTACCGGCGTTCTGTCGTCCTCTGGCCGGGAGGTCATACGGCGCAACGCCACAATCCTGCCGGCCTATTCACTGGCCCTCGGGCTGATTGCGCTGCTGGGCTATATGGCGCTGGCAGCCGGGGTCGGTCAGATGCCGGCCTTTGCCTATGGCTTTCACCAGTTCGGCGCCAATTTTGCTGTTCCAGCCCTTTTCCTGAAGAGCTTTCCGGACTGGTTTGTGGGTGTGGCATTTGCCGCCATCGCCATCGGCGCTTTGGTGCCGGCCGCGATCATGTCGATCGCCTGCGCCAATCTGTTCACCCGCAATCTGTGGAAGGAATTCGTCGCCCCGACCTGTTCGGGAGCGCAGGAAGGGCGAATCGCCAAATGGACGTCACTGGTCGTTAAGCTCGGCGCACTGGCCTTCATTCTTGCCCTGCCACACGCCTATGCGATCCAGCTGCAGCTTCTGGGCGGGATCTGGATCATTCAGACTCTGCCTGCTGTGATCCTCGCCCTTTACAGCCAGCGGCTGCATCCCCGTGCCCTGTTCCTAGGCTGGGCTAGCGGCCTTGCGGCCGGCACGGCGATGGCGGGGTCACTGCACTTCAAGAGTGCGATCTACACCCTGCACATCGGGACCGTGAGCATCCCTTGTTATGCTGCGCTCAGCGCTCTGCTGCTCAACATCGTGGTGAGCTATGGCCTCAGTCTTGTCTGGCCTTCGCGCCACCTCGGCACCCAGTAAGGCTCAGCCAAAACGGCCGGTGATGTATTCTTCGGTGCGCTTGTTCTGGGGCGAGGTGAAGAGCCGGTCGGTTTCACCAAACTCGATAAGTTCGCCAAGAAACATGAAAGCGGTGTAGTCGGAGACACGGCTGGCCTGCTGCATGTTATGGGTCACGATCGCGATCGTGTACTCCGCGGAGAGCTCATCCATCAGCTCCTCGATCTTGGCTGTGGAAATAGGATCAAGTGCCGAGGCCGGTTCGTCCAGCAGGATTACTTCCGGTCTCGTGGCGACAGTTCGGGCGATGCACAGACGCTGCTGCTGGCCGCCAGACAGTGACAGGCCGGATTGATTGAGCTTGTCCTTGACTTCATCCCAGAGCGCCGCCTTGCGCAGAGCATGTTCAATGCGATCGGAGAGTTCGCTGCGCGGCAGGCGCTCGTACAGATTGATACCGAAGGCGATGTTGTCATAGATCGTCATAGGGAAAGGTGTCGGCTTCTGAAACACCATGCCGACACGGGCGCGCAGCAGATTGACGTCTTCATCGGGCAGCAGAATGTTGCGGCCGTCGAGCAGCACCTCACCGGTGGCGCGCTGATTGGGATAAAGTTCGTAGATGCGGTTGAGCACCCGCAACAGGGTGGACTTGCCACAGCCCGACGGACCGATGAAGGCCGTTACCTTCCTGTCGTGCAAGGGCAGGGTAATGCCTTTCAGGGCCTGGGTGGCACCGTAAAAGAATTCAAGATTGCGGATGTCGATGCGCACTGCGCTGTCGACCGGTCGCATATCATTCATCTAAGACCTCGTTTGACGCCGACGCGGCGCGCAGCACTGCCTGGCGCACCTGGCGCCGATCCCCGAGCCTCGATCGTGGTACCGCAGCTGAGCCTCGCCTCCTGCGCCTTCGCCCGCGGTAACACGTGAAAACCCTGCCCCTGAGCCCAAGCGCAGAGGCCTCTTTCTGAAGCCGTCACCGCCCCTGCGCAATGGCTAACTGCGCGCCCGGCACGCTTCACCTCCGGCCCGCGGTTCCCGGCGCTGCTGTTCCTGTTCAACCGGCGCCCCCTTCGCGTCCTGCGGCCGTACCAGCCTCCGTGCGGCCCGGAGCCTCTGACGGCACCCACCCCGAGCCATGAGGCCGGATAAGGATGGCCGGGCCATGCCACCACCATCACAGTTTTACGAAGCTTTTGCGACAGATGGCAGCCCCCCATGCTCGGCAAAAGCGCCCTTTGCTGTTCTAGCCAGGTCGGGGGCCTTCGGCTCGGGAGCTTCACCCCCCGAAAGGCCCGCCCCGCGACGGAAGGGCGCAGGGCCCCAAAGACTCTCGTTGACGGCGGAAACGGCAAGGTGGCGCCACGAAGATGGCCCAGGCATGCGCCTTGCCTTCGCGCAGGCAGAAAATTAGGTTGCCCTGCGGGCGCAGACGCCTGTGGCGCCGCCTTTCGCAGTCACGCCCCTCTAAAGATGGTAAGTGCGCACTGCATGCTTGCGTCCCGTTCTGCCCGCCGCCACGCCCTTAAGGATTATTTCGAGCGCAAGGCGCTAACGATGCTGGTGCTCGGCTTTTCCTCCGGGCTTCCCTTCATGCTGGTCGGTAACACCTTCGGCTACTGGCTGCGGGACCGCGGCATCAGCCTCTCCGCCATCGGCTTCCTGTCCTGGGTTGGCATTGCCTATTCGATGAAATTCCTGTGGGCCCCGGTGATCGACCGCACGGCACCGCCTTTTCTGGGACGATTGGGGCGGCGGCGCAGCTGGATGATGCTGGCACAGGTCCTCATCGGCCTCGGTCTTGCTGGCATGGCGCTGGCCGGCGTCGCCCACGGCTTGCTGCTGCTGGGTCTTCTTGCCCTTGTCGTCGCCTTTGCCTCTGCCACCCAGGATATCGTGATTGATGCCTGGCGCATTGAATCGGCCAGCGATGCCGATGAGCTCGGTCTTTTGACCTCCGCCTACACCTTGGGTTACCGCGCGGCGCTGCTGATGAGCGAAGCGGTGATCCTGATCATCGCCAGCCAGATTGGCTGGAACGGTGCCTATCTGTTCTATGGCGTCTTGATGGGGTGCGGCATCGGCGCCTGCCTGTGGGCGATCGAACCCGCACGAGCCGATCAGGTGATGCAGGGCAAGGCCAGCGAAGCACCATTGTCCACCTTGCGCGGACTTTACGACGCCATTGCTGGACCGTTCATCGCCTTCTTCCGGGCCCATGGTCCCAAGGCGCTCCTGATGTTGGCGGCAATCAGCCTCTTTCAGCTGCCCAACTTCGTCATGGGACCGATGGCCAATCCCCTCTATCACGACATCGGTCTCAGCAAAGACATGGTGGGTATCGTTCGCGGCAGCTTCGGTCTGGTGGCAGTGCTCTTTGGTGTCGCTGCGGGTGGCTACCTGTCGCTGCGGCTCGGCTATATGCGGACGCTGCTGATCGGCGGCGCTGCCCAGATTGCTGGTACTGCCGCCTATGCCGTGCTGCCTTACTGGCACAGCCCGGCGATCTTTGCTGCGGTGATGATGGCTGACAATTTTGGCATCGCTGTCGCAGGCATCGCACTTGTCACCTACATGTCGAGCCTCACCAGTCTCGGCTATACAGCAACCCAATATGCCCTCCTGACCTCGACCTACGCCTGGGCGGGCAAGATCCTGAAAGGCTTTTCGGGAGCCACGGTTGATGCCCTCAAACAGGGACATGGACTGATGGCTGCCTACGCCCTGTTTTTCTTGGGCTCAGGCGCCATCGGTATTCCTGCCTTGCTCCTGTTCTGGGTGCTGGATCGCCACCCGCATCCCTCACCGGACCTCGACGCGTCCGCCTGACATTTTGTGGAAAAAAATTGCTTCTACCCCATATCTGGCAATAGCCCCCGTGCCTTAGGGGAGGCGTCTTATTTGCAGCAGGGCAGCGGACCGGCTAAGATCCGGCCGTTCTTCGCGACCTGGGCCTTTGGGTCCTCCCGCGGGTGCAGGCGGGGCGCCCACCCGATAACCGGATCAGCGCGTTAGGAAACAGAGCTTGGTCAGTCTTTATGAGCCGATCACACGGGAAGACGGCCTGATTCAATGGCCGGTATTGGCTGTTTCGGGTGCGCTCGAGGTGCGTCTGGCTGAAACCGAAAGCGAAGTCGAGGCTGCCCAGACGCTGCGCTACCGCGTCTTCTATGAAGAAATGAACGCGCGGCCCTGTCCCAAGATGCAGGCCACGCGGCGTGATTTCGATCGTTTTGACGGTTTCTGCGACCATCTGCTGGTCGTCGACCGGTCGGTTCTGGACGCGGACGGCCAGCCTTGCGTGGTCGGCACCTACCGGCTGATGCGGGGCGAACAGGCCGCGCGCGCCGGTGGCTTCTATACCGCTGGAGAGTATGACATCGCGCCCATGCTCGCCGGGTTGCGGGATGGCACCCGTGCCCTTGAGCTTGGACGCTCCTGCATCCTGAAGAGCTATCGGGCGCGGCCGGGCACGATGCAGCTGCTGTGGCGCGGGGTCATGGCCTATGTCGCGCGCTTTTCCTGTGACCTGATGTTTGGCTGCGCCTCTTTGCCAGGTACCGATCCGGCGCAGCTGGCCTTGCCCCTCTCCTATCTCCATCATTTCCATGCCATGCCCGACGGTCTGCGCGTGCGCGCCCAGCCCGACCTTTATGTCGATATGAACCGGATGCCCCAGGACGCCATTGACGTGCGCGAGGCGCGGCGGACGCTGCCGCCCCTGATCAAAGGCTATGTTCGCGCCGGCTGCATGATTGGCGACGGCGCGGTGATCGACCGCCAGTTCGGCACCACCGACGTGCTCATCTACTTCCCTATCGCCTGCATGGATCCGCGCTACCGCAGTCGCTTCGCCAAGACGGAATAGGGGTTCGGACCTGCACCGCGTTCGGGCCCAGAAGCGGCCGTCAGCGCCCGACGGCGCGCAGGCGCAGGCTTATCGCATCCCAGATCATCGCCGCACAGTCTGCGCCGCCAAAACGGCGAATTTCCTGGATGCCGGTGGGCGAGGTGACATTGATCTCGGTGAGATAGGGGCCAATGACATCGATCCCGGTGAAAATAAGCCCGCGGCGCTTGAGCTCAGGCGCGAGTGCAGCGCAGATTTCGCGTTCGCGCGCGGTCAGGCTGGTGGCTTCGGCCCGCCCTCCCACATGCATGTTCGAGCGTGCCTCTCCTTCGGCCGGAACGCGGTTGATGGCACCTCCGACTTCGCCATCGACGAGAATGATGCGCTTGTCGCCGTCACGGACCTGCGGCACATAACGCTGCACGATCACCGGTTCACGATATAAGGTCGTGAACATCTCCAGCAGGGCACCGATGTTCTCGTCACCCTCGGTGACATGAAACACGCCGGCGCCACCATTGCCGTAAAGCGGCTTCAGGATGATGTCGCGATGTTCTGCCCGAAAGCGGGCAATCTGCGCACGATCAGAGCTGATCAAAGTTGGCGGCATGAACTCCTTGAACAGCGTCACAAACAGTTTCTCAGGCGCGTTGCGGACGTGAAACGGATCGTTGACCACCAGGGTCTGCGGCATCAGCCGTTCCAGAATATGCGTCGCGGTGATGTAAGCCATGTCGAAGGGCGGATCCTGGCGCATCAGCACGACATCGGTCTTTGACAGATCCTCGAGCTGTGGCGGGCCCAGCCGGAAGTGGTCACCGCGCACCGCCTGAACTTCGAGCGGGCGAACCTGGGCGAGAACCGCGCCATCGCAGAACGACAGATCGCGCGGGCCATAATACAGCAGCTCCGCACCACGCTTCTGGGCTTCAAGAGCCAGGGCAAAGGTCGAATCACCAGAGATATCGATCGCCTCGATGGGATCCATCTGGATGGCAACACGCAGCGACATCATCAACTCCACTGTCTCAATTCAGGCGCCGCTTGAGCACGGCCAGCGCCAGCGCCGCCTCATTGTGCAGCACGGCGCCAGGCTGGGCGTGGCGCAGGACAGTCTCATACGCTTTTTTGGCGGCACCAAGCGAGCCCCTGGCTTCCTGCAGACGGGCGATATCAAACCACAATTCTGGACGCCTTGGCGCGATGAGGCCCATGCGCTCGCTCACCACAAGAGCCCGGGTGCGATCACCCGTCTTCAGCGCGACCAGCTTGAGATTGTTCAGCAGCCGCAACAGCACCTCGACATCGTCAACTGGTTGGCCGGCCGGAGTATCCGCCAGCAGCCGGCCGGCAAGCCCCGGCGGTCCGCTCAGCCGTTCGATCACGTTGCCACCGTTGAAGGGATCAAGGCCAAGCGAGCGCCCTTTGAGGGTGATGCGCAGCAGGAAATGTCCCGGCGCAGCGAGGCCTTCGGCTCCAAGTCCGCCCGCCCGCGCTGCATGCAGATAAAGGATGCCAAGACTGACAGGCATGCCGCGGCGGCGTTCGATCACGCTCATCAGATCTGCATTGTGGGGCGCGTCATAGAAGGTGCGTTCCCCTTCATAGCCAAAGGCCCCGTTGAGCAGCCGGGCCAGAACCTGGGCCGCATCCTCGACCTGGCGCAGAAGCGTCAGCTCATGGCGCGCCGCCGCGGCGATATCGGCGAGATGATCAACATAGGGTGCAAGCGCGCGCTCGGGATGATCGAGCACCGCCAGCATCAGTGCGGCCATGGCAATGTCACACCGCGCCGCAGCCTGCTCACCCAGGCGACGCAGATAGGCAAGTGGATCCTGTGGCTTGCTGTGCATGGTGACAAGATTGCCTGAGCCCGCAGGCCGGCGCCACCGTTCTCATGGGTGGCTGAACATCCTTAGGACTCCACTCTCAGCGCGCGCCCTCCGCCGCGTCCGACTTGAGTGCAAGCGCACGGGCATAGGTCGGCTGGCGCGGCAACGACAGGGCCTCGGCGATCAGATCCACCGCTGCGCGCACCGGCATGAAGGCAAGGGCTTTGCTGAGCAGAGCATCGGCACGGCTCCAGTCGGGGCCCTCGACAAGTGGGGCACCTACGACGAGCGTAACCTCTCCTTTGGGGACCACGCCCTGATAGGCCGCGGCCAGCTCACAGAGGGTTCCACGCCGCAATTCCTGATGCAGTTTGGTCAGCTCGCGGCCAACCATGGCCGGACGCGCGCCAAGGATAGCGGCCATATCGCCGAGACAGTCGGCAAGGCGCTGTGGCGCTTCGAAGAAGATCAGCGTGGCCGCAACTGGCCGCAGGGCATCGAGCTGGCTACGCCGTTCCGCTGATCTGGGCGCCAAAAAGCCGGCGAACAGAAACCGGTCTGATGGCAGGCCCGACAGCGTCAGGGCGGCCAGCAGCGCCGATGCTCCAGGTATGGCCTCAACCGTCACCTCTGCGGCAAGCGCGTCGCGCACCAGCTTGAAGCCAGGATCTGACACGAGGGGCGTTCCGGCATCACTGACCAGCGCCAAGCGGGCGCCGTCCCTAAGCCGGGCCAGCACCTTTGGCCGCTCGCGGGCGCCGTTGTGATCATTATAGGGCCAAAGCGGCTTTTCGATACCATAGATGGCAAGCAGCCGGGCGGTGACGCGGGTATCTTCAGCAAGAATGGCGTCACAGGCGCGCAGCACATCAAGGGCACGCAGGCTGATGTCGCGGGCGTGACCAATCGGCGTCGCCGTCACGTAAAGGCCGGCGGGCAGCTCGCTCATGGTCCGCCGCCCTGCACTTTGCCAATCGCCTGCGGCCGGCATATCTTGGCCGCTGTCAGCCCGACCGGATACTTGCCTTGCCAAAGACCCTCTCCGTCGCTTCATTCCGCTCCGCCACGCTGTCGCGTCTGCTGCGCCGCGCTTTTATGCTTGTCGCGCTCAGCGCGATCGCAGCCTTGCCGGCTTGCAGCACCGTACAGCAACACACGGCGCTTCCCCAAGCCACGATGACGCCGCCACCGGCCGCGGCACAGAGCCAGGCCGAACAGGACTCCTATCTGAGGCTGCCGGGCATGGCTGCCAATGGCGCCCCGGTGCGGGTAGGAATCATTCTGCCGTTTTCCAACAGCGCGGCAGAGACCCGCAAGCTGGCCGCAAGCATGATGAATGCGGCGCAGATGGCGCTCTACGATTCGGGCAAGACCAATATCGTCCTTATCACCGGTGATGAAGGTGATGGTGGCGCACAGGCTGCCAGTGCTGCGCAGAGCCTGATCCGCAAGGGTGTCCGCGTCATCATCGGACCGTTGTTTGCGGCCTCGGTGCGTGCCGTGGCACCGGTGGCACAGCGTAGCGGCATTCCCGTCATTGGCTTTTCGAGCGATCGCAGCGTCGCCCAGCCCGGTGTCTACCTCCTCAGCTTCCAGCCGGAAAACGACGTCCGGCGGATCGTTGACTATGCCGCAAGTCAGGGTCACAGGGCGTTTGCCGCCCTGCTGCCGCGCAATGCCTATGGCGATCACATCGCCGCCGCCTTCGAAAGGGACGTCCCGCAGGTCTCAGGACAGGTCGTCGACATCGAACGCTTCGATCCGCAGAACGGAGACGTGGCACCACAGGCGGCTTCTCTTGCCAGCGCCCATCCCGACGCGCTGCTCGTGGCCCAAGGTGGTGCCGGGCTACGCGGCACAGCCCAGGCTCTTTCCATTGACGGACTTGCCGGCGGACGAACCCAGCTTTTGGGCACCGGGATATGGGATGATACCTCGATACTCAGCGAGCAAGCACTGGATGGCGGCTGGTTCGCAGCGCCGCAGCCCGATGCCAACAGCGCCTTCGTGCAGCATTACGAAGCGGCCTTCGGGAGCAGGCCTCCCACCCTGTCGAGCCTTGCCTATGACGCTGTCGCTCTCGTCGGCCTGCTGTCGCAAGGCTCACCGGGCGCGCGTTTCAGTGCCAGCGCCCTGACCAATCCCAACGGTTTTGCCGGCGTCAGCGGCATCTTCCGTTTTGAACCCAATGGTGACTGCCAGCGCGGGCTTGCCATACTCGGGGTTAGCGCAACCGGCTTTACCGTGGTGGCGCCCGCACCAACCACCTTCCAGAGGCAGGGCTCCTAAAGCAGCTCGCTGATCAGCCGATTGAGCACGAGCCGGCCAGGCGGCGTTACGCTGAGCCGGCCGTTCAGCACCCGTACCCAGCCAGCCTCGGCAAGAGCGGCAAGGCGTGCGGGATCGGCGCGCCAGTGGAAGCGGGTCGCAAGGGCGTCAAGGTCCACACCTTCGCTGAGGCGCAAGCCCATCAGCAAAAGTTCCTCTGCCGCCTCCTGCGCGGACAGTGCCGTGGTCGCCACACCGCCGTGACCGCGCTGCTTAACCTGGTCGAGCCAGCGCTCCGGAAGCTTCTCGTTGTGGGTGGCCACGCGTCCGTCAGCTAGATCGAGGCGACCATGGGCCCCAGGTCCAACCCCGACATAGGCGCCATACCGCCAGTAAACCAGATTGTGCCGGCACTCGGCCCCGGGCACGGCATGATTGGAAATCTCATAGGCCGGCCGGCCGGCTGCCGCGGTCAGCTCCTGGGTACACGCATAAAGCGCGACGGCCTGCTCATCGGGTGGCACCAAAGCCTCTCCCCTGGCCGCACGGCGGGCGAAGGGCGTCGCCTCCTCGATTGTCAACTGGTAGAGCGAGAGATGTTCCGTGCCCAAAGCGAGGGCCCGGCGCAGCTCGTCCTGCCAGGCTTGTCTGGACTGGCCGGCACGGGCGTAGATAAGATCGATCGAGACGCGGCTGAACAGGCGCTGCGCCAGCTTGAGAGCGGCCAGCGCCTCAGAGACATCGTGAAGCCGGCCGAGAAAGCGCAAGGCCGTGTCATCAAGCGCCTGCAGGCCCAGAGACAGGCGATTGACGCCGGCAGCGCGGTAGTCCTGAAAGCGGGCCGCGTCCGCGCTTGCGGGGTTGGCTTCGAGGGTGATTTCAACATCGGGGGCAACTGGCCAGAGCTGCGCGATCGCCTCCAAGACCGTCCCGAGTGCAGCACCAGGCATCAAGGATGGTGTGCCACCACCGAAGAATATGCTCGTCACATGTGGACGCATGGCGCCCTGCAGCGCGGCGTAATGGGCAAGTTCACGTGCGGTCGCAGTGGCCCAGCCTTGCGCATCGATTTCGCTGCGCACATGGGAATTGAAATCGCAATAAGGACACTTGGCGGCACAGAAAGGCCAGTGCACATAGATGCCGAACGGGCCGCTCATGGCAGCCCGAGCGCGGCCACAAGTTTGGCAAAGGCCTTCGCGCGGTGGCTCATGCTGTGTTTGAGCGCCGGATCGATTTCGCCAAAACTCTGCGTCATGTGCTCAGCAACAAAGATCGGATCATAGCCAAAACCTTTGTCACCCTTGGGGGGGAAGCGCAGCTGACCGCGCACTTCGCCTTCAAAAATCGCGCAGCGACCTCGAGGCTCGGCCAGGGCCAGGGCACAAACGAATTTGGCTTGTGCCGCGGTGACCGACTTTTGCGCCAGCTCCCGTTCGATCAGATCCATGGCCATGCCAAAATCACGATTGGGTCCGGCCCATCGGGCAGAGTAGATCCCAGGTGCCCCCTGAAGGGCATCAACCACGAGGCCGGAATCATCTGCGAGCGCGACAAAGCCGCTGGCATCGGCCGCCCTTCGAGCCTTGAGTTCGGCATTCGCCGCGAAACTCTCACCCGTTTCCTCCGGCTCGGCCAAGCCGAGCTCGGCCGCGCTTCTGATGACCAGCGCAAAGGGGGCAAGCAGCTCGGCGATTTCGCGCACCTTGCCGGGATTGTGGCTTGCCACCACGACGCTTGTACCGGGTTCAAGCCTCATGCGCCGAGAGCCTCGCTCTGGCGCACCATCAATTCGCGGACGCCCTTGCGCGCCAGGGCGATGAGCTGGGCGAACTGGGTATCGGAAAAGGGTGCGGCCTCAGCCGTCGCCTGGATCTCGACAATGCCACCCTGTCCGGTCAGTACGAAATTGGCGTCGGTCTCGGCCGCCGAATCTTCCGCATAATCAAGATCAAGCACGGCCTCGCCCTTGACGATCCCGCAGGACACCGCCGCAACCTGGTCCTTCAGCAGGGGCTGCTTCAGCATGCCAGTGCGTTTCATAAAATGGGCGCACTGGGCGAGGGCAACATAGCCGCCGGTGATCGCCGCCGTGCGGGTGCCACCATCGGCCTGCAAGACATCGCAGTCGAGCACGATCTGGCGTTCACCAAGAGCGCCAAGATCACACACAGCCCGCAGCGCGCGCCCAATCAGGCGCTGGATTTCCTGGGTACGACCCGACTGCCGTCCCTGCGCCGCCTCGCGGCGCATGCGATCATGGGTGGAACGTGGCAGCATGCCATATTCGGCTGTCACCCAGCCCCGGCCGGTACCCTTCAAGAATGCCGGTGCGCTGTCCTGCAATGAGGCCGTCACCAGCACATGGGTATCACCGCATTTGATGAGGCAGCTGCCTTCAGCGTGCTTGGCAAAGCCCGGTTCAATCTGGATGGAGCGCAATTGGTCGGCAGCGCGTGAGGAGGGGCGCATAATGGGGTACCTTGAAGTTGAGCATGACCGGCGCTACCTAGCCCTCTCGGGGCGCGCGCGCAATGCAGGCCCGGCGGCGGGCCCTTTTTGAACCCGAACAGAGGCTTAAGTCCGGTGAACGCTGCTCCTCGCCATTCCGATGATGTCCGCAGGCTCGCCTCCGAGCTCGGAGAGCGCCCGCGCGAAGTATTCCGTCATCTCGTCGATGCCTTTCTGGCTTCCGGCGAGCCCGTCGGCTCGCGGACCCTCAGCCAGCGCCTGCCGGTTTCCCTGTCACCGGCCTCCATCCGCAACGTCATGGCTGACCTCGAGGCGCTGGGCCTCCTTGCCTCCCCCCACACCAGTGCCGGCCGCATTCCCACCGAAAAGGGCTTGCGCCTGTTCGTCGACGGCCTGCTTGAAGTCGGGGACCTTGACCCCTCCGAACGGGCGGCCCTCGAGAGCCGTATCAGCGGCAGCGGCCATGGTCTGGAGGAGGTACTGACCCAGGCCACCACCATGCTCTCGGGGCTGTCGCGCTGCGCCGGACTGGTGGTGGCTCCACGCCAGGATGGCGCCCTCAAGCACATCGAATTCGTCCCTGCCGGCACGGGCAAGGTGCTCGTGGTGCTGGTCAGCGAGGATGGCCAGGTCGAAAACCGCCTGATCAGCACCCCCATTGGACTGCCCCCCTCGGCGCTGGCCGAAGCAACCAATTATCTCAATGCCCGCCTGCGCGGCCGCACCCTTGAGAGTGCACGGGGCGAACTCGCCCTGGAGCTGGAAACCCATCGTGCTGAACTCGATGCGCTGACCGCAAAGATCGTCGCCGAAGGGCTGGCCATGCTGGCCGAGACCGAGGGGGCGCGGCAGGCCGAAGAGAAGGTCCTGATCGTGCGGGGCGCCTCACATCTTCTGGACAGCGTGGAAGCCCAGACCGATCTGGAACGCGTCCGCACCCTGTTTGATGATATTGAACGCAAGAATGATCTGGTACGTCTGCTTGAGCTGGCCCGCGACGGCGATGGCGTGCGGATCTTTATCGGTTCGGAAAACCGCTTGTTCAGCCTTTCCGGATCCTCGATTGTCGCCGCGCCCTATGCCGATGCCAAAGGCAAGATCATAGGCGTTATTGCTGTGCTGGGGCCAACCCGCCTCAATTATGCGCGTATCATTCCCATGGTGGACTACACAGCCAAGCTGGTAACCCGCCTTATTGCCTGAACAGGATGCTTCATGAGTGATCAACACCAGGATGACTTGCCGGAAACCGAAGCTGTCGCCAGCGGCGGTGAGCAAGCGGATGCGGAAATTGCCCAGCTGCGGGCGGAAGTTGCCGAGCTCAAGGACCGGGCCCTGCGGGCCCTGGCCGAGGTGGAAAATACCCGCCGGCGAGCCGAACGGGAAAAAAAGGATGCCTCGCTTTATGCGGTCACCGCCTTTGCCCGTGACATGCTCCAGGTTGCCGACAATTTTGCCCGTGCGGTTCAGGCCTGTCCGGCCGAGGTGCGCGAGCAGGCGGCTCCGCAGCTCAAGGCGGTGATCGAAGGTGTGGAGGTGACCGACCGCCAGCTGATGGCCACGCTCGAGCGCCACGGCATCCGCCAGATCGACACCTCATCGGGCAGGTTCGATCCCAACCTGCATCAGGCCATTGCCGAGGTTCCCGGGCGGGGCAAGCCTGCCGGCAGCATCGTCGATGTGGTGCAGATCGGCTATCAGATCGGTGACCGGCTGCTGCGGCCGGCGATGGTCACGGTGGCCCGCCAGGAGGGCAATGCCGAGCGTGACACCGGTACCAAGCTCGATACGGAAGCATGAGCAGACTTCGCCTTGTGGTGGCAGGGGCTGACGGACGCATGGGGCGGGCGCTGGTGCGCGCCATCGCCGAAGCAGCGGATCTGCAGCTGAAGGCTGCCCTTCTCATTGCCGAACACCCGGAGCTGGGCAAGGACGCCGGTACCATGGCCGGAACTGCCGCACTTGGCGTTGCCCTGAGTGCGGACCCTCTGGCTGCCATCGCGGAGGCCGATGCGGTCCTCGACTTCACGGCACCCGGCTTTTCCGTCGAGCTGGCAGGGCTGTGCGCCCAGGCCCGCATCGTGCACGTGATCGGCACCACAGGCTTCAGCGCGGATGAGGAAGAGAAGATCCGCGCCGCGGCGCGTCACGCCGTCATCATCAAATCCGGGAACATGAGCCTCGGCGTTACGGTCCTTGCCGATCTCGTCGCTCAGGCGGCACGGATTCTGGCCGCCTACGACATCGAAATCGTCGAGCTGCATCATCGCATGAAGGCTGATGCCCCCTCGGGTACCGCACTGCTCCTGGGCGAAGCTGCGGCCCAGGCCCGTGCGGTGCACCTGAAGGAGCAGGCCGTCTTCAGTCGTCAGGGTCATACCGGAGCCCGCCAAAACGGCGCGATCGGGTTCGCATCACTGCGGGGAGGAAGCGTGATTGGCGAACACCACGTCATCCTCGCCGGACCCTCAGAACGCATTGAGCTGAGCCATGTCGCTGAAGATCGCGCCATCTTCGCCCATGGTGCGCTCACGGCCGCGCGCTGGGGGCAAGGCAAGAAGCCTGGACTTTACGGCATGCGTGACGTGCTCGGTCTGGATCAGTCGCGATAGGATTTGGCGGCAGTGAGTGCCTGGCGCAGCAACTGTGCCAGACGCAGACGTTCATTGGGAGCAAGGAACCCGCCCACTTCAACTGAGCGGCCATGACTTGAGAGCAGCAGATGACGCGGCTGCTCGGCTTCTTCTTCGATCGCGACATTGAGCCAGTAGGGATTGAGCGAGATCTCGCTCGTCTGCTCGCCAAAGGGATGGCGGGTGATGCGCAGGCAGCTGAGGCTGAGCACGATATGCTCATAGCTCTGCGCCCGCTGTCGACAACGGCGAAAGGCCCAGACCAGAAGCAGCACATCGAGGCCCATAAAGGGCATGACAGGCCAGGCGCCCTTGAGCACAAAAATCATGCCCAGAATGAAATTTACAAGCCCGACCGCGCCCAGCACAAGCACCATGGCCTGCGCGCTGAGCGGTGGAGCGGGCCGCAGCACCGCATCCAGAAAAACGGGATCACGCTCCGACTGACTCATGATGACCAAATTGCCGGTGAGCCCCTGCTCACGCAAGGGCCCTGCCGTCCCCGTGTCTCACACTAGTGATGGCAGCGGCGTTCATAGCCGCGCCGCCCGCCATGCTCTTTCCAGAACGGACTGCCGAGATTGAGCTGACAGGGATTGGTGACCGCACCGGTGAGCCCACCCGCGGCCGCACCGATCAGGGCGCCCGTTGCTGCGGATCCGGTCATGGCACCAATAATCGCACCGCCAGCCGCTCCGATCCCCGCGCCCGACAGGGCGCGATCAGATGTGGTCGTCCCGCATCCAGCCAGCGTCAGGGCGCCCGTGAGCGCCGCTACTATGGCAAGGCTCCGCAACATGCTTGTCCTCCACATTCGGTGTCTTCCAAAACGATCGTTAGCCAGGCGCGTTCCGCGCAGATCTGCGCTATAGAACACTACGAAGGACATATCTGTGACATGTGATGCGGCGATCATTTTCAAAAACGGACGCGGAACGCTTTTTTGCCCTGCTGCGCACGGCGGAACCTGAGCCAAAAACCGAACTTCGCTACCTGAATGCTTTTACCCTGCTGGTTGCCGTGGTGCTCTCGGCGCAAGCCACCGATAGGAGCGTGAACAAAGCCACAGCTGGACTTTTCGAGCTTGCCGATACCCCCGGAAAAATGGCTGCGCTGGGCGAAGAGATTATCGCACACCACATCCGGACCATCGGCCTTTACCGCACCAAGGCCAAAAACGTGGCTGCCCTCAGTCGCGCCCTAATCGAACAACATCATGGCGAAGTGCCGCGCGATCGTGCCGCGCTCGAAGCGCTTCCAGGTGTCGGGCGCAAAACCGCCAATGTTGTGCTCAATGTTGCTTTTGGCGAACCAACCATCGCGGTCGACACCCACATCTTTCGCGTCGCAAATCGTACTGGGCTTGCGCCAGGCAAGACCCCGCTTGCCGTTGAAATGGGCCTGGAGCGGATTGTCCCCGCAGCCTATCGCCAGCAGGCGCATCACTGGCTCATCCTGCACGGCCGCTATGTCTGCATGGCCCGCAAGCCGCATTGCCCGGTGTGCACCGTGCGCGGACTTTGCCGCTTTGAGGCCAAGACCGCAGAACCGGGCACCGCCGATGGCACCCTAGAAGGGCGCGGGGCCCGCACGCGGCGCGGGGCATTTGCCTTGGACAACACAGCAGAACCGGTAAAACCGCGCACCCAAAAGGCAAAAGCGCAGCGCCGTAAGGTCCATCGCGCCAAGCGGGCTTGAGTGCCGGGCGTCCCTTTGCGCCAGAGCCGCCTCGTCATCCGGCGTCAAATTTCCGGGCCCGACCGGCTCGGTGCTTGCGAACCCGGCCCGCCTCGCTTAAGCGGGGGCAGTTTCACAGGTGCAGAGCAACATCCGGAGAACCAGAACCATGACACAGCCGTACGACGTTGCCGGATTGGGTAATGCCATTGTCGACGTGATCGCGTCCACGGATGATCACTTTCTGCTCGAGCATAACATTGCCAAGGGGGTGATGAGCCTCATCGATCATTATCGCGTACAGCAGCTGCTTCAGGTGCTGCCATCAGGGCGTGAGCTTGCGGGCGGGTCGGCCGCCAACACCATGGCCGGTGTAGCTTCCTTCGGCGGACGTGGTGTGTTCATGGGCAAGGTGCGTGACGACCGGCTGGGTAAATCCTTTGCGCGGGGACTGGAGACAGGCGGGATCGATTTTCCGACCAAGGCTGCGAGCGTCGGTCCGCAAACCGCATGCTGTCTGATCGCCGTGACCCCTGACGGCCAGCGCAGCATGAACACCTATCTGGGCGCCTGCCGCGAATTGCGCGAGGAGGACATCGATGACACCGCTATCGCGTCGTCGACCGTGCTCTATATCGAAGGCTATCTCTGGGACGAGCCCGCCGCCAAGGCGGCGATCGAAAAGGCGATCCGGATCGCGCGGAAGAACGATCGCAAGGTCGCCTTCACTCTTTCTGATCCGTTCTGTGTGGAGCGCTGGCGCAGTGAATTTCTCGCGCTGCTCAAGGACAGGATTGACATTCTCTTTGCCAACGAAGCCGAAGCCAAAGCTCTTTTCGAGACCGGAGAGTTTGACGGCGTGTTGCAGTCCCTGCGGGTGTTCAAGGGCATCGCCGCACTGACCCGCTCCGAAAAGGGCTGTGTCATCGCCACCGGCCAGGAGGTGCATGTTCTGGACGCGCATAAGGTACCCGAAGTACTTGATACCACCGGAGCCGGAGATCAATTCGCTGCGGGATTTCTCTTTGGTTACAGTCATGGCCGCAGCCTGCCAGACTGCGGTCGGCTGGGCACACTTGCTGCGGCCGAAGTGATTGCACATTACGGCGCCCGTCCGGAAACCTCCTTGCGCGCGCGCGCCGTCGCCGCCGGCCTGCTCTAGTCGCCGATGATGTGCAGCGCGATCTGGCGCTGATGGCCGCTATCGCGGTGTTCGAAGAGGTAGACGGCCTGCCACATGCCGAGGTGAAGGGCACCCTCCCGAAAGGGAACCCCAAGGGAGGTCAGCGTCAGAGCACTTCGGATATGGGCCGGCATGTCATCTGGACCTTCGGCGCTATGGCGATAGTCGCCTACGCTGTGGGGAACGAGCTTCCGCAGGAAGCGCTCCAGATCTCTCAAGACGTCGGGGTCGGCATTTTCCTGAACCAGCAAGGAAGCAGAGGTGTGCTTGACAAAGAGCGTGAGCAAGCCGTTACGAATTGTGCTTCCAGCTACAAAGCGGGCCACCTCAGCGGTGATGTCGGTCAGACCGGGGCCAGGTGTGGCGACAACGAGGGTGTGATGCTGCTGCCGCATCATGGCTTCCTCAAATAGACATAGAGGGCTCCCTCGCCACCATGACGGCGATGCGCCGGCGTCATTTCGGCAACAAACCGCGCCAGTTCCGGTTCTTTCAGCCAGCGCGGTGTCAGCTGCCGCAGCACGCCGCGGCGCCGGCTGAAGAGATCGCTGGAGCTTGTGTCCTCGTCTGCCTGGCTGAGACCCTTGCCGGTGACGATAAGAACAAGACGCAACCTTCTTGCCATGGCCTGATGGACAAAGGCGGTGAGGGCGTGATGGGCTGCGGTTTCCGTGAGACCGTGCAGATCCAGCCGGGCCTCAGGCTCAAGATCGCCGCGTCTCAGTTTGGTGCGTCGGCGCCCATCGAGGCCGCCTGGAGCCGGCACGGAGGCGCCAACCCCAGCGGCTGGCAGGCCGCCCTTCGCCTCGTTTCGGACTGGGCGACGGTGTGGGGTAACAAGAGCTCTGGCGTCCAGTGGTACCGCATCCTTGAGCGCAGCCTCAAAAAGCGCGCGTTCCTGCGCCGCCTTGCGCGGGTCGCCGCGCTTTGCCTCATCGGCATCGCGAGACTCCGGCGGACCTGAGGCTGCAAGAAGGGCAGGCGTGGCTTTGCTCCTTCTCTTGGTGGGCGACAGGGCCGGGTTTGGGAGCTGAGCGCTCTGGTCCGTCTTTTTGCGGGTGCCAGGCTTTTTGGGCTTGGTCGAAGCACGGAGCTTGGGGCCAGCGGACTTCGCTGCCAGCCGCGTTGTATCCTTCAGAGCCAGCTCGAACAGCACCACCTCATCCGCCGTAGGTTCTCGCCGCTTCATGCTCAATCTTCCGTCTGCGAACGCTGGCGCACCAGCTGTCGCCACAAGCCTGGCGGCAGGAAGACAAAGAACTTTCCCTCTGCCTTCATGGCTCCGGCGCGTTCCTCGGCGCCTGCACCAAAGCCCCAGAACACATCCCCGCGCAAGGCACCCTTGATGGCCCCGCCAGTGTCCT
>JAJZDZ010000025.1 GCA_021851325.1 Pseudomonadota bacterium | reverse complement strand
CGCCCGATGCCAATAACATCGGTGGCACCGGACGCAAGGGCTGCATTCATCCCTGCAGCGCTGCGAAAGCCGCCCGTTACCATCAGTGGCATCTTCACCGCGCGACGAATATCTTCTGCATAGGCGAGGAAATAGGCCTCGCGTGCGATCGTGCTTTCCCGTCGCGCCTCAGCCTTTTCCGGATGCAAGGTAAGATCGTCCCGACCAATCAGGCGTGGCTGTTCATATGTGCCTCCGGAAATTTCCAGGAGATCGATGGCTTCGGCATCGAGCCAGGTTGCTACGGCGATGGCATCTTCGTGGCTGAACCCGCCGCGCTGGAAATCGGCCGAGTTCAGCTTGACCGAGATTGGAAAGTCAGAGCCAACCGCCCTGCGGACGGCCCGGGTGGTCTCGAGCAGGAGGCGGGCGCGATTTTCGAGGCTGCCTCCCCAGGCATCTGTGCGCTGGTTCACATCAGGCGACAGAAATTCGGAAAGCAGATAGCCATGAGCAGAATGAATCTGCACTCCAGAGAATCCTGTCTCGCGTGCGAGCGTGGCGGCGTGAGCAAAGCGTGCGATGACGTCGAGGATTTCATCCTCGGTCATGGCGCGGGGCTGGCCAAACTGTCCTCCAGGCATAACGAGGCCAACGGCGGATGGTGCCAGGGGAGTCTTGTTCACGGTAGCCGGGGTCTGGCGTCCAGCATGGCTGATCTGCATCCATAACTGGGTATCATTGCTTGTTCCGGCGCGCGCGAAGGCACGCAGGGCATCCAGAGCTTCCGCTGAAAGGGATCCATCAAGGGCAATATTGCCGGGACGTTCGAGATGGCGGCGGTCAACCTGTACATTGCCAGTCAAGAGCATGCCTGCCCCGCCTTCGGCCCAGCGGCGGTAGAGCCGAGCATGGTGTGCAGTGGCGCTGTTGCGCGGATCAGCCAGCCCCTCGGTCATCGCCGCCTTGGCGAGGCGGTTTTTGAGGACGACCCCGCACGGCAGAGTGTAGGGAGCGGCGATAGTGAGGTCCATGACAGTTGATCCCAGCGTTCTGTGGGCGCAACTCAGCCTAGAATATCTGCACAGGTCAACGGCATAGGCTCATCCAGGAAAATGGACGATGGAAAAGAACGCTTCTGTCCCCAACTTGAGCGCAGCTTCCGCTGGGTTAGGTCATAAAGCGGTGGCTGGTCGATTACTGGCCACCCTTCCAATCTCACGAAGGCGGCAGAGGGGCTGGTAACTCCAGGTTCTCAAGATCGGACAGCAAGCCCTGTTCCTGCGGATGCCATCCAAGCTTTGTCTGCGTTATGAGGCTCGTCGCGGGCATGTCGAGGGCTACGAAAGGGGCGAGCCAGCCAAAATGCGATTGGGCCACCTCTGCAGTCACGCTGCGAACGGGGAGCTTAAGGCGCAACTGAATGGCAGATAAAATATCCCGCATCCTGATGCCTTCCTCAGCCACAGCATGATATATCGCCGACGGCTCCGCCCGTTCAATCGCCAGCCGGTACAGGCGAGCAGCATCCCGCATGTGTACTGCCGGCCAGCGATTGCTTCCGGTTCCGACATAAGCGCATGCACCCGCATTGCAACACGCGGCGATCAGCGGGGTTATAAAGCCCTGTGTTACCCGATCGTGAACCTGGGGAAGGCGTACTACGGAGACATTGATACCCTCTGCTGCGATCAGGGCCGCGGCTTCCTCAGACGCCGCGCGGGGCGAGATAAAAGAGCTCACCGCTGCATCATCCTCCTGCGCAGGTTGACCGGCGCTGGCGCTGGCCACAGCGGTTCCCGAGGTTACGATCAGGGGGCGGCTGGAGCCAGCGAGCGCTGAGCCCAGCGTCGCGATGACCCGGCGGTCGTCTTCACAGTTCTGGAGATAGCGCGAAAAGTCGTGGTTGAAGGCGAGGTGAATGACGCCGTCGCAGCGCACCGCCGCGGCCCTAAGCCCATTCAGGTCCTCGAGCGAACCGGGCAGCACTTCCGCACCAGCAGCGGCCAGCCTGGGTGCCTTTTTCTCCGAGCGGCAAAGCCCGACAACCTCGTGGCCAGCCGCAATGAGGTCCGCGACGACATAGGAACCAATATTTCCTGTGGCTCCGGTTACAAAAATGCGCACGAGAATGGCCTCCAATTCAGCTCGGTAACAAATCTCAAATATCCTGATATTGTAGTAAAGTAGTGATCTTATACTAGTAATGAGACTAACAGGATGAGCGAGCGCAGTACCATTTATGCCGGGGGGCTCGGGGCCTATCTCAAAGACAGACGCAGCAAGCTCGACCCGGCGGCGCTTGGCTTTCCGAGTGCGCGTCGGCGTACGCCAGGTTTGCGACGTGAGGAAGTAGCGCAGCGCGCGAATATTAGCCCAACCTGGTATACCTGGCTTGAGCAGGGTCGAGGCGGTGCCCCCTCCGCGGACGTACTGGATCGGATTGCGAGCGCTCTCGCGTTGACCGAGGTCGAGCGCGAACACCTCTTTCTGCTCGCGCTCGGACGGCCCCCTGACGCCCGTTTCCACAAAAGTGACAGTGTCACCCCGCGTCTGCAGCGGGTACTCGATGCGCTGGATCCCGTTCCTGCCCTGATACGTACGGCCATATGGGATGTACTTGCCTGGAACCGGGCCGCGACGGTGACGCAGATCGACTACGGAAAACTTCCTCCAGGCCAACGCAATATCTTGCGCTTTCTGTTTCTTGATCCGCGCGCGCGCAGCTCTCAATATGACTGGGACAGCGTTGCGCGCTTCGCCCTCGGCTCATTTCGGGCCGACACTATTCGTGCCGGGGCCTCTGCAGTTGTTGAACCGCTACTTCAGGAACTCCGCCAATTCAGCCCCGAGTTCGAGAAGATGTGGCGTGAGGCGACTCCGCGTGGCGTCCATGGTGATGCCATCAAGCACGTCCGACATCCTTTACTCGGACAGCTTGCTTTCGAGCTCTCTGTCTTTGCGGTTGATGGTCGAACAGACCTCTCAATGGTTGTCTATAATCCGGCTACGTCGCAGGATCTTACCAAACTCAAAGCCGCGTTAGAAAATGGAACGCTTGCCTAAGGCGTAAACAAGTCTTCGCTACAGCGATAGCCTCAAAGCATCAGTAGTGCCGCTGACAGAAGCCCTTCGCAGATCTCTACCATGACCAAACCCAACCCGTGGCGATCCCAAGTGACCTGCCGTCGCCAGAGATCAGAAAATTGATCTAAGGCAACGTCGCCTCAGACGACCAGCATAAGCTAAATGAAGGTAAGCAACGGAGTATTGCGCGCGCCGGGATCCGAAGGTGGTGCCTGAACCTGCGCCCTTCATTCCTTCCTGATTGTCACTTCCTCAACGAAGCCGCCTGTACGACAAACCCGCTCGTGTGAATTACGCGCGAGGCGACCCCCAAGGATCAGCTGGAAGTTGAAAAATGTCCTAAGCGCATACTCCGAAGAGCCATGAACCAAATTCATGAAAATGAGAACTCCGCAGGCGGTAAAGCTGGCACCAGGGCCTTGTTCCACAAAATAGCTAGGCAAAAGACAAGTGAGCTTTCATGGAAAATTATCCGTCGCAGGTCATCAGGCCTCTTCCCTCTGACGCGCTCTACCGGAGGACGGAACTGCCAGAAATCGAATTTGCTACTGTCACTGATACAGAGATGTCGCAAAGTCTCGTTGGACAGACCCGCGCATTGGATGCCATTAATCTTGCCACCCAGCTAAAGGACGACGGGTTCAACCTCTTTGTAACCGGCAAAATCGACAATGGCTTGCGTGACATAGTGCGGGACATGTTAAATCGGGCGTCTCTCAGAAAGGCTTCACCGTCCGACATAGTCTATGTCTACAATTTCGACGAACCCCACAAACCCGTAGCAATCGACCTTCCCACTGGGCGCGCTCCGCAGTTTCGTGATGCCATGCACGCCCTTATTTCCGATCTTCGAGTCGCCCTTCCGTCCGCCTTCGAGAAGGAGGACTATCGATCGCATCGCACCGCTGTGGAGGAAGCTGTCCGCCGGAAGCAGGTCGAGGCATTCTCAAAGCTTGGTGAAAGGGCAGCGCAGAAGGGACTCACAATCCTCAGGACGCCCATGGGATTTGGTATCGCACCGGTACATGAAGGACAGATCGTTCCCCCCGAGGAATTCAATAGCTGGCCTGCCGAGAGACGTGGGAAAGCTCAGAACGATATCCAGGAACTCGAAGGGGAACTCGAAAAGATACTGAGGCAGGTCCCGGCGTGGGACAAGGAGTTACGCGATAGTATCCGTGAGCTGAATCGCGAAACTGCGAAGCTCGCTATCGCACACTCGATCGATGAAACTCGCGCACGCCTTGTAGAGCTTGACAAGGCGGTCGCGCATCTGGAGCGGGTACGGGATAATCTGATTGAAAACGTTGCCGTCTTCATTGGCCGCGCTGAAGGCGAGGGTCCGGATGAAACGCGTGCGGGATCCCTGCTTGAGAGGTATGAGGTAAATATCCTTGTGACCCATGATGTGCAGGACAAGCGTGCACCAGTCGTTGAGGAAGTTCATCCCACGCTGGTGAATCTCATGGGCCGAACGGAATATGCTGCACGCCAGGGAGTGTTGACTACGGATTTTAGGCTGATCAAGGCCGGAGCCCTCCAGCGTGCGAACGGCGGTTACCTTATTTTAGATGCACGCAGTTTACTCTCCGAACCATTCAGCTGGCCGGCCCTAAAGCGGGCATTGCGGCAGCAGAAAATCACCATAGAAGATGTGACTCATTTCATGGGTCTTGCAGGGACAATTTCCCTGGAACCAGATCCCATAGAGCTGGATGTCAAGGTCGTATTGATCGGTGAACGGATGCTATACTATCTGCTATCGAGCTACGACCCGGAATTCAAACAGTATTTCAAGATACTGGCGGATTTTGACGAGGATATGATCCGCTCTGCGAATACCGAAGTCGCGCTGGCACAAAAGCTGACGCTTACCGCTGCCCGGAAAGGCATAAGGTCACTGACACGTGGAGCTATCGAACGGATCATCGAGCACGCCGCGCGTCTAGCAGATGATGCGGAAAAGCTGTCTCTTGTTACCGACGACATGATCGAAGTCATCAGGGAGGCGCAGTTCTGGAGCGAATCAGTGAAACACGAGGCGGTCGCGCGTGAAGACGTGGATCGGGCACTCCGGGAAAGAGATCGCAGGAATGCCCGCGTGCGCGAGCGTGCGCAAGAGTCCATTCTGCGTAATTACGCGCTGATTGATACTGAAGGCGCGGCCGTTGGACAGATCAACGGTTTGTCCGTGCTGGAGTTGGGGGGATATCGCTTTGGCAGGCCGACACGAATTACCGCCCGGGTTCGTCCGGGTTCCGGTCAGGTGCTGGATATTGAACGCGAAGTGGCACTCGGAGGCCCGATTCATTCAAAGGGCGTTTTGATACTGTCGGGATTTATCCTCGGTCGCTACGCCTTGGATGTCCCTATTTCACTGTCCGCGAGTCTGGTCTTTGAGCAATCGTATGGCGGAGTAGAAGGTGATAGCGCATCATCAGCAGAGCTCTATGCGCTGCTTTCAGCAATTGGCGACATTCCCTTGCGGCAGGATCTCGCTGTTACTGGCTCGGTCAATCAGCACGGAAGCGTACAGGCGATTGGCGGTGTCAACGAGAAAATTGAAGGCTTCTTTGATATATGCGCCGCGCGCGGACTTTGCGGATCTCAGGGGGTAATTATTCCAGCCGCAAACATACCGAATTTGATGCTACGCGCGGATGTCGTTGAAGCGTGCCGAGCGGGAACATTTTCCGTGTATGCAGTGTCCAGGATAGACGAAGGAATGTCGATTCTTTCTGGCCTTGTGCCGGGTGAGCGCGTTGCAGAAGGACAATTCAGCGTAGGCAGCATCAATGCGCGTATTGAAGCAAGGCTGCTTAAGTTTGCCGCTATCCGCCGTCAGTTTGCCTCCGAGCCTTCTAACCGGGCCGACATGCACTGAAAAGTGAGGCGGCAACCTCGCGCGCAAAGACAGGAGTTGTTCTGCGCACGAACTGTTGCAAATAGCCGTCTGGCGCCATGTTGCAGGATGCATCTGGTCTTTTCGCGCGGATCGTATTGATGCATCTCAATACGCTGTCGCGGCATCGTCTTCATGATCTGTTGAATCAAAGTCGGTTTAGGTCATGGTAGCAAAGAGGCGGCGCCAGCCTGAGCTGTTATTGCCATTACGTGTCTCATCGCGGACATTTCATATTCCTCCGTTTGGGCTGGAAGCCAAACTTGTTGTCCCGGAGAATGCATCGTTACTTATTGTCTTTGTTCATGGCAGTGGGTCGAGTCGTCTTAGCCCCCGAAACAAGATGGTAGCCCGTGCTCTCAATGCGCATGGTATGGCCACGCTGCTATTCGATTTGCTCACGCCCGAGGAAGCGGAAAGTCGGGAGAAAGTCTTTGACATTGGTCTTCTGAGCGAGCGGCTGACTGCGGTACTGCGCTGGCTCAGCGACAATGACGAGTTGCTCGGATTTCCAGTGGGCCTGTTTGGCGCCAGTACTGGCGCCGCCGCCGCGCTCTCGGTTGCGGCGCGCCCGGATTCCGGAATATTTGCGGTTGTTTCACGTGGTGGCAGGCCGGATCTGGCGGGAGAAAATTTAAACCGAATTGCCGTTCCGGTCTTGCTGCTGGTGGGAGGCCAGGATGCAGCTGTGCTCAGGCTCAACGAGGACGCTTTGGCCAATCTTAAGGGACCCAAGCGCCTGACAATAGTAGCTGGCGCGAGTCATCTCTTTGAAGAGCCCGGGGCTCTCGAGGAGGTAGCGGCGAGCGCGGTACGATGGTTTGAAGACTACTCGCCGGTGAAGAAGTCCGGCCCAGTCTGAAAGGAACACGGATGATGTTCCGTGATCGTCGCGAGGCCGGACAAAAGCTTGGTCAGGCTTTGGCGAACTATAAGGCCGATCAGCCAGTGATCTATGCGTTGCCCCGCGGCGGTGTCGAGGTGGCTGCAGGTGTGGCAATAGTGCTTGAGGCCCCACTCGAGCTTCTACTGGTACGCAAAATCGGTCTGCCGTGGCAACCTGAATTGGCCATGGGGTCGGTTATAGATGGCGGCGCGCCAATGGTGTTCCGAAATGAGGAGGTGTTGGCGACGGTGCGGATTGCGAACGAGGTATTCAACACGGCATGCGGCCGTGAGCTCGCGGAAATCGAGCGTCGACGTCGCCGCTACTTGGGGGATCGGGTACCGCTTGATCCGAAGGGACGCGTTGCTATCGTTGTCGATGACGGCATTGCCACTGGCGCGACCATGAAGGTCGCACTGATGGCTTTGCGCAGGCGGCAGCCGAAGTTGATAGTTCTTGCCGTTCCAGTGGCGGCGCGTCAGTCGCTGCAGGCGCTTCGCAAGGACGCTGACCGGCTGGTTTGTTTGGAAGCGCCTGAAGATCTGGTCGCAATAGGTTACTATTACCAGGAATTTCGTCAGCTGGACGATGATGATGTCGTTCGCCTCCTGGCGGAGGTTCGCGCGGCTGGCGTCCCGCGAGCGCAGCCGCCGCCAGCTGAAGCCGGCTGAGAAGGGCTTGTGGCAGCGGCACCCTCAGCAGGCAGCCTGAACGGCGCGCTGCCCTCGTGGCCGGCGGTCGGGCGGCGTGCGTTGTGAGAGGAAGCCGCGTGATGGGGCGGGTGGAAGGCGTGGTCGTGAAGGGGCAAGCAGAGCAGGACCGTCATCGCCGGTTGTCGAATTCTCAAACCGGAGTAAAGTCCATGCGCCACTGGCGGACGGCTTGTCGCGCAAGCTCTAAGGTTGGTGTTGTCTCGAGAGGAACCTGTTCGCTGTTGGGCCGCAGGTCTGCAGCGGTACCAGCGAAGAGTGGAGGCAGAGCCAGACTGGGCCGGGCAGGGGAACAGGCGGTGGGCATCCAATGGGCGAAACATGGATACTGGGAGCAAGCGGGCGCTGTGGTCGGGCCATCACCCATCACCTCGCGGGCGCAGGGCTGTTGCCGGTCCTTGTCGGCCGCGATGGGATGGGGCTGAGGAATCTGGCGGCGACGGTCAGTGATGACACCAGGGTGGTCACGGTCGAAACCATCGAGGACATCGCCTCGGAGATCACCCGTAACGCACCAAAGGTGGTGATCAATACGATTGGGCCATTTGACAAAAGTGCCCTGCCGATTGCCCAGGCCTGCCCGCCAGGTACGCATTACGTCGATGTGTCGAATGAAATATCATCTATCCTTCCCATCCTCGAACTCGGTGCCGCGGCGAAGCTGACGGACCGTACACTCGTAACGGGCGCAGGATTTGGCATACTCGCGGTGGAAAGTGTGGTGATGGCGCTCTGTTCTAACCGTCCCGGGGCGCAGCGCATTCGCGCAGCGACTATACCAGTGATGGCTCCCACATCCTTTCGTATTGGCGCAGCGATGGCAGGAAGTATCATTTCGTCTCTTTTCCTGGGTGGATTGCAATATAGGGAGGCGCAGCTAATCCATATGCCCGTCTTCGGCGATATGGAGATCCTGAACCTACCCGACGGCGCTCAGGTTGAGACGTTTGCCGTACCCAGCGGCGACCTTATAGGAGCACAGCGTGCAAGTGGTGCTGCATTTGTCATTGCCGCCTCCAGTCTTGTACCAAACTCAGCAATGTGGCGTCGTCTGTTGCCTGTCGCGGCAAGGCTGTGCTGGTTTCGTACCTTCCACAATCTTGTCGGCCGCTTGCTGGCAGATGTTACGCTCACGCCGCAATCTGCAGGCGCGACGCATTCATGGACTCATGCCCGCGTCGAGTGGCCATCTGGCGAGATCCGTCAAGGCTGGTTGCGCACAGGTGAAGCCATGGCTTTTACTGCAGCCGTGGCAGCTGACATAGTGCTGCGCCTCGCCCACGACGACGCACCTCCCGGAGCATACACACCTGGCGCGCTGTTCGGACCCGACCTTGCCTTGCGCGCAGGAGGAGAATTCCTGCTCGATGGCGAAGGGAGCTGAGGCTCATTTGCATGTTTTATCGCGGCAACGCCGCTATAGATCTGTGGACCTGCGGGGAACCCCGGTGGGCTGGGCAACTGCCAGTTCCTGCAGCAGCTGGATAGCGCCAGAAAGATGATGGCCACTTGTTGCAGAGGTGGCACCATAATAATGGACGAAATCTGTGAACCGTGCTCAGTTCCGGCTGATACGCTGTGCCTTGCCTGGTTGCAGCGTGGAGATGGGAGCTGTGATGTTAGTAAAGGCCATTCTCTTCGATTGTGACGGTGTACTCGTCGACAGTGAAGTTCTGTCGCTCAAGATCGAACTCTCGGCTCTGTCCGAAATCGGCCTCGACTACACCCACGATGCCTTTATCGACCGTTACATGGGAATGAGCGGCGATGATTTCTATAGTGCTCTTGAGGCGGAGTGCCGGCAGCGGCTGGGCCGTGCCCTGCCTGTAGGCTTTCGTGAAACCTGTCACGCTCGCTACCGTGCGGCACTTGGTGAAGGCGAACTGCGTGCGGTGCCAGGAGCCGCCTCGGCGGTAGAGAGAATCGGTCAGCGCAAGGCCGTTGCCAGTTCGAGTGGGACCGACGGCCTGAAGTTGAAACTGAGCCTGACCGGACTGTGGGAGGCGTTCGCGCCGCATGTCTATTCGGCAGACCTCGTCAGTCGCGGCAAACCCGCGCCCGATCTGTTCCTTCACGTTGCCCGGGAACTCAGCGTCGCTCCCGAGCACTGTCTGGTCATTGAAGACAGCGTAAATGGAATCTGCGCCGCGCGGGCAGCCGGTATGCAGGTATGGGGATTTCTTGGTGGCGGGCACATGGGGGAGAGCCGGGGCCCATACCTTGAGCGTGCAGGCGCAAGCAAGCTGCTTTCGGATTGGTCACACGCAACCCAGGTACTGTCGTCACTGCCGATGGTGGCATGACGGCACGGGTTAGGTGTCCGTGCCGTCATTCCCGTCAGGCCTTCTGCGGTGGAACGCTGATTGGTTCCACCCCACTTTTCTTGATCAACTGGTTTAGCAGAGGCAATTGCTCAGTCAGAACGTTATTCAGCTTTGCAAGTTGCGCATCCACCTGGCCCGCAAGCTCCTTATAGACGGCATAATCCTGCTGTGTCGGCCGTGCGAAGGTATAGCTTACTTCTGCGGCCAGCGTTGCCAGCTTGTTGTTTAGGCGGATGGGATAGTTGAGTGGGTCTTCATCGGCATGCGATTTGGTCTGAATGAGTGCTGCCTCGATCTGATCAAGCTGGTGCACTATCGACTTGGCATTCTTGCTGATTTCAGGGTTGCTGGTCACGTGTTTGAGCTGGCTGGCATAATGCTGAACTTCTGAACGCACAGCGCGCAGCTGCAGGATCGAACGGTCGGTTAGGTCCAGCTTTCTGTGGATCTGCATCGCCAGCGCCAGCTGTGCCTTCAGATCTGCCTGGGTAGCCGTGTTTCTCGGGTCCTCCCGAACAACGAATGTTTGCGTTTGACTGACACCACCAACAGAAAGCGTCACGCGATAGGTTCCCGGTACGATCTTGGGCCCCTGCATAGATCCTTCCCAGATGATCGCACCTGGCACTTTGGTTGCTTTCGGATAATGCATTTGCCAGACGAAGCGATTCATTCCAGCGTCGGTGCGAACCACATCGGACTGCTTGGGCTTCTTCGGAGGATAGAAATTCTTGTTTGGCTTGAGCGGCTTTCCGGAGGCGTCGGTCAGATTGGAGAACGAAGCGATTTTCTCGCCGCTTTGGGTTGAGAACGTCAGGGACACTTTCTCACTGGGAGCGGGCTTGCGCTTGAGATCGTAGTACACCACGACGCCATTAGGCGGATTTTGCCCCATTCCATATTTAACGGCGTGCGGCACGTACCAGCCATAGGTGAGGTAAGTGGCCTCGGGTCGGAAGAGGTAGGAGCTGGCTTTCACAACTTTGGCTGAAAGCTCGCGTAGCGGCTCCAGGTCATCGAGAATCCAGAACGAGCGACCATGTGTGGCAAGCACCAGCTGATCGGCTTTGGCCTGAATGACCATGTCGCGGACAGGTACGTGCGGCAGGTTGGCCTGTAATGACTGCCAGTCGTGACCGCCGTCAAAAGAGACGTAGACACCGTCGAGCGTGCCTGCGAACAGCAGATCTGGATCCTTGGTATCCTGGCGTACAACGAAGCTCGACTGATTGTCCGGCAGGCCGTGGGTAATCTTTTGCCAATGTGCGCCGTAGTCATGGGTCACATAGATATAGGGCTTGAAATCGTCCTGGCGGTAACGCCGTGCCGCGATAAAAGCGGTACCAGGATCGAAGTGGGAAGGATCGATCGTGCTGATGGTGGCAAAAGGTGGAAGTCCGGAGGGCGTGACATTGCTCCAGGTGTGGCCGCCATCCTTCGAAACATGCACCAGGCCATCGTCCGATCCGGCCCACAACACGCCTTGGCGCACTGGCGATTCGGCCAGAGCAAATACGGTGTCATAATATTCCACCGAGGTATTGTCCTGGGTCAGCGGGCCGCCCGATGACGCCTGCTTGGACTTGTCGTTGCGGGTCAGATCCGGGCTGATCCTTTGCCAGCTTCTCCCTCCGTCGCTGCTGCGCATGACGTACTGTGCGCCAACATAGATATCGTGTGGCTTGTACTTGGAAATCAGGATCGGGTAGGTCCACTGGAAGCGGTATTTCAGATTTGCGGCGGCATGGCCCATGGGATCATCTGGCCAGACGTCAACCTCCTGGTGCTGTCCGGTGCGACGATTGTATTTCGATAGGGCACCGTCATATCCACCGGCGTAGGTGATCCAGGGCATGCCTGGAAACGGCACGACGAAGCCGCTTTCACCACCCATCAGATGACGAATGTCGCCATTGGTGATGCCAGCTCCGGCGCTTCGACTCGGAATTTCTATGGTCCCGCGATCCTGCTGTGATGCGTAGACATGGTAGGGAAACTGGTCGTCGACAGCCACATGATAGAACTGCGCTGTGGGCTGATTGTCCTGCGGGCTGAACGTCTTGCCGCCATTGAGGCTGACCGAAGCGCCCCCGTCATTGCCGTCGATCATGATCTTGGGGTTTTGGGGATCAATCCAAAGGACATGAACGTCGCCATGCGGCGGCCGAAGTGGGCTGAAGCTTTCGCCGCCGTCGGTAGATTTGTAGATGCCGCCAACCTCTGGTGCATAGACGGTATTGACGTTTTTGGGATCGGCATAGATGTGCGAGAAATACCAGGCACGCTGTGTCAGCACAGATTTGTGGAAGACGCGAGTCCAGGTTGCGCCTCCATCATTGGAACGAAACACACCACCGGCCTTGGCTTCAATTATGGCATAAAGCCGATTCGAATTGGCGCCGGAGACCGTGATCCCGATCTTGCCGAGGATGCCCTTGGGCATTCCCGGATTGGTCGAAATGTTAGTCCAGTGAGCACCACCATCGGTCGATTTATAAAGCCCGCTGCCAGGGCCGCCGCTCGACAGCTTCCATGGCAGCCGGTACGCCTGCCACATGGCGGCATAGAGAATGCGGGCATTATGGGGATCGATTGCCAGATCGATTGCACCGGTCTTGTCGTTGACGAACAGAACCTTTTTCCAATGCTGCCCGCCATCGCTGGTCTCATAGACGCCACGATCGGGATTGGGCCCAAAGACGTGTCCGAGAGCGGCAACCCAGACGTGATCGGGATTGTGCGGGTCGATGACGATCTGGCTAATGACATGGGTGTGCGCTAAGCCGACGTGCATCCAGGTCTTACCGCCGTCCGTGGATCTATAGATGCCATCGCCTGTAGCCATGTCACCACGGATTGCTGATTCACCCATGCCGACATAGATCACATTGGGGTCGGAAGGGGCGACGGCCAGAGCACCCACGGAGCCAGATTTAAAGGTTTGAGTGGAAATCAGCTTCCAGTGGAGTCCATAATCCTGCGTCTTCCATACCCCACCACCTGTCGAACCGAAGTAAAACGTGCCGGGCCGGGTTGCCGCACCAGCTACGGCGATGGAGCGACCGCCAAGAAAGGGACCGATATTACGCCAATGGAGCGCCTTATAGCTCGCTGCCGGTATGGAGCCGGCGCTCGCCGGACCGGCAAGACTCCCTGCGCACAGCAACAGTACGGGAGCGACGTATTTAAGGCGGCGGCGTGCCATGAAGAAACATTCCTTTCGTGACGAGACCGGGGCGAACCTGCGCGTGCGGTCGTGACTGGCGGGGTGCTCGACATCGTGGCCGCCGGCAATCCCCCTGCCGCCGGGGCCCCCAGGACCGATGTGTCGGGCGGGAGCCTCCTCCAATTGCTGGGATTGGTGAAGCCCAGATTGATCAAATTGTGCTGAGGAGGCCCCCATGCGGCGGAGCGGTGTTCTGCTCGCTGCTCGGGGACCGGGTGAGCGCCGCCTACTCCGAGATTCGCACGTGGCCGCGGCAGCGTTCAGCCGCTGCGGCGCGCCGCGCGAACGGGGATGCCGGAAATGGGGCAGAAAGCCCCGCGCGCCTCCAGGGGGTACCATGACTGGCTTGGCATCCTCCTTGGGCGTTCGGTTCACGGACGTGACGGCGCAGACGCACTTGTGTCTGCCGCCGCGGCATCTGGTGCGACGCCGAAATCGCGAAGCAGCAAGGGCCGCTCTGTGCAGAACGCAGTCTGCAGCCTCGCTGTGTGATGCTGCTCAGCTGCATCCGTCGGGTCTTGGAGAATTTTCAGGACTGGGGCGGGTGGCTCCCACAATTGCATTCTTGCCAGCGCGGTAATGATCACCGCCGACTTTGCCGCCTTCCTCCAGCCTCGTCCGCTGACGTCCGGGCAAGGTCACGGCCGGGGAACCATGCGAAGGGCTGGTGGAGCCGGCTCCCCCCGTTCAAGACGGAGGTCCTTGTCTGCTCGTGCACCGGTTCGCTTCGCATTGACCCGCACAGTCTAAAACGATAGCAGACTGAGACGGTTGGCACTGAGGCGGCCTTTGCTTTTTAACTCCGATCAGTTTCTGTTCGAATTTCTCCCGGCAGTCCTCGTTGGCTTCTTTGCCATTCGTATGGTGTTGGGGGGGAGGGCGGCGCAATACTGGCTGGCTGCCGGCTCGCTGGTCTTTTACGCCTCTGCGGGATTGACGCTTCTGCCTCCGCTTCTGGCTTCTGCAGTGACCAATTTCATGGTCGGGCGGGCCTTGGCGCGCCGTGCTGCAAACGGTCAGAGTCGTGGCGCAATCTTGTTCCTCGGCGTTGGCTTCGATCTATCGCTTCTCGGTTACTTCAAATATGCGGCGTTCATCGTCGGCAATCTTGATGCTCTGGGCTTCAGCTTCGCCATTCCGCATATCAGCCTGCCCCTCGGCATATCCTTTTACACCTTTACGCAGATTGCCTTTCTGGTGGACGCCTCCCGTGGCCAGGCTGCCGAGTATGATTTTCCGCGCTATCTTCTCTTTGTCAGCTTTTTTCCACATCTGATTGCGGGCCCCATCATCCACCACAAGCAGATGATGCCGCAGCTGACGCCCGAAAAACTGAATGAAAACAAGCTGGACAACGCGCCGCGGGCAATCATGCTCTTTGCCATAGGACTGGCGAAAAAAGTCCTTTTGGCAGACGGCTTCGCGCGCCTGGCGACGCCCGTGTTCACGGCGGCCAATCAGCATTCACCACCCGGCCTGATTTCGGCCTGGGGAGGTATGCTGTCTTACACGTTTCAGATTTATTTTGACTTCTCCGGCTACAGTGACATGGCGCTGGGTCTTGCCCTTCTGTTTGGCGTCACCCTGCCCGTCAACTTCCTCGCGCCTTATAAGTCCGAGAATATCATCGAATTCTGGCGCACCTGGCATATGACCTTGTCGGCGTTCCTGCGCGATTACCTTTATATTCCCCTTGGTGGTAACCGCAAAGGCAAGTTCCGCCGGTACCTCAATCTGATGCTGACCATGACCATCGGCGGCCTGTGGCATGGTGCAGGCTGGACCTTTGTCCTCTGGGGTGCGTTGCACGGCTTTTATCTGCTCGTCAACCATGCCTGGCGCCTGAGTGCAAAGCCACGTGGCTGGTCTCTTTCTCCCCCCCTGGCAAAAGGACTTACTTTCTTCGCCGTTGCTCTTGCTTGGGTGCTGTTTCGTGCTGACACCATGCATGCGGCCTACTCGGTTTACGCCGGGCTCATCGGTCTGAACGGGATTCAGCTGATGTCGAATGCGCTGAAAGTGTTCGGCATCTATCATGATTTCACGGTCATGGGTCTGCATATCATCAGGCAGGAATTTGATCAGACCCGGATGTGGCTTGATATAGGGGCCCCGATCCTTGGGCTCTTCATTTGCTGGGGTCTGCCCAACAGCATGGAGCTTTGTGGCTTCGTACCGGAAGCCCAAACGCGCTTGGGACAACTTTTTGCCTTTCGCCTGACACCGCAATTTGCCATTCTCTCTGCTGCTATTCTTTTCGCGGGCATCGATGCAATCAATTCGGGTGCTGTCAGCGAATTCATTTACTACCGGTTCTGACGATGTCTGCTGCGCGCTATCTCATGCTGTGTGCCGTAGCTCTTTGTGGCTTCGCCATCCTGGCTGGGCTCAGTGCCTGGGCGCAGGCCGGTGCACCAACACGCAACGGCTACTACACCTGCTCCTACATTGATGCCAAAGTGATCCGTGGTAATGCCATGCCTTCGCCCAAGCTGGTGATCATTGCCGGATCCAATGCGCTGGCCGGGATCGATACCCGCCGACTTGCCCGTAGTCTGCATATCCATGCCTTCAATTTCGGTCTGGCAGCGTCGATGGGGCCTGGTTTCCAGATCTTTGAAGGCAGCAAGATATTGAAGCCGGGTGATGCGGTGCTGCTGCCGCTCGAATATCTTGCCTACAATTACACCCGCCCCGAGAATAGCCTGGTCGATGCCGTTTATAGCTGCGGCGGTGACTACTGGCGGAGCCTTAACTGGCGACAGCGGCTGTTTTTCGTGTTCGCGGTCAAACCCTGGCGCATCGTCGATACCTGGGTCTTTCGCATGCGCAAGGGCTGGATGGCCAAAGTGCGGGCTGAGGCGTTTTCCGATGTCGGTCCTTACGGTCAGGGCCATGCCATCGACGCCAAGGCCAATGTTTCGACCCATGCGCCGCTTCGGATTCATTTCGTCCGCAACAGTCCGGGCGTAAAGGCGATCGTCCACTTCGTGCACTGGGCAAGGCGGCATCAGGTGACGGTTTTTGCGACCTGGCCCAACACGCTGTATTTTCCGCAATATGCGCAGGAGAAGGTGTTCACACGCATTGCCGGATTCTATCGCAGTCTTGGCATTGGCATGCTGGGTACTCCCCAGGAGGCGATGTTTCCGCCATCGCAGATGGCTGACACCATTTACCACACCAACCCGATCGGCATGGAAGTGCGCACCAGCCGGCTGATCCGGCTCTTCAATCAGGACCCCCGTTTTGTGCGCTGGCGGGCACGAGGCCGGCGCTGACTGCGGGTCGTGGATGTGGTTCCCATTGCAACCACTCCCGCAAGGGCCCATATCTGGGGGCAAGGCGTCCTCCTGGGACAGTCGGGGCGAAAGGAATCCATATGTTTCAAAAGCTTAGTCGCTTCTTTGCGGGGCTTGGGACGATCGTTGTTCTCGCTGTGGGCTTGTCGGGCTGTGGCATCAACGCCGTTCCAACCCAGGATGAGCAGGTCAAAGCGGCCTGGAGCCAGGTCCTCAACGAGTACCAGCGCAGGGCAGATCTCATTCCCAATCTGGTGGCAACGGTCAAAGGCTACGCCAAGCAGGAGCAGACCGTATTCATCGAGGTTGCAAAGGCGCGGGCCAAAGCCACGCAGACGGTATTGCCATCGGATATACTTACCAATCCGAAAGCCTTCCACGCGTTCGAGCAGAACCAAGCCCAGCTCACCGGTGCGCTGGGACACTTGATGGCGATCAGTGAACGCTATCCCGATCTGAAGTCGGACCAAAACTTCCTGGCCTTGCAGGCCCAGCTTGAAGGCACCGAGAACCGCATCGCCGTAGCCCGTCGCGACTACATCAAGGCGGTGCAGCGTTACAATACGACCTTGCGCACGATTCCTAGTCGCTGGATCGCGGCGATCTTCTATCCGAAGGCCAAGGTCATGGCGACCTTCACCATCAGCCAGCAAGAGCAGCAGGTGCCCAAGGTTCACTTTTGATGCGTAGCAGGATGGCAAGATTGCGCTGGCCGCTAGGCCTGATCGGTGCGTTTCTCTTCATCGGCGTTGCGCTGGCCGGGCCCAAGTTTCCGCCCCTGACCGGCCGCGTCGTCGATGATGCCCACATCCTGTCGTCTGCCACGCGGTCCGAACTCACCAGCATGCTGGCTGAGCAGGAACGCAAAACCGGCCAGCAGGTTGTGGTCGTAACCCTGCCGACCCTGCAGGGCTATACCATTGCGCAATATGGCTACCGGCTGGGACGGGCCTGGGGCATCGGCCAGAAGGGCAAGGACAATGGCGTCCTTCTGATTATTGCGCCCAAAGAGCACAAGGTCCGCATCGAGGTCGGCTACGGACTTGAGGGGCGACTGACCGACGTCCAGAGCGAACTCATCATCCATAATGTGATCGTGCCAAAGTTTCGCGCCGGGGATTATGACGGCGGCGTGCTTGCGGGAACGCGGATCCTGTTGAAGGTGCTGGGTGGTGATGCCAGCGCGTTGCCACAACCGGCCAGCACTGGCCAGCATGGTCATGGTGGGTTCCATATCGGTGGTCTGCTCATTCTGTTCCTGCTCTGGATTTTGTTCGGTCGCTTCTTCTGGCCTCTGTTCTTTATCGGCGGCCTCGGGGGCGGATTTGGTGGCGGCTTCGGCGGTGGCTTCGGTGGCGGTTCAGGCGGCGGCTTTGGCGGCGGCTTTTCCGGTGGCGGGGGCTCATTTGGCGGCGGTGGGGCGTCAGGGTCATGGTGAGACGATTTGGCGGCATGGATGGGGCAGAGCGCAGCCGGATCAAAGCGGCAATGGCCGCGGCGGAGGCGCGGACAAAGGCCCGTTTTGTTTTGACGGTCCTGCCGCAGAGCGACCGCTACACCCTTTATCCGGTGATCTGGGCGGCTCTGGCGGCGCTGGTGGCAGGCGGGGTCCTCAGCTGGTTTCTGCCACAGGTTTCCCTGCGTGAAGGATTTGTCGTCCAGGTGGCTGCGTTTCTGCTGCTTTCAATCCTGTTTGAGTGGCGTCCCCTGCGCCCGTTCCTGGCGCCGCCTGTGGTCAGGCGCCATCACGCCAGCCAGTTCGCCCACCGAGAATTTGCCGCACGCATCCTCGCCCATCCGGAACGTGCGGGCGGCATCCTGTTCTTCGTTTCGGAAGCCGAACGTTATGTCGAGCTCCTTGCGGATGCCAAAACCCATGCGGCTGCAGGGGAGGCGGAGTGGAACCGCATCGTTGGCCAGTTTGTTGCCCGGATGCGCGCCGGCGCGCCGGTTGAGGCGATGATCGACGCGGTCAATGCCTGTGCCGAGGTACTTGAACGCCATCATCCCAACTGACCCGGCAGGCTCTGCCCGCTGGCCTCTTTTCTTTCGCAGGCGAAGCGCCCATCTTCAGCCCAGTTGTTATCGTTCACGGAAAGAGCACGCCATGGCATTGATTGGTCCCGGAGGCAGACCCATTACCAGCGCAAAGCCGAGCTCCGGCCCGGCCGGTGCTGCAGGCGCCTACATCAAGGACGCATCCCTTGAAACCTTTGCGGCTGATGTGCTGGAAGCCTCGCGCGAGGTGCCGGTCATCGTCGATTTCTGGGCTCCGTGGTGTGGGCCCTGCAAGCAGCTCACCCCGCTCCTCGAAAAGTTGGTTACCGAAGCCCAGGGTGCGGTCCGTCTGGTCAAGGTCAATGTTGACGAAAACCAGGAAATCGCACGGCAACTGCGGATTCAGTCCATTCCCACAGTTTATGCCTTTCGTAATGGCCAGCCGGTCGACGGCTTCATGGGAGCGGTCCCGGAAAGCCAGCTGCGCGGCTTTATCGCACAATTGACCGGCGGTGCCGGCGCTGCGGCGGGAGCCGATGACCTGCTGGCGGCGGCCCAGGAAGCGGTGGAGGCTGGGGATCTGGCATCCGCTGCCCAGGCCTATGGTGCGGTGCTGCAGGAAGATCCCGGCAATCCCAAGGCCGTCGCCGGCCTGGCCCGCTGCTATCTGACCAGTGGCGATGTCGAGCGGGCCCGCGCGACTTTGGGGCTGGTGCGCCCGGACGGCGCCCAGGATGAGGCGATCCGTGCCATCGATGCCGAGCTCAAGCTGCGCGAAGCGGCGCGCTCGGCCGGCGCGGCCGCAGAACCGCTGCGGGCGCGGCTTGCGACCGATCCCAACGACCATCAGGCCCGATATGATCTTGCCCTTGCGCTCGATGCTGCCGGAGATCGCCAGGGGGCTGTCGAAGAACTGTTGGAACTGACCCGCCGGAACCGCAAATGGAACGACGAGGCGGCACGCAAACATCTTCTGACGCTGTTTGAAGCCATGGGCGCTGCGGATCCGCGCACGCTGGAGGGGCGGCGCCGTCTGTCCTCGATCCTGTTTTCGTGAGTGACGGATGTCTGGCAATCGCCCCTATGCACGTATCGACGACCTGCCAACCACGTTGGCCGTGTTTCCGTTGACAGGAGCGGTGCTGTTGCCGCGTGGTCAGTTGCCGCTCAACATTTTCGAGCCACGCTATCTTGCCATGGTCGATGCGGCGCTGGCTGGCAACCGGCTGATCGGCATGGTGCAGCCGGCCGAAAACGAGAACCGTACGCTCAAGCCGGCGCTGTGCGCGGTCGGCTGTGTCGGGCGGCTGACCGGCTTTCGCGAAACCGAGGATGGCCGCTATCTCATTACTCTGACCGGGATCTGCCGGTTCCGCATGATTGACGAACTCAACGTCATCACGCCGTTTCGTCAGATTACCGCCGATTACCGCAGCTTTGCCGAAGATATCAATCCGCCGGTGGATACAGCCGAGGCATTTCCACGCAGCCGACTGGTCAATGCCCTCAAAACTTATCTGGTCCATCGCGACATGCAGGCGGACTGGGAATCAATGGCCAATGCCCCGGCCGAGGCGCTCGTCAACGCCCTGGCCATGCTCTGTCCTTTTGAACCGGCGGAAAAGCAGGCCTTGCTCGAGGCGGCCGACTGGACGGAACGCGTGAAAACCCTGATTGCCTTGCTGGAAATGTCCGGTCGCGACGCACCGGGCGGCGCAACCATGAACTGAAACGGGGGACATAATGTCCGAGGTGGATCCCAAACTGCTCGAAATCCTCGTTTGCCCACTGACCAAGGGGCCCTTGCGCTATGATCGCGCGCGTCAGGAGCTGATCAGTCGCAGTGCCGGGCTCGCCTACCCCATTCGCGATGGGGTTCCCATCATGTTGCCCGGCGAGGCCCGCCAGCTTGGCGAGGAGGAGCTTGAGCGGCGATGACGGCGCCCTGGCCTCGAGAGCTCAAAGTATCGTCAGCCCGCGATGTTCTGACCATCGGCTTTGACAATGGCGAGACCGTACAGCTGTCGGCGGAATATCTGCGCGTTGAATCGCCGAGCGCCGAGGTCCAGGGCCATGGGCCGTCGCAGCGCAAGACCGTCGGCGGCAAACGGGCGGTGCGCATCGAAAACCTGGAACCGGTGGGCAATTATGCGGTGCGTATCGTTTTTTCCGACGGTCATGAGAGCGGCCTCTATAGCTGGGACTGGCTCTATCACCTCGCACAGGAACATGAGCGCCTGTGGGCAGCCTATCTGGCGGCGCTGCTGCAGAAGGGCTTGAGCCGCGACGAGGCCGGTGAGCGGATCTGATCCTTTGGGGCCGTTTCGAACTCTGTGCTGGGGCCGTCCAGGCTCTGCCGCAACCTCGCTTGCCGGTGTCCGGCAGAGCTCTCGGGCAGCTTTGCGACCGGAGCGGCCGGTTTGGGCCTGACCGAGGGCATAAAACCCGGGCGAGCGCACTTTGGCACCTTGCTCCGCGTCGTCGCCGCCGCTAGCTTCTGCCGCCATGGAACCGTTCAAGACACTGCGCGGCATCGCCGCGCCCTTGCCGATGATCAATGTCGACACCGACATGATCATTCCCAAGCAATTTCTGAAGACGATCCGGCGCTCCGGATTGGGCGCTGCGCTGTTTCACGAACTGCGCACCCGTCCCGATGGCAGCTCCAATCCGGATTTTGTGCTCAATCAGCCGGCCTATTCCAAGGCCCAGATTCTCGTGGCCGGTGCCAATTTTGGCTGTGGCTCGAGTCGCGAGCACGCGCCCTGGGCGTTGCTGGATTTCGGCATACGCTGCGTCATTGCCCCCAGTTTCGCGGACATTTTCTACAACAACTGCTTCAAGAACGGTATTTTGCCGATTGCATTGCCACAGGCGGATGTCAACAAGCTCATGGATGATGCCGAGCGCGGAGCCAACGCCACCATCACCGTTGATCTTGAGGCACAGGAGATCCGCGGTCCCGATGGCGGCTGCGTCAAATTCGACATTGACCCGTTCCGCAAGGCCTGTCTGGTCAATGGCTGGGATGACATTGCCCTGACGTTGCGCCACGACGATGCGATCGCGGCCTTCGAGCAGCGTCGGGCCCAGTCGGTAGCATGGCTTTAGGTTGAGCAAATCATGACGGCAAAAATCCTGCTTCTGCCCGGTGACGGTATCGGACCGGAGGTTTTGGACGCGACTGCACGGGTCCTCGACTGGTTTCGCCGCAAACGCGGTTTTGCGGTCACCACCGACAGTGCGCTCATCGGCGGCGCCGCCTATGAAGCACTGGGTACGCCCGATCCCCAGGCAACCATCGACAAGGCAAAGGCCGCTGATGCCGTTCTCTTCGGCGCGGTTGGCGGGCCACGCTGGGATGGCCTGAGCTTTGACAAGAAGCCGGAACGTGGCCTCCTGCGTCTGCGCAAGGACCTTGGACTGTTTGCCAATCTGCGCCCAGCGCTGTGTTTCGGGGCGCTGACCGACGCCTCGTCGCTGCGCCCGGAAATCGTTTCTGGGCTTGATCTTCTGATTGTGCGTGAATTGACCGGTGGAGTTTATTTCGGTGAGCCGAAGGAAATCACCGAACTTCCTGACGGCCAGAAACGTGCTGTCGATACCCAAGTCTACACCACAGGTGAAATCGAACGCATTGCCCGGGTTGCCTTCGCCCTTGCACGCCTGCGCGCCGGCCGTGTCGCCTCCGCTGAAAAGTCCAATGTCATGGTAAGCGGGGTGTTGTGGCGGCAGGTCGTACAGAGCGTGCATGACCGTGAATTTCCGGATGTCGCGCTCAGTCACATACTGGCCGATTCCTGTGCCATGCAGCTGGTCAAGAATCCCAAACAGTTCGATGTCATTGTTACCGATAATCTCTTTGGCGACATCCTTTCGGATGAGGCGGCTGAACTGACCGGGTCCATCGGCATGCTGCCCTCTGCATCGCTGGGGGCAAAGGATGCACAGGGCCGCCAGGGGGCGCTTTATGAGCCGGTACATGGCAGTGCTCCCGATATTGCCGGCCAGGGGATCGCAAACCCGCTGGCCTGCATTCTGTCGCTGGCCATGTGTCTGCGCTATTCCTTTGCCCGCGTCGACGATGCGGTGCTGCTGGAAAAGGCCGTCGAGGAGGTGCTCGGGCAGGGCTACCGGACGGCGGACATCATGCAGCCAGGGATGACCAAGGTGGGCACCACGGCCATGACCGATGCGGTCATCAAGGCGCTCGACGCTCGCGCGGCCTAGAGCTCGACGACCACTTTGCCGATCGCCTTGCGGGTCTGCAGCATCTTGAGGGCATCCGTCGCCTGTTCGAGGCCGAAACGGGCGCAGATGTGCGGGCGCAGTTTTCCCTGCCCCAGCAGGTCATCGATCGCGGCGAGGTTTTGACGACCCTTTTCCGGATAGTGTCGGCCATACTCGCCGGCCCGTACGCCGACGAGCGAAAAGCCCTTGATCAGTGCGAGGTTGGAGGGCAGCTGGCCGATCCGCCCAGAGGCAAAGCCAACAACGAGGAGGCGGCCGCCGAAGGCGATGCAGCGGATGCTTTCATCAAAGACATCGCCGCCCACCGGATCATAGATGACATCGGCACCCCGCCCGCGGGTGAGATCCTTGACCGCGTCACGGAAGCCCGCAGAGGGCAGCACGTGATCGGCGCCATAGTTACGCAGAAAAGCGCGCTTTTCTTCGCTCGAGGCAGTGGCGATGACCCGCACCCCGAGCGCCCGCCCCAGATCAACGGCGGCAAGTCCAACCCCGCCCGCGGCGCCGTGAACCAGCAGGGTTTCGCCGCGCTGAATCTCACCACGTCGCACCAGGCTGACATACGCTGTCAGGTAAGCGGTGGTGAATGCAGCCGCGGTGGCGAAGTCAACGCCGGTAGGGATCGGCCTGACCCGGTTCTGTGCGAGATGGCGGAATTGCGCGAAGCCCCCCGTCAGGTCTCCGCCCACGACCCGGTCACCTTGAGCAAGCCCGCGCACGGCCTCACCGACCGCGACCACTTCGCCGGCGCACTCGCCGCCGATGATGAAGGGAGGTTCGGGACGGAAATGGTAGCGGCCCTGAGCCATCAGGATGTCGGGAAAGTTGGCAGCGGCGGCACCCACCTTGAGACGAACCTGCTCCGGGCCCAGGGGTGGAAGCTCCAGCTCTTCGACTGCAAGCCGGTCAAGATCTTCGGCCAGGGCGCGGCAGACAAGGGCTCTCACGCAACATCTCCTGAACTTATGGTGGGCAAAGCCTTGATCCCGCCCATGAACAAGGCTGTGGCAAAGCGTGTTGCATCTTCCGTGTCGGCCCGCGCCCGCCGCAGCATGCGCTCGGCAATCTCGAAGGCGACGCCGACAATCGCAGCCATCAGGTAGTCAGCATCAAGCGAGGGAAACAGGCCATTGGCAATCGCCTCTTCGAGATCAGTTCGTAACTCCTGAAATCCCGCGAGGATTTCTGGCGTGTCCATGCGCACCCGCAAGGTGTCGGTGTTACGCCGAATGGCGTGGAAATTGGCCTCGTCGGACGCGACATACTCGAAGAAGGTACGGAAGGTACCGGAGATGAACTCTTCGATGCTGGTCGCCTTGGCGCGCTCCTCATGCAGGCGCGGACGGATGCGTAAGGCAATCTCGTCCTGCATCGCCTGGAAAACCTCCTCCTTCGAATTGAAGTAGTTGTAGAAGGTTCCCGCTGCCAGGGGCGTTGCCCGCACGATATCGCGCACCGTCGTGGCGCCATAGCCAAGGTCGGCGAACACCTGGCGGGCAGCTTGCAGGATTAGCTGGCGGTTTTGCTGCTTGGTCCGTTCGCGCTTGCCCGCAGCACGCGCGCGCGTCGTGGTATTCAGATCCATGACCGGTCCTGATCTGTGACCCTTCAAGTGTAAAGGAACGTGACGAAGCGTCAACTTATCTGATGCCATCAAACATTGACAGGGCGCGGTCTTGGCGCGCAATGCTGCGGCATGATGCAGAACTCAGACTGGCAGGACCAGGCCCGACGCATGGTAGGGGTGACACCTTGGTTTGCGGCCATCGGCGGCGAAGTCGTGATGGCACGGGACGGACAGGCCAAAGCGAGGATCAGCTGGCGTGAAGACCTGATCGGCGATCCCAAGACCGGGGTGATTCACGGTGGGGTCATTACCTCGCTGCTTGATCAGCTCTGTGGTGCGGCGGTGATGAGCGCCTTGAACCAGCCATTGCCGATCGCAACCCTTGATCTCAGAATCGATTATCTGAAGCCGGCCGCAAAAGGCATGGCCATCGTGGGCGAGGCCGAATGTCTCAAGGTGACCCATGAAATCGCCTTTGTGCGCGGCAGCGCGCACAACGAGGCCGACCAGGAGGTCATTGCCCTGTGCACGGCCGCGTTCATGCTCACCCGCCCGGAAGCGAGGACCGCATGAATGCGGCAGCGCTGGCACAGGAAGAACTCCTGAATTCCATTCCCTTTTGCCGGTGGATGGGCATACGCGTGCTGCAGGATGACGACGGCGTGATCCTCGAATTGCCCTTCGCGCAGAAGCTGATCGGCAATCCACTGCTGCCGGCCCTGCATGGCGGGGTTATCGGGGCGCTTCTCGAAACTGCAGCCCTCGCACAGGTCGTCCACGAGCTGGCCTGCGCCGAGCTGCCCAAACCTGTCGACATGGCGATCGATTATCTGCGCAGCGGGCGGGCACTTGCGAGCTATGCACGGGCCCGCATCGTCAAACGCGGTCGGCGGACAGTGAATGTCCATGCCCAGATGTGGCAGGAAGATGAAGCCCGTCCCATCGCAGCGCTGCGGGGTCATGTCCTGCTGCAGCGCTGATCCCGCCGCGACCGTTCAGGCCGCTCAGGACACGTCGCTGCCTACGGCATCCTCCACCCGTGCAAAACCGTCACGGGCCAGAAGTTCGCTCAGCTCGCGCTTGATGCGGGTTACAAGCCCGGGCCCCTCATAGACGAGAGCGGTATAGAGCTGAACCAGGCTGGCGCCTGCACGGATCTTGGCATAGGCGTCGGCGCCGCTGGCGACACCGCCCACACCGATCAGCACCAGGCGGTGACCCAGGCGTGCGCGCATGGCTTTGAGCACCCGCGTAGATGGCTCAAACAAAGGTGCGCCGGACAGGCCGCCGGTTTCGCGGGCATGGGGGCTGCGCAGGCTGGAGGGACGGCTGATCGTGGTGTTGGTGAGTATAAGCCCGTCCATGCCGCTCTCAAGACAGACCCCGGCGATGTCATCCATCGCGTCCGCATCGATGTCAGGGGCAATCTTGAGCAGAAGCGGCGTGGAGAGACCCAGCTGCTGGCGCTCGGCCATCAGCATTGTCAGCAGCCGCTCTAGCTCGCTGCGGTTCTGCAACCCGCGCAGCCCCGGAGTGTTGGGCGAGGAGACATTCACGGTGACATAGTCAGCAAGACCGGCAAGTCGCTGAAACCCTGCGCGATAGTCGGCAATGCGATCGCGGCTGTCCTTGTTGGCGCCGATATTGATGCCAAGGATGCCGCGCTTCGAACGACGGCCAAGGCGCTGCGCCAGGGCGTCCTGTCCGGCATTGTTGAAACCCATGCGATTGATGACGGCGCGGTCTTCACGCAGGCGAAACAGGCGCGGCCTGGGGTTGCCCGGCTGCGGCCTTGGCGTCACCGTTCCCACTTCGGCAAAGCCGAAACCGAGCTTCAGGGCGCCATCGGGCACCTGTGCATTCTTGTCGTAGCCTGCCGCCAGCCCGATGGGATTGGGAAAGTTCAGTCCGAGGACCGAAATTCCGAGCGCCGGCGGGTCGACGGCGGGCTGGGGCAGGAAAGGCCGGGCCATTCGGAGCAGGGTAATGCTGGCGCGGTGGGCAGGTTCCGGCGGGGCACAGCGCAGGATCAGGGTCAGCGGATCAGGCATGGGGTCGTCCTCTGGCGCCGGGCAGGGCCCCCCTGCGTCCTCGTGCGCGGTGATGTCAGCTTGCCTCGGTGCTTCCTCCTACTTTAGAAACGCGTTTTCCGAAATAGTCCGGGTCCGTATGTCCTTCAGCCATTCTCAGATCTGGCAGGCCATTGACACGCTGGCACAGCGTCATGGTCTGTCTCCCTCCGGCCTTGCGCGGCGCGCGGGTCTGGACCCCACGACCTTTAACAAGTCCAAGCGCGTTGCCGCGGGCAAGCCACGCTGGCCCTCGACCGAAAGCGTCGCTAAGGCGCTTGCCGCCCTTGATGTGAGCGTGGAGACGCTGCTCGAGGTCTGTCACGAGAAGGCAGGTGGGGTGGATACCGAGAAAGACGGAGCTGAGGGCGCGACAAACAAAGCGTTTGATGCGGCGGCCCTTGGCCTGGCAATGGACACCTATACTGTCGAACTGCACAGCGAGGCCTATCGTCCGCTCTATCGTAAAGGCGATCGCCTTGTCATCTCGCCCTCGGCCCCACTGCGCAAGGGCCACCGCGTCGTCGTAAAGACGCGCCATGGCCTTGTCCTGCTGCGCCGCGTAGTCGGACTTGGAACGACACAGGTCAAGATGTCTACGGGGCTGCGCAACGGCTGCGATGTGGTCTTGAAGCGCGCCGACGTCGTCTTCATGCACCGGATTCTGTTCGTCTCGCAGTAACTAATCCGGATAGCCCTGGATGTGGTGCACCAGCCGCTGATAGGCAGACCAGTTCTTAGCCTGCCACAGCGCTAAAAGCTGGCGTCCCTGCTCCTGCATGACTTTTTCATAGGCGGTATGCGGGGTGCCCTGCACGACGAAGTTGAGTGCCTTTTCGATCTGGGCCGCATAACGCGCGCGATCAAGAGACGAAAGCGAGAGCACATATTCGAAGCGCGGTACGATGCTCGAAGGATCGGCCGCAAACGCCTTGTGGTAATAGGCGATACCGTCACTGGTACTGGCGCCATACATGAGATCGGCGAGGACTGAACCGCCGCCAGCCACAACGCCGATATTCCAGCCGCCCATGGCGGCCAGGGCAAAGCCGTTGTGCGGATGATATTTGAGCGCGATCTTGAGGTTGTCTTTGGCCTCTCCGGCAAAGCCTTTGGCCTCAGCCTCCATAATGCCGATAATGCGCGCTTCATAGCCGAGGGAGGCGGCCAGGTAGACCCGGGCCAGGGCAGACGTGGGGTCGGCTGCGATGGCTGCCCGCGCATAGGATTCGGCGAGTTTCAGACAGGACAGGCAAGGGCCTTTGCCGAGACGGGCGTTGGCGAGTGCCGCCCGTGCCGCTTCGGTCAGGCCTTCGCCGTCATGCTGGGCGAGGCCGGCACGGATCGCCGCATTGTAATGACCTGCGATGTAAAGGGCACGCGGGGAGGGCGTCTGGGCGAGGCTGGGTGCGGCCAGCATCAGGGCGGCGAGAAGCCATCGCAGTTTCATGCATCCGATCCTAGAAAATCGCCGGCCAGTGCCCGCCGGATCAGGGTTGCGGTCTGGGCACAGCCGAACAGCGCGGCAAAGGAGCCAAAGCGCGGTCCCTGGCTTTGTCCGATTACCACTTCATAGATCGCCTTGAACCAGTCACGCAGTGGCTCGAAGGCGTGACGTTTGCCGACTTCATAGACTTCAAACTGGACTCGTTCGCCGTCGCGTTCGTCACCCATGGCATCAAGCTGATCGGCGAGCTCAGCGAGCGCCGCACGCTCCTTGTCGCTCGGGGTGCGGAAATTCTTGTGCGGGCGCACGAAGTCTTCGTAATAGCGGATGGCATAATCCACGAGCCGGTCAAGGCCTGGATTGTGCTGCGGGCTGGCCTCGGGCGCATAGGCGCGAATGAAACCCCACAGCACATCGCGGTGATGCGCATTGGAGGCGCTGACCAGATTGAGCAGAAGGGCGAAACTGACGGGATAGCGTTCAGCCGGAGGATGGGCGTTGTGCAGATGCCAGATCGGACTTTCCAGTTGCGCCTCGACGCTGGTAAGGCCGCGATAGGCATCGAGCAGCGCTATGTAGTCATCAACCGCCTTTGGAATCTGATCGAAATACAGCTTCTTGGCCGCTTTCGGCTTCTGGAACATGAAGAGGGCAATGCTCTCTTCCGGTCCGTAACTGAGCCATTCGTCGATCGACAGTCCGTTGCCCCTGGACTTGGAGATCTTCTGGCCGTGTTCATCGAGGAACAGTTCGAACACGAAATGCTCCGGAGGCTCACCGCCGGCAATGCGGCAGATCCGGTCATATAGCGGCTGCGAGGGCAGATGGTCCTTGCCATACATCTCGTAGTCGATGCCCAGCGCCGCCCAGCGCATACCAAAATCCGGCTTCCACTGCAGCTTGCAATGCCCCCCGGTCACCGGCACGGTTTCCTCGCTGCCGTCCTCCTCGATATAGGTAATGGTGCCGCCCTCAACATCGCGGGCGATAACCCGTGCGAGCAACACCTTGCCCGAACGTGGGCTGACCGGCAGGAATGGGGAGTAGGTCTCGCGACGCTCATCGCCAAGGGTTGGCAGCATGACCGCCATGACCTCGTCGTATTTGGCCAGCACCCGCAGCAGCGCCGCGTCATAAATGCCAGACTTGTACATGTCCGTGGCGCTGCGGAAATCGTATTCGAAGCCGAAGCGATCCAGGAAAGCGCACAGACGCGCGTTCATGTTGCGCCCATAGCTCTCATGGGTGCCGAAGGGATCGGGAATGGAGGTCAGGGGCTTGCCCAGATGCTGCGCCATCATCTCCTTGTTGGGCACATTGTCCGGAACCTTGCGCAGGCCATCCATGTCGTCCGACATCGCGATCAGGCGGGTCGGGATCGGGCTCAGGCGTTCGAAGGCGCGGCGCACCCAGGTGGTGCGGGCCACTTCGCCGAATGTGCCGATATGGGGCAGTCCGGAGGGGCCGTAGCCGGTCTCGAAGCGGACCTCCTTGATTTCTTTGCCATTGGCAAGCTGGCGCTCGATACGGGCCAGAACCTTGCGCGCCTCCTCGAAAGGCCAGGCGCGGGCGGCAAGAGCTTCAGGAACGGGAGGGACGGAGGTCATGCGTACAACGACAGGTTTAAGGCTTCCGAAAGGGGGCCGAAGCTAGGCTTGCGGCAGGGAGCGCGTCAATGCAAGAGCCCAGCCAATCGCCGGATTCGAGCCAGGGCGCTGATGCGCAGGCCCTTGCGCTGGGACGTGTGGCGATCCTGTTTAGTCTCGCGCGGCAAAGTCTGTTTTTGCCTTTTGCTGCGCTGTGCGTGGCTGCCACCCTGCTCGGGCCCCGCCACCTGCCACTTTTTGTGTCCGCGGCGCCCCTGCTCCTTGCCATCATCATCAGCCTCGCGACCTTTCGCCTCGCAGCGCGCTTCGAGCAGCAGGCCGATGACCGCGAGCCGCAGGCCTGGGCACGGCGCTACACCTGGCTCTCGGCGCTCTCGGGCATGGTCTGGGGCCTGGGCGGCGGTTATCTGTGGTTTGTTCCCCACCTTTACGCGGCGCAGGCCTATCTGTGCCTTGGCATTCTTGGCGTCACCACGGTCGAGTTCATCGCCCGTTCTGCCTATCGTCCGGCCTTCCTCGCCTTTGTAATTCCCGCTCTTCTCCCCCTCGCGGCGCGGCTTCTTCTAGAACAGGAAGCCTACGCGATGATGACCGGTGTCCTCGTCCTCTTCTTCGGTGCGGCCCTTTATTCCTATTGCGCGCGGTTCACCCAGATGCTCGATGACGCGCTGACGCTGCGCCAGGCCAATATGGCTCTGGTGAAGTCGCTGTCGGCAGAAAAGCGCGCGGCCGAAGAGGCGCGTGACACCGCGGAAGCCTCGACCCGGGCCAAGACCGTCTTCATCGCCAATATCAGCCACGAGATCCGCACGTCTCTGAATGCGCTTCTGGGCATGGCGCAACTGCTGGAACGCAGTGACCTTGACCGAACACAGAAGAGCCACATCCAGGTGGTGATCGAGGCCGGGCGCGGTCTGAAGACGCTGCTCGACGACGTTCTGACGCTTTCGAGCAGCGAAGTTCCGGATGCCACCGAGGCTGAGGACTGCGATCCGGGAGAGACGGTGCGCACGGTGGCGCGCCTGCTGCAGCCCAGGGCCTGGGAAAAGCAGCTGCGGCTGTCAATCAGCGCACCGGCGTCGCTGCCCAAGGCCCATGCCGATCCGCGTCGCCTGCGCCAGGTGCTGATGAAGCTCGCGGACAATGCGCTCAAATACACCGATCGTGGCGGTGTCGAACTGCGTGCCGAGGCCGTCGACGACGCAACCTTGGGTCCCCAGGTAAGGTTCTCGGTGATCGATACCGGTCTTGGGCTGGCCCACCAAGCAGCCGAGCATGTCTTCGAGCCGTTTCACCGCAGCGACACCTCCTATGCCAAGCGTCATGGCGGGGCCGGGCTGGGATTGGCGGTGGCCAAGCGCCTGGTTCACTCGATGCGCGGGACGATCGGCTTTGAAAGCGCACCGGGCGAGGGCGCGACCTTCTGGTTTGCGGTTCCGGCGGCTGGAGGAGATGTGGCCGTGCCCGAACTCTGTGCTCCCATCGCCACCGATACCCCGCCACCGGTCGGTATTCACGTTCTTGTGGCGCTGGCAGATCCTGCCACGGCGCAGCAGATCGCAGCGCTCGTCGAACCGTTTGGCAATCACGTCCGCGTGGTCAGCACGACCCAGGAGGCCTTCGCCTGTGCGGCACGCGAAGACTTCGATGTCATCATCGCGATGGCCGATGAAGCCGATGCGCTGGCCGTGCTGCCTGGCCTAAAAGCGCCGGTTCTTGCACTCATGGTAACAGGCATGCGTCTGCCGATCGTTGCCCGGCAGATCCTGCGCTGGCCGGCTCCGCCCGGGGCCCTTTATGCCGGCCTTGCTGGACTGGTCGGGCGCAGCGGCGATGCGCCGGTGCCGACCCTGGAGGTTCCTGCCATCGATGCGGAAGCCTTCGCCGGTCTCGAAAAATCACTCGGCCTGGCCACCCTCCTGGAAATCCTGCACTCCTATGTGAAGGGCGCCGAGGAGCTGAGCGGAGCCCTCGGTGCGGCCAGTCTGGACGGGCGCTGGGATGAGGTCAGTCGCCTGGCGCAGGACATCGCCGGTGCGGCCGGTGGCCTCGGACTTTCGGCCCTGACCGCTGCCGCCCGCAGCGTCACCCAGAAGGTTCGTGAAGGCGAAGATGGTGCCGATCTCGCCCGCGCTGTCGCGGCCGTGACGAGCGAACACCAGCGGGTGCGCAAGGCGCTGACGGCCCTCTATCCTGATCTGGCTGCCTAAAACTCTTTCCAACGCGCCCAGCCTCTGCATGATCAGCCGATGTCCTTGAACTCGGATTCGACGTGGCTTGAGGCGCCGGCGCTGGTGCCCACGATCGGTGGGGCCATCACGGTTACCAGCGATGGCCAGATTGTGCCGCTAGATGGCGCCCAGGCGCGCGCGCTGTTCAAATCCGGTGGCGTGCTCGTTGCCCATGCGCCCTTTGTTGCCGGCCGTCTCAGGGAGCAGGTAAGCAGGCCGGTCTTTGACGTCCTCGAGCTGTTTGCGTTCGTGCGTCCGGCCCATCCTCTTGTTGCGAGCGCCGGAGGGATCGCGCGGGCCTTGTCGCGGCCGGTACCGGTGAGCGCAGTGGAGCAGGCGCGCAGCCTGCATGAGGCGGCGGGCCTCCTGCTGGGCGAGCTTGGCGCGCGCAGCGCCGAAGACAGAGAGGCCGCCCTCAAGCTCGCCCACGCCCTTGGAGCTGCCGGTTGGCGCTGGGCTCCGGAAATTCTGGCGCGTTTTGGCCCGGTATCGGTCTCGGCATCACCGGTTGCCGGCTTTGCCGTCTGGCGCGGCCTGGGCAAATGGGAAGATGGCGCGCCGCCGGACAAACCGGGCTCCGAATCGGTTGATCCCGACGAAGCCCGCGCGCGTCTGGCTGCGCTGATCAGCGGGGCCGGTGAGGGGCGGCCGGAACAGTCTGATTTTGCCGCCGCAGCCGCCTATGCCTTTGGTCCGCGCGAACGTGTCGGTGTGCCGCGTCTGGCTCTGATCGAGGCCGGCACCGGTACGGGCAAGACGCTGGGCTATCTTGCTCCGGCCAGCCTGTGGGCGGAGAAGAATGGTCCGGGGCTTTGGCTGTCCACCTATACCCGCAATCTGCAGCGTCAGATCATGGGTGAAATCGCACGGCTGTGGCCGGATCCGCGCGAGCGCGACGAGAAGGCGGTGGTACGCAAGGGGCGAGAAAACTATCTCTGTCTGCTTAATTTCGAGGAGGCGGTGAAACGGGCGGTGTCCGCACCGGGGCCGCGGCTGATCGCACTGGGTCTGGTTGCCCGCTGGATCAGCGCCACCAAGGACGGAGATCTCTCGGGCAGCGGATTTCCCGCCTATCTGGCGGCCAACCTCACCTTGCGCGAAATTACTGACCGACGCGGTGAATGCATTTATGCCGCCTGCCCCCATTATCGCAGCTGCTTCATTGAAAAGGCCGTGCGCAAAGCACGCCACGCCCGCATCGTCATCGCCAATCATGCTCTCGTCATCGCGCAGGCAGCCCAGGACTGGCTGGGCCCCGAGGACGCTGATGGGGCACGCGAGAGCGTGCGCGTACGCTACGTCTTTGATGAGGGGCACCATCTGTTCGATGCTGCCGATGCTGGCTTTTCGGCCTTCTTGTCCGGTGCCGAAATGGCCGATCTGCGACGCTGGATCCGTGGAGCAGAAGGGCGCGCCCGCAGTCGCCAGCGCGGTTTGGAAGATCGCCTGAAGGATCTTGTTCTGGATCATCGGCCCTCGCTTGAGGCTCTGCACGATAGCGTTCGCGGCGCTACGGCCCTGGCTGCAGAAGGCTGGACGCAGCGGCTGTCCGCCGCAGCGCGCGGCCCTGGTGAAGCTTTTCTCGCCAGGATCTTCGATCATGTACGCGCGCGCAGCGACGATGACGGATTTTATTCGCTTGAAGCGGCCACCGAGCCGCTTGGCGAAGGCATGCTCGAGGCGATCGAGGAACTTGCTGGTGCGCTGCGTCGCCTGGCAGAACCCCTGCAACGGCTGGCCCGCGAATTGCGCCGCCAGATGGATGCGATGGCGGTAGAAATTGAGCCCGCCACGCGGCAGCGCCTGGAGGCTGCGGCGCGGGGCCTCGAGCGCCGTGGCCGGCTCATTCTGCCAGCGTGGATTGGGATGCTCGAGGATCTGGCCAATGGCGAGCGCAAGGACGAATTCATCGACTGGTTCGAAATTCTGCGCGAAGATGGCCGTGATCGCGATATTGGACTGCGTCGCCATTGGGTCGATCCGACCGTTCCGTTTACCAAGGATGTTCTGCTGCCGGCCCATGGCGCGCTCATCACCTCGGCGACATTGCGCGATGCCGAGGCCGGTGATCACTGGCAGAGCGCGGAAATCCGCACCGGCGCGGCGCATCTTGCCGAGCCGCCCAGGCGGGCGAGCTTCGGCTCTCCTTTCAATTATGCCCGCCAGGCAAGGATCTTCATCGTCACCGATATCGCCCGACGCGATCCTCAGGCGCTGGCAAGCGCCTATCGCGAACTGTTTCGTGCCTCCGGCGGTGGTGCACTTGGTCTTTTCACCGCCGTACGCACGCTGCGGGCGGTCGAAGCGCGGATTTCGACTCCTCTCGCCGAAGCTGGCCTGACCGTCTACGCCCAGCATGTCGATCGACTGGATACGGGGGCCCTCGTCGATCTTTTCCGCGCCGAAGAAAATGCCTGTCTGCTCGGTACCGATGCTTTGCGCGATGGCGTTGATGTACCCGGCCGTTCCTTGCGTCTTGTCGTCTTCGACAAGGTGCCGTGGCCGCGTCCCACCATTCTGCACAAGGCCCGCCGGGCCCGTTTCGGAAAGGGCTATGATGACATGCTGACCAGGCTGCGGCTGAAGCAGGCCTTTGGCCGTCTCATTCGCAGCAAGACGGACAGGGGCTGCTTTGTCATCCTTGAATCGGCAACCCCGTCGCGTCTGCTGTCGGCGTTTCCACCCGATGCGCAGATCCGCCGCTGCGGCCTCAAGGCGGCCGTCGAGGAGATTGGCGGGTTTCTCGCAGCCGATGCTGATCGGGCGATCGCCGAGCCCTCAGGCTGACAGCTTCTTCGGGTGCGGGTCTGTCTCCTGGCTGCCGAGAAGCTCACGACGAAGGTGCGCTGCGCCTTCGCGGGAGCGACCAGGTCTTCCCCTTGGCGATCCTCGACCTGCCGCCCTACCCCGCGGTGCGCGCGGGCGAAGCATCAGAATGGATGGGGGCGGCCGACCTTGGCGCAAAAGCGGTGAATCCTTGCTCGCGAGCGATGGCGGGCGGGCGGCCAAGCCCCTATAAGGCGTCCATGTCCGAGCCCCTTCCTGACACCGAATCCGAGCCCTATGGTCGCCACTCCACCGGCATTCTGCCCAGCCATGTGCTGCGCCGGCTGATCGACGCAAAGCGTGAGCTTCTGGCCGACGTCAGCTTTGAGGAGAGCCAGTTGCAGCCGGCCTCCATCGATTTGCGGCTTGGCGCGAGGGCCTATCGCGTGCGCGCGAGCTTCCTGCCCGGACCCCAGGCAACGGTCGCGCAAAAGCTTGTTACCGTCGGCATGCACGAGATCGACCTCTCGAAGGGTGCGGTGCTTGAGACCGGTTGTGTCTATATCGTGCCACTGCTCGAGCGGGCCGAGTTTTCGGCGCGGATTTCCGGAGTTGCCAATCCCAAAAGTTCAACCGGACGCATTGATGTCTTCACCCGCCTGATCAGCGATCAGGCCTCGGCCTTTGATCGCATCGAAGCGGGCTATCGTGGTCCCCTCTATGCCGAAATTTCTCCGCGCACGTTTCCCGTCCTGGTGCGTCAGGGCTCGCGGCTCAATCAGTTGCGCATCCGTCGTGGCAGCCCCGTCTTTACGGACACCCAGCTCAAACGCCTGCACGCCGAAAGCTCTCTCGTCGACACGGAGGCCGATATCGATAACGGCCTTGCGCTCAGCATCGATCTGAAGGGCAAGAGCGGCAACCGCATTGGCTGGCGGGCCAAGCGGCACACCGGTATCATCGATGTCGACAGGCGTGGGCTCCTCGATCCGTTTGACTACTGGGATCCGCTGCTGGCCAATGCCGATGGCAGCATCATTCTTGATCCGGACGAGTTCTACATTCTGGCCTCCCGTGAGGCGGTTGCCATTCCGCCCGAATACGCAGCCGAGATGGTGCCGTTCAATCCTCTGGTGGGGGAGTTCCGCGTGCATTACGCCGGCTTCTTCGATCCCGGTTTTGGCTACGAGAAGGGGCAGCCTCCGTGCGCGCGCGGTGTCCTCGAAGTGCGTTCCCGCGAAGTGCCTTTCATCCTCGAACACGGACAGATCATCGGCCGGCTGGTATTCGAACGGCTGACCGACCCACCGCCCACGGTTTACGGTAGTGCGCTGGATTCCAATTACCAGCGCCAGGGGCTCAAGCTCTCGAAACACTTCCGCGATAATTAGGTAATGGTTCGGTGCCGGTGCAGTGGATCTGTGTCTTTATGCCCACACTGCATTGCAAAAAATACAGATCGCAGCGTCCTGCGGGTTGCGCTCGGAGGGCTGGGACGCAATGGTTCGCCTGTCGCGTGACGAGGCTTGGGGGGCTAAGGCGCGCGGCGTGTCCACATTAAAGGGGGCAGCGTGAGGCGGCTACGGCACTCGGGTGCCGGCCGCCTCATGAATTTTGGGCCTGTTCGGAGGCCCGTTTCCCAACTCTTCGATCCAACTCTTGATGAGCCTGACGGGGCCCACAATCAGCATCTGCAATCCTGCAGGCGGACGCGTGCGGGCGCGTCACCGCTTCTGCTTTGGTGGTCATGGTTGTCGATCAGAGGGTCGGGACGAGCGCTGGGCGCAGGTCTGGCGCCTGCGCGCACCGGCCCGTCATAGAGTCGCGCCGTTGGCAGCGTGTTGCTCCGACTCACATTTTTTGCCCTAATTCGTGCGCGGGTAGGGGGAGAGGGCCCATGACCAGCCTTTCAGTGGCCGTGACGGTGCGCGAGGCCTATGGTTTTGCCATCCGCGGTTTTGTGCGCAATCTCGCCGTCGTCTGGCTGCCCGTCGTGCTGACCGCGGCGCTTGTGATCCTCAGCCTGCCGCCGCTTTTGGGCGGCCTCGCGCATTTTCTGTCCGGCCTCTCGGGCCCGCATCCCGACGTTCTGGCCCTTGCCGCCGGTGGAGCCGTGTTCATGCGCTATACGCTGCTGATCGCGGTTGGCGGACTGTTTTTCCGGGCCCAGATCATGACCGGGCTGACGCAGCGGGCGCTGGGACAGCGTACAGGATTTGCCGGCGTTTATCTTTCCTTTGGCGCCTCCTTCTGGCGGGTCTTCGGCGCCTATGTGCTGATCTTCCTGTTGCTCATGGCTGTTCAGCTTGCGGCGAGCCTGCTGCTGGTGCTGCCCACGATCATCCTTGTTGGCATCAGCCACGGCGCTGCAGGAGGTGGTGCAATCCCCCAGGCCGGCATTGCCTTCGTCGCCTTCTTTATTCTGTGGCGGATCGCGCTCTTGGTGCTTGTGACCTATCTCTTCATTCGCCTCACCTTCGTTGTTACTGCGGTGATTGTGGCGGAACAGCGCTTTGATCTGATCCGCGCCTGGCAGCTGGTGGGTGGCAATGTCCTGCGCATATTCGCGGTTGGCCTGGTCGTATTTGTTCCGCTCGTCCTTGTCCTCGCTGCCCTCTATGGTCTCTTGCTCGGACCTGAACTATGGACGCTCGTCCATAGCCTCGCCCATACCTCCATGCATGGCCGCCGGCTTGCCGCGGCCCTGATCCAGGACATTGTGGGAGGTGTTACCCAGCTCCTGGCACGTCGCTGGTTCGTCTTGCTGCCACTCGCGCTGATTTCCGTCACGCTCGAATATGGCCTGGCGGCAGGCGCAGGCGTAGCCGGCTATAGGTCTCTCGTGTCTGAAGGAGACGGCGAGGGTGCCGCGCACATATCCACAACGGTATAAGGAGTGCCTGCGCCCTCAGGCTGCGCCGGCAAGCGCCAAGGAGCTGGCACCATGGCCATGAGCCCGGATGACTTCGATTTTATCTCCAATTTTTCCACCCTAGGCCAGGTTGTGCTGGGCGCGGTCCTGGCCACGCTGGGTGGCTTTGCCGCGACGCAGCTGGAGCGCATGGTGCAGCGGCGCGAGCGCGAACGCAGCGCGGCGCTGCTGTTCGGCGAGCTGATCGTAACCATGTCCGCCCTGATCAATGAGGCCAAGGCCGCCCGCTCACGCGGGGAACCTTATGGCATGTACACCCTGCGCATGTTGCGATCGGTTCATCGCGAACTTGCCATCTATGAGCGCAATCGCGAACGGTTGGGTGACCTTGAGCAGTCGGAATTGCGCGGGCGCCTCTACAATTTCATGGGACGGCTGTCGATCGCCCTGGAAGGTATATTCGATGTCACCCACGAGCTGCGTGAGTTGCAGCTGAAGGGGGCTGATGGCGACGTACAGAAGGCGCGTCAGCAGGAACTCGAAAATATCCGCGATCAGGGCTTTGCCTTCATGCTCGCAACCGCAGATCTCGGCCCGGAATTGCTCAGAAGCTTTGAGCGGATTGCGCGGCATTCCTTCAGTGGACTGGGCGATGTCACCCGCAGGGAAAGCCGGAGCGACGCCCTGACGGCGAAATCTGCCTGAGTATTTTCTGCTTGTCATATTGCCGAAGCTTATCCTGTGCACGCTGATCGCCGCGCAAGTGCGCGATCGCGCTCTTCCAGGTGCCCAGCTGTGATCCGCCTGCCTCATGGGCTATGGCAGGACACAGACTTCAAAAGCACGGTTCCCGGGCAAAGGGTTTCCCGGGCATGAAATTCAAACGCCTGACAATTAAGTGTTAGCGTAGTGTCATAGGTTTTTCCTAACCCAGCGGCGCAACAGAGCGGGAGCAGGCCGATGGGACTGCAGTCTATGGAATTTTCGGAACGCAGCAGATGGAACCGGGGCATGTTGAGTTCGACGGCGCTGCTGCTCGTACTTACTACGGGGGCAGCTTTTGCCGGCAGTGCGGTCTCAGATCCTTCTCATTCGATCGAAACCGTCACCATTACCGGAAAGCATGTTGCCTCCCAGACCATTCCGCTCAAGTCGGTCTATTCTACAAGCACAATCAGTCAGCAAGTCCTGCGTAATGTATCGCCTGGTCCCGGGGTAACGGTGCAGACCCTGCTGAACCAGGTTCCCTCCATCCAGGCGGTGACGTCGGGGCCCGCAGGCATGCGTACGCACATCACTTTTCGTTCCTTCAACGACGGCCAGTTCGGTCAGACCATTGACGGCGTTGCGCTCAACGACCAGTTCAATGCCGGCACCTCAAATGCGGCTTCGCAGCGCAACAATACCCTCTTGCTGCCGCAGGACATCGATACCATTGAGGTCCACCGCGGTGTGAACAATCCGGCCGTGAACACCTACAACTCCTTGGGTGGCACGATCAATTATGTGCCGCGTGCACCCGGCAACCACTTCGGTGCCGACGCCGGCGTCAGCTATGGCAGCTTCAACACGTTCAGCTACCACGCCACGGTCAATTTTGCTCCGGTTGACGGCTTCAAGAACCTGATTTCTTTCGAGCATGACTACAGTGATGGCTGGATCAAGAACACCCAGGACCACAACGACAATTTCTACTATTCCGGTGAAAAGGATCTGAACGGCGGCCGGTCCAAACTGACGGCAGTCTTCGTTTACGACAGCAATGCCGGGTATTCGCCACACTCGATACCGCTCGCCTTGCTCCAATCCAACGGTAGAAACTACCAGTGGCCTCTAAACTGGGGCTATTCCTATAATCGAAACTCCTCGTGGCTCGCCATTGTCGGCTATGACACCCAGCTTGACCGCGTCGCGCATTTCGACATCAAGCTTTACGGTATCGGCAACGACTATCAGCGCATGTCGTATGCAAATCCGGCCTTCTATCAGAGTGCAACCCAGCCCTATTACCTGCCTAACCAGGGTACCAATGGTTCGTTCTGGCTCGGTTACACAGTCCCGCTGACCTATAATCCGGCGGCACTTTTCGGATCGAATGTGAACGGCACCGACTATCACTTCTATGGATACCAGCGCACGGCAGGTGGTGGGCAGAGCAAACTCAGCCTCAATCTACCTCACAACATGGTAACTCTTGGTGGTGACTTCTCGTACAGCCAGCTCTACAGCCGTGAATACTGGTACGGCTCCTCCAACATGCCACTTACACCCGGATACAATGATGCCTGGGACGAACACGACGACCGCCTGCTCGCATCAGCCTATATTCAGGACGATATTCATTTCTGGAATGGCCGGGTGCATGTGGTGCCAGGGGTCAAGTATCTTTACGCCCATACCACCAATAGCGACAATCTGGGCTTCTATTACCCCAATCCCGGTACCGATGTGGGCGATGACCATTATGTCTCGCCCACCATCGGCGCCAGCGTTGAAGCCATGCGCAATCTCGTGTTCTACGGAGCCTTCGGCCAGAACACCAAATTCCCCGATATCAGCGCCTTTTATGGCGCATTCCAGACGACTGCGAATGGCAGCCCGGTCATCGTCCCGGTCCAGGCCAAACCGGAATATGTCAACGATTA
>JAJZDZ010000024.1 GCA_021851325.1 Pseudomonadota bacterium | reverse complement strand
CACCCTTGGGCCAGCGCTGGGTCACGGTCTTGATCTTGGTCCAGAAGCGTACCCCTTCGGTGCCGTGCTGGTTGACATCGCCAAAGGCCGAACGTTTCCAGCCGCCGAAAGTATAATAGGCGATTGGTACCGGGATGGGGACATTGATACCGACCATGCCAACCTGGACCCGTGCGGCGAATTCGCGGGCCGCATCCCCGTCGCGGGTAAAGATGGCGACACCGTTGCCATAGGCATGCTGTGAGGGCAGCGCAATCGCTTCATCGAAATCGTTAGCCCGCACCACCTGAAGAACCGGTCCAAAGATCTCTTCCTGGTAGGTCCGCATGGCCGGGGTAACGCGGTCAAACAGCGACGCCCCCAGATAGAACCCGCTCTCATAGCCCTGCATCTTGAAGCCCCGGCCATCGACCACGAGCTCAGCGCCCTCTTTGACACCAGATGCGATGTGATCGATCACCTTCTGGCGATGGGCCACGCTTACCAGGGGACCAAAGGCGGCATCGGGATCGGAGGACGGTCCGATCTTGAGGTTTTCAACCTGCCGTTTCAGACGCTGCACCAGCGCATCGGCGATCTTGTCACTGACCGGAACGGCAACCGGAACGGCCATGCAGCGTTCGCCGGCCGAACCATAACCTGCACCGATGAGATCGTTGGTGACCTGATCGAGATCGGCGTCGGGCATGATGATGGCGTGGTTTTTCGCACCGCCCATGGCCTGCACGCGCTTTCCGTTCTGGGTACCGCGGGCGTAGACATATTGCGCAATGGCTGTCGACCCCACGAAGCTGACAGCTTGGATGTCCGGGTCATCGAGGATGGCGTCCACGGCTTCCTTGTCGCCGTTGACCACCTGCAGCACCCCCGGAGGTCCACCTGCCTCCATGAAGAGTTCGGCAAGGCGCAGCGGTACGCTTGGATCTTTCTCGCTGGGCTTGTTGATAAAGCAATTGCCGCAGGCGATGGCGACACCGAACATCCACATCGGGATCATCGCCGGGAAGTTGAACGGGGTGATGCCCGCGACAACTCCCAGCGGCTGGCGCATGGAGTAGACGTCGATGCCGGGGCCGGCGCCCTCGGTATATTCACCCTTCTGCAGGTGGGGAATACCGCAGGCAAATTCGATGACTTCGAGGCCACGCTGCACGTCACCACGGGAATCGGCAATCAGCTTGCCATGCTCGCTCGACAGCAGCCTGGCCAGCTCATCCATATTGGCCTCGACCAGACGTTTGAATTCAAACATGACGCGGGCGCGCCGCTGCGGATTGACGGCAGCCCATTTGGGAAAGGCGGCACGGGCATAGTCCACCGCCTGGCGCACTTCGCTTTTGGAGGCAAGCGGGGCTTTGGCCTGGATGGTCCCCAGGCTGGGATCAAACACCTCGCCAAAACGGCCAGATGTTCCCTTTACCCTTTCCCCATTGAGGAAATGGTGCAGCTCTTTCATGGATGCCTCCCGCCTGGTTCCTGTTATGGTTCGCGTACCCAGAGTGCGCGCGCATTGCAAGCGCCCACATCTCACCCGCTCCAGCGTTCAGCGGCGTGAAGCAATGTGGCAAAGACGGTGACCCTGCTTCGCACATTTGTCCGTTCGAGCCGTCCCTTCAGCGGGTGGACCGGTGGGATTTTTCCACAGCCACAGCGCGATTTTGTTCACTTCTCTTGCTGCTGCGCCCCGCTCGCGCGGCAATTTTGTGCGCGGCGAGGGTGGACGTTTTCGCAGGTGGAATGCCAGACGAGATGCGCGTGGATGGCATGGCAGGAATGCGCGAAAGATGGGCGTCTACCCATTTGAGTATGGTACGCCAGACAAGCTTGCGGTCGAGATCGCGCAGCAGCATGTGATAGCCATGCGCAAACTCAACCACAGTTGCACGCCGGCCCAGCGCCGCGATCGTATCCTTAGCGGACTTGCGCGGGATGATCTGGTCGTGCGCACCATAGAGGTAAAGGATCGGCGGTGGAGCGATCAGATGTTCCGGTGCCCGACGCGCCCTGTCCATGAGATTGACGAGACCGTAGATCTGATCGACACGGGCATGGTGCTGAAACAGGGGATCACGGGACAGCTTGATCAGCATCGGAATGTTGTCCGACGGCATGATATGCAACCCCTGTCCCGAAAGCTTCAGCCAGGGCACAAGGTGTGCCGCCAGGAACAGCACCACGCGGTAGGACAGTGGCATGTCCTCACGGGCCCACACCGCAGGCGCCGCGAGGATTGCGCCAGCGATGCGCGGCGGATCGTGATCGGCCAGCGCCGACAGCACAACGGCGCCACCCATACTCTCGCCAAGCGCAAACACGGGCAGTCCCGGATACCGCGCCTTGACCGCCGTCACCATGTCGCTCAGATCCTGCCGCATGCGTGAACCGCCAGCCCAGATGCCGCGATCGGGGGCCGCCCCGAAACCGCGCTGGTCATAGGCCAGCATTGTAATGCCATGGGCAGCAAACCATGGCCCGGGCATGTCGAAGGCTTCGGAATAATCGCTCATGCCATGCAGCGCGACGATAATCGCCCGGGGCTTGGCCGCGTCCCACTGGCGCAGCGGCAGGTGCAGTCCATCCCGGGTGATGAAGGCGTGGGCGGACAGATACGGTATCTGAGCTTCGTCACCAGGCGGCGCCAGGCTTGGCGCGCAGGCGGCAAGGCTCAGGAGGCAAAGGACAGCTGCGCGGCTACCGAGGCGCGCAAATGAGGAAGCAATTCGCGTTCGAACCATGGATTCTTCTTCAGCCATGCATTGTTACGCCACGACGGGTGCGGCAGAGGAATGATGTCAGGAGCATAATCGGCGAAGGCGCGGACGGTTTCACCGAGACTTTGTTTGCGGCGGCGGCCCAGATGCCAGGCCTGCGCATAGCTGCCGATTGCCAGGGTGAGCGCAAAACCCGACAGCTCTTGCATCAGCAGATGCCGCCAGGTCCTGGCACATTCGCGCCGCGGCGGCTTGTCGGCACCGGCTGCCGAATAGCCGGGAAAGCAGAAGCCCATGGGAATGATGGCAATCCGGCGTTCGTCATAGAAAATATCGGTGTCGATTCCCATCCACTGACGCAGCCGGTCGCCGGATGGATCGCTGAACGGAACTCCGCTGCGGTGCACGCGCAGTCCTGGCGCCTGGCCTGCGATCAGGATGCGCGCCGAGCGTGAGACCCGCAGAACGGGTCTTGGCTCAAGATGTTCGGCACAGAGCCGGCAGGCACGAATTTCGGCCAGCAAGTGTGCAAGCGGATCGGTCCTGTCGGGAACCGCGGCCATCAGTCGCTTTTCAGCATGTTGCGGGCGATGACGAGCTGCTGAATCTGGCTGGTACCTTCATAGATGCGGAAGATGCGAACATCACGATAGAAGCGTTCGATCCCATAGTCGGCAATATACCCGGCGCCGCCGAAGATCTGCACTGCACGGTCTGCCACCCGTCCAACCATTTCGGAGGCGAAATATTTGGTACACGAGGCTTCCATCGTCACATTGATACCGGCATCACGTTTGGCCGCAGCATCGAGCACCATGCAGCGCGCGGCGTAGGCCTCGGTCCGGCAATCGGCGAGCATTCCCTGGATCAGCTGGAATTCGGCAATCGGCTGGCCGAACTGCTCACGGGTGCGCGCATAATTCAGCGCCTCCCGGATGAGCCGCTCAGCTACCCCGACACAGACCGCCGAAATATGAAGACGGCCACGATCAAGGACCTGCATTGCCACCTTGAAGCCTTCGCCCTCTTCACCCAGCCTGCACTCGGCCGGAATCCGCACATCCTGAAACACCACATCGCTGATGTGAGCGCCCTGCTGGCCCATTTTCCGCTCGGGTCGGCCGACCGAGATTCCCGGCGTTGTCGCCGGAACGATGAAAGCGGTGACCCCCGAAGCCCCACGCTTGCCGGGATCGGTGCGGGCCATCAGTGTAAACATGCGGGCACGATTGGCGTTGGTGATATATCGTTTGGTGCCGTTGATGACATAATGATCGCCATAGCGTCGGGCCTGCACCTTGAGCGAGGCTGCATCTGAACCGGCACCGGGCTCGGTCAGCGCAAAGCTCGCAGTCACCTCGCCACTGGCGAGCTTGGGCAGCCATTCGCGCTTCTGCTGTTCGGTGCCAAACATGACGACGCCCTGGCTGCCGATTCCGACATTGGTGCCAATCACGGAGCGAAAGGCCGGGGAGGTCTGGCCAAGTTCGAACATGACCTTCACCTCCTCGGTCATGGAAAGACCCAGGCCGCCATATTCCTCAGGCACGGAAAGTCCGAAAAGGCCAAGGCTGCGCATCTCGGCGATAATCTCGTCGGGCACCTTGTCGTCGTCGGCCACCTTCCCTTCGATCGGGACACAGCGCTCGGTTACAAAGCGGCGGACCGTGTCAAGCAATTGCTGGAGGGTTTCAGCGTCGAGCGCCATTGATCGTCTCTGTTGGAGTTGCAGAGCGCAAGTCTAGCCGATTTGTGCGGCAGGCCAATGCGACGGATATGGGCCCGCAGAGGCTGGATATCCGATCTTGCCGCCCGCAGGGTCCGGCAGGAGTTTTGCAGGCATTTCCTCCCGGTTCCGGTTCATCCTGCCTCACAGGAGAGGCGCGTGGGCCAGGCTCTGCGGCAAAGAGGCCCGCGGGCGCAATCCGCCCTATGGGCTCTGCCGGCCTGCTGCGGTTAAGCTGGAATCACGGCGTCGCAGAGCGCAAAGATCCGTCTGCAGACCCCTCTTTCGGCAAGGTTGCTCGCCCATCATGAAGCTTTCGGTTCTGGATCAGTCCCCCATCAGGAAAAACGGCACCGCCAAAGAGGCGCTCGCTGAAACCATCACCCTCGCCAAGGCCGCCGAGCGGCTCGGCTACCATCGCTACTGGGTGGCCGAACACCACAATTCCACCAGCTTCGCCGGATCGGCACCGGAAGTCCTCATCGCCAGGCTGGCCGCAGAGACCAGCCGGATCCGGATCGGGTCGGGTGGGGTGATGCTGATGCATTACAGCCCGCTTAAAGTCGCCGAGCAGTTCCGCCTGCTCGAGACCCTCGCACCGGGGCGTATCGATCTGGGCATCGGCCGGGCACCGGGCGCCGATGAGCGTACCAGCCGCGCACTTCAGGCCGGGCCACAGTCTTATGGCATCGAAGCCTTTCCCAGTCAGGTTCATCTCCTCAGCCAATTGCTCGACGATGCGTCCGCGGGCTCTCCCCTGCCGGTGGACCACCCCTATCGCGGCATCCACGCCATGCCGCAGGGCAACACGCGGCCCGAGCTTTGGCTCCTCGGCTCCGGCATTCACAGCGCTGTCTATGCCGCCGAATTCGGCCTGCCTTTCGCCCATGCGCATTTCATCAGCCCGGAGGGCAGCCTGGAAGCAGTTGAGGCCTATCGCGCCCGCTTCAAGCCCTCAGTGTGGTGCCCGGCCCCGCGCGTTGCCATGGGCGTGTCAGCGCTTGCTGCGGATACGGCACCGGAGGCCCAGTACCTCTCTGCCTCGCGTCAACTTTGGGCGGTGCGCCTTTTCACTGGCCGCCCGATCGCGTTCCCCTCGCCGCAGGAGGCTCTTGCCTATGAATATGACGAGCGGGAGCGGGCCATTCTCCAGAGCCTTGAGGGCCGTTCTGCGATCGGAACCGCAGCAAGGGTCAAGGAGCAGCTTCTTGCTCTGTCCGCCAGTCATGGCGCCGATGAATTGATAATCGTAACCATCACCTATGACTTTGCTGCCCGACTGCACTCTTACGAATTGCTTGCTTCAGCGTTCGCGGATTTGACGCCCAGTGACGGTCCCAATGCCTGATGCAAAGAGGCCGTCGTCATGACAATCCACACGGACCTGGCTAACAGGTCCCGGATCTGATGGCTGAGTACCACCATGGTTCCGGCTGCGATCGGGATCCCCAGGCCCAGCAGGAAGGTGACCACACCAGGAGCTGGTCGGCATTTGCGCGCGTCAATCCTCCGCCATGACAGCTTTCACGGGCCTGTCTCAGCACAGGTCTTGTCAGAGGGATCTTATCGGCCGCGAACGTGGTGTCTTGAACCGGTTTGTCGTCGCCAGACGCTTGGCGGGGCTCCTGTAAGGGCGCTGATCGCCCGGGTCATATGTGGCTGGTCGGCAAAGCCGCATTCCAGGGCAATCTGTGCCAGCGGCAACGCACTCTCGGTGATGCGTGCAAGGGCCTCGTGGCTACGGCGTTCCAGACGAAAATGCGAGGGTGTAATGCCAAAGCTGCGGACAAAACCGCGTGTGACCGTCTCCGGCGCCAGCCCGTTCTGTCGGGCCCATCGCGTCAATCCCGGAAACTCGGGCGACGACAGATCGTGGGCAAGACGGTCAGGCCAGTCTGAGATGGCGACGGCCCTGGCCATGAGCTCGCAGAGCAATCGTCTCGCCGCGGCTCGGAGATCCTGCTCACCAAGACGCACGATCGCATCAGGATCAGAGAGCCATGCCAGCCTGGCAACCGGAACAATATGGGGCAAGGGCAGATTGAGGATTTCGGTCCTTGCAGCACCAAAGCGATCCAGGTGGGCATCAAAGCGGGTATGCAGTACGACATCGCCAGGCCCCACGCGCACGCGGCCGAAACAACCGCATTCCTCATAGCCGCCAGACAGCACCAGTGCGGCATACGCATCGCTGTGCCGGTGCCGTGCAAATTCCACTCTGCCTTGCCAGTGCTCGCGACCAAATCTGGTGTTACCGATGCGTACCATGTCAGGAGCCCAGCGGCAGAAAGCCGATGAGAGCTCCGCTCATGGCGCTGGCAAGTGTTCCAGATACCAGTGCGCGCATAGCGAGTGATACCAGTTCCTGCCGCCGTTCGGGTATCATCGAACTCATGCCGGCGATCATGATGCCGACCGAGCCAAAATTGGCAAACCCGCACAGGGCATAGAGCAGGATAAGCCGCACCCTGGGATCAAGAACGCCGCTTGGCAGGCGCGCCATGTCGACATAGGCAATGAATTCATTGAGCACGGTTTTGTCGCCCATCAGCGCACCGGCAGCCTTGGCTTCATGCCAGGGAATGCCGATCACATAGGCGAAAGGTGAAAACGCCCAGCCGAAGATCCGTTCCATCGACAGCGGCGTGCCACCAATGTCGGGAAGTACCTTCAGCACGATGTCGGTGAGATGGACAAGAGCCACGATCACAAGCAGCATGGCCACGATCGACAGCCACATGCGCAGCCCGTCCTCTGTGCCACGGGCAATCGCATCCATGCTCGAATGATAGGTCAGGCCTTCCGCCGCATTGGCCGGAGTTGATGGTGCATCGGGCGGCACCATGATGCTGGCGATGATGATCGCACCGGGCAAGGAGAGCATCGAGGCAACCAGAATATGGCCGAGCGCTCCCGGCACCACTGGACCGACGATGGTGGCGTAGAGCACGAACACCGTGCCGGCCACCGTAGCAAGACCGACGGTGCAAAGAATGAACAGCTCATTGCGGGTGAGCTTTGCGAGATAGGGGCGGATGAGCAGGGGCGCCTCTACCATGCCGATGAAGATGGTAGCGGCTGCACCCAGCCCCACCGCGCCGCCAATGCCCATGATCTTGCGCAAACCGAAGGACAGAGCATGGACCACGACCGACAGCACGCGCCAATACCACAGCAGCGCCGCGAGCGCCGAGATCACGATCACCATGGGCAGAATGGCAAAGGCAAAGCTGGTGAGCCCTTCGGGATTGGTTACGGCAAAAGGCGCCGTTCCACCTCCGACATAACCGAACACAAAGCCGGTTCCGGCCCGAGTGGCCTTGGTCAGCGCATCTACCACCGCGTTCAGTCTGAGAAGTCCGGCCCGCGCCAGCGGCACCTTGAGCAGCAGGAGCGCGAGGGTGAACTGGATGCCAAGCCCTGTAGCTACGATCCGCACGGGAAATGCGCGGCGATTCTCGCTGAAGAGCCAGGCCATAAACAGAATGAGGCAGATGCCGATACCGGCTCGCCAATGGTCCCAATCCAAAGTACGCCCCCCCGATCACGTTGCCGCGCAGCTTGCCATGCGGACCACAGCACAGCGCAAGCCCTTTGCGCAGCCGCCCGCCACGGACTGTCCGGGCACCTTGAGCCTGCCCGAGATCCCCGCCCCGGCCATGGGACCTCATCTGCTAACTGAGCACGCCATTATCCCCACGCCAATTGGCCGGTGGGATTAATAATGGGTTACGCACCTGCCACCTGCCGCGCTATATGCGTACGGGATCCTCGTGTCTGCGCGCCAATGTCCGAAGCTGATAAACCTGCCCGCGAAATCCGCGCTCTTACCGGTGCCCGGGCGCTGCCGCCGCTGTTTCTCGTGCTTTATCACTATCACGAAGGTCACGGTTATCAGCACGTACCCTGGTTCGACATCTTCGTGGCCAAGGGCTATCTGTGGGTCGAATTCTTCTTCGTCCTCTCCGGCTTCATCCTCACCTACGTTTATTTTTCGCGCTGGCAGAGCCTCTTCACCCTCAAGGGCTATGGCCAGTTTCTGCGCAATCGTCTGGCACGGCTTTATCCGGTGCATCTGGCGATGATCATCGTCCTGGGGGGCATGCTCCTGGTACTGCGAGCTCTTGCCCATGCCGGTGGCTACGTCTCGGTGTTTGATCTGCCGATCTATCATCCTGACATGAGCCTTCGGGCGCTGGCATTCAACCTGCTTCTGATCCAGGCCTGGCACGTCATGGGGCAGCTGAGCTGGAATGGCGTTGCCTGGTTTATCAGCGTCGAATTTGCCCTCTGCCTTGCTTTCCCGATCTTTCTATTTGCGGCCCGCGGCACCGTCGGACGCGCCCTGCTTCTGCTCGCGCTCGGCTTCATTACCCTCCGCAACCTGGCGCTGACGTCAGGTCATGGTCTTGATCTGACCTTTGACCTCGGCCTGGTACGAGGCTTTGCCGATTTTGCCATTGGCGTCGCGCTTGCCATGCTTCATCGTCATTGGAGCCCAAAGCTCGCGCGTGTACCGGAGGTCGCGTTCACGGTGGCGCAACTGCTCGTGTTTGCAACCTTCTTTTACGTCATCTACCACACCGGATGGGCGCACAATCCGATGGATGTGTGGATTGCTGGAGCGATGACATTGATCGTGGCCAGTCTTGCGTTCGATCGCGGTGCCGTTGCCCGCCTGTTCATGAGAAAGCCGCTGCAACGCCTGGGGGAATGGTCCTACGCCATCTATATGGGGCAGACTGCGCTTCTCATGCTGCTACGCTTCCTGCAGCAGCGAATCTATCCCGAGGCGCTGGTGACCCACTATCGGCTGGTACATGTGCTGGAGCCCACGCTACTGGTGCCCGCCTGTGTCCTTTGGGGCTATGTGCTTTATCGGCTGGTCGAGAAGCCTGCCAATCGCTGGTTGCGCGGTCCAGCCGCACCTGTCCTACCCCCTCGGCCTGAACAGGCGACTTGACCGGCTTGGCCTGGATCGTCCATCACTTGCCGAGCCCTATCGCAGAGGAGTTTTGTCATGACCATTCGCTTTGACGGCAAAGTCGCCATCGTTACCGGCGCCGGCGGCGGACTTGGCCGCGCCCATGCCCTGGAACTGGCGCGTCGCGGTGCCAAGGTGGTGGTCAATGATCTGGGCGGCTCGGTGGATGGCACCGGCGGCAGCTCGGAAGCGGCACAGAAGGTGGTAGCGGAAATCAAGGCGGCGGGCGGCGAGGCAATTGCCAATGGCGCCTCCGTCACCGATGACGCCGGTGTTGCCCATCTCGTCAAGCAGACCATGGAGACCTGGGGACGCATCGACGTGCTCATCGCCAATGCCGGCATCCTGCGCGACAAGAGCTTTGCCAAGATGGAGCTCAAGGATTTCACTGCGGTGATGGATGTCCACGTCATGGGCAGCGTCAAGCCCTGCAAGGCGATCTGGCCGATCATGCGCGAGCAGCAATATGGCCGCATTGTTGTCACCACCTCCTCAACCGGTCTTTACGGCAATTTTGGCCAGACCAATTACGGCGCTGCCAAGCTCGGCCTCGTCGGCTTCATGAACACGCTCAAGCTCGAGGGTGCGAAAGACAACATCAAGGTCAATGCCATCGCACCGGTGGCCGCCACGCGCATGACCGAAAACCTGATGCCGCCGCAGGTGCTGGAAATGCTCAAGCCGGAATATGTAACCCCGGGTGTCGTCTATCTGGTCAGTGACGACGCCCCAACCGGTATGATCCTGACGGCCGGGGCCGGAGTTTTTGCCGCGGCCCAGATCGTCGAAAGCGAGGGGCTCAACCTCGGCCACCGGGCTGATGCCGATACCGTGGCCGAATATTGGGGCAGGATTTCTGACTTTTCCGGGGCCCGGCACTACACCATGGGCTCGGAGCAGACCGAGAAATTCATGGCCCGCCTGCAGGATAGCCCGATCAAGGGCTGATCCGCGGGCTATAAAGTCCCCTTAACCAGACGGGGGTATGCTCCCTTCCCAATGCGGCTGCCGACCATGTCGGCCGAGCAGTCGCGAGATAGGGGAAGAGCATGCAGGAAGACACGGCACCAGCCGTGCACGCGCTTATCGACGGCGCCGGGATGGTACTGGACCTGGACGTGGGCGATACGGCCGGTGCGGCCGTCCACGGCCTTGCGCCCGGTATCATGCTGTCGGCGCAGGTGGCCCTCCAGGACCGGCCGTTTCTTGCCTCCACCCTCGCCTGGCTGATCGCCGAAGAGGGCCGCAACGCGAGCCTGGTGCTGCACTTCCCCCGCGGCGCCGGCAAGAGCCCCTACATGAATGAAGTGCACCTGCGCAGCGAAGGGGGACGCATTGACGTCAAGCTCTATGCCGACCCCAGGATTGCCGCGCGCCGTGTCGCCAAGCAGATGCGGCGGGTGGTGGAAGGTTCACATCAGGGCATCGTCGTGCGCACCAATGAGCGTGTGCTTTACCTGAATGACGGCTTTGCCCGCATGATCGGTTATGCCGATGCCAAAGAGCTGACCGAACGAGCCTACGATACCATCAACGTCGTGATCCATCCCGACGACGTCGGGCTTATCGTCGGGCGCATCGATGCCCGCATGAAGGGGCATGAGACTACCCCCCACTATGAGTTCCGGCTCATTCACCGCGATGGCAGCATCGTCTGGGCCGATGCCCAGGCCGCGCTTGTCATCTGGGACGGCATCCCGGCCTCGCTGTCGTGGATTACCGACATCACCGCGCGCAAAATGGCCGAGGAAGCGCTGATCCAGGCCAAGGAAGCAGCAGAATTTGCCAATCGCGCCAAGACCGAATTTCTTGCCAATATGAGCCATGAGCTGCGCACGCCACTCAATGCTATACTGGGCTTCTCCGAGATCATTGCCAACGAGATGTTTGGCGCCTGCAAGCCGCAATACGCAGCTTACGCACGCGACATTCATACGAGCGGCACCTATCTGCTCGAGCTGATCAATGATGTCCTTGATCTGGCCAAGCTCGAAGCCGGCAAACTCGAGCTGCATGAAAGTGACGTCGCGCTTCCCGCGCTGATCGAGCAGTGTCTCAGCCTGCTGAAGGTCAAGGCCGACGAAGGCCAGGTGACGCCAAGCCAGGACATTGCCAGCGATCTGCCCGCGCTCAAGGCGGATCCCAGAGCGCTTCGCCAGGTCCTGCTCAATCTCATGGCCAACGCGATCAAGTTCACGCCGGAGGGTGGCACGGTGCGCATCAGCGCCCGCGATGAAGGCAGCAAGGGGCTCGTCATTGCGGTTCGCGATACCGGTATCGGCATGAGCCCTGGCGATATCAAGGTGGCGCTATCGCCCTTCGGCCAGATCGATTCGGCCCTTTCCCGCCGGCATCAGGGCACCGGGCTTGGCCTGCCTATTTCTCACTCCCTCGTCCGGCTGCATGAGGGCGAGCTTTTGATCGACAGCGAGCCGGGCAAGGGCACGACGGTGACCGCCATCTTCCCTGCCCGTCGCCGTATCGACAAAGCTGCGTAATTTCCGGCTTTAGACCGTTTCGAAATACTGGATTTCCGGCTTGCCGCCCAGGCAGGGCCCAAGCTTCGGACCTGCCGCCTTGAAATGCGCCGAGGCACCATGGGCTGCCAGCGCGGCATCGTCGGCATAAACTTCCATGACCGTGTAAACCGACGGGTCGGCTTTGGAGCGGCACAGCTGATAAAGTTTGTTGCCCGGCTCATTGGCGCGTACCTGGGCCGAAAGCTCGCGGAACACGCCTTCGAACTCCTGTTCCTTGCCGCTTGCAACCTTCAACGTGGCCAGTACTGCAATTGCCATCTTTCACTCCCGATTTGGCTTTGCCGCAGGCTAGCGTCTTGGGTGCGGTGCCGCAACCGGGGCTTTGCAAGAGGATTTTAACCTTACCTACCTATGTTTCCCCCCAAAACACGGCTTGGCCGCAGACGGGAGACGCCATGGGCTGGGCCCCAATTTATCGCCCCGACACCGATAGGCTGGACGACACGCTGGTCTATGACGAGTTGCGCATGGCGATGCGTAATCTGCGTCCGAGCACTGTCGTCATGCCATTGGTGGGCGCGGTCATCTGCGTGATCTACGCCCGCTGGGTGCCGGCGCAAAACGTCTTCATCTGGGCCATTCTGGTGCTGGCCAGCGTGATCGTGCAAGGGACGCTGCCCGAACGCTTCCCATTGCCTTCCAATGCAGCCAGCACGGCACGTCGCTGGCTACTTCTTTACAGTCTCTGCTATGGGCTGTTTGTCCTCACCTGGGCCTCCATGGCCTTCTTCCTGTGGCAGCCCAACAATGTGATGGATCAGTTTCTGCTGATGCTGCTGCTTGCCTGCACGCTTGCCGGCGCCACCGCCGCCTGCAGCATCAGTGTACCGCTGGCCACCATCGGGACCGTCGTCTATGGCGCAACTCTCGTGATCATCCCGCTGCGGCAGGGCGGCGAAATCATGACCGCCATCGCGCTGCTCGCCGTCTTCTATATTGGCTACATGATACAGATCCAGATCAGCATGCATCGCACGGCACGCGACATGCTGGTCCTGGTGCATGAGCGCGCAGCGCTCATTGATGGCCTGAAGGCCGCGAAGGGCGAATCGGATCGTGCCCGCGACCGGGCCGAACAGGCGAGCCAGGCCAAATCGCAGTTTCTGGCGAACATGAGTCACGAGCTGCGAACCCCGCTCAACGCCATTCTCGGTTTTTCCGAACTGATCCAGGGCCTGAGGACCGATACCATCAAGACCGAAGAATACGCCGGCTATATTCATGACTCCGGCAAGCATCTCCTCACCCTGATCAATGACATCCTTGATCTGGCGAAGATTGAGGCCGGCGGCGAAGTGCTTCATGAAGGCGAGGTCTGTCTCGCCGATATCATTGCCGATTGCCTGCGTCTCATTGCTCCGGCTGCGGACACCGCAGGCGTTCAGATGACGAGCAAGATTACAAGCCTGCCCTTGCTCCTGGCCGACGGACGGGCACTCCGACAGGTCCTGCTCAATCTTCTGTCTAACGCCCTCAAATTCACGCCCCGAGGCGGAGAGATCACGGTCTTTGCCCATCCCCGCACCGACGGGCGCATCGTGTTTGGTGTCCGCGACACCGGAATTGGCATTGCCGTTGAGGATCAGGTCAAAATCTTCGAGAAATTCGGCCAGGGCCGCTATGACGTTGCCACCATCGACAAGGGCACCGGGCTTGGACTTGCCATCGTCAAGGGCTTGATCGAGGCCCATGGCGGCGAGATCTTCGTGACAAGCACAGTCGGCGAAGGTTCAACCTTTACTGCGATCCTGCCGGCCTTCCGGGCGCAACCCGTTCAAACCAGGGCGAAGGCGGTGGCATGACATCGCTTTCGGCTCCACCCGTGCAGGCATCGGACCTGCCGCCGTTTGTCCCGCCGCCGAGGAACTTCCTGCAGGAACTGAGGATATCGATCGCCCCCCAAACCCCGGGCGAAGCCGATCTGGTGCGCCGCCAGATGGCCATCCAGGGTGCCGCAACACGGCATCTGTGGCTGTTCATGCCACCCTTCGGCCTTTTGCTTGTTGCCTTCTACTTCGGTCTTGTGCCCTGGCCACGGCTGCTGGCGTGGTGGCTTTTGATGAGCACCGCCAGCCTCATCTCTCCGCTCCTGCGCCAGCGCCTGATCGAGTGCCCTGAGGGGGCATCGGTGCGCCAGGTGGCGCGTGCGTCTCGGGTGTTCGTAGCCTTCGCAGTCGCGGTCACGGCCTCATGGGCGCTGCTCTTGCCCTTCATGTGGCAAAGCACGATGCAGAACTATAACCTCATCCTTTACATCGTGATCGCCGCCTCCATGACCGGTGCCTGTTCGATGAACGCACCACACGCCTTCATGGCCGCACTCACTCTGCTGATCTACGGGCTTGATCTTCTTCTGATCCCCTGGCTGATGGGCAGCCATCCTGCTCCGTTCATGAACCTGCTGCCGGCCTGCTTCATCCTCATCATGACGGATCACACGCTGGCGCAGTACCGCGCACATCGCCGCGTGCTGACACTGCAGGACGAGCGGCAGGAACTGATCCTCGATCTCACCCGTGCCAAGGCCGAGTCTGACTTTGCACGCGAGCGCGCCGAACGCGCCAGTCATGCCAAATCGCAGTTTCTGGCCAATATGAGCCATGAATTACGCACGCCACTAAATGCCATACTCGGCTTTTCCGAACTGCTGGAAACCAGGCGGATACTCGAGCAACCCGTCAAGGCCAGCGAATATGCCCGCCACATCCACCAGTCTGGCACCCATCTGCTCACGCTCATCAACGACATCCTTGACCTTGCCAAGATCGAGGCCGGCCGTATGGAGCTGGACGAGCGTGAGGTCGATCTGCCCTCCCTGCTCCAAGATGGTATCGGGACGCTGGAGCCCCGTGCCGCCGAGCGCGGACTTGCCCTCGAGTGTTCCTGCCATCCCGGATTGCCGCGGGTACGGGCCGATGACCGCGCCTTGCGCCAGATCGTGCTCAACCTGCTGTCCAACGCGGTCAAATTCACCCCTGCGGGTGGACGGGTGATCGCCTTTGCCCAGCGTCTCGATGACGGCGAGATCGCCATTGGCGTCAGGGATACCGGTATCGGTATTGCCGCCAACGATGTCTCGCGCATCTTCGAGACCTTCGGCCAGTCCCGCCATGACATCACCACCGCCGAGCGTGGTACCGGGCTTGGCCTCGCCATCGTCAAAGGCCTGATCGAGGCCCATGGCGGACGTGTCCACCTTGGCAGCACGCCAGGAGTCGGCACTGAGGTAATGGCAATTCTGCCCGCCGAGCGCTGCACTCCTGAAGCCAGGTGCGCCTGAAGGGGCTCGGCCAGGCAGCTGCCCGATATTTACCGAATGGCGTCTGTCAGCTGCCCTTGAACTGCGGGGTACGCTTGTCAAAAAACGCGTCCACGGCTTCGGCGTGATCTTCGGTGACGTGGGCAAGCGCCTGGAATGCTGCCGACATCTCCATGATGGTGTCGAAGCTCGTGCCTTGCCCTTCACGCATCAGGCGTTTGGTCATGCGCAGAACGTCGGGCGGTTGACGACAGATGCGCGCCGCCAGAGCTTCGGCCTCTGCCATCAACTGCGCCGCCGGCACAACCCGCGATACAAGACCCCAGGCAAGTGCCGTGGCCGCATCGATGGTATCGCCGGTGTAGAAGAGTTCCGCCGCGCGGGCCATACCAATGGTGCGTGGCAGGATCCAGGCGCCACCGTCGCCGGGTACCAGTCCGATTTTGAGAAAGGTAGCACCAAACAGAGCGGTATCCGCCGCAATACGCAGGTCGGCAAGACAGGCCACGTCATTGCCCAACCCGATCGCCGGACCATTGACAGCGGCGATCACCGGCACCTCGATGCCCCAGACCGCCTTCACCAGACGGTGAATACCGCCGCGATAGCGCTCGCGAATATGCACGGGCGCTCCGGCGAAACTGCCGGAGCGCGCTCGCATCGCCTTGAGATTGCCACCCGCCGAAAATGCCGGGCCGGCTCCGGTCAGGATCACGCAGCGGACCTCGCGATCCTCATTGATCCTCTGGGCGGCATCGGCAAACAGGGCGCCGTCGCCCTCCTCACCCAAGGGATTGCGCGCCTCCGGCCGATTGATGGTCAGGCGCACGACGGAGCCGTGTTTGTCATACAGCAGCGCAGACATGGACCGTCCTCCGCACGAGCAGCCAGTACTCAGTCACCGAGCGCTGCGTAGCGCTTGAGATGATGGTCGACATTGCCATAGAGGGTGTCGAGGAGCGCCAGGCGCTTGAAATAATGGCCGACATTGAGTTCATCAGTCATACCCATGCCGCCATGAAGCTGCACCGCCTGCTGGCCGACGAAGCGGCCACCCTTGCCGAGCTGCACTTTGGCTGCAGACGCAGCCTTTTTGCGTTCGTTCTCGCTCTCATCGAGTTTGAGCGTCACCATCAGCGCCATGGAGGTGGTCTGCTCGGCCTGGATGAACATGTCGACCATACGGTGCTGCAGCACCTGGAACTTGCCGATCGGCACGCCAAACTGCTTGCGTGTTTTGGTGTATTCCACGGTGGTGTCGAGCAGAACCTTCATCGCTCCGGCCGCTTCCGCCGTATGCGCCGCAATGGCTTCATCCGTCACCCGTTCGATCAGGCCAAGTCCCTCATCGATGGTCCCGAGTAACGCGTCCGCGGGCAGCTCGACATTATCAAAACTGATCTCGGAGGCGCGCTGGCCATCGATGGTGGGATAGTCGCGTGTCGACACACCCTTGGCGTTCCTGTCGACGAGGAAGACCGAGACGCCTTTGGCGTCGCGTCGTCCGCCCGCAGTGCGGGCGCTGACGATAAGTACGTCCGCATGGGGAGCGTTCAGCACCACTGCCTTCTGCCCCTTCAGGGTATAGCCGCTGCCATTCCGTTTGGCCGTGGTGGTGAGATCGGCAAAATTATAGCGCCCTTCGGGTTCGGCGAAGGCAAAGGCCATGACGCTGCTGCCTTCGGCGATCTTGGCCAGCCACTGTTCCTTCTGAGCGGCGCTGCCGCCGTGACGCAGAAAGCCGCCACCGACCACAACCGTGGAGGTAAAGGGTTCGACCACGAGCGCCCGGCCAAATTCTTCCATGATGATCATGGTCTCGACAGCACCGCCGCCAAGCCCGCCATATTCTTCGGGCAGGGGTGCTGCCATAAGACCAAGTTCGGCAAACTGCTTCCACACCGAGCGCGACCAACCGGCTTCGGAACGGGAAATCTTCTTGTAGCTCTCGAAATCATAGTGATCGGCGAGAAACTTGGCGACGGAGTTACGCAGGAGCGTCTGCTCTTCGCTATAGGAAAAATCCATGAGAGGCCTCTTCTAACCGGCAGGTGACACAGATGGGGGCAAACTCCCCCTCTGCCGCGGATTAAAGTCCCAACACCGCCTTGGCGATGATGTTGCGCTGGATCTCGTTGGAACCACCATAAATCGAGGTCTTGCGCATGTTGAAATATGTGCCGGATTGGCCAACGGCATAATCCGGACCAGGCGGAAACTCATTGTCGCCAAACGCACGGGCGTAGGGGAAAGCATAATAGCCAACCGCTTCAAGGGTGAGTTCCGTAATGCGCTGCTGCACTTCGGTACCCTTGATCTTGAGGATCGAGCTTTCCGGACCGGCGTGCTTACCCTTGGCCTCCTGGGCGAGGGTTCGCAGCTCGGTAAACTCGAGCGCGGTCAGATCGATCTCAAGTTCGGCGATCTTGCGGGAGAACTCATCGGTACCGATGAGCGGCGTACCATCGACGGTTTCGGAAGTTGCGATTTCCTTGAGCCGTTCAATCTGCTTCTTGGAGCGGGCCACACCGGCGATACCGGAGCGCTCATTGACCAGAAGAAACTTGGCGTAGGTCCAGCCCTTGTTCTCCTCGCCAATCAGGTTTTCGGCCGGAACCCTGACATTGTCAAAGAAGACCTCGTTCACCTCATGAGCACCATCCATGAGGATGATCGGCTTGACCGTGATGCCCGGGGTTTTCATGTCGATCAGGAGAAAGGAAATGCCTTCCTGCTGCTTCACATTGGGGTCCGTCCGCACCAGACAGAAGATCCAGTCCGCATACTGGGCAAGCGTGGTCCAGGTCTTCTGGCCATTGACGATGTAATGATCGCCGTCGCGTACCGCGCGCGTCTTGAGGCTCGCCAGATCGCTGCCCGAGCCCGGTTCCGAATAGCCCTGGCACCACCAGTCCTCAGCGGAGAGAATGCCCGGCAGGAAGCGCTTCTTCTGTGCCTCATTGCCAAAGGTGTAGATCACCGGGCCGACCATGGAGAGGCCGAATGCCAGCAATTGGGGGGTTTCGGCGCGGGCGCATTCTTCGTTGAAGATATAGCGTTGGGTGATGCTCCACCCGGTGCCGCCATATTCCTTCGGCCAGAGCGGCGCGACCCAGCCCTTTTTGTACAGCACCTTCTGCCAGGCCAGAAAATCCTCGCGTTCGGAAAACTCACGCCGGTTCTTGCCCTTGAGGCGCTCCGGGTAGTTATTGGCAATAAACTCGCGCACTTCACGGCGGAAGGCTTCATCTTCGGGCGAAAAACTGAGATCCATGATCATGCTCCGGCGAACGGGACGGCCGACAATCTGTCAGCCTTGTGTCGAACTTGGCAAGAGTACAAATACGAGGCGACTTGACGTAGAGGTCAATGACCGGCGCCACGAATGGCTTCGTGGTGGCGGATCACTTCCTTAACGATAAAGCCGAGAAATTTCTCGGCAAAATCCGGATCCAGCTTGGCGGTTTCGGCCAGCCGCCGCAAACGGGCGATCTGCTGGGCCTCACGTTCGGGATCGGCTGCCGCAAGGCCATGGGCGGCCTTAAGCTGGCCCACCGCCTGCGTACATTTGAAGCGCTCGGCCAGCAGGTGAATGAGCGCCGCGTCGATATTGTCGATAGATTCGCGCAGGCGCTGCAGTTCTGGATCGCTCTGCATGTTGGCCCTTTTCCCTCTGCTCAGCCTCTGTCATAGGGGAGCCACGCACAGCAGGGCAAGAGGAAGACGGACCATGGACGCAAAGCGGCTCAAATCCTTTATTAGCCGGAGCTGGGACGAGGAGATCATCCCGACCCTCATCGACTACATCCGCATTCCCAACAAATCCCCCCATTTTGATCCGTCCTGGCAGGAACATGGCCACATGGAGAAGGCCGTAAGCCTTTTTGCCGGCTGGGCCCAGACGCGCCTTGGCGCCATCGCCGGGGCGCGCCTTGAGGTGGTGCGCCTCGAGGGACGTACGCCGGTCATTCTGATCGAAATCCCCGGGGCTGGAGGTGCCGAGCGGGCAGCGCCGGTCCTGCTTTATGGCCATCTCGACAAGCAGCCGGAGATGGCCGGCTGGTCCGAGGGCCTGGGGCCGTGGTCGCCGCAGCTCAAGGGCGACCGCCTCTATGGTCGCGGCGGTGCCGATGACGGCTATGCCATGTTTGGCGCCTTAAGCGCGATTCTGGCGCTGCGTGACCAACACATTGCCCATGCTCCCTGTTCCATCCTGATCGAGGCCTGCGAAGAGTCCGGCAGCTATGATCTTCCGGCCTATGTCGATCATCTGGCTCCGCGCCTGGGCAAACCTGCCCTGGTTGTCTGCCTCGATTCGGGCTGCGGCGATTATGACCGGTTGTGGCTGACCACCTCCTTGCGCGGCATCGCGATGGGCAACCTCACGGTACGCGTGCTTTCTGAAGGCGTGCATTCGGGCGATGCCTCCGGCATCGTGCCGTCCTCGTTCCGCATTCTGCGCAGCCTGCTCGAACGCATTGAGGAGGCCGATACCGGCCGCATCAAGCTCGATGCCCTTTACTGCCAGATCCCCGAAGAGCGCCGGGCACAGGCCCGTGAAGCGGCCAAGGCGCTCGGGGCGTCGGTGTTCAACAAGTTTCCGTTTCTGCCGGGCATGACGGCAATGGGCGAAGACCTCGCCGAGCTGGTCCTTAACCGCACCTGGCGCCCGGCCCTGTCCACGGTGGGACTGGCCGGGGCGCCTGAACCCCAGAATGCAGGCAATGTGCTGCGTCCCTATACCACCGCCAAACTCTCGATGCGCCTGCCCCCCACCGTCGATGCCGCCGCGGCCACGACTGCGCTCAAGGACGCGCTCGAACAGGATCCGCCCTATGGCGCCGAGGTCGAATTTGCCGGGGAGCCGGGACAGGGCGGCTGGAACGCGCCGGCACTGGCACCCTGGCTGGCACAGAGCATTGCCCAGGCCTCCGAAGCGGCCTTCGGCCGGGCCGCAGCGATGATGGGCGAAGGAGGTTCAATCCCGTTCATGGGCATGCTGGGCGCCAAGTTTCCGCAGACCCAGTTCGTCATAACCGGTGTCCTGGGCCCTCACTCCAATGCGCATGGGCCCAATGAATTTCTGCACATTCCCACCGGCAAGAATGTGACCGAGGTCGTCGCCCGCGTCCTTGCCGACTACGCCGCCCAGTCACGCTGAGCGGCGTCGGCAGCGTCACGGCAGGGCCCTAGCGGGACGTCCCCATCACCGGGGCTTTGCCGTGAGGGTGGCCGGTGCGGGATTTGCGCCGCGGACGGCGCCGTCCCTCGCGACGGGGTCCCCGCTCGGCCGGGCTCTGTGATGGGCGTTCTGCTGCCGTTTGGGGCGGGCGGGCGTGACTGCGTTCCCGGCGCGGTTCAGGCATCTTTTCCGCCACCCCTTCTGGGGCCGGTACGACCGGGATGCGCTGCTTGGTAATGCGCTCGACCTGGCGCAACAGCCCGCGCTCGCTGTCATCGACCAGCGAGATCGCAATGCCGCTGGCACCAGCCCGCGCCGTGCGGCCGATGCGATGGACATAGCTTTCCGCCTCATTGGGCAACTCGAAATTGATGACGTGCGTGATCTCGTCAATATCAATCCCGCGCGCGGCAATGTCGGTCGCCACGAGAATGGGGGCCTCACCGCTGCGAAAGCGGGCCAGCGCGCGCTGACGTGCATTCTGGGATTTGTTGCCATGGATCGCTTCGGCACAAAGGCCGGCCTTCTCCAGGGTCTCAGCTACCTTGTTGGCGCCGTATTTGGTTTTGGTAAAGACAATCGCGCGCTTGACCTCTGGGTTGCGCAACAGACTGATCAGGATACCGCGCTTCTGTCGGCCCTCTGTGAACAGCACGCGCTGCTCGATCCGCTCTGCCGGACGCGACTGTGGTGCAATCTCGATACGCTCGGGCTGTTTCAGCATGTCGCCAACGAGCTTGACGATGTCATCCGGCATGGTCGCCGAAAACAACATCGACTGACGTTCCTTGGGCAGCAGTGCGACGATGCGCCGGACATCACGGATGAAGCCCATGTCGAGCATGCGGTCGGCTTCGTCGACGACAAATATCTCGACCTCGTCGAGCCGCAGGTGACGCTGGGAAATGAGATCGAGCAGCCGTCCGGGTGTTGCCACCAGAATGTCTACGCCCTTGGCCAGTTCCTGCACCTGCCGGTTCTGGTTTACACCACCGAAGATCACGCAATGGCGAAGCTTCAGCCCACGGCCATAGCTTCTCAGCGAGGTGTCGATCTGCAGCGCCAGCTCGCGCGTGGGCGCCAGAATGAGGGCCCGCGTCGCGCGCGCCTTTACCGTCCGCATGTCGGTGCGAAGCTTCTGGAGCAGCGGTAAACCGAATGCAGCGGTCTTGCCGGTGCCGGTCTGGGCAATGCCCAGAAGATCGCGTCCGGCGAGCAGACGCGGAATGGCGCGAGACTGGATTGGGGTGGGAGTCACATAAGATTCAGCCTCAAGCACGCGCATGATCGGCGCGATGAGGCCCAATTCGTCAAAACTGGTCACGATAAGTCCTATAGTCGCAAAGCACGCGGCTTCGGCGACAGCGGGTGCCGTCTTTCCCGCACATGGAAGCAAACGGAGGGGTTGAAAAAGCGGCTCAGGCCAGAAGGCAGGAGCGTGCGGCCGCATCAATGCGGGGTATATCGGCGCTCCACCGCCCGCTGTCAAGGCTACGTGGATCCGACGCGGTTCCATCCTGCATCTGCACCAACAATCATCTCCCTACGCGCGATGCCGCAAAGACCCAGCTAATCTGCGCGGAAAATCCAGGGCCCGCGCGACCGAAGGGCCGGGACGGCGAAGATGACGCAATCGCCTGCGCCTCGTACCCCTTGCCCTCCCCCTATTTGTTCTTTATTTGTTCTCCATGGGCAAGGCGCGATGGACACGGTGGGACGGCGGTCACGGACGCATAGATGCGTACAGCCTTGAGCTTGGCACGCTCGTAACGGCGACCGTGCGCCGGCGCCCTGGCGACAGCTGGGCGATTGAAATCAACCGCATCCCGATCGGCGACTATCCGTCAAAAGATGCTGCGCTCCTCGAGGCGGACGGACGCATCCGTCACTATGCCCGCGAATTCATCGAGGACTGGGCACTGTGGACGATTGCGACAGATGAGCGCTTTGCGAAGTGGCGCGCGCGATAGACACGCTGCTGCAGCAAGGTCATGGCAGGAGGAGTTGGCGCCAGCGACGAGGCGACAGCAGTGATGGCAGTGTTCATTCACAGAACACCCGAACCTTGACCTTCTTGCTAGGCTGATCAACGTCGATCGTCAGGTCCTTGAGCTGCTCGATGAGTTCTTCGACATTGGCGGGCTTGAGCTGGTTGATGTCAAAAGCAATGCCCTGCTGGTGCAGGGCTGCGTTGACATGTTCACGTGCCACTGGCGGAATCAGGCTGGCCAGACGCACCCCGGCGCGCAACAGCTGCAGCGGCACCCGAATATTGACTTTGGTTGGCGCCTCACCCTCATCGCTTGGCTCACTTGCCTCGACCAGCACACGCAGATATTTGGGCAAATTTCCCGTGGTTCTGGACACCTCGACTTCGCCCAGTGCGGCGATCAGCCGGCTGGCATCGTCCACGCTGATTTTTCCGTCAGCAAGCATGTCCAGAATCTGCTTACGGCTATCGCTCATGTCATCCTCCTCCTAAACAAAGCGAACAAAGACGGCCGACTGGGCCAGCTCAATATCGATCATGCTTCCGGAAACTGCGCTCAAAACACCGAGTAGTGCCGCGATGATGCGGACAGGACGCGTATCCGCCCATACCATCGCGATGCTGGCGATGAGCAGTACGATCAGCGCAAGCGGAAAAAGTAACAGCCAGAGCAGGAACAAGGGCACCCATAACCGCAGATGAACTGCGCGGTGTCGTATCGCGAACTGAGCCAGGAGCGGCGGCATCACTTCAGCGCCTCCAGCTGTGCGATCGCATCGCTGACCGTAATCTCCCCGCGTCCCAGCCGGGCCAAGATCTCGCTGCGGCCGGGCGGAGCCTCCGTTTCGACGAAACTGAGTGCAGCCGAAATGCGGTTAAGGCGGGCCTTGATCGTGGGATAGCTGACGCCAAAAAACCTCTCCATCTCCTTGATCGAACCGTGGGCGCGGACAAAGGCTGCGACAAAGACCTGATCTTCAACCGAAAGCTTGGCCAGATCAGGCGGTACAAAGCGGCCCTCTATGACGACGCCACTGGCCAGTCGGACCCGCTCAATCGTGAAGGACTGGTCCCCCGCGAGAGAGGCCAGCGCCTGCCATTCCAACAGATCAGTCATGAACGCCATCCTGGAAACCGCGATCGAACAGATGATAATATTTAAAATATCAATTCTCAATGTGCAAAACTTTATATTTTTCAATTTATGGACGTAAATAATTCAAGATCTGGCGGCAACGCCCGATCCCGCTGCAATGCGCCAAGCGCACCGTCAACATGGCTGAAGCCCCCTGAGCCTGCCGCACCAGCGCACAGCCGACACCCGCGGCGCATGGATCAGGTCTCGCGCAACCCGTAGCGCCTTCGGCCACGTCTCAGCGGTGCGTCCGACGTCATGATCGACGTCCGGTCGCTTGCAGGCGCGATACCCAAGATTGATGGGCTCGCGATCCTGAGGCCCTAGGCAGAATTTTGTTCAACGGACGCCCATGGCCTGCGATCCGGATTTGTGCGGCTGCCCACTCCAGCTGAGCCTGAACACAAATATTTCCGCGCTTTCATTTGCGATATAGGTGCCATTCATGAGACCTCAGCTATGAACGTTAGCTTCCCCTCCTCCTGCGGCCACTGCCGGCAGGGAACTGGATGCGAAATTGGAAGCTGTCCGGATGGGCCGGACGTCACGCGAGGACGGCAATGGCAGAGGCAAAGCTGACGACATATAGGGATCGGTTTGCCGGCGCTGCGGCATTCAAGATCCTGATCGGGATATTTGGTGCGGTATGGCTCTTCAATGCAGCCTGGCAGGCCGAGGCATGGCTTGTCGCACCAAACGCGAAGGCCAATCTTCTCAAGGCCTTCTCCCATCCGGCGGCAAAAGTGCCCGCCGCGCTGAGCCCCCTGCTTCTTGCCATGGCGCACGGGGTAGAACGCATAGGGCCAACTCCAATTGCACTACTTCTCGTTGCCCTCTCTGTGCTGCTTGGGCTTGCCCTTCTGTCGCGCACCGCACTCGCTGCGACCGCGCGTATCGGCTTCGTTTACAGCCTGATCTATTGGGTTTTTCTGAACGGGCTTGGCTTTCCTTACGCGCATGGGCAGACCGATCCGGGCGTTCTTATCGCATATGCCATCACCTTCCTGTTCGTGCTTGCCGCCCACTCATCGTTGCGCCGTACGCAGATCACTGAGACGAAAGGCACCGAGGCGCAGTGGACATATGCGCGACTGGCCTTCGGACTTTTGTGGCTGTTCGATGCCGTACTGAAGTGGCTGCCGGCCTTTCTTTTTCACTTTACCAGCCAGATCACCAGCGTGATCCCGGGTCAGCCTCATCTTGTCGCCATCTGGCTCGGCTTTGTTGTAACCATCGTCCGCCTGATCGGGCCAGTTACAGTGGCCGTGCTGGTCGCAATCGCTGAAACCATTATCGCGATCAGCCTACTGACCGGTCGGGCTATGAAGCTCATGCTTCCCTTCGGCATCCTCTATTCGCTGTCGGTGTGGGTCACAGCAGAGGCATTCGGTGGGCCCTACACATCTGCTGGTACAGGCGTGCGCGGCAACCTTCTTGGCAACGTCATCATCTATCTTCTGCCCCTGCTCTTTCTGTGGGCTCGTGAGCTTGCGGCGCCATCGTCGTAACGGCCTAAATTTCTTTCGCGTTCTGTCAGGGCGCCGGAGCCAGGGCGAACCCCGGCGGGCGCAGCGTCCACATGCCTGCCAGGGTTTCATTCGCGATCTGACAGGCGGGACAAGGTCTGCCCCGCAATTGACCCTGATTCCTGTTCCTCGTTATAAGTCGAAACCCCTTGGGGAGTAGCCGTCCGCCTTTTGAGCGGACATCGCGTCAACATGCTTGGCCTTAGAGCCGTGGCGCGCGTGGCGGATCAACAGGTCCGATTGGCGAGACCAACGGTGCGCACCCCCAAGGCTGGCGGGATGTGAGCACCGTTGCCTGTCATCGTCAGCCAAGGAGACCTTAGGTGCTCACTATCTACTCTGTATCGACCTTGCTGGTTGCGCTCGCGGAAATGGGCGACCGGACACAGTTGCTGGCAATATTGCTGGCGAGTCGCTTTCGCGCGCCCATACCGATACTGCTTGGCATCCTCGTCGCTACCGTCGCAAATCATCTGCTGGCAGCCTTCGTCGGCTTCTATCTGGCAGATCTATTATCGGCCACCTGGTTCAAATATGCGGTCGCACTCTCATTCATTGCCATGGCAATATGGGCGCTCATTCCGGACAAAAGCAGGGATGATGAAACAGGTCGCATGCACTCTGGCGTATTTCTCACCACTGCAACCACCTTTTTCCTGGTTGAGATGGGAGACAAAACACAGCTAGCAACTGCGGCACTGGCCGCACACTTCCACAATATTGCCGTCGTCGTAGCTGGTACCACCTCGGGCATGATGCTGGCCAATATTCCAGCGGTGCTGTTTGGACACGGAGCCACGAGGATTATTCCAATGAGGGTTCTGCGCTGGGGAGCCGCTGCGCTCTACCTCGGTCTGGGTCTATGGGCCCTGGCCAGCACGGCGGGCTGGCTTCATTGAAACGCTGCGCGATTGAAATGGCCCTATAGCCCCCCTCGCGGTGGCTCCAACTAAAGGCTTTCTAGACAGATATAGGAAGTCAGCAGGCACGCGCTCGGCTTACGCGCAGAAGGTTATCCACCTTATGGCATAGCGGAAAATCAGAACCCTCGATCCGAATACGAAAAGCTGATGCATAGCCTTGCGCAGCGTCAGTACGCCGAGGCTCAGGCTTCCAAGACGAAGCTGGAGGACGCGCTGAAAAACCAGCCGCTGCGTAGGAGCGCGATCACGCAATTCAGGGACGACTATCACCGGCTGGACGACGGATTTTCTACTAGAGAAAGCGCACTACAGCAGCGATTGCGACCGAGGCAAACATCTCGTCGAGGACTGGCAGGCGCAAGAGACAAATATTCAGAATCCTAATCCTAAAATGATCCGATGACCGACCGCTACGATTGGCCGACGAAGTCGCCCGCATCCTGATTCATCTTCAAGGCAGAGTTGGCGACGTGCTGATCATCTATGCTCTGCATGGCCGTCATCTCCGCTGAAGTCCTTTGTTCGCCATGGTCATGCAGGAAGGCCTCGTAATCCGGTATAATCCGGCACCGTTCCGGGCCTTTGTCGGAGGTATTACGTGCGTCCATTCTCTGTGTCGTCCCGGTGAATTGAGGGAGATTGCGACATCGGCAGTTACGAGCTTGGCGAGCTGTTGGGCACCAAGCTTCGCGCGCTCTACCTGCGCAAGAAAGGAAGGGACCTGTTTGACCTCGCGGTTGCCCTCGGAAAACCGGACGTCGATCCGGCACGTATTGTGGCGGCCTTTGCCGAATATATGGAGAGGTGCGGGCATCACATCACCCGCGCGCTGTTCGAGCAGAATTTCTAGGAAAAACTCCGCGATCGGTAATTCAACGCCGACATAGGCCCCGTGCTCGCCAGCGCATATAGATGGGAGAGCGCCGCTGCGGCCGACGCTGTCACTATACGTGTTATTCCGCTCCTTCCCGGCGATCCGTGGAAAGGCGAAGGAGTACAAGAGCCATGAGTTCCGTCAACTCCGCCGACATGGTTCTGGTAGGCGACCTGTTTGAGCGAGAGAACGAGCAACGAAATATTGGTTCGGCCCCGGGGGAGGCCGACGCGGGCCGACGCCGTTAGATGGCGTCAGGTACAGGCGTCAGCGGTGGACATCTTCATGAAACGGACAGCAGCGCGGGTTTCACGGCCGAAAAATCGAACCGTACGGCCGGGACGGCATCGAATCCCAAAATGCTTCTACACAATACCTACGCAGGCAGAAATATAGGAAAATATCAATATATTACTGGACTTTACCAAAGCCCTAAGGAATGGAGCGGGCGAAGGGAATCGAACCCTCGTATGCAGCTTGGGAAGCTGCCGTTCTACCATTGAACTACGCCCGCGCAGGACCGGCTTATTAGCATGACCCTCGCGACCGGCAAATGCTGTTTTAAAATTTCGAGCCCTTCTTGGATATTAAGTAACCGAACGCACCTTTGTCCGGGCAGGACGCGACGCTTGGCCGGGACAGGCGCCAAGTCCCCGACACCACCGCGGGGGCCAATCCGCGCCATACCGGCATTCTCCAGAATCTGATCCCGGTCCCTCCCGATATCCCCGTTCGGCACACCAGACTTAAAACCCGGTCAACCCGGCGGAAAATTTCGCTGATAAGTGGGCTGAAGAGCCCAAGAAGCCCGAGAATTTCTACCAGTGGCTGGAGCAGGCTCGGCATGATTTTGCGCTATACCTGCGCGCGAGCAGCTTCGATGAAGTGCCGACGCTCCTGCGTGAACACCTTGGCGCCGATCTCGTTGATCGTACGCTTGAAGCCCTGCTTCCCGCTGCCGCGACTGGTCTGGCGGCGCCAGCTGTCGTCCGCGCCGCTCATCCCGGAGACACCCACCGCGCTGAAGCCGCTATCGACCAGATCAACCGCGCGGGGGCGCAGTCGAAGCCTTGGGCACAATCGTAGGAAGATCGCGGGGATTGTTGACGCTGGACGAGGTGAAGACGGCGATCGCCTTTGATCAGCCCAAGTTACGCGCCTCGGTAGATCGCCATGTCATCCGCATCGATGGGAGCTATCTCGCTTTTGAGAATGGCGTCGTTGCCGCCCCCGGAGGGCCGATCACAGCGTTCGACATCAAAATGGAATTCTCGGACCGCTACCCGCGTCGAGAGCCGAAGGTCTTCGAAGTCGGTGGCCAGATTCCGCGCAAAGCAGAGCGTCACATCAACTCGGATGGCGATTGCTGCGTAACAGTCTGGGAGAACTGGCTCGTCGCCACCCAAGACCAATCATTCGCAAGTCATATAAACGGGCCGCTCAACGAGTATTTTCTCGGCCAGTTTTGGTTCGAGAAAACCGGCAAGTGGCCATTCGGTGAAAGGCCGCACGGAACAAAGGGGCTTGAAGAAGCCTATGCCGACGCTCTCGGCATACCGAACAAGCAAAAAAACCTACGTTATCATCCCAGGTTACTTTCCCAGGACTGGCCGAAAGGTCACTGGCTGTGTCCGTGTGGAAGCGGAAAGCCCCTGCGGTATTGCCACCTGGACGACATTATGGCGATGCACGAAAAAGTGCCACCGCCTATAGCGCGACGCATGTTGCGCCGGCTTCGCTCAGAATTGCGCTAGCGCGTCGGCGGCACGCCGCGTGCCGTCTTCAGCCAAGTCCGTTACCGCCTGCCGCGGCGGCAGCCAGATCGTTACGGTCAGCAGTGCGGGACGCCAATCCGCCAAGCCGGTTGCAGCGCGCAATTCTCGCGCCGGAGCGTGATCTGACGCGGCGAAAAGCATGGTCGGCGAATTGAGTCGTCGCGCGCAGCCCAAGGAGGCGAAGAACTACTATCCGGAATATCCGGGTTACCGCGACTAGCGCCCCGAGCAGCATGTGCCGGGAGGCGTGCTGGCCTTTTGGCCATAGTCTCCTGATTTGCTTGCTCAAAGGATCGAAAAATGATACTTTCAGCAAGTGAAAACAGATTCTAACCCTCTGAACGCTAGGGAGTATATCGCGGGGCTCGCCGCCAGCGGACGCTACAGTTTTGCCTCCAAAGACGCTCAGGCAGCCCTCGGCGTCTCCGCCGCCGCCACAAAGCTCGCCCTCAACCGCCTTGCGAAGCAAGGAGAGGTCGCCTCTCCGGTACGCAGCTTCTACATCATTGTTCCGCCTGAATACCGTTCTCTCGGCAGCCTTCCTGCCGATCAGTTCATTCCGGGGCTCATGAAGAGCCAGCGTCAAGTCTATTACGCGGGCCTTCTCACCGCCGCGCAGTATCATGGCGCGGCCCACCATAGGCCGCAGGAATTCCAAGTCATGCTCGCCAAGAACCGGCGCCCGATCCAGTGCGGCGCCGTGCGGGTAGCGTTCATGGCACGCAAGCGCATCGCGGAAGTGCCCATTCAGGAATTCAACACGCTGCGCGGGACAATCCGCGTTTCAACGCCTGAGGCGACGGCAATCGACCTGGTGGGTTACCAGCATCACGTCGGCGATCTTGATCAGGTCGCCACGATCCTTTCCGAACTCGCTGAGAAGATCGATCCGCAGAAGCTTGTACAGGCGGCGAAAACGGCACCGGTTCCGTGGGCGCAGCGGCTCGGCTATCTGCTTGAGCATGTAGGCGCAGGTGAAAGGGCCGCTCCGCTCAAGGCCTACGTTCGGCAGCACGCAAAACAATCGGCGGTTCTTCTGCCGACTGCGCCCATGAACGGCGCCGAGCGTGATGAAAACTGGAAGCTCTACGTCAACGCAGCCGTGACGGTGGAATCATGATTCCGCGCGACTACATCACGGAATGGCGGTCGCAAGCGCCGTGGGTTCAGGATTTTCAGGTTGAGCAGGACCTTGTTATCAGCCGTGCGCTGGTCGCCATCTTCTCGCATCCTCTTTTGAAGGATGCGCTGGCGTTCAGAGGTGGCACGGCGCTTTACAAGCTGCACCTCAAACCCGCCGCACGCTATTCCGAAGACATTGACTTGGTACAGGTCAACGCCGAGCCGGCAGGCCCGATGATGGAGGCGCTGCGCTCAGTTCTCGATCCGTGGCTGGAAAAGCCGCAGTGGAAGCAGACAGAGGGGCGCGTCACATTCTCATACCGATTTGATTCCGAGGACGTGCCCCCGATCCGCCTTCGACTGAAGGTGGAGGTCAATTCGCGCGAACACTTTTCCATTTACGGCATCACGCATGTGCCGTTTGAGGTGTCATCGCGTTGGTTCGAAGGCGCTTGCCAAATCGCCAGTTACGAGCTTGACGAGCTTTTGGGGACAAAACTTCGGGCGCTTTACCAGCGCAAGAAAGGAAGAGACCTGTTCGACCTCGCGGTTGCCCTCGAAAAACCGGCCGTCGATCCGGCCCGTATTGTAGCGGCCTTTGTCGAATATATGGAGAGGGGCGGGCATCACATCACCCGCGCGCTGTTCGAGCAGAATTTCCAGGAAAAACTCCGCGACCCGCAATTTAACGCCGACATAGGCCCCTTGCTGGCCGGCGCATACAAATGGGATAGCGCCGCTGCGGCCGGCGCTGTCACTACACGTCTTATTCCGCTCCTTCCCGGCGATCCGTGGAAATGCGAAGGAGTGCAAGAGCCATGAGCTCTATCAACTCCATCGACATGCTTCTGGTAGACGACCTGTTTGAGCGAGAGAACCAGCGCGGCTACGTGCTGGATTTTTCCAATCGCACTTTCTCGCAATTCTTTGCCGGAGAACTCAAGGTCGATATCGATGCGCCACGCTTTCAGGTGCGAGGCACGTCCAAGATGAACCGCCTGCGGTGCTACCTTCAAACGGTGGACGCCGCCGCGGCCTCGCAGGCGCTTAGGGCCTTGTGGCAGTATCGCGAAGCTGTCCGACAACGCGCGCGTCGCGAGGAAACGGTGCCCAACGCAGAGCGCGCCTGTTTGATTTGATCCGCAGGCTCGAAGGAGGCTTGCCGGCATCATCATCTCGCAAGCCGCGTAAGGCGGACCCGGCTTTGCTGGAGCAGCTCGGAAAGGACTTGGTTGCCTTGTCAGCCATGGAACCGCAGCCACGCGGCTACGCATTCGAGAAGCTTTTGAAGGCGCTCTTTGATGCTTTTGGCATGGAGGCCCGCGAGCCGTTCAGATTGCGCGGCGAGCAGATTGCTGGAAGCTTCATGCTCGCCGAGGTGCCTTACCTTGTGGAAGCCAAGTGGCAGAACGCACAGACTGCCGCCGCAGATTTGCGCGCCTTCAATGCCAAGGTCGAGGATAAGGCGGCCTGGACCCGTGGGCTGTTCATCAGCCAAAGCGGATTCACGGAGGATGGTTTGCATGCGTTCGGACGGGGTAAGCGACTTATCTGCATGGACGGGCTAGACCTGTTCGAAACACTGAATCGCGGACTGCACCTGTCAGATGTACTGCTCGGAAAGGTCCGTCGGGCGGGTGAAACTGGCGCGCCGTTCGTCCGCGTGCGTGATCTTTTTCCTGAATAGCGGATGCCAACCGATGTTGAAGTTTAATGGTGCATGGCGGTTCGACTCTCCCGGTGAAATACCGGCTGGCGTCGTCAACGATTTCTTCGATTTGATCGGTAGAATCGCGTCACAGAGCGAGAGGAGGCAAGCGGTTCTGGAGCATTTCAAGAACTATTTCACGAATGCGTCCGGCTCTGCATCAGGTTGGAGTTCGAGCGAAAGTTGGGCGGAGTCGGACCTGGATAGGTACATGCGGAATGCGAGCGACAATGCTCCGCTGTTTATTAAGGCCTTCTACGAAGACTGTGAGACACTCCGTGCCAACCATGCGGAATTCGCAGTGCCTGACGTTGGGCGGATGAATCGCGTGCTTGCCGACAACGGTGCTGCTTATGAAATACGACCGCCCGACCTCATCAACAGAAACCCACAGGTCGCTATTGCGCTTCCCGAGCGCGTCGTTTCGCTCGATGAACAGGCCCAGGAGTTAATACAGAAGTCACTCGCCGAATCCGAAGAGCTTCTGGCCGAAGGCCGCGACCGTCCTGCGGTTCAAGAGATATTGTGGCTGCTGGAGACCGTATCCACCGCATTCCAGGGGATCGCGACGGAAACAGGCACCGTGCAGGGAAAATACTTCAATAAAATTGCAGAGGACTTGCGCAGGCGGCACAAGGGCAAGACGCTGGAAATGGTGCTGAACTGGACGACGGCGCTGCATGGTTATCTGTCGTCGCCTACTGGCGGTGGCATACGGCACGGTGCCGATCTCAACGCCGCGATAGCATTGCAACCGAATGAGGCCCGCCTATTCTGCAACCTCATTCGTAGCTACATCTCCTTTCTTATCGCCGAGCACGAGCGACTGAGCAGAGCGCCCACGAACTAGATGGCTTTGTGGACAATGGTCCCGAGAGTGCCGCGCTCCATCGTCGTCAACAGCAGGTCAGAGCAGGTAACGCTTTCGAGGAAGCTCAAATGGTGAAAATGGCCGATTTCGCGTGGCTTTCAGGGGTTTTGCCTTCGGTTGACTGTAGGTAGGGGGTAATTCTCTTGTAATATCAGCTACTTAGTGTAAAATCTGTGTTAGAGCGTCGGATGGGATTTGCGGCTCAAAAATTAGCACATTGTCTAGCACATTAGCTCAGAAGGGCCAAAATAGATCATTATATAACAATGACTTAATAGTTTCCTCATAGGACTTTCCATCCGGTAGCAGGCGCCGCCAGCGGTTGGTGGTCAAATTTGCGGATCCAGCAGGCCATCCTGGCCTTTTAGGAAGAACATCACCGCGGACACAAAATGCTACCGGCATCAGAAGCTGCGAACTGGTCTAATCGCGGACTTAGAGATTTAACCTGCGCAGAAACGGTCTGCTCATGGGTCCAACCGCTCCCACGATCGACGAATTACAGCGCGCCTGAAAAAGTTAAAGGGGAGCGATCCGGATTTCGTGCTCAAGGAGATGTACGCCACCGGAAGAGACAAGATCGCACGCTCAGCTCTGTACACCACTCTGACCTTGGCGCCTGCGCGGCTGGCAGCCTCGCACTTTGTCACCTTCCCGCGCCGTGGAGAACTTTCCCACGGCCAGCCACCTTAGGGCCGCGCAGACTGAACCTTCTATGGTCTGAACTTGGCCGGGATCGCAGCGACCTCAGCCGGCGTGAGAGGTGTCATTTTCCTGACGATAATGTGCTCGATAAAACCGCCCGGGCTCGTGTCCACCGCCAAGTCCCAGTCAATTGCCGAGCAGATTGTATCTGGTCCCTCAACATTCATGACCAGAAACGCATCCGGCCATTTCAGCATGGGATAGGTTCCGGACAGATCGAGGCGGTAGTAATGATGAAAATAGGTGTCGATGTAGAGCGTCTTTGGGTTAGGCGCGCGCCAGTTGTCAAATTGGCTCACGAAGAAGCACGACCCAGCGCGTTCGCCCGACGCTTTTGCCTTCGCAGGAGCAATGTGCGCGAGTGCTGTACCAGTAAAGGCAAAACTCGCGACCATGGCCGCAGCGATACTTACTTTTACCAGGTTCTTCATGTGGATACCCGAGTTTGAGCTGCTAGCTCACACAGTATGACGAGGCGTCGCTGAACCTCAGATGAACGAGCGGCGGGATACTGACCTAACCCGTGGCAACCAGGGTTTCGCTCCGGGCTAACAGGCATGCATGGCAGGTACAGAATGAGCTGGACCTCACACCGATGCCCGGCAGGTGCCAAAGAGGTTTGGAGTCCCGGCCGGCTCTTTGTCACACACGGTTCTGGCAACCCACCCTTTAGCCGTGACTGACACAGCTCTCCACATGCAGCCCTGTGGCCTCAGCAGCCCGCAGGCAACCCTCGCCAACCCGACACCAACACCGAGCAGGTGATTTTGGTGCGGCCGCGCTGCAACAGTATCCAGCATTTTTCGTCGCAGCTTTTCGCGATTACATTTAATAAATGAACTTCGAAATCAACAACCGTTCATGCGCCGGAATACTACGCGTGTCATATTCGATTTTTCCGGTGAATTGAAAAAATTGCTTCACGATATTTTCCTGATCTTTTTTTGAAAATGTCACATCTGTCTGGATAATTATTTCACAATTAATATATTGATTTTTCCCAACATCTTTGAACTGTCGCAACTCTGTCGCGGAGCGCCGCCATCACTCGCTCGGGATCTCACCGAGGGGCGGTCATGACTATCCGGACAAACAGGCTTTCCAGGGGCGCGCAACGTGCCTTGTTGCTCGTCACAACTTCGCTCTTGGCCATGTCGGCCTCTGGCGCGCTCGCCGAGAGTGCCAGCACCATACCTCAGATCGGCAGTTCAAACGCGATCGAGCAGGTAATCATCACGGCGCGCGTCGAACGCCACAACAAGGAGTTCTTTTCGTCACAGACGGTAAAGACGCTCGATCAGGATCAGATCAAGGCGGCAACCTCGGTTGGTGGCGTCGCCAGTGTCCTCAATCTTGTTCCAGGTGTTAGCGCCTCCACCTATGGCGCCACCGGCTCGACCAAGACCACGATCAGCATTGACGGCGTCAAGCTTGGCTGGGCGGGCTTTTCCGGCGGTAATCCGGACAATGGCAGCATCATGGTAACCTGGGACGGCGTGCCTATGACCAACCCGGGTAATGGTCTTTGGCAAACCACCCTGGTGCCGCAGAGTTCACTGCTCCAGGCTCTATCCGTCACCTACGGGCCAGGAAATCCTGCCGATCGTTACTGGCAGAATGTCGGAGGCGGTCTCAACTTCGTACCGTTACAGCCAACCGACACCGCTGGCGGTGATCTCGAACTGACCTATGGCAGCTTCGACACCAAAAATCTCAGCTTCGACGCGCAGACCGGCAACGTCGATGGCTGGGATACCGTAATTGCCGGTGGCGTCGATGCCTCGGCCAATTTCTGGAAGACCCCTGACCACTTTACCGAGGACAGCCAGAACTGGGCGATCTATTTCAAAACCCGCAAAAGCTGGTCAGGCGGCAATTTTGCCCTTGGCTTTTACGCCACGCGGAGCGGCGCCTACCGCCCGCTCGCCACGCCGGTCACCCCCATCGCAGCCAGCTCCTGCACCGATCCCAATGGTAACAATCCACCTTTGGGTCCTTGCAACGTCACGCTTCAGGGTTTCAACGCACCAGGTGCCCCGCTCTTTAGCGAACAGACGACCGGTTTCTACACCACGCTCCCGCACTCGGTGAACTACAAATATGACACCAACGCAATCCGCATTGGCTATGCAAAGCTCAATCTGTCGACCGGCAATTGGGGCATGTTTCATGACCTCTTCTACGTCACCTATGAAAATCGCAAGCACTGGACACCACTCCACGACTATGTGCTCGGTGGACCGACACAGTATGAGATCAATCAGCCGCACACCTGGTCGGTCGGTGACAAACCCAGCCTCGATATCTTCCTGCCGCACAACCACGTAACAGTGGGTGGCTTCCTGCAATACAGCTACTACCATTCGCGCGAGCAGCTCTATAATCCCAACCTTCCGATTGCGCCCGGAATTCCCATCATGGGAAGCCAGTCGGTTCCCAATGGTCAGTTCAACAGCAACATCTTCACCCAGGTGGATACCGCGGTGTTCGCCCAGGACGTTATTACGCCGGTCAAGTCTCTACATATCACGCCCGGCATTCGCTGGTTCGACTACTACACAGACTACACCTCGGACGAACAGGCCGAGTTTCCCCTTGCCATGCTGTACAATTTCGGAGCCGATCTATCGACCATAAACGGGATCACTCCCTCACCCGCGACAAGCAAGTCGTTCAGCCGTATCGAGCCGTCAGTTGGTGCAAACTGGAGAGCATTGAAGTGGCTCAGCCTCTTCGGCAATTGGGCGGTCGCCTATCGCCAACCGGAAATGGGCGGCGGCACCGGTCCCTTTATCGCTATCCCCGCACAGAATGTGCACCTTGAGGAGGGGCAATACTATCAGGGTGGCGCGAAGCTTCGCTGGGCGAAACTCGGGCCGGCTAAGGATATCCTGATCAATCTGACCTATTACGACCTTGAGTTCACACACGAAACGATCCCGACTGCCCTGGCCAGTGGTGGAGCACTGCTCGCGTTCGGGTCTTCGTCCTATAAGGGTGTCAATATTTTCGCCGACGCGTCGCCCTTCAAGAATCTATTCACCTTCTTCAATCTGGGCATCGTCGACGCCAAGTTCACCACCTTCATCAACGGCAATGGCAATACGTTGCATGGCGTGCCCGTACCCTACACGCCCAATGCTAACTTCAACATTGGCGCCTACTATCAGTTCTTCCTGGGTGACGGGATCCTGCTACAGCCGCGCATTTCCTACCAGTACACCGGCAAACAGCACATCTACGACAACAATCAGAACATCACCAGCAACGTCAAACTGCCATCGTTTGGCGTCGTGAATTTCTCGACTTCACTTGACGTGCCGGTATCGAACTATACCGGAATGTTCAAAACCCTCTCCCTCAAGCTGGAGATCGATAATCTGCTCGACAAGAAATACAACGCGTTCGAATACGTCTCTGCTGGTGGTCTTTATGGCGGCAATGGCTGGTCAGTCGGCCAGGGCTCGCTCCTTGCCCTGCCCGCTCCACCAAGAGCCGTCTACGTCACTGTCGGGGTGAGGTTCTAACTGCCAGGGAGGGCTGCTCGCCTGTGCAGCTACCCTCCCGCGCAGCCCTGCCCCAAGCGTCCTTGGTTCCGAACTTGACCTTTCGGCGAGAAGCGATTCCCCTTCCGCAATTATCGCCGAAAGGTCCTTTTTTTACCTCTACCCTCCCGCCAGCATGCCGCGTTTGCGCTATTGGGCGCTATGCTGCTCCGGATCGACCGACACTACGATCGATGGTTGCGCAAGGCGTACTTAAGCGGATTGAACACCATCATACCCAGGCCAGCGACATCGAAATCGTTGCGTATTGCCAGCGTCAGGCCATTGGCCAGCGCGATCGCAGCGAGCAGCCCATCGCAGGTCTGATGGCACCCATGCGGCCCCATCGAGGGGCGCGGCGGCCCACAAGCTCCAGCGGTTTCCGGGCAAACCAAAGCGGACAATCGATGTGCTACGGAAACCGGACATCTTTACCTGCTACCGACACGATGGGAGACAGGCCGCGACCTGCATCTCGGAGTGCTAGGGCGTAGTCATCGTGCTCAGCAGCTTCGGCCTTCGCCCACCGCGAACCTGCCTGGGCCCTGGTCAGGATGCGCTCCCCGGCCAGCCATCCCGCGCGCGGGTCCCTTACCCTGCCACCACAGGAAGCCTGAACCGATGCCGGCTTGGCCAGGCTCCGGTACGATAGGGCTTCAGGGCCCCTAACCAAGCGGAGAAAGCAGTCCCAACGCTGCCAATTTTGACCTGTGTCAACAATGACGCTGGCGTCACTTTTAGCATGCCCCGGCGTGGGTTGTGTTCCGAGGAGGTGGCAGGGGCAGCTGACGCGGGGCGCAAGGGACCGGGCATGCGCGGGCGACCATCTGGCCGACCGAGACCCTGTCGCCGACCTCCCTGGGTCAGGCATTTGCCCTCCAAAAGGCGCCATCACGCACGGCACGACGACAGGTCTTGTGCGCAAAGGAGGGCCCGATGGGCCGTTCAGGCATGGGCGTCGGCGGACCAAACAGAAGCGACACCAGACCCCAGGGAGAACGGACATGGCAGATTTTCTTTCCAACTATTCCATACAGAGGTGGCTTGAATCGTGCCCGCAGGGCTACCTTGAAGACACGGTTTATGGACACGGACCAGATGATCACGAACCGGAGTCCATGCTCGATAATGATCTTCTGCGCGAAAGTGAGATTCGTTCGACGGTACAGCTGATTGCCGGGGAACGTTGTGCGCTGGCCGCGTCCTCAGGTCTGATCAACTCAGCCCCCGATCAGGCCAGCAAGGCTTTCCTTGCGACCCAGACGCTTGACGAAGGCCGGCATGTCGAAATCTTCACCCAGCGCCTCTATGATCTCGGCATAAAGCCTCAGGATCTCGAGACCACAATCACCACCTATCTTAATCCTCACCTGGCGAAGTTCGCAGAAGTCCTGCTCGAGAAAGTCGACAAGAAAGACTTTGTGGCCGGCGTAGTCGGTCAGAATATTGTGCTCGAAGGCATGGCCTTCTCGGTATTTGAGATGCTGCAGGCTTCCCACGCCGAGACCAACCCCAAATTTGCCCACACACTGTCCGGCACCATCGCCGATGAGCGACGTCATGTCGGGTTCGGCGAAAACCGCATCGGGGAACTGATCCGTCGCTATCCCGAACGCAAAGCCGATGTCGAACGGATGCAGCGTGACATGTCAAAGCATATGCTGGCCACCTTCCACGTTGCCTTCTCCGGAAGTGCTGCGGCCAATGAAGAGGCCAAGCGCCAGATGGATAGCGGGGCCCGACCCAAAACCCAGGCAGTTTACCAGGGTGTAGATCTCTCCAGCGCTTCCACTGAAGAAATGGAAAAGGTCCTTGCCTCGACGGTGCTGGGTGAATTCAAGACCCGGCTCGCCCGTATCGGCCTTGAATATCAGTCACCGCTCTGAGGATCACCATGAGCGGTCTGGACGATCCTCATCAGCTCGATGCATCGGCCTTCCACAGGACGGTGCACTCGTTTGAATTCTGGTTCGAAACCGTGGAGGGATACCTCCACGGTCGCGAATATGGCGTCTCGCCAGCAACCCGGGAGGTCGAACTCTCCGAGCATCAGCGTCAAAGCCTGATCACCATCCTATGTAATTACTGCGTCGGTGAGACAGCTGCACTCGACGCCTCGAGCGGCATGATCGGGTTCGCACCCGACCGTCTCTCGAAGATTTTCCTTTCAACCCAGGTTGTCGACGAGGGCCGCCACCTCGAAGTCATGCTGCACCGCCTGGCTCAGCTTGGCATACGCGATCCCGAAGCCGAAATTCCGCAACGCGCCAATCGCAGCCTTCTGAAATTCAAGGAACGCCTGCTCGACTTTGTCCATGCCAGTGACTGGGAGGCAGCCGTACTGGCGCAGAACGTGATACTGGAATGCATGGAGTACACCGTGTTCCGCTATCATGCCGCGCATGCCGATCCCATAACCTCAGAAATGCTCAGCGGGGTGGTTTCGGACGAGCGCCGTCACATGGGCTTTGGCGAGAATGATTTGGGGCGCCGGCTGATCGCTGCACCGCACGCACATGAGCGACTGCTGAAGATCAAGCGCGAACTTGACCCTCTGATCCTGGATACGTTCTCCGAAACCATGGGAGAACTGGGAATAGAGCCGGCCAGCCGGCCCGATCTGGCAAGCGAGTATCTCGGTGCCGTCGCAAGATTAGGGTTTCAATCGTGAATGATCCTCTGGAATCACAGCGCGGCGCAACGGAAAAGCGTCCGCGCCAGGTCTTTGAGCTCGACGAAACCGGCTTCAACGAGGTGCCGCCACGCTACCGTCGCTTCTACCGGCGCTGGAAAGGTGCAGGGGACTCCCTCGCCCCCAATGAAGTCAAATGCCCGGTCTGCAAAGTCGTGATCCGCTCGCGCGTTGAGCTGCGTGCCGGAGACAGGGTTTACTGCATGCCGTGTATGTCACGCCTCGAGGTCGTTGACGAAAACGGCGAACTCGTCGCCAAAGTTCTGTATTAGGCCGGCCGCAATAGGGTGCCTGTGATGGCGGACTTGCCGTTCCTGTCGTAGCGCGGGCAATTGGCCCCCAGTCCCCGTACCCACGTGCCTCACCCTCTCCCGACGAAAGCATGTGGCCGCCCCTGTGGGGCGGCCACATCATTTAGAGGCTGGCAATCCTAGAAATAGATGCTGACCGAGCCAAACACGGCCCGACCAGCACCCACCAGCGCCTGCAGGTACTGGTTGCCGTTATAGTCAAAGTTGGTGGTCTCGCGGGCGTAGTACTGTTCGTCGGTGAGATTGTCGACATTGAGCGAAAGCTTGAGCGCATGCGCTCCGGCATAGTTGAGCGGAATGGTTTTGTTGATACCGAGATTGAGGGTGACGTAGGAGGGAATAGTGATCGCCGGCGACACCGGTGCACCCGAATACCCATTTGATACATAGCGGGTGCCCACATACTGGCCGTCGAGGTTGAGGCGCCAATTGTCATGAGCCCACACCAGGCCGGCGGACAGCAGATCCTGGGGGACGTTCGGAACACTTTGGCCAGCCGTAAAGGTCGCGCCCACACCGGTGTCGGCAATGGTGGCGTTCGAAGTGTAGACCGCCTCGTTGTGCGCATAATTGAGGTAGCCATTCCACTGTCCGACGAGCCAGTGACCGAGATTGTCGGTGAGCATCAGTTCCTCACCCTGATAGCGCGCCGAGCCACCGTTGCGGGTATAGCTGAGCCCGGAAACCGGATCGGTCTGGGTGACGAAGATGCTGCGGAAGTCTTCCCGGTAATAGTTGAAGGCCGCGGTCAGGCCATGCCACTTGTAGCGCACGCCAGCCTCATAATCGTTGACATATTCCGGTTTGGCCTGGACCGGGACGATGACCGGGCTGCCATTCGCGGTCGTCTGGAATGCGCCATAAAAGGCACTTATGTCGGGGAATTTCGTGTTCTGGCCGAAGGCTCCGTAGAACACGAGATTGCGCATGGCTTCAACGCTGGCGCCGATGGTGGGCGAGACATAATGGTCATCACCCACATCTGTACCGGGATTGGGGTAATAGAAGCCCAGATTGTCGCTATTGGTGGTGTGCGCATAGAGATATTTCACTCCCGGCACCACATGCACCCGGCCATTCCAGAAATGAATATCGTCCTGAATATAGGCTGATGCGAGTAGGCGGTCGTCGTGTTCGTCCCAGGCATCATTGTATCCGGGTGTAAGTGGCATGTTGGAGGAGCCGTACCAGTATTCGCGGCTGTAGAGCTGGCTGTACGAGAAGTCACCACCAAGAGTTACCATGTTGTGAGGTAGATTGAGGCTGAGTTTGCTCTGTCCACCACCTGCCGTGCGCTGGTATCCATAGAAGTGATAGT
>JAJZDZ010000081.1 GCA_021851325.1 Pseudomonadota bacterium | reverse complement strand
GAGAGGTTAGATATGCGCCCCACCCTCGCGCAGGCCGCGACGTTCGTTGAAGATATTACCGCGCTTATGGGCCGGCTCGCGCTGCCGGTGGCGCAGCCAGCGCTGCGTATCGCTCTTGCGGTACCGTTTTTTACCTCCGGTCTGACCAAGTGGAATGGCTTTTTCTCACTCGCACCAACGGCCCAGTTCCTCTTTGAGTCCATATTCAAACTGCACCTCTTCGGCCATGCCTATGCGATGCCCTTCCCCGATATGCTCGCGCGCCTTGATGCAGTGGGCGAGATCGCCCTTCCGGTTTTGCTCGTCCTTGGTCTTGCCACCCGCGTCAGTGCTCTCGGTCTTCTTGCCATGACCGCGGTCATCGAGCTTGTCGTGCCCTCAGGCTGGGCAAATTTTCATCTGCCCTGGGCCAGCATGGCGCTCGCCATCATTGCGCTGGGTGCAGGCCCGCTGTCGCTCGACCATCTGCTTGCCCGCCTGTGGCGCAAAGCGGAATGACGTTTCCAAATATCCGCCGATGCCTGTAGCCTTTTGTGGTGGCGGTACGAACTGGTCAGATGGGGATGGCCGCAAGCGCGACACCAGATTCTCCCTGGTCTCGCCAGCCGCCGTTTTCCCGGCATCCCCCTCCTGCCGCGCGCAAAGCCCAGGCGGACCGGCCATCCTCATCGCCTTCCTGCATCCCTCTGGACCATGCCCACGTCCGAGACGAAGCATGGCACCTCGCCAAATCCTCCGGGTAGATCACCATATCCTGCGCCAACCGATGCACGTTCTGCTGCAACCCTGAAGCAAGATATTTGGAGGTGCAGACGTCGATCGGGCACTCCGCATCGCCTTCGGTAATGCGCACCAGATTGCGCCTGGCAGAAGCGCGGACAGCGTCCTGTGCCCAAAGTCCGGCACGCCGGATCTTACGCCACGCCAAGCCGCAGCCCGTATTCAGATCTGGATACGCGACAGAACAATGCCAGCGGAAGTTGCAGAAGAGATTTCTGGAGCCACCTCAGGATGCAGACATCACGCGTACCGCAATGATTGCAACACCGCTTTGCATGAAAGCTAGCCACGGCGCTGCCATGCACGACGCAGGGCTGGCATCTGCCTTGTTTGCAATCACCCGGGCTGATAGCTTGACCAAGGTCGTGGCTGCATCACCTGCGGTCCTGCGAAACGATCGCCCGGAGAGGAACGGGATCGCATCCTGTCTGTGTCCGTTTTGCCAGAGCGCAGATGGAGGACGTCTTGACGGTCGAAAATCCTGATGCACGCCTTGGCGGCCTGATGCGGGCGGCCCAGACGGGAGATCAGGCGGCCTATGCCCAGCTGCTGCGCGAGTCGATCCCGCTCATCCGCCGCATTGTCGCGCCCAGATGCGGCTACGGTCTTGAACCCGATGACGTTGTCCAGGACGTCCTCATGGCTCTTCATGCCGTACGCCATACCTACGACACCAACAGACCCTTTACACCTTGGCTTGCAGCCATTGCCCGTCACCGCCTGGTCGATGCCTATCGCAAAAAAGCGCGCGTCGTACAGAATGAAACGGCGGTTCCCGAATTGCCTGAAACCTTTTCGTCGGCGCACGCGAATGCAGAAACAGGCACCCTAGGAGACCCCGCACTCCTTCAGCGTGCGATCGCGGCGCTGCCGGCAGGGCAGCGACAGGCTGTGGAACTTTTGAAATTGCGGGAGCTGTCACTGAAGGAGGCCGAAGTGGTCAGCGGGATGTCGATCGCCGCACTGAAAGTGGCGGTTCATCGCGGGGTGAAGACTTTGCGGCAGCGTCTGGTTCCTGCTCCCTCCGAGGCTGAAAGACTGGACGATGACTAGACTGACGACCGAAGAGCTGATTGAACGACTGGCAAGCAAAGCGGGCCCTGTACGCCGCCTCAGTTCGCCGCAGCGGCGCACCGCAACGTGGCTGGCCCTTTCTCTACCCTGGGTGGCGGCGGTGGTTTTCATCATGGGTTTGCGTCCCGATCTTGCCACCCGCCTTGCCGATCCGCGCTGGCTCGTTGAGGAGGTCGCGGCCCTGGCCACCGGACTGATGGCCGCCATGGCCAGCTTCTGCGCCTCCGTACCCGGGCGGCCCCGCTGGGAGCACTTCCTGCCGCTGCTCCCGCTCGCCGTCTGGCTTGGCACCCTCGGTCAGGGCTGTGTGGCGGACTGGCTACAGTTTGGCGCCTCCGGCCTCACACTGCGCGCCGACTGGCAGTGCCTGCCGGCAATCATGATGATCGGATTGGTTCCTGCGGTCGTAATAGCGATCATGATCCTCAGGGCTGCACCCATTACGCCGATGACCACAGCAGCCTTGGCTGCTCTCGCCGCTGGCGGACTGGCCGCTGCGGCCTTGCGCCTTTTCCACCCCGAAGACACCAGCCTGATGGTTCTGGTGTGGCAGGCCGGCACCGTCTTTGGCCTCGTTTTGATTGCCGCCCTGATGGGCAGGACCGTTCTGCGCTGGCCGTCTGCCCCCCAGCCATGAGGGTTTTCTGCCGGGAGATTTTCTTGCGATGATCAAACCACGCCTGAGCGTCCCTGACATCGATCTGCCGCTCGTCGGTGGCGGACGATTCAGACTTTTTTCCGAGAGCCCGCCGGCCTTCACGCTGATCGCGGTCTATCGCGGCCTCCACTGCCCGATTTGCAAAAGCTATTTGCGCGAGCTCAATGACAAGACCGCTGCCTTTGCTAGTCTGGGTACCGGTGTCGTTGCGGTAAGCTCCGATGGAGTTGAGCGCGCTACCCAGGCCAAGACCGGGTGGAACCTCGAGCAATTGCGCATAGCCTATGATCTGCCAATCGTGCTGGGTCGCAAATGGGGACTCTTCGTTTCTCGAGGAATTTCGGACAAGGAGCCGGCACAATTCCTGGAGCCGGGACTTTTTCTCGTGAGGCCGGACCATACACTCTATGCGTCGTCGATCCAGACAATGCCATTTGCGCGACCAGCAGTTGCCGACATCCTGGGCGCACTGGAGTTTGTTGAGCGGAATAATTATCCCGCCCGCGGCGAGGCCTGAGGGCACGGGGATGATAGCAGTTTTAAGAAGTCAGGGGCCCGTGTCGCACACCGACCGGGGTTGGGAACGATGGACGTAAAACCTCTTGAGGGAATAAGGGCGTGTGTGTTCGATGCCTATGGCACGCTCTTCGACTACGCCTCGGCGGCGGCCCGCTGCGGCGATGTTCTGGGCGACAAGCTGGAGCCCCTCAATAATCTCTGGCGTCGCAAACAGCTGGAATATACCTGGCTGAGAGCGCTGCAGCAGCGTCATGTCGGTTTCTGGGAAGTCACCGGCGATGCACTCGATTTTACTCTCGAGACGCTCGCCATCAACGATCCCGGTCTGCGCCAGCGTCTGATGGAACTTTATCTGAAGCTCGACGCCTTTGTGGAAGTTCCGGCGATGCTGCAGGCGGTCAAGAAGGCAGGCCTCAAGACCGCCATCCTGTCGAACGGGTCCCCCGCCATGCTGGACGCCGCCGTCGAAAATGCCGGGATCGCCCATCTGCTGGACGCGGTACTCTCAGTCGAAGAGATCGGCACCTATAAGCCCCACCGTCATGTCTACCAGTTCGCGGTTGACCGGCTCGGCATCGCGGCGCCGATGATTTCGTTTCAGTCGTCCAATGCCTGGGATGCCTATGCGGCGTCCGCCTTCGGCATGCGGGTGGTGTGGTGTAACCGCTATGGCCAGCGCCCGGAACGTCTGCCGGGCAAGCCCGACCGCGAAATCACCTCGCTCGCAGACCTGCCAGCCCTCGTCGGAGCAGCCTCGCCAGCCTGACCTCCGCGCAGGGATCCGGCGCTCCCTCCGTCTGGAACAGACAGATCAGGCGGTACGCAGCGACAGCAGGAAGAAGACGAGCAGTACTGCGGCGGAGACCGGGCTTACGTAGGCCTCTGGCGGATGATGGGGGGCAGGATAAAGCACCCAGGCAGCGAGCGTCATCAGCCCCCGTTCCAAGAAATTCAGAAGAAGAAAAAGCGGAACGAGCGACCGGAAGCGCACCGCAACAAGCATCAGCGCCAGACCAAACGGTATCTGCACCGCCCCTGTCCAGGAAAACATCCCGATCACGAGCGCAGCATTATGTCCAAGTGCAAGGCCGGCAATCTGTTCGGCAGCGGGCAGCGGAATGAAATAGTGGATTAAGCCCGGGACAACTTCAAGAAAGCCGGAAAGCAGCAAAAACCAGGCCGCGATATTGGCGCCACGATACTGATGGTTGGTACTGGCTGGTAAAACTGCCATGAGACATCAAGTCGGGTTCGGTAACAGGCTATATTTTGACAGTAATAATGTCAAAATATAGCAATTGCCCGATACGGAAGCGCCCTACCCGCACAAGCCGGCAGCATCGAACGGCCGCCGCCGCGACGTGATTTGCCATACGAGACCAGACCTGCATCCAGCCATAACCCTGCGCCTCATGATCTTGGGGCTGTCTTGCCCTGCGACGTAACCTTCCTTGGCGAGGCTGCGAAATCATTCATGTCTGGGCGTGTGCGCACGCCTGCCTCCCTTTTCCGGAAGGTTGCACCGTGAAGAAATTTCATCGCTCCATGCTCGTACTCGGCGCTGCCATGACCGCAAGTGGTCTTGCCAGTGCCCAGCTGCCGGCCTATGCCGCAGCCGCAACTCCATGCGCGGCGATGCAAAAGTCCTGCGCAGCCAAACCTGCCCCGTGCCGGGCCCAGACCAGGCCCTGTGCACCAACGCCACAGCGATCAGCCGCAAAGGCCAATCCGTGCGCCGCCAAGGTCAACCCCTGTGCTGCCAAAGCCAGTCCCTGCAGCGCCAAGACCACTACCGGCAAGCCGCACCCCTAACACCAGCCCGTCGCGCTGCGAGGTCACCCGGACGCGCAGCGCATGTTACCGAAGGAGATGTCCATGGCCCGGATTACACGCGGCATGATTGCCGGCCTTATCGCAACGCTGGTGCTTTCGGCCCTGATGGTCATGAAAGCCATGATGGGCATGATGCCACAACTGAACATCATCACGATGCTGAGTGCAATGTTCGGCAGCCGGAACCCTGCCATGGGCTGGCTGCTGCACGTCATGATTGGGACGGTAATCTGGGGGACGCTGTTTGCACGCGTCCAGGATCGGCTTCCAGGCTCCACCGCAACTGTCCGCGGTATCGTCTTTGGTATCGCGGCCTGGGTATTGATGATGATCGTCGTCATGCCAATGGCTGGCGCCGGCTTCTTCGGCCTGCACTTCGGTGTCGCCGCCCCCCTGATGACGCTGATGCTGCATATGGTCTATGGCGCAACCCTGGGGGTGAGCTTTGCCTGGCAACGCGAGCCCATACCCGCCTGAGCCGGAGCTTTCTTCACCGTGAGGATGCAAACATGACGCGCTACGGAGCAGTGCTCCTTGCGGCAGGACTTATCATCGCTGCCTCAAGCCCCTCTTGGGCCGCAGTCGAATACCCCTTTAGCGAAGCAATGCTCCGTTCGCAGATTGCCCGTCACCGCCCCGTCCTCATCGACATCACTGCCTCGTGGTGCCCGGTCTGCAAGGTCCAGTCAGACATCATTCATCGCGCGCTCATGGCCAACTCACGCTTCAGTAACTATGTGGTGCTGGACGTCGACTACGATACCCAGAAGAACGTAGTACGCCAGCTGAGGGCAACCAGCCAGAGCACTCTGATCTTGATCAAGGACGGACACGAGATCGCGCGCCTTGTGGGCGTCACGGACAAAGGCGAGATCACCACGATGATGCAACGCACCGAGAACTAACATGTCAGGGCTCAGTGTTTTTGCGACCACAGGAACGGCGCTTTTAGCCGGAGCGTTATCCGTTCTCTCTCCCTGCGTGTTACCACTGCTGCCACTTCTTTTCCTCGGAGCTCGAGATACCCACCCTTTGGGCGCCCTCTTCTTGACTGCGGGCCTCGCACTTTCCTTCACCGCCAGCGGGCTTGTCGTGGCGACGCTTGGACTGTCCCTCGGACTTGACGACACGGCGTTTCAGTCTGTCAGTGCCGCTCTTTTCATCGCGGTGG
>JAJZDZ010000080.1 GCA_021851325.1 Pseudomonadota bacterium | reverse complement strand
CTTTTGGCGTCATCGCGTCGCCCGGTAAAAGAGCTCTATGACGCGTTACTGGAGGCGGCCGCCTACAACCTGCTGCACTTCGACCGCGCCTTCGAAGAAGCCAGTGACGGCCTCCTCGCCGACAATGTCAGCTGGCTCGATTTTACCCATGCCCTGACTTTCGCCAATGCGGCCCGCCAACTCTGCGAAGAAACCCCGACGCTGTGGCCGCGTGCTTTGCTCCAGCTTGGGCCTTTCGTCGGCCGCAACTGCAAATATGTCCGCCTTGAAGAGACCTCTGACTGGCAGGTCGAAGATGGTGAGGCTTTCCTTTCGGCGCAACTCGACAATCTCTACGATCACGGCATCGCCGAACCGATCATCGCCTGCCATCGCCTCAAAGTACTCTTTGCGCTTCAGAACGAGCTGGCAGAGGCGCGCCAGGCGCCCTGGGCTTCCATCTGGCTTGCGGCGGTACGGCGCTATCTGGCCACGCCGCTCAAGCGCCATCATGGCCTGCGCCTCGCCCGGCAGGCGCTGCAGTTTGTCGCCAGCGAGAACTGACGACGAGATCAGAAGGTGAAGGCGCGCAGCCCGTCCCGCGCCATCCATCCCCCCCTCATAGCTTGCTCAGAAATAGCCCTCGCGCTTTTTCTGTTCGAGCGAGCCACCGTCCTCGCCATCACTGATGCGTCCCTGGCGCTCCGAGGTGCCAGCAAGCAGGGTCTCTTCAACCACCGCGCGCAAGCTTGCCGCCGTCGAGACAATCGCGCCCGTCACCGGCCAGCAGCCAAGCGTGCGAAAACGCACCCAGCGCATCTGAATGTCTTCTCCGGGCCGCAAGCGCATGCGGGCCGGATCATCGACAACGATGAAGGTTCCGCTGCGCTCCACCACCGGCCGGAGCCGTGCATAATAGAGGGGGGCAAGGGGGATGTTGCGCACCAGCGCGTAGGTCAGGATGTCCTCTTCGGTCCAGTTGGAAAGAGGAAAGACCCGTGCCGTCTGCCCCTTGCCCAGACGGGTATTGTAGAGCGACCACAACTCGGGACGCTGCGCCCGTGGATCCCAGGAATGACCCGTGCCGCGCACCGAAATCACCCGTTCCTTGGCCCGCGACTTTTCCTCATCGCGGCGCGCACCTCCGAAGATAATGTCGTACCCGCCCCTATCGAGCGCCACCTTGAGCGGCTCGGTGCGCATGCGCGTGGTGTAGAGTTCGCCATGATCAAAGGGGTTCAGACCTGCCGCGCGCCCCTCCTCATTGGCATGCACAAGCAGCGAAAAGCCATGCGCGCGGGCAAAGGCGTCACGAAAGGCCAGCAGCTCGGCAAACTCCCAGGTCGAATCGATGTGTAGAAGCGCAAAAGGTGGTCGCGCCGGAGAGAACGCCCGCACCGCAAGGTGGGCCAGCACGGTAGAATCCTTGCCTGCAGAAAACAGCATGACCGGATTTCTGGCCTCAGCCACCGCCTCGCGCAGAATGTAAATCGCCTCTGCCTCGAGCCGCTCGAGATGACGAAGGCCGCTCAGGACAGGCTCTGCCATTGTCCTTCTCCGAGATAGCGATGCCTGATCCGGCCGTCCTCTGCGAGCGCAAACAGGTGCAGCCAGTGATTGTCGGTCAGCTGGCGGACGCTTTCATGTTTGGCGATGACGGCGTTGATGGCGTCGAGGGGGGCTTCAATGATGACGCTGAGGCGCAGCGGCTTGTGGACCAGAGCCTTGCCATCATGCAGGGACTGCGCCGGCAGGCCTGTCCTCAGATCACCGGCATTGCCCTCGAGCACGCCCAGCCCGCCGACAATATTGTGCAGCACCTTATTGCCGCTGCCATAGCTGACATTGTTCACCACCGAACCGTAATATTGCAGGTTGATCCAGCTCGCCACGATCATCGGCGCGGTCATGATCTGCTCGAGAACCCTGAAACCCGCATCCTGTTGCCAGCTGTAGCTGTGCAAAAAGGCCCGCCCGCCCAGATCCAGGCAATGGCTCCGCGCCCGCGGCGCCACGATGAAGGCGGCGTTGCCGGCAAGCCCCCATTCCGGCCTGACCTGTGACCAGTCGCGGCTGCGCCGCGCGATGGCCGCACTGAGGCCTTCATCGAGAGGCACGCCCAAGGCAAAGGCGCGCTCGTAAGCCGTCAGGGCAGAGGCTTTGGCCAGAGCCTGGTGCAGATCTGCGGCGCCGGGACGGTGCGCTTCGGGCAACAGGTCGAGATCAAAGAGCGTAAGCCGATCGGTGGTCGTGTCATGCAGGGCCGCAATGAACCAGGTATCGTCGGGCACCAGGATACCTCTTGCGCCAAGCCCGCGCCTCACCTCCCCGTCGTTGAGAATGGCGGCTGCGACACGCGCATTGACGGCCCCGTTATGGCCACCACAGGCCCCGCACTGCAGTCCTGCCGCATGCGGATTGTTCACCGTGGTGCTGCCATGGCCGACCAGGAGCACGAGGGGGGCAAAGCCCTTGGTGAGCGACATGGCCCGCAGCAGGCCTTCGGCGAGGTCAAGACGCGCCGCGGGAAGGATCCCGGTGAGAGGCGCATGCGCGCAGGGCCCCGGGTCAAGGTTCGGCTTCAGCCGCGCCGCCACCCCTTCCTCAAGACCCAGCGGCGCCGCGCGCCGGGAGAGCGCCGCACCATCGCGGATCAAGGCGAGCGCCGCCAGAAAGCCTGCGGTTTCGACATAGGTAAAGCAAGAGACCGCCGAGCGCTTGAAGGAGGTCCAGCCCTCCAGCAGCCGCGCCTTCAGAGACAGACGCTGCAGTACCTCCCGCTGCGCCTGTGCATCGGCATTGGCAAGGCTCTCTCCAATGGTGAAGAGAGGTTTCAGAAGGACCGGACATTGCGCCTGGGCGGCGTCCGCTGCCAGGGGCTGAAAGGCGAAGGGTACCCCGAAGAAGCCGGCAAAGCCGATGGTCTGAGCCTGTGGCAGGATGGTCTCAAGGGCCCGGCGATAGGGCTCCGAGCGCACGTCGATGCAGAACGCAGCCTGCAGCGCCGGTCTTGCCTCCGCTGGTGTCTGCGCCGGAGGACAGGCAAGGGCAAAGGCCGCGATGAGTTCGCGCTGATAGGCGTGCTCATAGGCCTCCTGCAGAATCAGATCGATGAGCAAATCACTGCCCTCAGCGGGGACATCAGTCGCAGCAAGGCGTCTGGCCGCGGCCATTGCCTCCTGCCAGGTGGTGCGGAAGAGCGCATCATCGTGTTCGAGATAAAGCGCATACCCCCACACCACGCGGATGGCGAGAAGTTCGATCAGGGTATCGTCGCGCTGGCCCTCCAGCCCGCTCATCCACACGCGATAGCGCGCATAGGCTGCCCAGCCACCGATATCGAGGAGGGCGCGATGCAGATAGTCTTCGTAGGCCGCCGGTGGGATATCGAGGCGTTCGAGCACCTCGCGGATGGCGGCAAGCGGCTCACCTGGCAGCGCCGCGACGGCACGGCGGAAGCCCTTGATCCCCATGGTCTCGGGATTTCGGTCGAAGGCAGAGGCTTCCCGCCAGGCCTGATAGAGGGGCAGATGCCGCCACGGCGACGGCCACAAAGCCTGACCCTGATCGAAATAGCCGGCGCACCATTTGGAAATTTCGTCGATCATGAAGGCGGTGCGCGACACCTGCCGGTTGCCGCCGGCAAGCCGGTCTAGGGTTTCTGCGATGGTCGCAACCGCGGCCGGGGTCTCGTCATTCGCCGGATGCGGGTGTGCCAGGGCATGTTTGAACGCCGCCAGATCCATGGCCGTGCGCTCCTGGTGGCGAATGCGCTGAAGCGCAGCATCCAGATCGGCATCGACGATGTGCCCACTCTGCAGGGCCTCGAGATAAAAGGCGCGCGGCATCAGCATCTGGCGCTTGGCCAGTCGATGCAGTCGGGCACTGGCCGCAGCAAAGCTCATGTCACTGAGGCCAAGGAACGGATTGACCGCAACAAAGCTGTCCAGAGGCCAGAGCGGTGCAATTCTGAGGCAGGTCTTTTCGACGACAGCGCGGAACTCATCTGCAGACAGCGGGCTAGAGTCGGCGGCGTCCGTCCTGCATTGGGTCTGCTTCACGGCCAAGGTCATGCTCTGTCTCCTGAGCGCAATGAGAGGGAATGCGGTGTTCTGATCCGCCGTGGTGGCACGGCGCCTGGCCACAGCGTGATCGCCCAGCGGTTGGCCAGCGTGTTGACGTAAAGCCCGTTGGCCAGGTGGGCGTAGAGCACTTTTAGGATCGGCGCGTGCGGTGCTGCCGCAACGCTATTCTGGAGGAGGAGCGCGGCCGCGAAGCCGGCCAGTATGAGAAGGGCGCTCACCGCTTCGAAGGGACCCCTCAGTGGCAGGAACGCCGGCAGTGTTGGTCCGAGGAAACGGGCCGCGACCCTTTCCAGCGCGAACACGGCAACCGCAAGGACGCAGGCGCGGAGGACCAGCCTGCCGTAGAGTGCAGGCCGGTAGGATGGCGCCGCCGCGCAGAAAAGATGGGTCAGGCTGAGAACTGCGATCCCGCCAAGCACAAGCATGCCGGGCGCCGTCACCGGCGAGAACCCGAAGAGAGCACCCGTGCCCACCACGATCGCAGCGCCAAGGCTGAGGCTGATGCCATAGGCAAGAGGTGTCGGCATCCGCCGCGGCGGGTTCTCCTGGCTGCGCCCCTTCTGGGTTACGCCGCTGCCGGCACTGAGGAAGGCGTGCGCCTTGTAGAGCGAGTGGCCAATAATATGGATCCATGCAGCCCCAAAGGCGCCAAGCCCGCATTCCAGCATCATGAACCCCATCTGACCGATGGTCGAATAGGCCAGCGACACCTTGATCGAGGTTTGCGTCAGCATGACGAGCCCGCCGAAGAGGGCGGTGACGCCACCAACCACCAGCAGCACATCGAGCGCGCCGGCCGCGTGCGCAAAGACCGGGGCAAAGCGCAGCACCAGGAAGCCGCCGGCATTGATGATACCGGCATGGAGCAGGGCGGAGACCGGTGTTGGCGTCTCCATCACCTCAAGCAGCCAGCCATGCATGGGAAATTGCGCCGACTTGAGGAGCGCGGCCAGAGCAAGGAGCAGGGCCGCAAGACTGAGCGCCGCACTGCCTGCGTCAGGCGATAGCCCTCTCGCGGCCGTCAGGATGCCGTCGATATCCACGGTTCCAAAGCGCCGCGCAAGGATGAGAAAGGCTCCCACCAGAGCCGCATCGCTGAGTCGCGCCACCACGAATTTCTTGCGCGCGGCGAGCACCGCCGGCTGACGCTCGCCATAGAAAACGAGGAGCCGATGCAGACAGAGGCTGGTGGCAATCCAGGCAAGCGCGAACTGCGGCAGGCCTTTCGCCACGATGAGATGAAGCACTGCTGCAAGGGTGAGACAAAGACGCTTCAGAAAATCGCCATGGCGGGGATCGCCATCAAGATAATTGTGACTGAAGCCGACGACGATGACGCCGATGAAGGCCACCAGAACCTCGATCGAGGACGACAGCGGGTCAAACTCCAGGCCGGCAAAGCCTTCCGTCATCGGCGTGTGGAAACTGCCCTTCACCAGCACCAAGCCAAGTCCCGCAAGGGCCAGAACCAAAGCGAGAAGAGCGGCATAGCGTGCACAGAGCGCGATGCGCTGTGGCGCGGCCAGAAGCCCTCCCGGCACCAGTCCGACCAGCGCCAGTGCCAGCTGTCCCACCGCAAAAAACCAGATCAGTGCATCGCTCATGAAACGTCCCTTTCCGTGCGGCGCGGGTGTAGCGGCAGGACGACATTTAATAAAATAGATAGTTTGACTATTATCGTTCTGTTTTTACGAAGATCTCAGCACCACAAGACGACGGGGCTGCAACGCCACAGCCTGGCGCAGCGACGCCTGGACGCCCTTCATCGCACCGTCCTTGCATCCGGCGTGACGGCGGTGCTCCGGTCGGGGGAAGCCATGCGCTGCGTCGGCGCGCAGCTGCTCGTGGCGTAGAGTGGGGAGAGGCTTTTACATATCGAGAAGGACACCGGCGCGCGGAAAGCCCTACCCGTGCATCAGGTGGCGCAGTCGGCGCACACGGCGATTTCGATGGTGACGTGACTGAGGCTGGTAAAGCGCGTACGTAGCGTTGCCTTGATGTCTTCTGCCGTCACAGCTCCAGGCGTGACCAGGGAAACAATGAGCCCCTTGTGCCCCGGACCAAGGCGCCACACATGGAGATCCGCCACCCGCGCCCCTATTTCACCCTCGAGGAGCTCTCTTATCCGCCCGGCCAATTGCGGATCATCCGCAGCATCGAGCAGCACAAGGCCGGCATCACGGATGAGGCCATAAGCCCAGGAGCCGATCA
>JAJZDZ010000079.1 GCA_021851325.1 Pseudomonadota bacterium | reverse complement strand
ACCAATACCCGCCCCAGGCTTGCCGCAGGAAGCTCCGAAAGGATGTCGCGTGCATCACCCATATGGAGGCGAATGCGCTGTTGGCTGAGAGGATCGTCCTTCAATTTTGAGAGAAGCTTGGCGACGCCATTGACAAAAGGTTCGGCGCCAATGAAGCCCACCTGCGTGTGACTCTGGGCCAGGGCGTAGAGATGCTCGCCGGCGCCAAAACCCACTTCAAGCCAGACCTCTTTTACCGGCACCGCGAAGCAGTTCTGGGGAGCGCGCGCCTGCGCCGGCTCAAGGCTGAGAGCCGGCAGCAGTTGCGTCAGAAGTTCGGCCTGCGCACCGCGCAGCCGGGGTCCCTTGCGCCGCCCATAGAGCTGGCCGCGTGCCCGTTCCGGATGAGAACTCAGAATGCCCTCTTCAAGATGTCGACGAGGTCGGTCTTCTCCCAGGAAAAGCCGCCGTCGGCATCGGGCGTACGCCCGAAATGACCATAGGCTGCGGTGCGCGCATAAATCGGACGCAGAAGCTGCAGGTGTTCGCGTATGCCGCGCGGCTTGAGGCTCATGATCTGCGGCAGCAGCGCTTCAAGCTTGCTTTCATCAACTTTTCCCGTGTCGTGCAGATCGACGTAGACTGACAAGGGATCGGAGACGCCGATGGCATAGGAGAGCTGGATGGTGCAGCGTTGCGCGAGGCCAGCGGCAACGACATTTTTTGCCAGATAGCGCGCCGCATAGGCGGCAGAACGGTCCACCTTGGTGGAATCCTTGCCCGAAAAGGCACCGCCGCCATGAGGCGCCGCGCCGCCATAGGTGTCGACAATGATTTTGCGGCCGGTCAGGCCGCAGTCACCGTCCGGTCCGCCCACCACGAAGGCGCCGGTGGGGTTGACGTGCCATATGGTGTCCTTGGTGATGAGGTCACCTGGCAGCGCTTCGCGCACATAGGGCTCGATGACGGCGCGTACGTCTGCCGAGGTCATTTCGGGATCCAGATGCTGGGTTGACACCACGATCTGGGTGGCATGAACCGGCTTATGGTCGACGTAGCGTAGCGTCACCTGACTCTTGGCGTCCGGGCCTAGCTTAGGCTCGCGGCCGCTTTTACGCGCATCGGCCAGAAGCCGCAGGATACGGTGGCTGAAGGCAAGCGGCGCCGGCATGAGTTCGGGAGTTTCGTTGCAGGCATATCCGAACATGATGCCCTGATCGCCGGCTCCTTCATCCTTGTTGCCGACGGCGTCGACGCCCTGTGCAATATGGGGTGACTGCTCATGCAGCAGGACTTCGATGTTGGCGGTCTTCCAGTGGAAGCCGTCCTGCTCGTAGCCGATGTCGCGGATCGCGCCGCGGGCGGCTTCGACGATGAGTTCCGGAGTGATCTCTTTGGGGCCTCGGGTCTCGCCGGCAATGACCACACGGTTGGTGGTGGCAAGGGTCTCGCAGGCCACGCGGATGTCCTTGGGACTGACGCCATGCTTGGGGCCAAGGCCAAAAAACAGGTCTACCACCTCGTCAGAAATCCGGTCACAGACCTTGTCGGGATGGCCTTCGGAGACGCTTTCACTGGTGAAAAGGTAATTGGCGCGGGACATCGACACCCCTTTCGTGGATTGGAATGACCGGATTGGGACGGTTGGCGGGTCTTTTTGCAAGGATGGGCCGCGGGGTCAATGGCCAGCCCCGGGGAGCTTGGGCCACCCCTTGCCGAGCGCAGGTACCCAGGGAGGGTGCCGCGGGCGCTTAAAGGATGGTGTCCTTAAAGAATAAAGCGGGAAAGATCCTGATCGCGGGCGAGTTCGTCGACGCGGGAGTGAACATAGGCGGCGTCGATGGTGATCGTCTGGCCCTCATGGTCATTGGCCGAGAAACTGATTTCGTCCAGGACCCGCTCCATGATGGTATGCAGCCTGCGCGCGCCGATATTTTCGACATTGGCGTTGACGTGCGCCGCGACGTCAGCAAGGGCGCCGATGCCGTCTTCCGAAAAGTTGAGCGTGACCCCTTCGGTTGCCAGGAGTGCGGTATATTGCTGGATGAGGCTTGCTTCCGGCTCGGTCAGAATGCGTTTGAAGTCGTCGCGGCTGAGTGCGGTCAGCTCCACGCGGATGGGGAGCCGGCCCTGCAGCTCCGGCAGGAGATCGGAAGGCTTTGCCGTATGAAATGCGCCTGAGGCAATGAACAGGATGTGGTCGGTTTTGACCTGGCCATGTTTGGTCGCCACCGCGGAGCCTTCGATCAGTGGCAACAGATCGCGCTGCACGCCTTCGCGGCTGACATCACCACCACCGCGCTGCTCGGAGCGCGCGCAGATCTTGTCGATCTCGTCCAGGAACACGATCCCATTGTTTTCAACTGTCGTGATCGCTTCCCGCACGATTGCGTCCTGATCGACCAGCTTGTCGGCCTCTTCGGCCACCAGCGGATCATGGGCTGCGGCAACCGTCAGTTTGCGTGGTGTGGCGCGTCCGGCGAATTTGCCGAAGAGTTCGCCAAGGTTGAGCACGCCCACTTGGGCTCCGGGCATGCCAGGGATTTCGAAGGTGGGCGCGCTGCCACCGTCACGCATTTCAAGCTCAACTTCCTTGTCATCGAGTTCACCCGCGCGCAGGCGACGGCGGAACGAATCGCGCGTAGACTGGCTCGCACTGGCTCCGACCAGGGCATCAAGAATGCGCTCTTCCGCGGCGGCTTCGGCGCGGGCTTCCACGTCCTTGCGCTTTTGCGCGCGGACCTGGGCGATGCCGACTTCGAGCAGATCGCGGATGATCTGTTCAACGTCACGGCCGACATAACCGACCTCGGTGAATTTGGTCGCTTCAACCTTGAGAAACGGAGCCTGCGCCAGCTTGGCGAGGCGGCGGGAGATTTCCGTCTTGCCGACACCGGTGGGCCCGATCATGAGGATGTTCTTGGGCAGGATTTCCTCGCGCAGTTCGGCGGGCAATTGCTGGCGGCGCCAGCGGTTGCGCAGCGCGATGGCCACCGCACGCTTGGCATCGGTCTGACCGATGATGAAGCGGTCAAGTTCGGAAACGATTTCGCGCGGAGTGAAGAAGGCGTTCATGTGGTGGGAATGCTTTCCAGAACGATGTTGGCGTTCGTATAGATGCAGATGTCGGCAGCAATGGTCATGGCCCGGCGCACGATTGCTTCGGCGCTGAGGTCGGTGTCAATCAGGGCGCGTGCTGCGGCCAGGGCATAGGGGCCGCCGGAGCCGATGCCGATGATGCCATCCTCCGGTTCGACCACATCGCCGGTGCCTGAGAGGATCAGCGAGGTGCGGGCATCGGCGACGGCAAGCATGGCTTCCAGGCGGCGCAGATAGCGGTCAGTACGCCAGTCCTTGGCGAGCTCGACACACGCGCGTGCAAGATTGCCCGGATGCTGCTCGAGCTTGCTTTCCAGTCGCTCGAAGAGGGCAAAGGCATCGGCAGTTGCCCCCGCAAAGCCGGTTAGGACATCACCCTTGCCCAAGCGCCGCACCTTGCGTGCATTGGCCTTCATGACGGTCTGACCGAGCGTGACCTGGCCGTCGCCGGCAACGACCACCTGTCCGGCCTTGCGGACGCTGAGGATTGTGGTGGAGCGCCAGCGCTTCGATTCGTCTTGGGTCGGCATTTGTTCCGCTGCCTTGGGCTGCTATATGTCTTGCAGGTTCTCACATAGGGCGGCCCCATGCGTACCGCAACCATCGAGCGCAAGACCCGCGAGACCGAGATTTCGGTCTGGCTGGATCTGGATGGCTCGGGCGACGGCGACATCGATACCGGTATCGGCTTTCTGGATCACATGCTGGAGAGTTTTGCCCGGCATGCGATGATCGATCTGAAGGTGCGGGCGAGCGGCGACCTGCATGTCGATTTTCATCATACCACCGAAGATACGGGCATTGTGATCGGCAAGGCCGTGGCCCGTGCCCTGGGCGATTTTGCGGGCATCACCCGCTTTGGTGCCGCCCTCATTCCCATGGATGAGACGCTGACGCGGGCCGTGATCGATGCCTCGGGCCGTCCCTATCTGGTTTGGAAGGTCAGCGTTCCCTCACCGCTTCTGGGGGAAATGGACAGTGAGCTGTTCAAGGAATGGTTTCAGGCCTTCGCCCAGAACGCCGGGCTCTGTCTGCATGTCGAGAATCTTTATGGCGTCAACAGTCACCACATCGTGGAAAGCTGTTTCAAGGCCGTGGCGAGGGCCCTGCGTCAGGCGGTAAGCCCCGATGAGCGGCTGGAGGGGGCCGTAGCCTCGACCAAGGGCATTCTCGAAGGGGACGACAGTTTGTGACTCGGTGTCACGAATGGTGACGGTGCCGTCATTTTTGTTGACTCTCAGACGCATTCCAATATCTTGACGGGGCCGTCATCTTTCCCGACGCTCTTGCCTGTCCGGAGGCCATATGTCGCAGATCACCAAGGATCCCGCTTACGACGCCGTAGACCCCAAGGATTTCCCGGCGATGATGGATGTCGAGCGCTATGGGCGCCGCTCCACCGCCTTTGACAAGATCATCTCGGCTACCCACGACCACTTCTGGGACCCGCTCGACAAGAAATACATCGACTTCACCGAACCCTTTGATCAAAGCCAGCATATGCTGCTGCCGGAGGACTTTTTCCCGATCTTTGCCACCAAACTCGGTGACAGCATGAGCACCGAGCAGCGTCTATTGTTCGCTCGCGAATCCAGCCGCTGGCAGCTTTCGGCGATCCTCCACGGTGAACAGGGCGCGCTCGCGCTCTCAGCCTCGCTATGCCACATCCTGAAGGATCCGGGCGCGCAGGAATACGCTGCCAATCAGACCCGTGAAGAAGCGCGTCACGTCACGGCGTTCTCGGCCTATGTCAAGTCGCGCTGGGGCACGCCGCTGCCGTGCGGCGAGACGCTGCAGACCCTGCTTACTGAAATGGTGCTGGCTCAGGAGGTCTACAAAAAGATCGTCGGCATGCAGATGCTGGTTGAGGGCCTCGCCATGGGGGCGTTTGCGACGCTCTATCAGAAGTCGCATGACCCGCTGCTGCGCAAGCTGTGTCAGCTGGTCATGACCGACGAGGCCTTCCACCACAAGTTCGGCAAGATCTGGGCGGATCGTACCATTCCCAAGCTGTCCGAAGAGGAACATGCGCGGGTTGAGGACTGGGCGGCTCAGTGTTTCCAGACCCTGCTCTTCAATCTCGTCAATCCCTTGCAGATGCATCATGTCTATCGCGCTGTTGGCATCGATCCGCAGGATGCGATGAACGCCATTCAGGACGCGTTTGGCGACGACTCGCGCCGTGAGCAGATGAAGGAATCAGCCAATATCTTTCGTGTGCTGATCAAGACCCTGTTGAATGCCGGCATCATCACCGACCGTACCAAGGCGTTCTACGGCATGTATGTCGACATGAACGAACTCAAGGCAGAAGGCGATCGCATGATCGGCGACGACATTGCCGAAGACGGGATCAAATTCCTCCAGACCATCAATTTTACGGGTGACAAGGCCAAAACGCTCCTTGCAGCCGAATAAGTCGGCAACGACATATGAGAACAAGCCCGGCCCTCGTGCCGGGCTTTTCCACTTGCGCAATCCAGTTGTCTGGTACAGCTGGCCATGACTGCTGCTGGCGTCATCCCCTTCAATGTCTGCAATCAACGTCAGCGTGCTTCACTGTGCCCCGTTGCGGTACCAGCACTAGCGATGTCCGGTGGGAGATGGCGTGGTCGACAGATGCGCAGGATCGCTCTGATATCCTGAAAGAAAGCGTCCAGGCTCAACATAGGTCGGCCAGCGCGCCGGGTCTCTGGCGATGCTGTGTCGGTTCCGGATTGACCCGCTCAGGACTGCTTTGAGATAAAACAAAGGGGCCAGAAGCGCCCCAGGCAGCAGCAGTGGCGAGCGTTCATGCGCAAGGGCCCGAGCCCACCTCATGGCATGTTTGGCCCGTGGCGGCGTCTGGAGGAGGCGTTGTGGGGCCGCTTGTGCATGCGGCTGTAGGCCAAGGCATGGACGCTGCTTTGTACGGAATAGTGGCGCTTGCCCCAATTCACAGCCGAACAGGGCGCCTGCGACGCCGCGCCAGTCCGGCTGGTGTCGATCCGTGTCTATCTTCGGCCCACTGGCGAGGGGAGTGGGAACAAAAGGGGCCTGGCGCGCCCTCGCGTGAGCAGGCCTGCGCTCCTTCTCTGAGGTCTTCGTGCTCTGATGTCTTCGTGCGCGGCGCTGTCGGCGCACGACGCCATATCTGAATCTCTACCTCTCGGGCCTGATTGATGGCGGGGCCGACGGCTTTTGGCTCGGGCGCAAGCATCAGAAAGATGCAAATT
>JAJZDZ010000023.1 GCA_021851325.1 Pseudomonadota bacterium | reverse complement strand
ATCGGAGGCCAGAGATTTTTACCCCGCAGCAGGTTGGGTTTGAAGCCGGCAATCTGACGATACTGCACAGCACAGACATGCACTCCATTTGCTCCTTGCAAATGGTAGTGGCTGGCTGTGTCGTTATGGAGAAAGGAAAATGAGATGTCGTATCGCCGGCGCCCGTCAAAAACCCGTACAATTCGTCCACACGGTTGTAGCGGTGTCGCTGACATTCCAGTCAAAATAAAGCTAATGGCACTCATCGGGTCAATGCCTGCCTCTTGCTCCCTTGCCGATACCGGGTACCGTTTTGTATTGTACGGTGGACTGGCAAATAATATCGGCGGTCCCGCCTTTTGAAAGAAAAGCTTGACCTGTTGAAACTTTCCTCCTGAACGCCGCGCATATGAGTCATAAACAAACGGTACAATTTTATGGCGTCTCAGCCAACCGCTGACCCCGGCACTGATCTGGGCCTGCCAGAATACACTAACAAGGCCGCTGGTATTGAAATGCGATGTAGCTTGGTAGGTGCTGTCGTCATACGTAACCTGGTAGTTGGTATGTCCGAATGGTATGAACCAGTAGCGCAGTTCATAAGTAATGTCGACGCGACTATCACTGTGTCGCGCGAGTTGGGTTTTCGCGGCCGCGGCACTGACGGAAGTCAACCAGACGACAGCCGACAGGGCTATGATGCCCCACAGAATTTGCCGCATTTGCGCTTCCGTTCAAGCTTTCCATTGGCCACACTAGGAGGCCGGCAAGATTGAAACAGGGAATTGTGGTTCTAGCGTGACCGATACTCATCTCCGCGATCTAGCCTTACAAATTCGCGCAGGCGACCGACGTGCGCTGGCGCGGGCTATAACCCTGGTTGAATCCAAACGCCCAAGCGACGCGAGCGACGCTGAGGTGCTATTGACCGGACTTCTACCGCAGACTGGAAATGCCTGCCGCCTTGGTATTTCGGGAGCCCCTGGTGCGGGCAAGTCGAGTTTCATCGAGGTATTTGGCAAACATTTGACAGGTCTTGGCCACAAGGTTGCAGTGCTGGCGGTTGATCCATCCTCGCAGCGATCAGGCGGCTCCATCCTTGGTGACAAGACCAGAATGGCAAGCCTGTCGCGAGATCCCGCGGCTTTCATCCGTCCCTCCCCGGCGGGGCCAACGTTGGGTGGCGTTGCGCGCCGTACACGGGAGGCAATGCTACTCACCGAAGCGGCTGGCTTCGATGTGGTAATAATTGAGACGGTTGGTGTTGGACAGTCTGAAACCGCAGTATCGGAGATGGTTGACATATTCGTTTTGCTCGCCAGCCCCGGCGGCGGGGACGAATTGCAGGGCATCAAGCGTGGAGCAATGGAGCTTGCTGATCTGGTACTCGTAACCAAAGCAGATGGTGACCTGGCGGCAGCTGCTCGCAGGGCCGTTGCAGACTATCGTATGGCCCTTCACCTGATGCGCCCTAAATACCCTTCAATTGCACCTGCAGTTATGGCGGTTTCAGCGCATGAAGGTTTTGCTATCGCGGAAGCATGGGCTACGCTCAATTCACTTCACGATAAGCTATCGCAAAATGGGCACCTGCTGCAGTTGCGCCAAGAACAGGCCCGTGGCTGGTTCTGGAGTGAAGTCCAGAGCGTCCTTACAGAGCGGATCCTCAGCGATCCTCGCAGTGCCGAAGCTGCAAAACGCATAGAGGCGGACGTTCTGGGCAGTCGGCTTCTGCCACATGCCGCGGCACGTAACCTCGTGGAAGCCTTTCAGCATTCCTGACAGTTACGCATTCCCGGCAATAAAGTCCCGGATAACCGGATAGATATCTCGCTGCCATCGACGTCCGGAAAAGACGCCGTAATGACCTGCCTCCGGATGAAAATAGTGCTGCTTGCGCGTGCGGGGAATTGATGTGCATAGCGTATGTGCAGCTTCCGTCTGCCCGATACCGCAGATATCGTCCCGTCCACCTTCAACGGTGAGCAAAGCTGTGTTCCTGATTGAGGCCGGTTCAATTGGTTGCTTCTGCCAGGTAAAACGACCTCTAGGCAGCTGGAACTCTTGGAATATCCTCTCAACCGTTTCCAGGTAGAACTCAGCGGGAAGATCAAGAACCGAAAAGTATTCGTCGTAAAAGTCACGAATGGATTTAGCCCTTTCGGCATTACCGCGGGACATCTCGGCGAAAAGGTCCACGTGCGCCTGCCAATGGCGTACCGGATTCATCGACATGAATGCGCCAACCTGCATAAAGCCGGGGTACACGCGTCGCGTTGCACCGGGATACCGATAGGGAACGGTAGAAATCAGATTTCGCTCAAACCAGGAAATTGGATGGGAAGTCGCCAACTCATTGACAACGGTTGGATTTATTCGGGTGTCGATCGGTCCTGCCATCAAGGTCATAGTTCGCGGCTGGGCCGGATGATCACTAGCTGCCATCGCTGCGACTGCTGCGAGGGCTGCGGGGCATGGCTGGCATACCGCAACCAAGTGCGTGTCGGGTCCCAAGTAAGAGAGGTAGTCGATTAGCTGCGCGATGTAACTGTCAAGCCCAAATGAGCCAGCCGCGCGCGGGACGTCGCGCGCGTTTCGCCAATCAGTGAGATAGACATCATGATCCGCAAGCAATGTTGCGGCGGTATCGCGTAGCAAGGTCGAGAAGTGACCCGCCCAGGGTGCAATCAGCAATACACGCGGTTGGACAGTGGGCCCGTCTTTATAAAAGTGTACCAATTGGGAAAAATCGTCAGCCCGAACGACTACCTCCTCGACGCGAAGGCCTTGCTCGCCCGCCGCAACCTGTTTGATACCAAAGTCCGGACGATCATGCTGGAGCCGGTACCTGCTCAGCATTTCTGCCGCGGCCCCCAGGCTTTGAAGCCCATGTTCCATCCACCAGAACGGCGCCGTGCCCCGAAAACTGCGCTCGAGAAGTTCGGCGGCCCTACGCCAGGGGGTAAGCAGGTCGTTAGAACTCTGGTAGGTTGCATACAGCATCGACAGTCCTGGCTCGTTCGGAGTGAGGTGTGCCGGTCGGTGGCACGTATTGCAGGCTAGGCTATTCGCGCTGCACGGCGAAATGGTTTTTGCATTGCGAAATGCCAGAAATGAACGACGTCCGGTTAATGGCTCGTATGCTTGAGCAAACCTCTGTGTATAAAGATATGTTTTCTGCGATTACATTGTTCCGCAGTTGCAGTTTCGAAGCGGCCTTGGAAACAGAGGGCGGTCGCCGCAGGAAAGGTAGCGCGACCTCTACTCCTGTGATTCGCGCCCAATGGCGGGAACACTGCTAACGCGCCACGGAGATCGACTGTGCAGCGACGAGCTTTTGAACTTTGCCATAATCCGTTTTGCCTGTACCGAGTACGGGTATCTCGTCGGTCACAACTATTTGGCGAGGTACGCTTAGCTCAGGTACCCCATGATTGTGCGCCCATCCAAGTAGATCTGAACGATCAGCCTCTCTATTGGTCGTAACGAGAATAATCTGTTCTCCCTTGCGGCCATCAGCGATAGCGATTGCAGCGTGGCTATGATCTGGCCACAGTGCCGAGGCACAACTTTCGACGGCAGCAAGTGAGACCACCTCGCCCCCGACTTTGGCGAAGCGTTTAAGGCGGCCGCGAATGGCGACGAATCCTTCTTCGTCGACGCTAACGACGTCTCCGGTATCGTGCCAGCCATCTTTTGGAGGTATAATAACTCCTGGGTTACTCGCTGACATATAACCAAGCATCACATTGGGACCACGCACAAAAAGGCGCCCTGCATTTGGAATGCCCTCGACTGGATCCAGTCGATATTGCATTCCATGCATGAAGCGACCAACAGTTCCCGAGCGGTTGGCTCCAGGTTGATTCGCCGCGATAACCGGAGAAGCCTCGGTAACCCCATAACCTTCAAGAAGTTCAATCGCATATTTTTTGCGCAATAATGCTCGCGTTTCGTCGCGCAGTCGCTCTGCTCCGCAAACCGCTAGTCGCAAAGAATTGAGATCTCCAGATTCACCCGCGCGCCCATATTGTGAAATAAAGGTATCTGTCGAAAGAAGTATGGTCGCACCGCTGGCTCGTATGCGGCGAACGATTTCCTTCGGTTGCAGTGGCGTTGGATGACATACGACTTTGATGCCTAGCAGCATTGGCATCAGCGCCCCAACGGTGAGTCCAAAGCAATGAAAGGTAGGCAATGGATTAAACAAAATGTCGTTCTCATAAAGGGCGATATGCAACCGAACCTGTTCAACGTTGCTCAATAAATTTTGGTGGCTTAACGCAACGCCTTTAGGCTCTCCCTCGGTGCCTGAGGTAAAGAGAAGAACCGCAGGCTTTCCGTGGTCGGGACGGGCGGCGATCAGTACCGGAGCGTATTGGCCGATGGCTGCGGCCCCCTTATTGACCAAGGTTAAACCTTCGCGAACGTCCTCGAGATAAACGACTTCAATTTCTTTATCGAGAGCAACAATGAGTTCCTCGAGTTTTGCTAATTCGATGAAGCGGCGCGCTGTGATCACGCGCCGTACCTTGGCGATGCGGATGGCCGAATTTACGCCCGCTGTGCCTGCAGTGAAGTTGAGCATCGCGGGTACTCGGCCAAAGGCTGAAAGGGCAAAAAAGGCAATTATTGCCGCAGCCCCGGTGGGAAGCATGACCCCCACCGCCTCACCCGGATGGCTTCCCCGACGCAGCGCGTGGCCTAGGGCCAGTGCCGCCCGCACGACTTCGTCATATACGAGCACCCGTTCGTCACCGTCGACGAGGATGGGCCGCTGACCTCCGAATCTTGCCCGTGCCTCCAAAAGTGCATGGAAAACCGGCTTTTCGACCCGGTCACGGTCAAACCCAAGCGCTTCCTCGCCGGAGGCGGCGGCGACATTGGCGATAGTCAAGGCTGCTCCTTTGCCATGATCGGCGGCCTGCTCCAGCACAGGTTACCCTACCCGCCCGTCGGGCAAAATGCCCAATCGGGCCTGCCAGGCAGGTGATTTTCTTGTCTCGTCCCTATATGTAGGGGCCATGACTACAGTCTTCGATCAGGCCAGCGCCGAGCGGCGCACCCTTCGGCACCCGGAAAAGGCCCACAAGCCCGAGAGTGCTGTACTGCGCAAACCAGACTGGATCCGGGTTAAGGCTCCAGGCAGCCCTGTTTATAGTGAAACCAGGGAAATAGTACGCACCAACAACCTCCACACCGTGTGCGAGGAGGCGGGTTGCCCAAACATTGGCGAGTGCTGGAGCCAGCATCATGCGACGATGATGATTATGGGCGACACCTGCACACGGGCGTGCGCCTTTTGCAATGTTAAGACAGGACTGCCCAATGGGCTTGACCCCCTGGAGCCCCAGAACGTTGCGAAGGCCGTGGCGGAGCTTGGGCTTAAACACGTGGTGGTCACCTCGGTGGACCGTGATGATCTGCCCGACGGAGGAGCCGGGCACTTTTCTGCTACAATTCTCGCTATTCGCGAGGCTAGTCCACGTACTACCATCGAGGTCCTGACGCCCGATTTTTTGCGGAAAGCAGGGGCGATCGAGAGCCTCATGAATACCCCGCCGGATGTGTTCAATCATAATCTGGAAACCGTACCCCGGCTCTATCTGAAAGTGCGCCCAGGCGCGCGCTACTATGCGAGCCTTCGCCTCTTAGAGCGGGCCAAGGAACTTGCTCCCGACGTATTCACCAAATCAGGGCTTATGGTTGGTTTGGGTGAGAGCCGCGATGAAATCATGCAAGTAATGGATGATCTGCGAGCCGCCGACGTTGATTTTCTGACGATAGGTCAGTACCTGCAGCCTACTCGTCGCCATGCACCGCTAGACCGGTTCTGGACACCCGAGGAGTTTCAGGGGCTGGAAGCGATCGCCCGCGCCAAGGGATTTCTGATGGTTTCAGCAAGCCCGCTGACGCGTTCTTCCTATCATGCGGATGCGGACTTCGCGCAGTTACGGGCTGCTCGGGCCGCGCGTCACAGCTGATACTCTGCACGTGACTGCACATAGCGAAACCCGAACGGTTCCTTACTCAGCCGACCTCATGTATGCGGTGGTTGCGGACGTGGAGCGATATCCGCAATTTCTGCCGTGGTGCATGGGATTACGCGTTCTTTCGCGCCAGAAGGATGGCTCCCGCGAGATTATAACGGCGGAAATGCTCGTCGGGTTCAAGGCATTTCGTGAACGTTATACGAGCAGGATAGTGCTCGATCCGATTGCTCGTACGATAGCGGTTACGCAAACCGAAGGCGTATTCCGCCATCTTCGCAATGATTGGGCATTTAGCCCCGACGGTGAGCGCTGTCAGGTAAACTTTGCCATCGAATTTGAATTCAAAAATCGGCTTCTTGGTGCCATCGCCGGGCAAGCATTCGCTCACGTTCTTATCCGCATGAGCGACGCCTTTGAAGCCCGAGCTCGCGCAGTCGAGTCGCTTCACCCGCGCGCGGATCAGCCGAGCTAGGCACTCTTGCTCAGGCCGCGAGTTTGGCGCGACTACGTACAAGATGCAGAACCTTTGTTGCCGCTTCGACGATATTGGTGCCTGGTCCAAAAATCGCCGCCACGCCCACCTGCTGCAGGAATGCGTAATCCTGTGCCGGAATGACGCCGCCCACAATTACCAGAATGTCATCCCCACCCTGACGCTTAAGTGCCTCAATGAGTTGCGGCACCAGCGTCTTGTGACCTGCCGCCTGACTTGAAATACCAACGACGTGGACGTCAGCTTCGATCGCATCCTTGGCTACCTCATCCGGAGTTTGAAATAGCGGTCCGATATCCACATCAAAGCCAAGATCGGCAAAGGCCGTAGCTATGACTTTTGCTCCTCGGTCGTGACCATCCTGCCCCATTTTAGCTACAAGAATACGCGGCCGTCGTCCCGCATCGGCTTCGAAGCGTTCGACTTCGCGTTGAACAGCGGCAAAATCTGCGTCGCCTTCGTAGGCCTTGCCATATACTCCGGCGATCGATCGAATTTCCGCACGATGGCGACCAAAAACCTTTTCCATAGCGGCAGAGATTTCTCCTACGGTAGCGCGGGCCCTGGCGGCATCAACTGCCAGTGCAAGTAGGTTGGCGTCCCCTCGGGCACCATCGCTAAGCGCTGAAAGTGCCGCGTCACAGCGGCTCTGATCGCGCTCCGCACGCATCTTCTTGAGACGCGCAATCTGAGCCTCGCGAACTGCGGCATTGTCGATATCTCGCACCTCAACAGGCGGTTCATCCTTAAGTTTGAACCGGTTGACTCCGACGATAACGTCTTCGCCGCGGTCAATACGTGCCTGACGCTTGGCCGCAGCTTCCTCAATGCGCAATTTTGGAATACCCGCCTCGACTGCTCGCGTCATTCCGCCCATCGCTTCGACTTCGTCGATAATCTGCCGTGCTTCTTTGGCGAGTGAAGCGGTCAGCGACTCCAGATAATAGGACCCCGCTAACGGATCGACAACGCGCGTCACCTGACTTTCATGCTGCAAGATGAGCTGGGTGTTGCGTGCAATTCGAGCAGAAAAATCCGTAGGAAGTGCTATGGCTTCATCAAATGAATTGGTGTGAAGAGACTGTGTGCCACCAAGAACTGCGGATAGCGCCTCAAAGGCTGTGCGGACAACATTGTTATAAGGATCCTGCTCTGTAAGTGAGACGCCGCTCGTTTGGCAGTGCGTACGGAGCATCAAGGAGTTTGGCGTACGGGTACCAAAATCGGCCATGATCTGCGCCCACAACGTGCGTGCGGCACGAAGTTTTGCGATCTCCATAAAGAAATTCATGCCGATGCCAAAGAAGAACGACAGGCGGGGAGCAAAATCGTCTACTGCCAGGCCCTTTTTGATCGCAGCACGGACATATTCCATACCATCTGCCAAGGTGTAAGCGAGTTCCTGCACCGCAGTGGCTCCGGCTTCATGCATGTGATAACCGGAGATCGAAATCGAATTGAATTTAGGCATCTTTCTTGCCGTGTATTCAATGATATCGGCGATGATGCGCATTGATGGCGCGGGAGGATAAATGTAGGTGTTGCGCACCATGAATTCTTTAAGGATGTCATTTTGAATAGTACCGGATAGTTTTTCCGAGCTGACACCCTGCTCTTCTGCGGCAACTATGAAATTGGCCATGATGGGTATCACCGCCCCGTTCATGGTCATCGACACACTCATTTTGTCCAGTGGTATCCCGCTGAACAGAATTTTCATGTCTTCAACAGAATCAATTGCGACGCCAGCTTTACCGACGTCTCCCGCAACACGCGGATGGTCGCTGTCATAGCCGCGATGGGTCGCCAGGTCGAATGCCACCGAAAGTCCCATCTGCCCGGCTGCCAGATTGGCGCGGTAAAAGGCATTACTTTCTTCAGCGGTAGAAAATCCCGCATATTGGCGGATGGTCCATGGCCGGCCGGCATACATCGTGGCTCGGACCCCGCGGGTGAACGGAGCCATGCCCGGCAGGGTGTCAGCACTCAGGCCTTCGAGGTCGGCGGCGGTGTAGAGCGGCTTGACTACGAAGCCCTCCGGCGTGCTCCAGTTGAGGCTGTCGAGGCTGTCGGTCTTCAGCTCTTTGCGCGCCAGTGCCGCCCAGTCGGCGGGCAACGTCACATCGTCCTTACTCATGGGCCCTCCAGGCCTGTTCTTTGTTGGCCCAGTATCGCAGTTGCGAAATCGGCGTCAAACGGCAGTTTGGTTGGCCAGCGTCGGTCGGCGATCGGGACAGGGACCTGGGCTTCAGCCAAGGGAACTCACCGCAGGTCCGCCACCCAGCCCCTTCAACCGCCATTGCCTGTGGGGTTCGCTACATCTGGTCAAATCGAATCATTGACTTTACAGCTATAGTATGAGAACAAAGACCGAATCGAATGTAGTTAGTGATTCGGACGCGATTCGTTCAATCAATGTTCTTAGTTGTGCGTATACCATCCACAGGCTGGAGTGCTTCTTTGTTTTTCAGAACAAAGGCTTAGCAAAAGATTAGGTGGGTATTGCGAGGCCTGGACACGACCTTGTCCGCATCGGCTGCTACACGTAAAAGCGCCCATGACCCTCCAGTAGCCAGGCTCGTAATGCGCGCTCATTCCCCGAGGTCAATAGAGCCAGTTCAGGACGGGCGCGTGACCGCCGTGCTCGGGCCTACCAACACTGGAAAGACCCATTTTGCTATTGAGCGCATGACGGCTCATCGGTCGGGCATCATTGGGCTGCCACTGCGGCTTTTGGCCCGGGAAGTCTACGACCGCATCGTCCGGCTTAAAGGGCCACAGGCAGTTGCCCTGGTAACGGGAGAAGAGAAAATCGTTCCCGGCGGTGCGCAGTATTTTGTGTGCACCGTCGAAGCGATGCCACTTGATCTCGATGTCGCCTGTCTCGTAGTCGATGAAATCCAGCTTTGTTCGGACCTAGAACGCGGCCATATCTTCACCGATCGCCTTCTCTTTGCGCGCGGACGCGAAGAAACCATTTTCCTTGGCGCAGAAACCATGCGCGGGGCCATCCAGCGCTTTATTCCAGACGCCCAGTTCATCACGCGACCGCGGTTTTCTGACCTAACGTTCACCGGAACTAAAAAGCTCACGCGGTTACCCAGGCGTTCAGCCATAATCGCTTTCTCCGTTGAAGAGGTATACGGAATCGCCGAACTTATCCGTCGCCAGCGTGGTGGGGCAGCAGTGGTTCTGGGGGCACTTTCACCGCGTACACGCAACGCCCAGGTTGCACTCTACCAAAATGGAGAGGTCGACTTCCTGGTGGCAACCGATGCCATTGGCATGGGGCTTAACATGGAAATTGACCATGTCGCGTTTTCGTCGCTGAGCAAATTTGATGGTACCAGCATTCGTGCGCTGCGCGCTGATGAGATCGGTCAAATAGCAGGTCGTGCTGGCCGCCATATGAATGACGGAACGTTTGGCATGACCGCTGATGCGGAAACGCTCGAACCCGAGATGGTCAAGCGTATCGAAAATCACCATTACGAGCCGGTACGTTTGCTGCAATGGCGAAATTCCAAGCTGACTTATCATTCCCTGGAGGCTCTTCTGAACGCCTTGGAGGCAGCGGCCCCTCAACGAGGCCTCATCAAGGCCCGTGCGGCACAGGATGTGATAGCGCTGCGCATTCTGGCAAGTCATTCGGATATCCGCGCCATGGCAGATTCGTTTGCGGCCGTGCGTCTGCTGTGGGAGACCTGCCAAATTCCTGACTTTCGTCGATTGTCCGACGAGGATCACGTCCGCCTTGTAGGGCAAATCTACCGGCACCTGATGAGCTCCGAGGGGGTTTTGCCGGACGATTGGTTCGCAAGTCAGATCCGTCGCCTTGATGCGATCGACGGCGATGTGGCGACATTGTCAGGGCGCCTGGCAGCAATTCGGACCTGGACCTACGCAGCAAACCGCCCCAACTGGCTCAAAGACGCATCCCACTGGCAAGGCCAGACCCGGGCGATAGAGGATCGCCTTTCTGACGCATTGCATGAGCGTCTGACGCAACGTTTTATCGACCGGCGTACCGCCATATTGATGAAGTCTCTCAAGGAGGATGACAGCGATCTTAGCGTTGATGAGTCGGGCGCTGTCACGGTTGACGGAGAAAGTGTCGGCAAGCTGGAAGGCTTTGTGTTTGTTCCGTGCGACCGTGAACGCTCATTTCAGGGACGCACGCTGAGAGCTGCAGCCATGAAGGCGCTCGAAGGCGAGTTTGCCCGTCGCGAGCGAGCCCTCATGGGTGCGGCTGACAGTGCTCTGAGCCTGAGCGAGCATGGGCGCGTTTGGTGGGAGGGAGCAGTCGTTGGTCAGCTCGAGGCCGGCCCTTCCCTGCTGGCGCCACGAATTGCCCTAGCTGCGGACGAGCAGTTGCGGCTCGAGACCCGCAACCGCTTAAACTTTCGGCTTACCCAGTGGCTGGACGCTTATCTTCATGACCGGCTGGCGGCTCTCTTTGCCCTCAAGGACGCGAGTGAAGCCCGCCAAAACGTGGGACGAGCTTTACCCCCCGCGGCACGTGGGCTTGCGTATCAGCTGTTGGAACGGCTTGGTGCCGTGGATCGGGAACTGGCCTCATTGCCAGCGGATGAGCGACCTTTGGTACGAGTGCTGCGGCCCTTCGGCATTACCTTTGGACGTCACTCCATCTTCATCCCGCGACTTCTGCGCCCAGACTGCGCGCATCTGCTCGCATTGCTTTGGTCTGCCGCAAATGGACTGAGGGAGATCCCGCGCTTGCCTGCCGCCGGCGTCACCTCATTTGCCGATGACGGTACATTTCCTCAGGGCTCTTTGGCCGCGGCAGGCTTTAGGCGTATTCGCGCTCGCATCATCCGCCTTGATATTCTCGAGCGCCTCGAAGGGACATTGGAAGATGCCGCGGCCAATGGGCTGTCGGCTCAGGCGACGGTCCCGCGACTCGTTTCGTTGCTCGGGTGCGATCGAAAAGCGCTTGCAGACGTTCTCGATGGCCTTGGCTGGGGACAGGTTGAGGTCGCCGCGGGCGAGCCGGTATGGCGGCGGCTGAGCGGGCGCCATGCGCGGCCGACGCATCGGTTAGGCAATCGTGCCCACAGGCGTCCCGCAGCCCTCCGGACTGCCGATTCCCCGTTCGCGGGCCTCCAGGCACTTCTTGCGGCGGATTGACGCAATGGACGGCATCCGTATCGATAAATGGTTATGGCAGGCGCGGTTCTACCGTACCCGGCCTTTGGCCCAGCGTGCCTGTGTGGCCGGATTTATCCGCCGTAACGGCCAACGTGTGGAAAAGCCTGCCGTTATTTTGCATTGCGGAGACATCCTCACGCTGCCGGTAGGCCATGAGGTGGCTGCGATCAGGGTGCTCGAGCTGGGTCAGCGACGTGGGCCTGCACCCGAAGCTAGGCGTCTCTATGAGGTACTCGCCGAAACGGTGCTTGATCCGAGCGCCACAGCGCCTTAAGGAGCGTGCCGCGCACCCTCACACCTCGCTTCGGAGTCGCCTTATGACCTTCGTTGTCACTGATGCCTGCATCAAATGCAAATTCATGGATTGCGTCGAGGTCTGCCCTGTAGACTGCTTCTATGAGGGTGAGAACATGCTGGTGATCGATCCGGAAGTCTGTATCGATTGCGGCGTTTGCGAGCCGGAATGCCCGCCGGAAGCCATCAAGCCGGATACTGAGCCGGGACTGGAAAAATGGCTGAGCCTGAATGCGCAATATTCCAAAACCTGGCCCAATATCACCCAGAAAGGCACGCCTCCCGCAGATGCGAAGGAATGGGACGGCGTGGAAGGCAAGTTCGAGGCGCACTTCAGTCCTAACCCCGGAACCGGCAGCTGAGCCCCTTGCCTCGGGCACGCACGGTTCACTCCTGCGTCCTTCTTGCGGGTGCCAAGCTGCCGTAATCCTTGAGGGAATTCGGGAAAGACCATAATTAAGGCCGTATTTTCAACGGCTTCGACGATTCGTCCTTCCCTTTTTGCCCGGATCGTGATAGGGTTCTTTATTGGCATCAGGCAGTCTGACCGGCACATAGCGCGCCCCCAGGCATCTGTCCCGCTAGATTTGTGTGCTTGAAACCAGGATGTCCCCGAACCCTGAGATCAAGACCTACCGCAGATCGATGCGTGCCGTGTTTCTGAAAAGCGGGGCATTTTGCGCTGCAGCATGCGGCGCCTTCTAATGCGACGCACTTCGCAGCGGTTAGGCGGCTGATCGGGCGGAGCGCTTCTATTCGCGAGGACATGGATGGATATGACGACTGTTGCAGCGACAACCAAGAAAAAAGTTCCTGCCAACTCCAACAAGAAGCCCGAATTCAAAGCCAATGATCACGTGGTTTATCCAACCCACGGCGTTGGCAAGATTATCCGGATCGAGGAGCAGGAGGTCGCCGGCCTTAAACTTGAGCTGTTTGTGATTACCTTCGAGAAGGACAAGATGACCTTGCGGGTGCCTGTCGCGAAGGCCAAGTCAGTCGGTATGCGCAAATTGTCCTCGCCGGATGTGGTTGCAACTGCGCTGAACACCCTCAAGGGCCGGGCCCGGGTAAAGCGTACTATGTGGTCACGCCGGGCGCAGGAATATGAAGCCAAAATCAATTCTGGTGATTTGGTTTCGATCGCTGAAGTAGTCCGAGACTTACATCGCGCGTCAGGTCAACCCGAACAATCTTATTCGGAGCGGCAGCTGTATGAGGCGGCCCTTGCCCGCATGGCTCGGGAAGTTGCTGCGGTCGAGCGCATCGATGAGCAGGCGGCGATCAAGCGGGTCGAGACCGTGCTGCTCAAAAAGGCGGCGTGATCGTATTGTGAGATTAGCTAAAGCCCGGGCTTAGCCCGGGCTTTTTGCTGTGCAGCCACATGCGTCGAACTCATAATTTTCTGTGTCTTGCCTTGATCGGCTCAGGTTTTCCGGCCGTAGGCCAAATGCTGCGGCCCGCCAGAATTTGAAAGCAGCTAACCCGGGAGATTGCGATGTCCCCAAAGGCCATTGTCGCGGCACTACCGCTTGCTCCAGTACTCTCTACGCCTGATCGTCTCAAAGACCTCCTCTTCAGCGCTGCAAGTAATCTGGTCGCGGCTGTCGTCATTCTCATCCTCGGCTTTGTGCTCTCGCGTTGGGTGGGACGCTGGCTAGAGCGTACATTGATCCACAGTCGGCGTATCGATGCTACCCTGGTACCGGTTTCCACTACGACCGTGCGCTACGGCATTATTGCTGTAACGCTAATTGCCGTACTCGGACGTTTCGGCGTGCAGACGACAAGCCTGATCGCCGTACTGGGCGCTGCAGGTCTTGCAATTGGCCTAGCTCTGCAAGGGACGCTTTCAAATGTCGCTGCTGGAGCAATGCTCCTGTTTCTTCGGCCGTTCCGGGTTGGCGACTACATAAGCGCGGCTGATACCGGCGGGACTGTGCGGGAAATAGGCCTTTTTACCACCGTACTCATTGATGCGGACCTGATTTACATCTCAGTGCCGAATTCCAAGCTCTTTTCCAGTACGATCATCAACTATTCCCGTGAACCGACACGGCGAATAAATTTCACTGTTGGCATTGATTATGAAGATGATATCGAAAAGGCCCAAGCGATCATTCTTGATCTGCTCACGTCTGACCCACGCGTCTTACGTGATCCGCCACCGGCAACACCGGTTGGTTCTCTGGGGGCCTCATCGGTAGACATCATAGTACGCTGCTGGACAGCAACCTCAGATTACTGGTCCGTGCTTTACGACTTGCAAAAGAAAGTCAAACTTGCGCTCGACAAGGCTGGGATCACTATCCCTTACCCTCAGCATGTGGTCCAGTTTCGGGATGTATCTGGCGGAAGCCTTCCTGCTGCGCCTCCGCAAGTACAGACCAAGCCGTAAGCTGCACCGCCGCGTTGATGCCACGAAAACTAGCGGGTTAGCCGGCCCCTCATTTCTGCATCAATCGAGGCTGCGGTACCAGTCTACTCCATCCTTATCGCGTTCGCGCTCCATCTGACCCCGAGCAACCAGGCAACTGAGATGGGCCAAGCTTTCGCCAGTGGCCATGCCAAAATTGCCCGCTGTAATCCGGCTCCGGAACAGTGCCGGGAAGCAATCAACAGCGCGCTTGGGTTCCCTACACAGACTGTGCAATGCCGATAGGCTGGTTTCATGTCCCTCGATCAACTCACGCAAACGCATCCGCGCGCCACGGAACGGTTCATTATGGGAGGGCAAAATGAGCACGTCATCGGCCACTAGAGCTTCAAGCTGGGCACAGGAATCAAGCCAGTCCTGAAGCGGATTGGCGTCAGGTTCGGTGGGGAAAAGCGACACATTGGAAGATATGCGAGGCAAAATCTGATCCCCTGAAATAAAAACGCCCGCTTCTTTGCACCAAAGACAGACATGCTCGGGGGCATGCCCCCGGCCTACAACAACCTCCCATGTGTAGTCGCCGATCTCTATCCGATCGCCATCAATGATGCGGTGATAGGAGTTGGGCAGCCGATAGACGCCTTTGCCGAAGCCGCCAAAGCGCGTTCTATACTGCTCCAACGCGTCTTCAGGAAAGCCGGCGGCCTTATAGAAGCGAATACCTTCTTCGGGCGCCTCCAGTCCGGTGTCGAAGCACAAATTCCGGCATAAAAGATAGTCAGTACGACTCATCCACAGCATGCAACCAAAGCGGCGGACGAGCCATCCGGCCATGCCAACATGATCCGGATGCAAATGGGTCACAATCACCCGCTTTACCGGCTTTCCCAGCATCACCGTATCGAACAGCTCCGTCCAGGCTTGGGCGGTAGGTTCATCCCGGACACCGGTATCGACGACCGTCCAGCCGTCGCCATCGGCAAGCAGCCATAAATTTATATGGTTGAGCTGAAAGGGTAGACGCATACGTACCCAGTAAACGCCCGCAATGACTTCGATGCAGGTGCCAGTTTCGGGACGCTCCGAAAAAGGGTAGTCCAGATTCTGCCCTGGGCGGGTCCGAGTGGAGGTTTCAGTCATGACGATCCTCAGCTTGCGCCTCGCGACTATGAAAAGCTATGAGCGCACCGGTCAAGCGCACATCACAGAATGCCAAGGTGACAACCCCCCTCGCCTCCGCCTAAAATATGGTTCCGAACATTGAACAAAAGGTATGAGGATAGGATGACCACGATCCCCGCGGGCCGGACGCCCCATGACGCGCAACTGCGTTATGATACGGTCGCGATGACCCTCCATTGGCTGATCGCGGCGTTGGTCGTGCTCAATATCGTCCTTGGACTGACCATGGGCGACTTTCCGCACCATGATCCGATGAGAGCGGCTTTTCTCGCCCTGCACAAATCCGTGGGTCTGACCGTGCTCGCAGTAAGTGTCCTGCGTGTGATTTGGCGCCTTATGAACCCCTTCCTGCCGCCCCCGGAAGGCCTCGCGGCCCCCTTGCGTCTGGCGGCGCGCGCTACCCACCTGCTTTTTTATGTTCTCATCATCGCTACCCCCCTGGCCGGCTGGCTGCTGAGTTCTGGAGCTCCCACCCCCCTTTCCTGGTTTGGCCTCTTTAATTGGCCCAAATTCTGGTTTTATCAGGGTATGACGGCGCCTGCCCGCCATGATCTGGCCGAAAACTTTGCCCGGGTGCATGTGACTTTGGCCTGGGTCATGATTGTCTTGATTGTGCTGCATGTCCTGGCGGCACTGTATCACCAGTTCATCCGCCGCGACCGCCTGCTGGCGCGCATGGTGCCCTGGCTGTAAGGAGCAGGCTCGCGCTTTGCCGCGACCTGACCTATACAGTCTTCACCATGCCGGTGCTTACCGCTGATCGCTCTACAATTGCGCGGGCCGCTGAACTGCTGCGTGCGGGGCGGCTCGTTGCCTTTCCGACCGAGACCGTCTATGGGCTCGGTGCGGATGCTACAAATGACACGGCGGTGGCTGGTATATTCGCTGCCAAGGGCCGCCCTACCTTCAATCCGCTCATCGTTCATGTCGCGGACCTGATCGAGGCCGAGCAGCTGGGCATCTTTTCCGACACCGCTCGGCGCCTTGCGGCGCATTTTTGGCCAGGGGCACTCACCCTTGTTGTCCCCCGCCGCCCCCATATAAGCCTGTCACTCCTCGTCAGTGCGGGTCTTCAGACCGTGGCCTTACGCGTTCCCTCGGCACCTGTGGTTCGAGCGCTGCTGGAAGACAGTGGCCGGCCAATTGCAGCTCCCAGCGCCAATCGTTCGGGTTTGATCTCCCCAACTGCCGCGGAACACGTAAACGCGAGCCTTGGCGTCCAGGTCGACCTCATCCTGGACGGAGGGGCTACACCGCTCGGCCTTGAGTCGACCGTGATAGGGTGTGTCGGCACCGAACCGCTGATGCTCCGTCCGGGTGCCATTGCGCGCGAAGCGATTGAAGCGATCTCAGGACCGCTTGGACAGACAAAGGGCGCAATCCTTTCCCCAGGTCAGCTGGCAAGTCACTATGCACCCAGGGCAAAACTGCGTCTTGGCGTGCGCAGCGTGGATAGCAATGAGGCGTTGATCGGTTTTGGTACTGACGTTCCTTCCGGAGCAAGCCACGTATTTAACTTGAGCCCCAGAGCAGATCTACGCGAAGCGGCGGCCAACCTTTTTGCCATGCTGCATGCTGCTGACGCTGTTTCGGCGCGGATCGCGGTTGTCCCCATCCCCGCTCACGGGCTCGGTGAAGCGATTAATGATCGCCTAACACGCGCAGCTGCTCCCAAGGAATGAGTATGATTGCGACTGACACTATTGCGAGGCTCAAGGCGATTCTTGGCGCCGAAGGATTCTCTGAAGATCCAACCGAGATTGCACCCCATCTTGAGGAGTGGCGCGGTCGTTACCATGGGCGCTCTTCATTCCTCATGAAACCCAAGACAACGCAGCAGCTAGCAGCTGCCCTTTCGCTGTGTGATCAAACCAGGACTCCCGTGGTACCTCAGGGTGGTAATACCGGTCTGGTCGGCGGTCAGATTCCTTTTAACGGGGAAATACTCCTGTCTCTGACCCGCATGAATGCTATTCGCCAGATCGATCCACAGACCATGTCCGTGACGGCGGAAGCAGGCACAATCCTTGCTGAGGTACAACAGGCCGCCACCGCGGCGGGATGCTATTTTCCACTTAGCCTTGCATCTGAAGGAAGCTGCACCATTGGCGGAAATCTTTCGACCAACGCTGGCGGCGTCAATGTTCTGCGCTACGGGAATGCTCGCGAGCAGGTACTGGGTATCGAAGCAGTGCTTGCCAACGGTACTGTGCTCGACATGCTACGTAGCCTGCGCAAGGATAACACCGGGTACGATCTCAAACATCTGTTCATCGGCGCCGAAGGAACTCTCGGTGTCATCACGGCCGCTGTTTTGAAGCTCTATCCGATGCCGAAACAGCAGGTAACCGCCTTTTGCGCAGTTCCAGATCCAGCTGCCGCCGTCAATCTCCTGCACCGTCTCAATGCCGCCACCGGCGGGCTTGTCACAGCGTTTGAGATCATGCCGCGGATCGGCCTGGAATTCGTGCTGCGACACATGCCTGGCACGCGGGATCCACTTTCTACCCCATACAACTGGTATGTGCTTGTCGATGCCCAGGGTGGTGCCTTGGTTCCTTTGCGCGAAAGTATCGAAACTGCGCTTGCTACGGCAGCACAAAAGCACCTTGTTGAAGATGCCGTGTTCGCGGACAGTGAGGCACAGAGATCGGCTTTGTGGCGGCTTCGCGAAAACATGTCCGAGGCGCAAAAATACGAAGGCGGATCGATCAAGCACGACGTCTCAGTACCGCTTTCTCGGATCCCAGCATTTCTCGAGCGCGCCGAAACTCAGGTGCGTACCCTGATCCCAGGGATCCGCCCGGTACCGTTCGGACATATAGGCGATGGAAATCTGCATTTTAATCTGTCGGTCCCATTGGGTACCGACAGCTCAGTCTTTCTTGCCCGTTGGGAAGAAATCAGTGGCATCGTCCATGACATTGTCGCTGATTTTGGCGGCTCCATCAGTGCTGAGCATGGCCTTGGCGTGATGAAGGCGATGGAGATCACCCGCTATAAGTCTCGGGCAGAACTTGCCACGATGGCACTGCTAAAGCGCAGTCTTGATCCCAATAACATCCTTAATCCGGGCAAGGTCCTGCTGCTTTAGTGCCTGGTAAGGCTAACCTTCCACAGGGTCATGCAGCCTCGGCAAGTTCCGGTGTGTCCAGAGCGGGGGTCTGCTTGCGGCCAGGGTGACCATAGGACCAAGCACTGATCGCCGCAGTAATCACCGTTGCAAGATAGGGCAGCGATTGAATGGCCAGCATGATAGTCCACAATACTGACGCCGGATCATTGAAGCCGCGCATGCTCTGAGGCATTGTCACCAAAAGCATTGACGCGATGCCACTTAAAAGAGCTGTCAACAGCACGCATTCCTGCCAGCATTGACGCAGAACTTGGCCGATCGCTGCTGGATCCTGGCATTTTGGTGTTCGCAGAAACGGCTTTTTGGAAGTGAATACACCGGCAATCACGGCTTTGCCGCAGGTGTGCGTGAGGGCAAGCCCTGCGGTTGATGCCATTAGTGCTCCGATGATTCCAGATCCGACCTTCTGTGGATAGAGAAGGAGCGTTTTCAGGCTCTTCGCTGCAAACAGCGCCAGCGCGGCCGCCGACAATGTTGCCATGGGGACATCGAAATAACCCGGGCTGACCGCCATGAGGAACGTCCACAAGAGAGCAAACAGCGTAACGATCAGGCTCAGGCCGTCGGAGATCCAAGGCAACCAGCCGGACAGGAACTGGTAGCGTTGCGCCCACGACAGGTGGGTGCGGCCGAGGAATATGGCCCGCGTGTGACGCTTCATGATCTGCATCGCGCCATATACCCAGCGATAACGCTGGCTCATGAACGCTGCCAGAGTATCAGGCGTAAGTCCCTTGCCCATGCTGTCGGGAAGATACGCGGCACTATAGCCAGCTTCGAACAGGCGCAGACCCAACTCGGTATCTTCGGTGATGCACCACTCACTCCAGCCACCGACTTCGATCAGTGCGTCTTTGCGCACAATGGTCATGGTACCGTGTTGTATGATGGCGTCATGTTCGTTGCGTTCGACCATCCCGATTTGGAAGAATCCGCGATATTCTTCAAAGCAGAGCTTTTTGAAGGTTGATGATGCTGCGTCGCGATAGTCCTGCGGGCCCTGAACCAGGGCGATGTCCTCACTGGCAAAGTACGGTATCGCCCGCTTTAGCCAGAAGGGTTCGACTTTGTAGTCGCTGTCGATCACAGCAACATAGCTTGCAGTCGGGTCCGTCAACTCGAGTGCACGGTTAAGCGCACCGGCCTTAAAGCCCTTTAAGTTGTCGACGTGAACGAAGCGGAAGCGCGGGCCAAGGGTCTCGCAGTGTTTCGCCACTGGACGCCATGTGCCCTCGTCGGGGGTGTTATTGTCGAGTACGATTACTTCAAAGTTCTCGTAATCCAGCTGAACCAGTGCATCGAGGGTCTCAATTACCATCGCTGGTGGTTCATTATAACAGGGAACGTGTATCGATACCCGGGGTGGCTCAGCGGGAAATGCCGCAAGAAGCGCCCGGCGCTCGACCCGCCATAGGCTGGCGGCGAGTTCAATTCCTTCGGTGATGATGACAATACAGGCTAGGATTACGAGGGGTATCATGGCGACGATCATCGCCAGATCGCCTGGTTCGATATATTCCAGGCTGGTTGCTTCGATGAGAAACAGCAGTCCTGTTGTGATCAGGGCAACAAGGCCGCCCATTACGAGATATCCCGGCTGACGCACCCGCGGCATTCGGCCCAGAATCATCAGGCCGAGCAGCAGAGTCAAAATTGCTGCCCCGAGAGAATAGCTGCGCCACTGCGGGAAACTGCGCAACATACCCTGCATTGGATATTTGGGATGTCCGGTGGCATCGAACATGCCCCAGTAAGCACCGACAGCCCCTTCGTTGGCGTATTTCCATGGCTGGTCGTACGCTTCCATCAGATAATAGTCGTATCCCTTTTTCAGTGCGAGCTGCACAAAGTTGCGAATATACCAGGCCTGGTTCGCCAATGACGCTTCGGCGGCCCTACGGGTTCGACCTTCCGATGGCCAACCGGTTTCACCTATGACAATTGGCTTATCTGGAAATTCCTGCCGAATGTGATCATAGGCATGTTCATCGAACACGAGTGCACCATGGACATCCACGCCTTCCCAGTACGGAAGCAAATGGATGGTAATGAAGTCGACGTAGCGCCCAAGATCCGGGTTGAGAAGCCAGGTTGACCAAGGTTCGGCAGTGGACACCTTGATACGATTGGGAAGTGCCGCCCTTACTTCGCGGATGTAACCGTTAAGTTGGTGCGGCGTCACATCGCCCCGTAGGATTGCCTCGTTACCGACAAACACCCGATCTACGACGCGACGGTTGGCGAGCGCGACCTTAATTCCCCGCTTTATCTGCTGTTGGTTGGCGGCGAGATCGGGGCCGATCCAGATGCCTAACGAAACGGTAATGCCATAACGTCGGGCGATTTCCGGCACGAGCGCCATGCCGCCTGCAACCGTATAGGTACGTATGTGTGCGGTAATCGTGGATAACTGCGCCATATCGCGATTGATACGTCGCGCTGAGACATGTTCGGCCTGACGCAGGGTAAAGGAATGGGAGGGATTATAGGCGATACCGCGCACCTGCCCGTCCCAGTCCGGTGCGATCACCTCATAGTCACGGCTTGCCCAGAACAGAAATGACGCACTGACTACAAGTGCAAGCGCGACGGCAATGCGCAATGCACCTCCAGGCAGCCTGGCAAACCAGCGTCGCAGCATCGACGGTTCATTCCTTCAACTGGCGCTGATCATCCATGCACCTCAACCGCGCACACATGATCCGCCGAAAAATCTGGCGCCTACTGACCGCCGGAATGGCCGCCAGAATGCTGCTCCGGTGGCAATACCTTCAGCAGCGTTAAATCGAAGACCAGGGTTTGGTTCGGTGGCACGGCACTGCCTGCCCCCCGTACGCCATAAGCCAGATGCGCAGGAATGACGATTTCCCAATGGTCGCCTTCGCGCATCCGCTGCAGCGCCTCGGTCCATCCCGGAATCAGTTCATCAACCGTGAATGTCGCCGGCAGACCTGGCTCGGTTTCATCGAATACTTCGCCATTGATCAGTTTTCCGGTGTAATTCACAATAACTCGATCGGTCGCGGTCGGACGTTTGCCAAAGCCGTTATGGAAGACCTTGATCTCTACCCCGCTATTGGTGACATAGACGCCCTTTTGGGCTGCAAACCTCTTTAGAAAGGCTGCATTGGCCGCAGCACTCAAAGAGGGCGGAACCGCAGCGCTCGCCGGCGTAAGCGCGAGCGTGAACGCCAAACCAAGAAGTCCAAGCCACGCTGTCGCACCCCTCATGGGCCAGTCCCTTCCTTGTGTCCCGTTCAATCTCGAATAGTCTTGCCGCGCGGCAATGGCAAATCTTGGGCCAACCGCTTCGACAGCACCATTAATCGCGTTTTGGGGCAAATCCTAGATGCCACCGCCCCCGAGCGTGGATCAGCGACAGGAGTTGCGCATGCCCCCCTCCCCGCCAGCCCAGATTACGGTCGGCGTGGCCGGTGTTATATGGAACCAACAGGGTGAGGTCCTCCTGATCCGGCGGCGAAACCCACCCCGAGCAGGCCACTGGAGCCTGCCTGGAGGCCGGGTTGAGCGCGGGGAGCGCCTGGAAGACGCCCTGCGGCGGGAAATTCGGGAAGAAACCGGTCTTGAAATCGAAATCCTAGGGCTTGCCGGCGTTGCCGAAATCGTCGATGCCGCCCCCCTTGGCGGCGCTGGACACTATGTCTTGATCGATTACGGTGTCCGGGCGCTCTCCGGTCGGGCGGTAGCTGCGAGCGATGCTATGGACGCGACCTGGTTCGCCCTGGATAAATTACCTGAGGAACTCTGGCAGGAAACCCGGCGCATGATCCACACCAGCGCCCACTTGCACCTAGGCCTTGCGCCGCCACCATAGACGCCGGCTAAAGAGGCCGGTGCGCTGGACGACGGGCACCTGCCCCTCTAGCCTCATCGCCAGACATACTGGAGAAGGATCATGTTCAAACCATTTGATTTGAGCGGCAAATGCGCACTTGTTACCGGCGGCAATGGCGGAATCGGTCTTGGCATGGCCGAAGGACTGGCGGCTGCCGGCGCCGACGTCGAGATTTGGGGTCTCAACGAGGCTAAAAATGCCAAAGCCCTTGAAAGACTGCGTCATTACGGACACAGGGTCGAAGCTCGTCGTGTTGATGTTTCCAAGGAAAATGAAGTTTGTGCCGCGATGCAGGCCGCGGTGGGGAACTTCGGGCGGCTGGACTGCGTCATCGCCAATGCCGGTATCGGCGGCGGCGCGCCGATTACCGACATGACCACGGAGCTCTTTCGCAAGGTGCATTCCGTCAATGAAGACGGCGTGTTCTGGACGTTTCGGGAAGCTGCCCGTCACATGACGGCCCGGGCCAAGGCTGGCGACCCGGGTGGGTCAATGGTCGCAGTGGCCTCGACTGCCGGAATCGAAGGGGCCGCCCGCAATGCTGCCTATGGCGCCTCTAAGGGGGCCGTCCTTTCGATGGTGCGTGCCCTCGCGGTGGAACTTGCGCGCCATGGCATCCGGGTCAATTCAATTGCTCCAGGGTGGATTGCCACCGAAATGACTGAAGGCGCCCAGAACAATCCGATTTTTGCTGAAAAGGTTATTCCGCGCGTTCCCATGCGGCGCTGGGGACAGCCAGAAGACTTCTCCGGCATTGCCGTCTATCTCGCTTCGGATGCCTCGCGCTATCACACCGCCGACACGTTCGTGATCGACGGAGGCTATGTGGTGTTTTGATACTTAATGCCTAATCCGGACAGGGAGCGACCCTGCCGGCACAATGTCATGGCCGGTACCGAGCCGCGTCCACGGTGGAGGAGTTTTGTGCGCGTTCTGATTATGCTGGTTTTAGGCGCACTTCTGATAGGTGCTCCAGCTGTTGCTGCTGGAAGGCGCCAGGCAGTGGCGCAGGTTAGTCCAGCCGGTATGGCGCAGATTCTCTCTCCACCGCAGATGCCCGCACTGGGCTCAGCAAAGGCCAAAGTCACTGTCGTCGAATACATGGACTACAATTGCCCCTACTGTCGGCTGATGGCGCCCGACTTTCAGCGTTTGGTAAATACTGATCCTGGCGTAAGGGTTCTGTTCAAGGATTGGCCAATTTTTGGTCCAGTTTCAACCTATGCCGCAAAAGCGGCATTAGCCGCGCAGTACCAGGGCAAGTATCTCGTTGCCCACCAGGCACTTCTGTCGACCCCCGATCGTCTGGGCAGCTTGAAGCAGGTTCGCAGCGCGTTGCAACATGCCGGAATTGATCTCAGACGTTTGGACGTTGACCTGAAGATTCATGGTGCTGCGATTAATGCTACGCTCGCACGTATTCGTGCGGAAGCACGGGGGCTTGGGCTTGAGGGGACACCGGGATTAATCGTGGGTGACCTCTTTGTTCCTGGCGCCGTTAACTTTGCCGATTTACAGAAGCTGATCGCAATCGTCCGCAATCAGGCGCAGAGTCAGTCACACTCACCGCCAGATCCGGTTCACGGTTAGCCCACATAGGCTAGTGTATAGCCATGTTCCTGGGCGCGATTGACGGCAACAATTCCAGCCGGAACCATGAGCGCATTTTTGATCAGGTTCGTCGCAAATTCATGATGAATCTGATCTGAGTTTCCCCCCACGACCTTTGCCACCATACCCGCAATTCCCGCTGTGGCCATGCCGCAGATCGCAAAACGGACACCCATCTGTGCCAAGGATGCCAGTGTCGGAGAGTGATCCTTGCCGGACGGTCCACCTGGAGCCCTATCAAGTGGATTGCCCTGCATGGCCGCTAGCGTCACTTTTGCATCCAATTGCAGCTTTTCGGAAAATGCCGCGCCATACTTCTTCCAGACACTGTCGTTGTAACCCATAGGCGTTGCCATGTGCCGCAGTACAATGACCACGCCCAAAGCTTTGGCGTGCAGGCCATAGGCACTCATGTTTGTCGCGAAGAAATTATCGGCAAACTCGAGGGCCATCATGGCTCCTTTGGGAGTGAGCACATCGAATACCATGCGGTGCCGGGTGTGCGGCAGGTCTAGCCAGCGATCTGCAACTTCGAACTGCGGTTGCCAGCGTTGCGCCTCCACTGCCGGTGAGGCTGTGGCCACGTGTGCAAGCCCTGCGGTTGCCGCCGCCAGGAGACCGCCTGTACCCAACATTATCGTGCGCCGCTCCACACGGGTGTCTTGCTCAACCTGCGCCGGCTCTACCCGTTCTGATTTGTCGCCCCTTAGCACCTGCTTCCCCTCTACCACGATGTGACACTCAGAGTGTACGCAACATCCCGAAATTGCAAACCGATCGGCTTCCTTCGGCAGCACATCGGCTGCTGTTGACCATCGAAAATAGTTCGCGTTTGGGTGGAAGCAGCGCCACGAATACGGCCATTGCCCGCCATAGGGAATTTTCACGAAATGGGAAAGCGCCGTTCGGGCTACAACCAAAAGCCACTAGGCACCGTCAGGATACACAAAAAGAAACAGTCTGGCAAACCTAGAAAATGTTCAATAGATGAAGTCTCCCAATGGATGGGAGGACACTCATGGCGGCTTGCGGTCTTGATTTTGGTACATCTAATTCGGCGCTGGGCATTGTTACACAGCAAGGTCCAAGGCTCGTACGCGTTGACAATGACAGCGAACTGATACCTACCGCGATCTTTTTTGATCTTGATAATTGGGAGCACCCGCGCTTTGGGCAGGCTGCAATAGATGCCGCGATAGGCCGCGAACCAGGCCGGTTTCTGCGCGGTCTGAAGAGTATTCTTGGTTCGGAGCTCTTCGAGCGGACGACACAAATCGGTCCCCATCGCATCACCTTTGCGAGCGTCATCGAACGATTTATCCGCCATCTTAAGGCAAAGGCCGAAGAGACATTGGGGCATGAACTCGACAGCGTCGTTCATGGACGGCCAGTCCATTTTTATGACGGCGACACCCAGGCTGATGCCAGGGCACAGGCTAGTCTCGAGACCATAGTCCGCAAGAGCGGATTTAAGAATGTTCGTTTTGTCTATGAGCCCATTGCGGCAGCCTACCATTATGAAGCGTCGGTAGAGAATGAAGAGCTAGTTTTGGTTGCTGACATTGGTGGTGGCACTTCGGACTTTTCACTCATCCGCATAGGCCCTCAGCGCCGAGGTTTGAGGGACCGTAAAGACGACATTCTCGCCAATACGGGGCGACGGCTTGGAGGTAGCGATCTTGATGCTGCGCTTAGCCTTGCGGTTGTCATGCCTCTGCTTGGTCTCGGGAGCTTTCAGCGCGAGAAAAATTTACCCATACCCAAATCTATATATTTTGAGTTGGCGCATTGGGCGACGCTTCCATTTGTCTACTCCTGGACGAATGTCGACCTGGTACGCCGCCTCCATGCCGACGCCTGCGAGCCAGGCAAGCTGCAACGGTTGCAACGTACGCTGGAATTGCAGCTGGGCCATCGCATTGCCTTTGCTGCTGAGGCGGCAAAAATCGCACTCAGCGGCGGCGCGATCGCCTCTGTTGACTTGGAATTCTTGGAGGCTGGCCTTTCTTGCTCGGTTCAACGCACTCAGTTTGAACTGGCAATTGCCGAACGGACAGCTGCACTGACGAATGCCGCAGTTCAGTGCATCAGAACCGCAGGGATCAATGCCCGCCAGATTGGCGCGATCTTCTTCACCGGCGGATCAAGCCGGGTGCCCGTATTTCAGGAAGCTGTCGCCCGCGCAGCCCCCCATGCGGTGCGGCGGAGCGCTTCTGACCTGTTATCGGTGGCGCTTGGCCTCACAAAGGCGGCACAACGCAGTTTCGGCTAAAGTTACCGTGCATTGTCAGCCTTCCGGCAAGGTATCGCGTTAGCGGGCAATTTTGCGGCATCTGAGTAGTCTGTCATCCACGTCGCGACGATGTCGCGCACCATGACAAGCCCGGCCTTAGCTATAGCAGCTTCCACAGCAAATGGACGAGAACGCCAAGGCCAAAACTTGCAACCGCAAAGCCACTTGCTCTGTTGATAATGCGCATCACGCGTCCATCGATGCGGGCATGAAAAAGTCCTATGATGGCAGTCAAGGTGAACCACCACAGCGTTGAGCCAGCCATAACGCCACCCACCACGACCGCCGCATCGAGGTAGCTTGCGCCCTCTCCGGCCAAGCCGCCCAGGCTCGCAAACAAAGCAGCGACGCCGAAAAGTGTTGCCGGATTAGTTACGGTCAGGGCGAAGGTTGAGGCCATTGCCCGCACCAGCGAAGATGGGAGCGCCGCTTCGCGCGGAGGTGACTGGTCGTCATCCTTGGATGCCGGGGGCTGGGACAAATAGGTATGCAGCCCAAAGGCCAGCAGCAACACGCCGCCACCGACCTGCAGCGGTGTGGAAAAGCCTTCGATCAGTTGTGCCACAACAGTGACCCCAAAGGCCGAAATCGCGGCAAAAAAGCCATCTCCCATGGCCGCACCAAGACCGGAGACAAAGCCATTGACCGGGCCGTACTGCAAGGCCCTGCGAATGCAAATGAGGTTCACCGGTCCAACCGGCGCAGCAAGGATCAGCCCAATCAAAATCCCTGAGCCGATAAGGACAAGATAATCCATTCCTGGTGATGCTCCCCCTGCCGCCCGCTGCCTTAGGCGGCGAGTTGGACTACGATGCGGCCCCGCACCTGACCGGCCAGGATTTCATTACCTGCCGTCACGACATCTCCCAGTCCGATAGTCCGGGTCATAGCATCAAGTTTGGCCCGATCCAGATCCTCGGCCAAGCGCTTCCAGGCTAGTTGGCGGCGTGCCATAGCCATCTGAACCGATTCGATGCCGTGAAGTGAAACACCGCGGAGGATGAAGGGGGCAACCGAGGTCGGCAGGTCCATTCCCTGGGCGAGGCCACAGGCGGCGACTGCCCCACCATACCTTATCGAGGCCAGGACATTGGCCAGCGTGGTGGAGCCGACACTATCAATGGCGCCAGCCCAGCGCTCCTTGGCCAGAGGGCGCGCCGGCCCTGAGAGCTCTTCCCGAGGCAAAATTACCTGCGCGCCGAGGCCGCGCAGATAGGCCTCTTCCTTGGCCTTGCCGGTAACCGCGTGTACTTCAAATCCCCGTGCGGCAAGCAGCGCCACTGCCACCGAGCCGACCCCGCCGGTCGCCCCGGTCACCAGCACGGGCCCCATTGGCGGGCGGACGCCAGCCTCTTCCAGGGCCAGAAGAGCGAGCATTGCGGTGTAGCCCGCGGTACCGATTGCCATCGCCTGGGCGGGGGTGAAGACCTGCGGCAGTTTGACGAGCCAGTCCCCGCGTACTCGCGCCACCTGGCTGTACCCGCCAAAATGTGTCTCCCCCAGCCCATATCCATTGACGAGGATCTTGTCGCCAGCACGAAACTGCGGGTGGGTCGAGCTCTCCACGGTTCCCGCAAGATCAATTCCAGGGATCATGGGAAAGCGGCGAACCACAGGAGAGCGTCCCGTCAACGCCAAGCCGTCCTTGTAGTTCACGGTCGAGTGCGAGACCAAAACCGTGACATCTCCGTCCATAAGTTCGCTGCGGCTCAATTCCCGTTCCGATACGCTCTGCGTATCTCCGGATTTTTCGATTAAGAGGGCACGGAATTTGTCACTCATGGCACTTCCTTTATCCGAGTGCTGCTAATTTGTCGGTGGCAGGGCAACGCAATTTGTCGCGTAGGTCAAGATAGGGTCGGAATCGGCCTTTTTACCGTTCTTTTATGCCTGTCAAGTCTCGACAGCGGCGGATCTACTGCGCAAGCATTTAGTTACACAAATCGGGGCATGATTGAAATAACCGCGCCGATGCATGGAGCCGTCGGCCGCAAACAAACTGCGAGGTGTCGATGCGTACATTCGAAAGGTCCTTACGCGGTTATAGCCTGACAACCGCGGAGATCCTCTATCACATGCCGGATCATCCAGCTGTATTACAAAGCTTCATCTGGCAGGAGTTCGACCAGGCACCCAAATTTCCAGTTCTCAACAGGTTCCTTCACTTCTGGTGCGACCACATCGATGGCAAGCTTCACTCGGTACGCGTTGCCGCACGCGGCTTGATCGGCCCCAGCGAACTTAAACTCGCCGATGGCGAGTATTTGCTGAACTAGAGCCGCCAGCGCACCTGTGTTCGGTTACGCGTCCTGAGGCGCCAACGTCTCCAGGAAGCGTATCGGGGAGCCTGCACCAGACAACTGCAGAGCTCCATCGCGCATGACAGTCTGGCCACGAATAATGGTCGCAACAGCCCATCCGGTGGTCTGCATCCCGTCAAAGGGTGTCCAACCACATTTGCTTGCGATCCAGGAATTCTCAATGCGCTTTTTGGCCTTCAGGTCGATAATGGTGAAGTCCGCGTCGTAGCCGCGCACAATCCGCCCCTTGCCCACGATCCCGAAAATCCGGGCTGCACCGGTACTGGTGATGTCGACGAATCGCTCCAGCGACAGCCGCCCAGCATTGACGTGATCCAGCAAGATCGTAACCAGTGTCTGCACCCCTGGCATGCCCGACGGGGTATCTGGATAGGGTTTATCCTTTTCCGCCCGCGTATGGGGCGCATGATCAGAACCGATTACATCGACGACGCCTTGTTCCACAGCACGCCAAAGCGCCTCGCGATGCCGCGACTCGCGAATGGGGGGGTTCATCTGAGCATAGGTACCAAGGCGCTCGTAGCATTCCGGCGCAGCTAGAGTAAGATGCTGCGGTGTTGTTTCCACGGTAGCTACATCACGCGCCTGGGCTAGAAGTTCTACCTCTTCCTCTGTGGTCACGTGCAGAATGTGGACGCGGCGCCCCGCCTTGCGCGCAAGCCCCAAAACCCTATCGGTGCAGCGCCGAGCAACCTCGACATCGCGCCAAAGCGGATGTGAACGCGGGTCACCTGGAACACGCAAAGACTTCCGTTCATTGAGCCGGGCCTCGTCTTCGGAGTGTATCGCCATGCGCCGGTGTCCGGCCTTCAGGGCAGCCAAAATATCTTCATCACGATCAAGCAAAAGCGTTCCAGTCGAGGATCCCAGGAAGGCCTTCACACCGGCGGTTCCAGGTAATTTCTCCAGAGCGGACAGCGCACCGATGTTGGCGGGTGACGCGCCGACATAGAAGGCATAGTCACAATGCATGCGTCCGCTGGCTCGGGTGAGCTTGTCCTCAAGCGCCGCGCGCGTGGTAGTTGGAGGGTTGGTGTTGGGCATTTCGAAGATCGCCGTAACACCGCCGAGAACTGCCGCACGGCTGCCGGATTCAAGATCTTCCTTGTGTTCGTTACCGGGTTCGCGGAAATGACACTGACTGTCAATCACTCCGGGCAGTACATGCAGTCCCGACGCATCGTAGCGGCTTGCGGCCTTGGCATATCCGAGCGAGCCAATCTCGGCAATGCGCCCGTCCTTTACGCCAACGTCTGCGGCAACGATACCACCAGGCGTTGCTAGCATGCCGCCTTGAATAACGAGATCGAAACAATCGGTCATGAAACTCTCCTGAGAACGGCGGCAATTTCGATGGGAAACTTCTTGCTCACCGGTGGATCGGGGGACACCGCTAGTGCCATCCGCTGTAACCCGCAGGCCCATAGTCCGCCTGCGGCGAGGCTGGCACCCTGCAGCACTTTGCCAGCAATGTCGGCAAGTGCAATGAGTTTGCCGCCCAAGGGCGCGAGCGCCTCAATTGTAAATCCGGCCTCCTCAGCCATCCGTCTCATGCCAAACTGGGTGTAACGAAAGTAATCATGGGGCGCTTCATGCACGACATAAAGCAGCGGCGCGTGAATGAAGGCCACCCCACCCGGACGCAAGATACGGAATATTTCTGCAATCACGTGTTTGGGTTGATAGACATGTTCGAGCACATCGGCGAGCATTACGGTATCGACAGATGCGTCGGCAAGAGGGACGTGCGTCTCCAGGTCAGAGACGAAATCCAGATGCGTCGTTGCATGCAGCGATTTTGTCCAATCGGTGCACAAGATCTCGCGAACATGCCCACGATAGAGCTGGTAGTATGGCACCTCGCCGCAGCCAAGGTCCAAAAGCGTGCCATGGGCATAACGTGGCAGCATGGTCGCATACCAGCGCGCGAGCATCAGTGCGACACCGGTTGAGCCAGGCGCCAGAGCCCCCCGACGACCCGGCACCCGTGGCCGACCGGAAGCTGAAAGGCGCACCTTGGTGGGCTGCCATTGATCGGAATGACGCACAGGGGCGACCTTTGGCTTGCAGGAACTCATGCATCCTGCGCCCGCAGGATGATGTCAAGCGCGCTTGGCAATTTGGTCTGCAGGCATTACCTCTTGCATCATGATTGCGCTTCTTGATGATCGCTCTGTCATTGCACTCGCCGGAGCCGATGCCCGCAGCCTGCTGCAGGGTCTTGTAACCAATGACATGGAGCAGCTCTCTCCGGCCTCCGCGCTTTATGCGGCTCTACTCACTCCCCAGGGCAAGATCCTGTTCGATTTCCTGATGGTTGAGGGCGACGGTGCGGTTCTCCTGGACTGTCCACAGAGCCGGGCAGAAATGCTGGTGCGCCGGCTGACCATTTACCGGCTGCGGGCAAAGGTGGAGATCGAACTGCGACCCCAGCTGAAGGTGCTTGCTGCCTGGCAGGGGGAGACCCTTCCGGGGATATCTTTTGCCGATCCGCGCCTGCCCCAGCTGGGGATAAGGTCGGTTGTCGCCGCGGCAGAAGTCCCGGCAGGCGCTGGGCCGGCTGGTCCCTATCACAGCCATCGCCGCGGTCTTGGCGTGCCGGAAGGCGAGGATTTTGGCTCAGATGCCATTTTCGCGTTGGATGGCGATCTTGAGCAGCTCCACGCCGTCAGCTTTACCAAAGGCTGCTATGTCGGTCAGGAACTCACTGCGCGCATGAAACATCGGGGCACCGCGCGCAAGCGTCTGCTGGCGGTGTCCGCCCCCGCTGACCTGCCGCCCGCCGGTACAGCTGTCACAGCCGGGGAAAAGAGCATTGGTGAAATTACGTCAGTAAACGGTCACGAGGGCTTTGCCCTCATTCGTCTTGACCGATTGGAGGAAGCCTCCGGCGCCCCCCTCTCCGCCGGCGGGGTTGAACTGCGGCTGGCCAAACCTGCCTGGCTTTTTGCTTGACCTGGGGGTGTAAGTCTCCAAGCTTACCGGGGCTCAGCCATGGAATCGCCTGAATGCTTTATGAGGGTGCCTTGGTCAATGATCGACAGCGATCCGGACGAGTAGAGCCTTGGCAGTTCGGGAGGCTGGCCGTTGCTGCTGCCTATGGCCGCCATAACGAGCCCGACATGCGTGAAGTCCTGCGGCGCATCATCGCTCGGCAAGCGATGCAGCAAGTTCTTCTTATGGCACCACTCTGCTGGGCAAACGCGCGATGAAAGCCGATCTTGTCCGCTGCGCCTGGTCCCAGAAAGAGCCCATCTATATCGCTTACCACGATGAAGAGTGGGGCGTTCCTGAATTCGACCCTCGCGCCCTATATGAAAAACTTGTCCTGGATGGGTTTCAGGCTGGACTTGCGTGGATAACCATATTGCGCAAGCGGGATAACTTCCGCAAAGCCTTTGACGGGTTCGACCCCCATCGCATCGCGCACTATCAGCATCACAAGGTGGATCGGCTATTGCAGGATTCTGGGATCATCCGCAGCAGGGCGAAAATAAGTGCTGCCATCAAGGCTGCCCGTCTCTGGCTTGAGATTGAAGAGAAGGAGCCGGGGGGATTTTCCGAGTTCATCTGGAAGCATGTGGACGGTAAGCCGGTACAGCACCGCTACCGGCGCATGGCTGACATTCCGGCGCAAACTCCCATGAGCGAGGGCCTTGCCCGGGAGTTAAAGCAGCGCGGCTTCAATTTCTGCGGCCCTGTGATTGTCTACGCCTTTGCCCAGGCCATCGGCATGGTCAATGATCATCTTGTCAGCTGCCATCGACATGGCGCCTGTGCCCGCCTCGCGAAGAATTAATCCCACCCTGTTCGCAAACCATCAATGCTGACCCGATTATGCGCGTGTCGATAGTTTGTTAGCCCTTCTTCACCCTTCTTTTCCGCCCAGCGCAGAAGGTTAGGCCGGTGTCCCTCGAACTGCATCAGAGGGACCGCATAGCCACATGAGGTTTGCAGAGCCTGTATCTCCATATCCACGATCTGACGCGCGCCAACATGCTCCACAAAGTGCCCGATCAGGTCGTCATAGCCTTGGCTGCCCAGCCTGCGGATTTGCGCCGTCCCATAGGCGCGCAAGATCAGAGGCGCTCCGTCAAAAGCGCAGAACATCACTGTGAGACGGCCGTTGGCCTCCATATGCGCGGAAGTTTCATTGCCGCTGCCGGTCAGATCAAGATATGCAATTCGCCTGGGACCAAGGATGCGCAAACAATCCATGCCCTTTGGCGAAAGATTAACTCGCCCCTCCTCAACCGCGCTGGCGGTAAAAAATACGTGCTGGCGGTTGATGAAGTCTGCGAGGGCTTCATCGATATGATCGAAAAATTTGGCCATAAATGCATCCCCGTTCGGCTGCCGCCCATCATGCCCTGTTTGCGCTACGTTGACCATGGCGAGACCATGGCTACAGGACTTCAGGAGGCTACCTTCTGAAACGGTGTTGCCTACATTCGGTCAGATCCCGCTAACCGCGGCCGCGATAGGGGGAAACGCCTGGATCGGGCAACCACAGATGAGCCGGGAGCTTGCCGGTCTGCCAGAACACGTCGATCGGTATGCCGCCGCGCGGATACCAAAAGCCGGCAATTCGCAGGAATTTTGGTCTGATTGCGGCAACAATTCGCTTGCCGATATAGATCGTGCAAGCTTCGTGGAAATCAGCGTGGGTGCGAAAACTGAAAAGAAAGAGCTTCAGGGACTTCGATTCGAGCAGTGACTTGTCCGGAACGTAATCAATTACGAAATGAGCAAAGTCTGGCTGACCAGTGACGGGACAAAGGCTGGTAAATTCTGGAGCGGTAAAGCGGGCCACGTAATCGACATCGCGATGCCGGTTCGCTACGGCTTCGAGCACGGCCTGATCAGGCGTGGCCGGAACTGGTACCTCCCGGCCGAGCTGGGTAAGAGATTTTATCGGACGTCTGGCCATCAGCGCGGCTCATAGACACAAGATTGGCCATAGGATGGCCGAGATACGCGCACGCGTACAACCCCTGGAAACTGCGATTTTACAGCTGCAAAGATGAACCGGGCTAGATTTTCAAGCGTGGGATTTTCTAAACCCGGTACCTCATTGAGGAGACGATGATCCAGAGTGCTCCGTAGTTCGTCGAGCGCGGCCTTGATTTCGCCGAAGTCGCGGACCCAGCCAGTAACAGCATCGACCTCGCCTTTCAGCGTGACCGCTGCGATGAAAGAGTGGCCATGCATCCGCCGGTAGGGGTCCCCCTCCACCCGGTGTGGCATGTAGTGCGCGGCATCAAAGCCGAATTCCTGGGTCAGTTCGATCATGGCGGCCGGCTGTGGCAGGATGCTGGCAAAAGGTCAAGAAGCCTGCTCTTGTATTAAGCCCTGGTCCGGCCATATGCCCTTGCATGTCCGCACGCTGGTGGTCCCCCCTCTGGAGAAGTCAAAGTATGAATTGGCAGCAATCAATGCGGCGGATCCTCGCCCATCCCGTTGGTCAACGTGTTGTTGCCATCCTACGCTGGCTCCGCGAGCCGGTTGCAGCTATTGCTCTGGTTTTCTTCGCCACCACTGCCATTGCCGAACCATTCTACGTGCCATCGGGCTCGATGGAACCGACGCTGGCCATTGGCGATGCCATCATCGCGGCGAAATATGCCTATGGCTACAGTCACTACTCGGTGCGCTGGGGACTCTTTCCCGACATCAAGGGACGGCTATTCGGCCGCATGCCCCATCGTGGCGACGTGGTCGTTTTCTACCCAGTGGGTCACAAGGAGGCCTGGGTCAAACGGGTGATAGGCCTGCCCGGAGACCGAATTCAGGTGGTTCATGGCCGGCTCTTCATTAACGGCACCGAGGTGGTGCGCAAGCCTGACGGAACCGGCCGGGTAGAAACCGAAAGCGGGGCCTATGTGCGTGTACCCAAATACATCGAGTACCTTCCCGGGGGGGTACACCACGCCATTTTCCAATGGGACAACAACGACGCCCTGGATAACACAAAGGTCTATGTGGTGCCCAAAGGCGATCTGTTTATGATGGGGGACGACCGCAACAATTCACTCGACAGCCGGGTACCGCGCTCAGAGGGGGGGCTGGGCTTTGTACCGGTGGCAAACGTCATAGGTCAGGCAGATCTGATTCTTGGCTCCTATGACTTCCTCAACGCCTCGCGCGATGGCTGGTTGGGCGCCTTCCGTCTCGCGCGCCTGTTTCACGCCATAGACTGAGGGATTGCCGAGCTCTGGCCTGCGATCCAGAGAACCCTCCCTGCGCAGGCTTTCCCGACCGCCATCCGCGCGCGGGGAAAGGGACAGAAGGTTTAGGGCCTAAAGGGCACGGATCCCCGCCCGCAGCCCTGCCAGGGCCGTACTCCATTTGTGCATCTCATTCAGCATTGCCGCAGCGCCCTGTTCATTAAGCTCGTTGGCCGAAAATACGCCATCCTTGATTTGATTGAATACGTTGGGCAGCGCGACGCCCTCCGGCAGCGGCATCATCTTCAGGGTCGTGGCCATAAGACGAATGGCCTGGGCGGCCCGCAAGCCGCCAGACACCCCACCATAGGAAACCACGCCCACCGGCATGTATTGCCACTCCCAAAAGAGGTAATCGATGGCGTTTACCAGGCTGGGAGGGGGTGAGTAATTATATTCTGGGCTGACGAACACCGTCGCGTCCGCCGCCTTGACGAGGGCGCTGAACGCCTTGGTGTGCTCCTTGGTGTACTGCCGGCGCATGGGATGATTGGGCTCGTCATAAAGCGGCAGCCCAAGTTCGGCGAGATCGACAAGCTGCGGGTCGTACTGCCCATGTTTGGTTGCAAAGCCATGAAACCATTGGGCTATTACGGGTCCAACGCGGCCTGGCCGGGTGCTGGCGATCACGATCTGCAAACGGGGAAGCATGGAGAGGTCCTTGGGTTTGGAGGATCTGGGTTCTGAGCTTGGCGCGGCGTCAGGCCGGGAGCAAGAAGGTCGCCCTCGGTTTTACTTTTTCGGGGGATGGCGGCGGGTTGTGTGGCCACATCGCCAGCTCAGGACGGCCCGGGGGTACCTGCCCCAAAAGAGCGGCGCGACGCCGCGGGTATCGTTCCGGCCCGACAGATTGTTGCACCTGACACACCCTCATGCTAAGTGCCTCGCGCGTCGCAGATTACCGATCTGCCACGTAGCCTAAATATTCCAATCAATCCAAGCGTTAGCATCGGCCGCGTGATTCCTGGGCGGCCACGGACAGCGGGGCGCCAGTGGCGACAGAACTCTCACTTGATCAGGGCCTGGCCGGGCGCTACGCCACGGCAGTGTTCGAACTCGCTCAAGAAGAGCGGGCGACGGAGCTGGTGGAACGAGATTTCACTGCGCTGCGCAGCATGATCGACGAGAGCGAAGATCTACGTCGACTGGTTAGGGCACCTGTGTTCAGCCGCGATGAGCAGACCAAGGGGATGAGCGCGATCCTGGAGCGCATGCAGGCCGCACCACTGACCCGAAGGTTTATCCTCACGCTGGTAAAACGGCGGCGTCTGTTTGCGATCACTGACGTGATCCGCGCCTATGAGGCAAGGCTTGCACGCCAACGCGGGGAAGTACAGGCGCAGGTCATAAGCGCCCGCGCCCTTAACAATGACGAAATTGACCAGCTCAAAGCGGCACTACGCGCCAAGCTGGGACGTGAAGCCCGCCTTTCGACCCAGGTTGATCCAGGGCTGCTCGGCGGCTTGGTCGTCCAGGTTGGCTCAAGGATGATTGATTCAAGTCTGCGCACCAAGCTCAACGCATTGCGCGTGGCAATGCGCGGATAGTATTTGGCTGCACAGCAGTGCAGCCCCCAATATGGCACGAGGAAAACGAGCATGAATATTCAGCCCGCCGAGATCAGCGCCATCCTAAAGCGCGAAATCCAGAATTTTGGGGCCGAAGCCGAAGTCAGCGAGGTAGGACAGGTCCTGTCGGTGGGCGACGGCATTGCCCGCATTTATGGCCTCGACAATGTCCAGGCCGGTGAAATGGTTGAGTTCCCGGGCGGGATCAAGGGCATGGCCCTCAATCTCGAGGCCGACAATGTCGGCGTGGTGATTTTCGGGTCCGACACCCACATCAAGGAAGGCGATACCGTCAAGCGTACCGGCGCCATCGTCGAGACCCCAGTGGGTAAGGGGTTGCTCGGTCGCGTGGTTGACCCGTTGGGCAATCCCATTGATGGCAAGGGACCCTTGCAAAATGTCGCCGAGCGGCGCCGGGTCGATGTCAAGGCCCCAGGCATCATTCCGCGTAAATCCGTTTCCGAACCGATGCAGACGGGTCTCAAAGCCATCGACTCCCTCATCCCCGTGGGTCGCGGTCAGCGTGAACTGATCATCGGTGACCGGCAGACTGGCAAGACAGCGATTGCGGTCGACACCATCCTCAACCAGCGGACGGTCAATCGGGGCTCGGACGAGAGCCAAAAGCTCTATTGCATCTACGTTGCGATCGGTCAGAAGCGCTCGACGGTAGCCCAGATCGTCAAGACGCTCGAGGATGCCGGCGCGATGGAATATACCACCGTGGTTGCGGCCACGGCGTCTGAACCTGCCCCACTCCAGTTCCTGGCTCCCTTTGCCGGGTGCGCAATGGGCGAGTATTTCCGTGACAACGGCATGCATGCGCTGATCATCTATGATGATCTTTCCAAGCAAGCCGTCGCCTATCGCCAGATGTCGCTGCTGCTGCGTCGTCCGCCTGGACGCGAAGCCTATCCTGGCGACGTGTTCTATCTGCACTCCCGTCTGCTTGAGCGGGCGGCCAAGTTGAACAAGGATTTTGGCAGTGGTTCGCTGACGGCCCTACCCGTCATCGAAACCCAGGCCAATGACGTCTCAGCATATATTCCGACCAATGTGATTTCGATTACCGACGGGCAGATCTTTCTTGAAACCGATCTGTTCTTCCAGGGCATCCGCCCCGCGGTGAACGTTGGCATATCGGTGTCCCGTGTTGGGTCGGCAGCGCAGATCAAGGCCATGAAGCAGGTGTCTGGATCGATCAAGCTCGAGCTGGCCCAATATCGCGAGATGGCGGCATTCGCCCAGTTTGGGTCTGACCTTGATGCCGCGACCCAGCGGCTCCTCAACCGCGGCTCGCGTCTGACCGAGCTGCTCAAGCAGCCGCAATATTCTCCGCTTCCTGTGGAAGAAGAAGTTGTGTCGCTGTTCGCTGGTACCCGCGGTTACCTGGACCGGCTGCTGCTCGGCGATGTCAATCGCTTCGAAGCCGAGCTTCTGCGCCTGATGCGCTCCAAGCACCAGGATACGCTGGATCTCATCCGTACGGGCAAGCAGCTCACGCCGGAAATCGAAGCCAAGCTCAAGGAGATCCTCGACGGATTCTCCAAGGCGTTCGCATAAGGACCGGGTATGCCCAGCCTCATCACATTCCGCAAACGCATTGCGAGCGTGAAGGCGATCCGCAAGATCACCAAGGCGCAGCAAATGGTTGCGGCCTCCAAACTGCGCCGCGCGCAAGAGGCGGCCGAGGCAGCCCGTCCCTATGCCCAGAAGCTTGCCAGCGTAATTGCGGGACTTGCTTCGGGGATGGGGGACAACCTGGCAGGACCGCGGCTGCTGACGGGCACCGGGGCCAGTCAGCGCCATCTGCTCGTGGTCATGACCGCAGATCGTGGACTGTGCGGTGCCTTTAATTCCAACATCGTGCGCCTTGCCCGGCGGCAGATTGCAGACCTTGTCAGCGATGGCAAGGAAGTGCGCATTCTTTGTGTTGGTCGCAAGGGCCGCGACCAGCTGCGTCGTCAGTATGGCAGCATGATTGTCGACACCGTAGATTTCATGGGCGTCCGCCGCATCGGCTTCGCAGATGCGCAGAAGATCGGCGAGCGCGTCCTCGAGATGTTCGACAATGGGGAATTCGATATCTGCACCATGATCTATTCGCAGTTCAAATCGATCATGAGCCAGCAACCCGTCGCACAGCGGCTCATTCCTGCACCGATAGATGACAGTGCTGCACGCGCACCGGCAAAGGTCGTGTATGACTACGAACCGGACGAGGCGGCAATCCTGGCCGAGCTTCTGCCGCGTAATATTTCGGTGCAGATCTTCCGCGGATTGCTCGAAAATGTGGCAGGAGAATTTGGCTCCAAGATGAGCGCCATGGACTCAGCCACCCGGAACGCGGGTGAAGTAATCGATAGACTGACACTGGAGTATAACCGTACGCGCCAGGCCATGATCACGAAGGAACTGATCGAGATCATTTCGGGAGCAGAAGCGGTCTGAGTGAATGCAGCATACCGCCGAGCCGCCCTTGCCATAGAAGACTGATTAAGATGGTAAGGGCGGCCAACGGGCAGTTCTGAATGTACAAGTGAGTTCGCCGGCACCCAGGCTGAGGCTGATGGTGCAACACGATGAAAAGAGGAAAACGTCATGAACGCCGTGACACCGACCAACATGCAAGGCCGCATAACCCAGGTCATGGGTGCCGTGGTCGATGTGCAGTTTGACGGCCATATGCCTGAGATCCTGAATGCACTGGAAACCGACAACCAGGGCCAACGCCTGATTCTGGAAGTAGCCCAGCACCTCGGTGAATCCACCGTGCGGACCATTGCTATGGACTCGACCGAGGGTCTCACGCGTGGTCAAAACGTGCGCGACACCGGAAAGCCGATTTCGGTCCCCGTTGGCGATGGTACCCTCGGGCGTATCATGAATGTCATCGGTGAGCCGGTAGACGAAGCTGGCCCGGTCAGCGCAGCCGAACGTCGTCCTATTCATGCGGAAGCGCCAGCCTTCGTCGAACAGTCAACCGAAGCTGAAGTTCTGGTCACCGGCATCAAGGTTATCGACCTCCTTGCGCCCTATGCCCGCGGCGGCAAGATTGGGCTGTTTGGTGGTGCCGGCGTGGGCAAGACGGTGCTGATCCAGGAATTGATCAACAACGTTGCGAAGAAGCACGGTGGCTATTCGGTGTTTGCCGGTGTTGGCGAGCGTACGCGCGAAGGCAATGATCTTTACCACGAGATGATTGAGTCGGGCGTGAACAAGGATCCCAAGGCGGGCTCGACCGAAGGGTCCAAATGCGCCCTCGTCTACGGCCAGATGAACGAACCTCCAGGCGCCCGGGCGCGGGTTGGTCTGACTGGCCTCACTGTTGCTGAGTACTTCCGCGACCAAGGTCAGGATGTGCTCTTCTTTGTCGATAACATCTTTCGCTTTACCCAGGCTGGATCAGAAGTGTCGGCCTTGCTCGGACGTATTCCCTCGGCCGTGGGTTACCAACCTACCCTGGCCACCGACATGGGAGCCCTCCAGGAACGCATCACCACGACGACCAAGGGGTCTATTACCTCGGTGCAGGCCATTTACGTTCCGGCCGACGATTTGACCGATCCCGCGCCTGCAACATCGTTCGCACATCTGGACGCGACCACCGTGCTCAATCGTGCGATTTCGGAAAAGGGTATTTATCCCGCAGTGGATCCGCTTGATTCTACGTCGCGCATTCTCGATCCGCGCATCGTCGGTGAAGAGCATTACAATACTGCTCGAGCCGTGCAGCAGATCCTGCAGCGCTACAAGTCGCTGCAGGACATTATCGCCATTCTGGGCATGGATGAGCTGTCGGAAGAGGACAAACTCGCAGTGGCGCGGGCCCGTAAGATCGAGCGCTTCCTCAGCCAGCCCTTCCATGTCGCCGAGGTATTCACGGGCTTCCCCGGATTGTTCGTTGACCTGAAAGACACGATCCGCAGTTTTGCAGCCGTAGTCCGCGGAGACTACGATCACCTGCCGGAAGCTGCGTTTTACATGGTCGGCACCATCGAGGACGCGGTCGCCAAAGCCCAGAAACTTGCAGCTGCCGAAGCGTAATGGCCATGGCTGAGAAGATTGCGTTTGATCTTGTCTCCCCCGAGCGGCTGCTGCTGTCGGGGGAAGCCGAGATGATCACCCTGCCCGGCAGCGAAGGGTACTTCGGTGTTGGCATTGGCCATGCGCCCATCATTTCGACACTTAAACCCGGAATGATCGACATCAAGGCCGGACCCAAGGGCGATGAGCGCTATTTTGTAATGGCGGGATTTGCCGAAGTGACCAATGACAAGGCAACTATTCTTGCCGAGGAGGCACTGCCGCTGGCCTCCGTGTCGCGTCAGGACGTGGAGCGCCGCCTAAAGGATGCGCATGAGGATGTTCTGCAGGCCAAATCCGAGGTTACCCGGCAAAAAGCGGTCGCAACGCTGAATGCCCTAGAATTGCTGGAAACTTACCTGTCATCACGGTAATGCCTACGACGGTTCCCTTTGGGGGACCGGATTTGCTAAAGTCTCCATCTTAACCGATTGGGCGCAAGCATGGGTGGACAGCCATGACAGACGGCAGGATCTATCAAGGCGGTTGGAGCCTGAACGAGGTTGCATGGGACGAGTTCGATGCAAGCAAGGTCGATACGCGCCTTTTGGCCGCGGTTAAGGCGGCATCACTGGTCGAATATAACGCCCCTGACTATGTGACCTATCTTTCCCGGGTATTCCGGGACGGCCCGACGCAAACCCTGAATGACCTCGAGCGCTGGGGTCAGGAGGAAATCCAGCACGGTCTGGCGCTTGGGCGCTGGGCGGAAATGGCGGATCCGACTTTTAATTTCAAGGATGCTTTTGCCCGCTTTCGTGCAGGTTACCGCCCTGCCCATTTTACCAGCGAAGATGCGGTCTCAGTGCGCGGTTCCCGCAGAGGGGAAATGATCGCACGATGCGTTGTGGAGTGCGGAACCTCTTCCTACTACAGCGCGATCCGCGACGCGACCGATGAGCCAGTACTGAAGGAAATCGCTGGCCGCATCGCCGCTGATGAATTCCGCCATTATCGTTTATTCTTGGAGACCTTGAACGCGCAGACGGAAGCAGATCTTCCGGTGTGGAGAAAGCTCTATCTGGCTTTCACCCGGGTGCAGGAGTCTGACGATGATGAACTCGCCTACGCCTACTACTGCGCCAACGTGGCGTCCACAGATGTGACGCATACGCCCTATAACCGGCTGCGCTATGCACGCGCCTACAATGCCACAGCCATGACGCTTTATCGTCGTCATCACATCAAGAAGCTCGTGCAGATGGTAGCCAAAGCCTGCGGGCTTGGCGCGCAAAGCTGGCTTACGAATATAGCCAGTGCCGCGCTTTGGCAGGTTCTGCGGCTGAGAGCTGGAAACAGGGCCCTCGGCAACGCCTGAAAGCTGCCGCAACGGCACACTTGCACAGTTGCGGCGGAGGGCACAATCTTCGCCTGCACCTGTCGAGATGCTGTCATGTCCGTTCCTGCTGAAATTGCCACCGATATCGTTGATCCCAAGGCCTATGCTGACGACAAGCGCCTGCACGAGGCGTTTCGCTGGCTGCGCCACAATATGCCGGTCGGGCGCGTTGAACTCCCAGGCTATGACCCCTTCCTCGCGATCACCCGCCATGCTGATATTCTGACCGTAGAGCGGCAGAATGAGGTTTTCCACAATGGCGATCGCCCCACCACGCTGACCACCCAGGAGGCTGACCAGAAGGTCCGCGGGCTAACCGGTGGCTCGCCCCATCTGGTTTATTCCCTAGTGCAGATGGATAATCCTGATCATTTTGATCATCGCAAGCTGACTCAAGCTTGGTTTTTGCCCCAGAACATCCGCAAACTCGAACAGGGTATCCGCGATCTGGCACGGCAGACCGTCGACAAGATGGCCGCATTGGGCGGCAGCTGCGATTTTGCCAGGGACATTGCGTTTCTATACCCCCTGCGGGTGATCATGCAGATTCTTGGGGTTCCACCCGAAGATGAGCCACGCATGCTCAAGCTTACCCAGGAACTGTTCGGAACCTCCGACCCAGAAATGAACCGGCTTGGAGCAACGCCTCTCGATTCCAATGAAATGCTGATGGGATTGATTGCCACAGTCCAGGACTTCACCAATTACTTCGAGGCCATGACAGAAGATCGCCGTGCGCGCCCGCGTGAAGATGTGGCAAGCGTCATCGCCAATGGTCAAATCAAAGGCGAGCCACTCAGCCATCGTGCGGCTATGGGATATTATATGATCGTCGCCGCGGCCGGACACGACACCACCTCCAACACGACTGCGGGAGCGCTGTGGGCGCTGGCGGAAAATCCAGCGGAATTTGCCAAGCTCAAGGCCGATCTGTCACTAATTCCAAGCTTTGTTGAGGAATCCATTCGCTGGGTTACCCCGGTCAAGCACTTCATGCGCAGCGCGACTGTCGATACCGAGATTTCGGGACACCCGGTGGCCAAAGGGGAATGGCTCATGCTTTGCTACCCCTCCGGCAATCGCGACGAGACCGTGTTCGAGGATCCTTTCTCTTTCAAGGTTGACCGTACTCCAAACAAGCAGATTGCCTTTGGCTATGGCGCCCATGTTTGCCTCGGACAGCACCTCGCCCGCATGGAAATGCGCATCCTGTGGGAGGAACTTCTGCCGCGTCTTAAAGCTGTGGATTTGAGCGGCGCGCCGAGGCTGGTTGAGGCCAATTTCGTTTCCGGTCCCAAATCGGTACCGATCCGCTACGTGATGGAATAACCCAGCCGCGACTTCAAAGCCGGCCATTTCTTTAGGGAACGGTGCGCGCACCCTTTATCGATGACAGATTATAAAACCTGGCAATGCCGCACCTGCGGCTATCTCTATAGCGAAGAAAAAGGCGACCCGGACGAAGGCATTGCTCCGGGGACACGCTGGGCTGAAATTCCAGATGACTGGGTCTGTCCGCTCTGCGGAACTCCGAAGTCCGATTTTGATATGGTCGAGCTCTAGAGTATCCGTGATTATCAAGCCAGATTTGGCGTCCACATTCTTCCGTCTCTGAGCAGGGCGTTGGCCAGAATGAGGAGCTTTCGCATGATGGCGGTGAGAGCGACCTTGGCTGGCTTTCCGGCT
>JAJZDZ010000006.1 GCA_021851325.1 Pseudomonadota bacterium | reverse complement strand
GGCACCATCGACATAACAAATTGATTCTGCTGCAAAAATCCGGAGCAATAGGTCCCGCCGAGATTTCCAGAATCCGCCTTTAACTTGCAGGTCGGCTGCCTCGTCACCGCATCGCGGTTTCTCCGATTGCACTTTCGACCTCGTCATCAAAGCACGACGGCTGCAGATGAAAGGCGTAATCCGCTGCCGCGTGCCCTAGCGTATACCGGCGTGCAAATCGGTGGGCGCGATGCCTAACCCCGGGCTAGAATGAACGCCCATTAGAACGATTCATTATAGCCAGTTTGCAATGGTCCAGCCTGTAAGTTCGATGACGATGCCGATTCGAAAAGGATCTTAGCTGGGGCGATCCGGGATGGGGGCAGTTTGCTGCACCAAGTGAACCGCCGCTCTGTTCTTATGGCGAGCGCCTTGGATTCGTTATTCGAAACGGAGCTATTCCGCCCGACGCGACCACAAGCATTGTCCGCCCAATCCGACGATGAAACTTCGGGGCATTTCTTATGAGACGATATTCGGGGCCCTGCACCAGAGTTCGCATGTCGGCGATTGGCCAGTCGCATTGGGGCGTGAGATGGGCGACGACGGGATCGCGATAGAGCCCGGAAAAATCATGGCAGTGGAGAAAAAGCCGGAGCGTTCGTTCTCGCTCTTGCCCAAGGGTTCGCTCGCGGTGCTGACTACGACCGGATGCACCCGGACCTAGCCCAGATGAGGGGGTGTTCATCATCGCCCATGGGCTGCTTTCGATGGGGCGGCCAGCAGATCGTAGCCGGGACAAGGCGCCTTCTATCTTGGCCGTATCTGCGTGCCTGATCCCGCCGTGATGAACACGCCGGTCGCACTCTGCACGATGTCGGCCGTATGCCATACGCCAGGGCCATTGATCGCGTATTGACCGGGACCCAACCTAACTTCCGAGCGGGCTCCGTTCGGATGTTCTTGGTGCAGCACCATTACGCCCGCCACGCACAGCACGACTTCGTGGCCATTGGGATGCATCTCCCACGTCGACCACGACTCGTTGAACGTGAATTGCGACACCAGCCGGCCGTCTGCGCCATCTGAACCATGACGTTCGCTATAAGCAGCGTACCATTGTGGTTTTCCTGTAAAGGACGGCTCGATTGCAGCGCTGCCGCCGAGACCAAGATGAATCGGAAATGCTGTGAGGTCGGTCGCGCTCATGGTTTGCTCCAGAAATCATGCAGCCTAACGCTCGAAGGTAAGGCCGTGGCTATAGCAGCGACATTCATCACTTCCAAAACTCGCTCCGATTCTTCACGCCGCCACAGTCTTATAAGGCTTGATCTTGGCGATTTCCTTCGAGATCTGCCGCTTGGCCTCGAGTATGTCGAAGGCGTTCTGTAAGCGCAGGAAGTAGCCGTCGGAAAGACCGAAGAACTTGCACAAGCGCAAATCAGTATCGGCCGTAATACCGCGTGTTCCAGCTATAATCGCGTGGATACGATTGGGCGGCACTCCAATGACATTGGCGAGCTGGTTTTGGCTCATGCCGATTTCAGCGATGAACTCTGCCTTCAAAATGTCTCCTGGATGGGGATTGTGTAACTGCGTCATCTCTTGCCTTTCCGTCAGTGATAGTCGGTAATTTCCACATCGCAGGCCTCGTTATCGACCCACCGAAAGCAGATGCGCCACTGATCGCTAATTCGAATACTCCATTGGCCCGCACGATCGCCTTTGAGTGGCTCTAGCTGGTTACCCGGCGGATTGCGCAAATCGTTGAGTATAAGAGAAGCGTCCAACTGCCGCAGCTTTCGTAAAGCACGGTCTTGAATATCGTCGGGAAATTTGCGGCTACGCAGCCCCTGCCAGATCCGCTCAGTCTCCCTTCCCGTAAAAGATCGGATCATTCAGCATCCTGGCACGACTGGTACTTGATACGTATCAGATAAAATAAAGACAGTCAAGGCTCCGGACACTTGACAAGGCCGCAGCTGATCGTTGGCCGGCTTGGATGTCATGACGGGAGCTGACCTTCGCGCAACGCGCAGCCTCAATCCCGCGTTTAATGACGCCCACGGTTAGCGCTTGTTACTGTGTTCTTTGGATCACGACATAATCGCCTCAACCGCGCGCCGAAAGCGCGCAATCCAGTTGCCTTCAGTGGTGGGACCTATCAACGAAAAGCATAATGAATTCACGGAACAAAATAAGGCCCCACTTTCCTGTAAGCCATTGATCGATTGCGCTTGAGGTGGTCCTTTTCTGGGCACCATCGACATAAAAAATTGATTCTGCTGCAAAAAATCCGGAGCAATAGGTCCCGCCGAGATTTCCAGAATCCGCCTTTAACTTGCAGGTCGGCTGCCTCGTCACTGCATCGCGGTTTCTCCGATTGCGCTTTCGACCTCGTCATCAAAGCACGACGGCTGCAGATGAAAGGCGTAATCCGCTGCCGCGTGCCCTAGCGTATACCGGCGTGCAAATCGGTGGGCGCGATGCCTAACCCCGGGCTAGAATGAACGCCCATTAGAACGATTCATTATAGCCAGTTTGCAATGGTCCAGCCTGTAAGTTCGATGACGATGCCGATTCGAAAAGGATCTTAGCTGGGGCGATCCGGGATGGGGGCAGTTTGCTGCACCAAGTGAACCGCCGCTCTGTTCTTATGGCGAGCGCCTTGGATTCGTTATTCGAAACGGAGCTATTCCGCCCGACGCGACCACAAGCATTGTCCGCCCAATCCGACGATGAAACTTCGGGGCATTCCTCGGCGAAACCAGTGAGATCTGTCACAAACTGGCCTGGAAAGTTATGAGGGCCGTGGCAAGTTCTGAACCCAGCGACACAGCATTTGAGGGATGGCCGATCGTATTGGTCGACAGTACGCGGGCACCGCTGCGCACGAGTTCGTCGTAGGCGGTGCCAGCAAAGACGCCATGGACGCCAAGGCATACGGGAGCGCTCGTGCTCTGCCGCTCGAGTGCTCTGATCGCCGACAGCATGGTCTGCCCACTGGATATTATGTCATCTACCAGAACAGGTGTACGTCCGGACAGTTTGGCTGTGTCAGCAAACTCGACATCGACGGTGCGGTCGCCATGGCGAACCTTGCGCATGACGGTATAGGGAGCTGTGCAGTCGCCTGCAACTTCGCTCACCCACTGCGCGCTCTCGCCATCTGGGCCGATCAGTATGGGGGTCGGGACGTTGGCTGAAATCCACCGCGCCAACGCGGGCGCTGCATGTACGACGTGGGTGCGTATTGAATAAATTTCACAGAGCGACTTATAGCGATGCAGATGCGGATCGACGGTTATAAGCCAGTCAAAATTCCGCGACAGAAGTCGCGCAAAGGGACGCGAACTGATGGCTTCACCGGGGTTGAAGCGGATGTCCTGGCGCATATAGGCCAGGTAAGGAGCAATCAGGCCGACGCGCCGCGCCCCGAGCTCCCGAGCCAGTTCCGCGATAAAGACAATCGGCAGGATCTTGTCGTCTGGGCGCTCCAGGCTGCACAGCACATGAACATCCCGTCCGGAAAAATCACCGAGCATAGTCACGCGGACTTCATCGTCCGGAAAGCGATGCAACTGGGGGGATAGGATCTGGCATGGAAAGGAAGAACTGAGTTCGTCGGCCAGCGCCGAATTTCCCGGCATAGGGATCAGAAGAGGTGTCATGCGGTGATTCCGAATATGTCGTGCTGTGCTTCGGCGTAGTTCAGGGCATAGGCAAGCTCGCCCGGCGCCTCAGCATAAAGGGTGCACAGAGGCTCGCCGGCGCGTATCTCATCTTCAAGCCGGTGATGGAGTTCAAGCCCGGCAGCCTTCGCCTCCGGTGCGCCCGCGAGCTTGGCGAGCTTGGCAAGCTTGCGGTTATCAATGCTACTGAGCCGACCACTTGCCCGGGCAAGGATGTCCTTGCGGTAGCTGGCAATTTTCGGCTCGCGCAAACCTCCCTGAGCAAGGCAGATGCGCTGGAACTTGTTCCAGGCGCTGCCATCGGCAATCGTGGCGGCAGCAAGCGCCACCCCTTGTCCCACGCCTGCGCGTCCAGACAGTTCCAGGAGTACTCCGGCGAGCGCCGCCGCGCGTTGGCGCAGATCGCCTGGTGCGTCGGGCTTGTTCTGGAGTACGGCGAGGATATCGCGGGCTTCAAGGACCGGGCCGATGCCGCGTCCGATCGGCTGGCTGCCGTCGCCCAGAAGCACATGCGCCTTGATGCCGAAGGCCTCGGCGACATGGATCAGACCGCGCGAGAGGGCATCGGCGGCGGCCTGTGATCGCACCTTGGCGGTCGGTCCTACCGGCATGTCGAGGACCAGATGTGTGGCGCCCGCGGCAATTTTCTTCGAGAGCACCGAGGCAATCATCTGGCCTTCGGTATCAATGTCGAGCGCACGCTCGATGCGGATCAGAATATCGTCAGCGGGGCTGAGCCGCACGGCCCCTCCCCAGGCGATGCAACCGCCTTCCTGCTCCACCACCCGATGGATCGCTTGGGGATCAAGAGCCACCGGCGCCAGTACCTCCATCGTATCGGCAGTGCCTGCAGGTGATGTAATTGCCCGCGAGGAGGTCTTGGGCATGGTCAGCCCGAGCGCGGTTACGATACTGACCACAAGCGGGGTGGTGCGATTACCAGGAAGACCGCCCACCGAGTGCTTGTCGACAACAATGTCCCGGTCCCAGGCGAGCCGATCACCTGCCCCAACCATGGCGCGGGTCAAGGACAGAACCTCATCGCTGGACAGAGGTTTGGCGGCGCAGGCAGTGAGAAAAGCCGCGATCTCCAGATTCGAATAACGTCCCTCGGCGATGTCGCGGACGATCGCATCGAACGAATTGCTGGCCAGTGCGTGGCCATATACGCGGGCGCGGACAAGGCTCATGGAGGCCAGCGGATCGGGGTGTGAAATCTCCACGGCATCACCCTCGTGCAGCCCTAAGCGCTGCCAGGCGGCTTCGGACAGGGCCGCTTCGCCCGCCGTCACCAGGCCGCCAATGGTTTTGTAAAGCGTAGCAATGACAAAGCGATCCCCACTGGTCAGCAATACCCGGCCATGTGCTGCAAAGCCTTCAGCACGACACACCGGACTGTCGCGATCGAGAAAAATCACCGCCTCAGCGTGGGTATCGAGGCCCAACCTGCGGGCCTTGAGACGATGTTTGGCTGCAGTATTGTTCATGTCAGTTCCACAGTGTTGCGCTCTTCCGCCACGGTGCAGGCCCAGCCCAGATCCTCTTCGATGCGATGGCGAAGTCCGTCAGCGGCGCTCGGCTCGCCATGAACGATATAGATCTGGCGTGGAGCAGCTTTCATCCCCTTTAGCCAGCGCAGTAACTCATTCTGATCCGCATGAGCCGAAAAAGTATGCATATTGTGTACTTCAGCCCGTACCGGGACATAGTCGCCGAATATCTTTATTTCACGCTTTCCGGCAAGAAGCGCTGCGCCGCGCGTTCCGGCAGCCTGGAATCCGGCAAAGAGGATCGCATTGCGAGCATCGGGCGCATAGTGCTTGAGATGATGCAGAACCCGGCCGCCGCTCGCCATACCGCTCGCTGACAGGATGATCTTGGGGGAATTGTCCGCCGTAAGCGCTTTGGACTTTTCCGGTTCGCGGACGTAGTGCGCAAGGGCAAAGACGGCACGGGTGTCCGCGTCGTTGAGTTTGTGATCTTCGGGATGGGCACGAAAGATCTCAGTGGCATCTATTGCCATGGGACTGTCAACATAGATCGGCAGCTCACGTGCCACCCGTCCGGAAGTTTTCAGACGCCAGAGATGGTAGAGCAGAAGCTGGGCACGGCCAACGGCGAAGGCCGGTATGATCAGGGTGCCGCCGCGTGCCATGGTTCGGCCAATGATCGCTGCGAACTCGGCTCCGATATCTTCAGTGCCATGAAGCCGATCGCCATAGGTCGATTCAATCAGCAGTGTGTCTGTGCTTTCAGGGGTCTGCGGATCGGGCAGGAGCGGGTCCTCATAGCGACCGATGTCTCCCGAAAACACGATGCGGTGATCGTGCCAGGAAAGTTCGAGCGATGCGGCACCTAGGATATGACCCGCGCGCCGGTATCGTGCGGTCGCACCACCCGTAACTTGCCAGGGAGAATCAAATGCTACCGGCTTGAGCTGCTTTAGCGTACGCAGGGCATCCTCAACGGTATAAAGCGGCAATGCCGGCTTGTGCTTCGAAAAGCCGCGGTGGTTCGCGAATTCTGCGTCTTTTTCCTGCAGATGAGCTGCGTCTGGAAGCATGATGCCACAAAGATCGGCCGTGGCGTCGGTGCAGAAAATTGGCCCTCTGAAGCCGTGGCGCACCAGCAAAGGCAGGTAACCCGAATGATCGATGTGGGCATGGGTTATCAGTACCGCCGTGATATCTGCCGGTGGTATGGGAAAGCGTGCCCAGTTCTTCAGTCGTAACTGCTTGAGGCCCTGAAACAGCCCGCAGTCGACGAGAAGATTGGTGTTGGCGTCCCGCAGCAAATATTTGGAACCGGTAACCGTTCCGGCTCCACCGAGGAATGTAAGTTCGAGTCCCATGATGTGCCTCAAAAGCTGATGTGAAGCCGATCGCGCATGTGGGAGCGGTGCCCGCGGTGTCGGTGACTGCGATTTGGTAGGGATGGATCGCCAGATATTGTATCAAAGTGTAACGCCGCATTGCGTGAACGCCGCAGCTCGCAAAAGACAAGGCTTGTTGCGTCCAATTTCCGCATGTTCCCTGGCAGACCGGGCATGTGCAACGCCTTGTATTCCCAGGTGTATGACGCCGTCGAACGGCCGATTTCTGCTCGTGGCGGTGTTGAGCTGATGTGACCTGCACACCCCGCGCGCATCGACATCATGCGCTCGCGATCTGGCCGAGAGTTAACAGCTGCGTCATGTGCTGATGTGCCCCGTAGAATCCGCGCTGTCCTCGTTCCACAGAGGCCGAATTGGCTTGTTGATGGAGGTCAAGCTTTTGAACTGTGCCTGATTCAGGTCAATTGCGGGAGGGACGGCGCGACTATTCTGCCATGGGAGCGGCCGGCAGTCAGACATGAAACGCCCACTCATTCTTCTTTTCCTCGCGGCGCTGGCCGTGGCTGGCTGGTTTGGTTGGCAGCATCTCCTCCAACCGCCCCAGCGTGATGCCTTGACGCTCTATGGCAATGTCGATTTGCGCGAGGTCGATCTTGCCTTTAACAATAGCCAGCGCATCCAGTCGATCACTGTTCAGGAAGGTGACCATGTCCATCCGGGCGAGGTTCTTGCCAGACTGGATACGAGCCGGCTCGTTCCGCAAGTTCAGGTTGCCGCAGCAACCCTGGAGCTGGATAAGGCCAACGCTGCAAACGTCGCGCTCCAATGGCGTCGGGCATTGAGCCTATGGAAAGCCTCTCAAGGCAATGCGATCAGTGCCCAGGATCTCGATAACGCCAGAGCCGCGGAAGCCGTCGCCACCGCGAAAGTGGATGCCGATCGGGCCCAACTGACGCTGCTCAAAGCTCAGCTTGCCGACGCCGTACTCGTCGCGCCAACCGCCGCAACCGTGCGTACCCGTTTGCTGGAGCCTGGGGATATGGCCTCGCCACAAACTCCGGTTCTGTCACTCGCGATCACCAATCCCAAATGGGTACGGGTCTATGCCGATGAGACCGATCTGCCGCTGATCCATCCCGGGCAGAAGGCGTGGGTCGAAGTGGACGGGCTGCCTGGACAGCGATTTTCCGGTTGGGTGGGGTTCATTTCGCCGGAAGCCGAGTTCACGCCTAAATCGGTCGAGACTGCACAATTACGCACAAGCCTCGTTTACGAGGTTCGCGTCTTTGTAAGAGATCCGCACGATGATCTGCGTCTGGGCATGCCGGCCACGGTCATCGTGCCACTGGCGCGGACACGGCAATGACGACGGCGCCGGCGGTCATACGTGCGAACGCTGTGACCAAACGCCTGCGTCAGCGACACGCTCCGCCAGTTTTGGCTCTGGATCAGATTTCCTTGAGCATACCACAGGGCGTCCTCGCCGCCCTCGTTGGTCCGGATGGGGCCGGCAAGACGACGTTGCTTCGTCTCCTGGCCGGATTACTGCCTCCAGATGAGGGCGAGCTATTCGTGCTTGGCATCGATGTTGCTCATGATCCGCAGAGGGTCCAGGACGCGGTTGCCTACATGCCCCAGCGCTTTGGCCTTTATGAGGATCTCACGGTAAAGGAAAACCTTGATCTTTATGCAGACCTTCATGGCGTGACGGCTGCCGCGCGTGGACAGCGCTATCCTTCGCTTCTGGAAATGACCGCGCTTGCACCATTTCTGGGACGACTTGCCGGCCAACTCTCCGGAGGGATGAAACAGAAGCTCGGATTAGCCTGCGCGCTCATTCAGTCGCCGCAGCTTCTCCTGCTGGACGAGCCAACGGCAGGGGTTGATCCCCTGTCGCGCCATGAACTGTGGCAGATCATCACAAAGCTCTCAACGGAGGGAACCTCGGCGCTCATAGCTACCTCCTATCTCGATGAGGCGGAGCGCTGCCAGCAGGCGATCGTCCTGCGTGACGGCAAGGTGCTGGCACAGAGCCCACCCCGGAACATCGCCGACCGCGCTCGAAATCTTGTCGTTCTGCATGAACCCATGCGGGATGAAACCGCACGTGATCTGCAGGCACGGCTGCTCGACACCGATGATGTCATCGACGCCGTTCCGCAAGGTGGTCGGGTGCGCACGATCTGTCGCACGTCCCAGCCCAGCGCCCTGGCTCCGTCCTTCGAAGATGGCTTCATGACGCTCCTGGCAGGGGCGCCGCGTGCCAGGGTTTCGCGAACCCCGTCGCCACCCGTAACCCGCAGAGACGAGGTATCGGTCGAGGTACGCGACCTGGTCCGGCGCTTCGGTGACTTTGTTGCCGTTGATCACCTCAGTTTTTCGGTAAAACGGGGTGAGGTCTATGGTCTTCTTGGTCCTAACGGCGCAGGCAAGAGCACAACCTTTCGCATGCTCTGTGGTTTGCTGCCTGCAACCTCTGGGACCCTGCTGGTTGCCGGCGAAGATCTGCGTCGGACGCCCGCCTCAGCGCGAAGAAATATCGGTTATATGGCGCAGCGCTTTTCGCTTTATCCGCAACTTTCCGTTCTCGAAAACCTGGCATTCTTTGCGGGCATTTACGGTCTGAAAGCCCACCTTCGCCGCGATCGCATCCAGTGGGCGCTTGAGGAGTTCGAGCTGGCGCCCGTGCGAACGCAGCAAAGCGGAATGCTGCCCGGTGGCCTCAAGCAGAGGCTGGCCATGGCCGTGGCGCTTCTGCACGAGCCGCCACTTCTGTTTCTGGATGAGCCTACCAGCGGCGCTGACCCCCTGGCGCGGCGTGATTTCTGGCGGCGCATCACGGTGCTCGCCCAGGGTGGTGTGACCACGGTCATCACCACGCATTTCATGGAGGAGGCTGAGTATTGTGATCGCCTGGCGATCCTCGACGCCGGAAGGCTTCTGGCCGAAGGCACGCCAGCGCAGATCCGTGATGCCAATATCCAGAAGGAGGGCAGCACCATGGAGGACGCTTTCATTGCCATCGTCGAGCACGCACGTGCGAAAGCGCAAGGTCCATGATCGGGCTCAGCGCCTCCATTCGCCGTACCCGGGCGCTCATCCGCAAGGAAAGTCTGCAGATCAGGCGTGATCCCAGCAGCATCATCATTGGCATCGTTCTGCCCACCATGCTGATACTTCTGTTTGGCTATGGGTTGTCACTTGATGTCCGTAGAGTACCGGTGGCCCTTGATCTCGAAGCGCCAAGTCCGCTGGTGACCAGCCTCATTTCCGGCTTCCGCCTGTCGCCATATTTCGAACCCGTGGCGGTAACCGACATGCAGGCTGCCGAACAGCTCATGGCGCGCCGTGCAGTGGATGGGATCGTGCGGGTCCGCGACAACTATCCCCGTCAGAATGCGTTTGGCCTCGGTAAGGTACAGCTCATCGTTCATGGCGTTGATGCCAACCGGGCCCGCATCATTGAAGCCTATGCAGGGGCCGTACTGGGCGCCTGGGCGGCGCAGCGCCAGGCTGAAGGTTATCCGGCTGAAATTGGTCCGGTGATCATCCAGGACCGGCTTTGGTTCAATGCCGCCAATGACAGCCATTACTTTCTGGTGCCCGGTCTCATTGTTCTGGTCATGACGCTGATCGGCGCCTTTCTGACCACTATGGTGGTAGCGCGGGAATGGGAACGAGGTACCCTCGAAGCACTTTTCGTTACGCCGGTGCGGGTCGCAGAGATCCTTCTGGGCAAGACGGTGCCTTACTTTGCCATGGGCCTGGTTGGCCTCGGTCTGTGCGTATTGGCCGCACGGGTGATGTTTCAGGTGCCGTTTCGCGGATCACTTTTGCTGCTTGGCGTCAGCTCCATCCTGTACCTGCTGATCGCGTTGGGTATCGGCCTTCTGATCTCCTCGGCCGTGCGCAGCCAGTTTGTGGCCAGTCAGCTTACGCTGGTGATTACATTTCTTCCGGCAATGATGTTGTCAGGCTTTCTCTTTGACATTCGCAGTATGCCCAAAGCCGTGCAGCTTCTGACCTATCTGCTCCCGGCGCGCTACTTCGTTGCCCTGCTGCAGACCCTGTTCCTTGCTGGCAACATCTGGAGTGTTGTCGTTCCCGACCTGGCGGTACTGGCCGCCATGGTGATCGGCCTCGCGGCGCTATCGTGGGTCATCACACGAAAGTCTCTCGCATGACTGAGATAGTTGGCAGCCTGCTGCGGGTCCTATCCCTGATACGCAAGGAGCTGCTTGCAATCCTCAAGGATCCCAAAAGCCGTGCCAGCGTGATTGTGCCACCTATCCTGCAGTGCCTTATATTTGGATACGCCGCAAGCTACGATCTCAATCATGTTCCCTTCGCGGTCATAGACCAGGATCGCAGTTTTGCATCGCACCAGCTCATCGCGCATTTTGATGGCTCGCCTGTCTTCACCCAGGTAGCGACGCTAAGTGATCCGCGTAAGCTTGCAGCCATGATCAACAGCCGGCAGGTGCTACTGGCGCTCGACATCCAGGACGGATTTGCACGGCAACTGGCCATGGGACAGACCGCCAGCGTGCAAATCATCGCTGACGGGCGCGATTCCAATACGGCAGAAGTTGCCACATCCTATGCCGCGGCAATCATCAACGGGTTCAATGCCCAATGGCGGCAGGATCATGGACTTCCCGCAAGTCAGCCCCTGGTGGTGACCCGGGCATGGTTCAATCCCAACCTGCAAACCCGATGGAGCATGATACCGGGACTGATCGGAACCATTACGCTGATCCAGACCATGATGCTCGCTGCCATGTCCGTGGCGCGGGAGCGGGAGCAGGGCACTTTCGACCAACTCCTGGTCACTCCCATTCGTCCGGTCGAGATCATGATCGGCAAGGCCATTCCCGCGATGCTTGTTGGCATTTTCCAGGCCACCAACATTCTCCTGGTGGCGCAGCTTTGGTTTCGCATCCCTTTTGCGGGATCATTCGCCATTCTTTACATGGGGCTCATTCTTTTCGTGCTTGCCGCCGTTGGACTTGGCATATTTCTTTCGTCGATCGCCATGACCATGCAGCAGGCGATGCTGTACGGTATGGTTGTCATCATGCCCGCGACTCTGCTTTCAGGTCTGTCGACGCCCATCAGCAACATGCCCCAATCCTTGCAACTTGTTACTTATGCCAACCCTCTGCGCTATGCCATCCAGATCGCCCAAAGGGTTTACCTCGAAGGTGTCGGTGTTTCGGAACTGCTGCCCTATCTCTGGCCCATGGCTGTCATTGCGATGGTGACGCTGAGTATAGCCACGTGGATGTTTCGTCATCGCGTCGCCTAGAGGTCTGCGCAATCTCGTTGCCTATGTGAAAGCTGGTAGCATCCCGGCACGGTATTGGGACTGCCTGAGTTTGAGGTGTAAGCTGCTCGCGCCTGCAGCCAACAGACGGACAGGGGCAGACGGCATGTCCTGGCGTTTGTCAGCGGGAGCTCGCTTTGAGCGGTACGAGAAGCACAGGGCCCGGACCTGCTTTTCTCCTGGGGTCATGCAGATGGTGTCCTTGCCGGATGGGGCGCCGGCGCGGATGTGACATGCGTGCACAAAGTTGTGACTGTGGTTGACCTCTGGGGCTCGGGCTGGTCCCCTCATCACAGATGATGGGGGAGGTGGGCGATGGCGGTTTCAGCTGTTGGTCCGGTGTCACGGCGAGCGCTCCTTCTTGGTACAGCGCCAGCCGCTTTGGGCGTGGCAGGTCTCGGTCAGCGTGTCCGGGCGGGAACGCCGTCGTGGGGCCGCCCGTCACTACAGCTGGAAAGTTTTCCGCTTGAGGCCGTGCGCCTGCTGCCCTCGCCCTATTTCAACGCCATGCAGGCGAATCTTTCATATCTGCATCGTCTTGAGCCCGACCGGCTCTTGCATAATTTCCGTACCCAGGCGGGTCTTCCAGCCAAAGGCGCGGTCTATGGCGGCTGGGAGAGCGAGAGCATTGCCGGGCACACGCTTGGTCATTATCTCAGCGCCTGCTCACATATGTTTGCGCAGACCGGTGATGTGGAGTGTCGCCGGCGGGTCGATTACATCATCGGAGAGCTGGCACTCTGCCAGGCACAGTACCGCGACGGCTATGTCGGAGGATTGTGGCGCAAGAAGGATGGACGGATCGATCCCGGCAAGGTGGTATTCGAGGAAGTCCGGATAGGGCAGATCGATGCGACGCCGTTCTCCCTGAACGGTGCCTGGTCACCACTCTACACCATTCACAAGCTGTTTGCCGGACTGCTGGATGCGGATCGCTATTGCCACGCCAAAGGCGGGCTCATGGTCGCGCAAAAGCTCGCCGGATATTTTGCCGGCGTATTTGCGCCCCTCAGCCACCTGCAGGTTCAGCAGGTTCTGGTTTGCGAATATGGCGGGCTCAACGAATCTTTTGCTGAGCTGTATGCCCGCACCGGTAATGGCCGGTGGCTGCATATGGCCGAAACCATTTATGACGACAAGGTGCTGGATCCCCTGGCACAGCGCCATGATGATCTGGCCTACAAGCACTCCAATACCAACATCCCCAAGCTTGTGGGCGTTGCCAGGCTTTACGAGGTCAGCGGCAAGCCCGGCTATGGCGTTGCCTCGCGGTTCTTCTGGCAGGATGTGGTCGAGCGCTACAGCTACGTGATCGGCGGCAATGGCGATCGCGAATACTTCCAGGCGCCGATGACGATATCGACGCATATCACCGATCAGACCTGTGAGACATGCTCCAGCTACAATATGCTGAAACTCACGCGCCACCTCTATGCGCGCGCGCCGCAGGCTGCGTATTTTGACTATTTCGAACGGACCCACCTCAATCACATTCTGGCACAGCAAAACCCCCAAACTGGCATGTTTGCCTATATGACACCGCTGATGTCAGGCAGCCATCGTCATTATTCATCGCCGTTTGATGACTTCTGGTGCTGCGTGGGCACCGGAATGGAGAGCCATTCCAAGCATGGCGAATCCATCTATTGGCGCGACGCCAGCAATCTTTACGTCAACCTTTACATCCCCTCGACGCTGGCGTGGCTGGCGCAGCAGACACGCCTTGAGATGACGACCGGCTATCCCTTTGCTGACGCTGTGCAGATCCGGTTCTTGGAGAGCCGGGCGCCGGAGGCACTGACGCTGTGGCTACGGGTGCCGGCGTGGTGCACGGGGCCAAGGGTCAGGATCAATGGCAAGGCGCAGGCGACGGACCTCAAGGATGGCTATATCCGCCTGCTGCGGCACTGGCAGGACGGGGACGTGGTCAGCCTTGAATTGCCGCGACGTTTGCGGCTTGAACCGACAGCAGATGATCCTGATACGCTGGCGATGCTTTTGGGTCCGCTCGTACTCTCAGCCGACCTTGGACCCGCGACGAAGCCGTGGCATGGGCAAGCACCGGCCGTTGTCGGCGCCGATGTGCTTGCGCAGGTCAGGGAGCAGGCGGACGGCAGTTTCCGGATGGCGGCGATAAATCACCCCGGGACCCTGCAACTCAGTGCTTTTGCCTTCCAGCATGAACGCCGAAATGCGGTCTACTTTCGGCGCTACAGTGCGGCCGGCTGGCAGAAGGAGGAGGAGGAGAGGGCGGCTGAGGAGAAGCGGCAAAGGGCGCTTGATGCGCGGTCAAGCGACATGGTCGTCCTCGGAGATGCGGCTTCGGAGCAGGCCCATGGACTGTCATCGCATAACTCCTATCCCGTGGTTTACCGCCGGCGTACCGGACGCGATGCCCGTGCCGGTGGCTTTCTGCAGTTCACACTGAAGACGGCACCAGGGCCTCTCAGCCTGGAACTGACCTATTGGGGTGAGGAGCGGGATCGTCGCTTCAAAATCTTGGTCGACAACCAGCTGGTCGCCGAACAGAGTCTTTCCGCCGATCATCCCGGCAGGTTCTTTACCTGCGACTATCCGATCGCGCCGCAGCTGACGGCGGGGCACGCTACGATCACGGTACGGATCGAACCCGTCGCAAGGATGAGGGCCGGTCCGGTCTTCGGGGCGCGCCTGCTCAGACGCGAACAGGGCTGAGCTTTAGCCAAAGGGACGGTCGATCGACGCCGAGGGCTCGGTGAACCACGCCGCACCGGTTTCGGTGACATGAAAATGGTCCTCGAGGCGAATTCCGAAGGCGTCGGGAACCACGATCATGGGCTCGTTGGAAAAGCACATGCCGGGGGCGAGCGTCGTGGTATCGCCGCGCACCAGAAACGGCGCTTCGTGAATGGCAAGGCCGATGCCATGGCCAGTACGGTGTGGCAGGCCCGGCAGGCGGTAATCCGGTCCGAGTCCCGCTTTGGTGAGGACCGCACGGGCGGTTGCGTCGATGACCTCGCAGGCAACGCCCGGGCGCACCGCGGCAAAGGCCGCAGCCTGGGCCTCGTGTTCAATCTGCCAGATTTCGCGGTGGCGCGCCGAAGGTGTGCCAAAGACATAGGTGCGGGTGATGTCAGAGGTGTAGCCGCGCACAAGACAGCCAGTATCGATCAGCACCACGTCATCTTCGGCGAGGCGCATTTCCCCGGGCAGGCCATGCGGATAGGCGGTGGCGCGTCCGAACAGAACGCTGCAGAAGCTGTTGCCCTCGGCGCCCAGGGCCCGATGGGCCGCTTCAATGAAGCGGCGGACCTCGGTGGTCGTGATGCCGGGACGCAGGATGCGGGCGGCGCGGCGCTGTACCTCCAGCGTCATCGCCTTGGCCTGCTGCATCAGGGCAAGTTCCGCTGCGGACTTTATGCTGCGGCAACCATTGATGACGGTGCTGGCGTTGAGGGTATCGACGCTGGGCGCCACTTCGGCCAGCCGGCTGACAATCTCAAAGGAGAGGGCAGGATCAAGCGCCAGCCGGCGGACCGAGGTCTCCTTCAGCCAGCCCGCGACAAGCGCGTAGGGACTTTCGTCCTCTTCCCAGGTGCGGATGTGCGCGTCGATGGCAAGGCTTGCCATCAGGGAGCCGAGCTCGAAGGTGGGGGCAACCAGGACCGGATCCTTATCGCGGTGCAGGAGCATGCAGACCAGCCGTTCGCTCACACCCCACGGCACGCCGGCAAAATAATTCAGGCTGGCGCCCGCCCCGATCATCAGGGCTTCGGTGCCGAGTGCGGCCATCAAGGAACGAGCCTTTTCGATGCGCGTCAGATACTCCGCGCCAGAAATTGGTGGCGCCGGATCAGGCCAGTGGTGAAGCTCGGCAAGCTCTGCAGCGGCGCTGGAGCCACCTATTCCATGGGTCATAGTGTTCTCCCTTGATATTATCCGCCGTTTTGGGCCGGCGCTGGCGCAGCGAGCTGTTCGTGGAGGTCCTTCAGCGTGCCCTCTATATGCCGGCGCATCAGCTGCTTGACGCGCACGGTATCCCGGGCGAGCCAGGCTTCGACCAGTTCATCGTGCTCGCGATCGGCCCTCGCGTTCCGTCCCAGAGGCTCGAGATGCTTGCAGACATAGCGGTCTGCCATGACGTGGAGCTGTTCGAGGATACTGCTTGTCAGGTTCTGACCGCTCGGGCGGATGAGCGCCAGATGCAAGGCACGGTTGTGGATGCCACCGCTGCCGCGACGGTCGGCCGCCTCGCGCTTGAATGTCGCCAGAGCCGCAATGGCCCGCTCGCGTTCGGGTTCGGTCGCGCATTTGGCGCCGAGGGCGACGGCGTCGGGCTCAAGCTTCAGACGTAGGGCGTAGATTTCGTCAAGTTCACTGCGGCTCATGGGACGCACCACGAAGCCGCGATTGGGAATGAGCGTAAGAAGTCCCGCCTGCTCCAGACGTGCAAGGGCTTCGCGCAGCGGGATCTTGCTGACGCCGAGTTCGGCAGCAAGCGCGTCCTGGCGGATGGGATCGCCGGGTTGAAGCGCTCCAGCGAGAATGCGCTCGCGCACCACCTCTGCAAGCTGATCAGGAACGGTGCGGATCGTAAGGCTCATGACGGCTCACACCACCGAAAAACCTTGGGGGAAGGGCTCATTGGGATCAATCCAGATGGTATTGAACCCGGTGGTATAGGCGGTTCCCTGTATCGACGGAATGATGGCGGGCTTGCCGCCCAGCTCGGTCAGATCCTCAACACGGCCGATAAAGCGGCTGCCGATATAGCTTTCGTGAACAAAGCGGTCGCCCTTCGTCAGCTGCCCCTTGTAGACCAGATGGGCAAGGCGCGCCGAGGTGCCGGTACCGCAGGGGCTGCGATCAATGGCGCCATTGCCATAGAACACGGCATTGCGTCCATCTGCACCCTCGCCACGCGGCCGATCCGCCCACAGGACATGGCTGACACCGCGGATGCGCGCGTCCAGCGGATGCACGGGCTCGAATACTTTTTGCACCAGGCTGCGTACCTTGCGGCTGAGCTCCTTGATCCGCTCCGCACCGAGATCGTCAAGGCCGGCATAAGGGCCCTGTGGTTCGACGATGGCGTAGTAATTGCCGCCATAGGATACATCAACCGTCAGAGGGCCAAAATCGGGCACGTCGATCCTGATGTCGGTTGCGGCCACATAGGCTGGGACGTTGCGGATCCGTACCCACTCGATCTTGCTGCTGGAGCTTGCATATTCGACATCGATCAGTCCCGCCGGCACCTCGATTTTCAACCGTCCTTCTTCACACGGAACGATGAGACCGTGTTCCAGCCCGAAGGTCACCATGCCGATGGTGCCATGGCCGCACATGGGCAGACAGCCGCTCGTCTCGATAAACAGAATGCCAATGTCGGTATCGCTTCGGGTTGGTGGATAAAGGAAGCCTCCCGACATCATGTCGTGACCGCGCGGTTCGAAACACAGTCCGTTACGGATCCAGTCAAAGCGTTCCAGGAAGTCCTGACGCCGTTCGCCCATGCTGGCGCCGCGCAGCAGCGGGGCGCCACCGGCCACGAGGCGGACCGGATTACCCGCCGTGTGACCGTCAATACAGAAGAAGGTGCTGCGCATGAAAGCCTACGCGGCGTTACTGAAAGAGGTGCTGGGGCGGGTTTGCGCGGCCTTTTCTACCATTGCTGTCACCTCGGCGCGCCGGGCGCCCGTCAGCGGGCGCCGCGGCATGCGTACGCGCTCGCTGCCACGCCCCATGATCTGTTCGGCGAGCTTGATCGATTGGACAAGATCATGTTCGGCGTCCAGATGAAGCAGCGGCATGAACCAGCGATAGATGCGCCGCGCGTCTTCGAATTTACCTGCTGCCAGAGCGGCCATGAGGGCGACGGACTCCTGGGGAAAGGCGCTCGTCAGTCCTGAGACCCAGCCCTTGGCGCCAAGCATCATGGCCTCCAGCGAGACATCATCGAGGCCGGCCATGACCGTAAAGCGCTCGCCGAAGGCATTGATGATATCCGTGATACGGCGGGTGTCCGGAGCACTTTCCTTGACGGCGACGATATTGGGAATTTCCGCCAGCTTCTCGAGCAGCGACAGGCTGATGCCGACGCGATAGGCGGGCGGGTTGTTGTAAAGCATGATGGGCAGGGTGGTGGCCTCGGCAACCTGGCGGAAGTGTTCGAACAGTTCTTCCTCGGTTGGCACATAGACCATGGCTGGCAGCAGCATGAGACCCGAAACGCCGATCTTTTCAGCATCCTGGGCATAGCGCACCGCCCGAGGTGTGGTCAGTTCCGAGACGCCGGCAACAAGCGGGAGCTTGTCCCCGACCGCCGCGCAGGCGGTCTGCAGCACCGCGCGTTTTTCGTCTGGTTCGAGCGAATTGTTTTCGCCGCAGGTGCCCAGCAGGATGAGGCCGTCAACACCATCCTTGTGCAAGGCCTCGAACCCCTTGCGCGTGGCCGCAAGATCGACGGCGAGCGCGGTGTCAAATTGGGTGGTGGCCGCCGGATATACCCCGGTCCAGTTGAGTTTGGGCGCCATATCAGATCTCCATTGCATTAGCTTAGAGTATACGATATACGATACTCCGGTCAACATGATTTTGGGAAAACCATGCCCTGCTCGGTAGTGGTCGGTGGTGGCGCGGTGGGCACGGCGATCGCCCAGAGCCTGCAGGTGGCGGGTTTTACGGTGTCGCTGGTTGATCCCTGTGACCCACAGAAGCCGGCGTCCTGGGGCAATGCCGGACATATTGCTATTGAGCAGATTGCCCCGCTGGCCTCGCTCGCGACGCTCAAAGGAGTGCCACGGCGCCTGTTGTCGGCGCATGGCGGGCTGTCCATGCCGGTGTGGGCTCTGCCGCACTGGCTGCCGTTCTCGTTACGCTTTCTTGCCGCGGCACGGCCACAACGCCAGGCTGCGGGCAAGAGCGCCCTGCGTGATCTGCTGGCCCTCGCGATGCCGGCCTGGGAGCGCTATGCGGCGGTGCTGAAGCAGCCCGGACTGTTACGTGCAGATGGGCATTTCATCGTCTGGAGCGATCCTGCTGCGGCTGCCCGCGGGCGTCGTAACTGGCTCGAGGCGGATTGTGGCACGGCCTATTTCCGTGAAGCCACGAGCGAGGAATACTCCCAGCTGCGTAGTCTGACGGTGAAGCCGCTGGCCGGTGCCATCAGGTGCGTAGGCAGCGGACAGATCGCAGATATGGATCTCTTTGCCAGCGCGGCCCGCGCCGGGTTTGTCGCTGCCGGAGGCGTGACCATCCGCGCCCGCGCCGTGCGTCTGGCGCGCGCTGCAGGTCGTGTCCGGGTCGAACTGGCCAGTGGACGGCATCTTGATGCGGATCAGGTCATCGTGGCTGCCGGCGTGGCGTCACGGCCACTGCTGGAGAGCCTCGGCCATCGTGTTCCGATGATTGCCGAGCGCGGCTACCATGTGCAGTTTGGTGCCGAACACTGGCCCCGGGCCCTGCCACCCGTCGTGTTCGAAGAGGACGCAACCATTGTCACGCGTTTCCAGGATGTAGTGCGGGCTTCGAGCTATCTGGAATTCAACACGCCGTGGGCACCGGCAGATCCGCGCAAGTGGGACATCATTGAGGGGGTGACCCGGGAGTGGGGTCTGCCCGTGGCGCCGCGGCTCAGTACCTGGATGGGGTCGCGTCCAACTCTTCCGGACTATCTTCCGGCGATTGGCAAAAGCCGGATGGCGGACAATCTCTACTACGCCTTTGGTCACCAGCATCTGGGACTGACCCTCGCGCCGATCACCGGTGAGCTGATGACAGATCTGATCCGCGGCAGAGCCGGCCAGATGAGCTCTCAGTCCTTCGACCTCGAGCGCTTTGCCTGAGCCTAATGGAACCGCTGCATGCCCAGGTTCCAAACCGGTCGTTAGGCGGAGCAATTTTATCCGTGTACGAATAAATATTGTCCGGTTGTTCCGGCGTCTTGTGGCTGTCGGCGCGGGCCTGCGCCAACCCGTCGGGCGGTGTGGTAGCGTCGGCGAAATCTGGACAGATTGCGCGCAAAGGGTGTATGGCCGGGTGCGCAGCTGAACCAGGCTCAAGCCAGTTGAAAATCAATCTCTACCGCAATGATTTGCCGGACGGGCTCAAGCTCGGTCCGGTTGTCGCGATCGATACCGAAACTCTGGGACTTAATCCGCACCGTGACCGGTTGTGCCTGGCTCAGCTCTCTGGTGGTGATGGCGTCTGTCACGCCGTGCAGTTCGCCCGCGGTGCTTATGAGGCGCCCAATCTTAAACGGCTGCTGGCGGATCCGGGCACGCTGAAACTGTTCCACTATGCCCGCTTCGATGTTGCCGTATTCCGCCAATATCTCGGCGTCCTGACCACCCCCGTCTACTGCACCAAGGTCGCGTCCAAACTTGTGCGCACCTATACCGACCGGCATGGTCTTAAGGATCTCGTCAAGGAGTTGCTGAACGTCGACCTCTCCAAGGAGCAGCAGAGCTCGGACTGGGCGGCCGAGGTGCTCAGCGAGCGCCAGCTTGCCTACGCCGCCAATGATGTTGCGTACCTGCATCGGCTGAAGGACGCGCTGGACGGAATGCTGGCCCGTGAGGGGCGCAGCGAGCTGGCGGCTGCCTGCTTCGGCTTTTTGCCCGCGCGCGCTCTGCTCGATCTGGCTGGCTGGGCCGAAACCGACATCTTCGCCCATTAGCCCGGGCAAAAAACTGTCGCAGCTTTTAGCCGCCGGGGCCGGGCGCCTTGATCCCGCCTCACGCACAGGTCATAGTGCGCGCGCTGGCATGGAATTCGCTTGATCGAAATATATTAGCGATAACAAATGTTTAGCATGGGCCGTGGGTCGAATCTGGACCTGGTGCAAGGGCGGCCGGAAAAAGATTGGCCAAGGGTCAACAGGACCAACAGGGGTCGTCCCATGCACGTTGAAAAAGTCCAGGATGAGCGCGAGGGACAACTGCAGTCCCGCGACCTGACGGCGGCGCGGCGGGTGTTCGACTATGCGCGCGATGCGATCGGTGCGCTCTCCGCGGCGATCGATGGTGACTTTACCCGGGCGGTTGAGACCATTTTGGCCATCCGGGGGCGGGTGATTGTCTCGGGCATGGGCAAGTCCGGGCTGATCGGCCGCAAGATCGCCGCGACCCTTGCCTCAACCGGAACCCCCGCACAGTTCATCCATCCAGGCGAAGCCAGCCATGGCGATCTGGGTGCCGTCACCCGCCAGGACGCCCTCCTGATGCTGTCCTACCGGGGCGAAACTGCCGAGCTGACGGATCTCATCACCTACGCCAAACGCTTTTCCATTCCGCTGATCGGCATGGCCTCCAATCCGGAGTCGGCGCTGCTGCGGGCGGCCGATGTCGCCCTCCTCATTCCCAAGGCGCCGGAAGCCTGCCCCAATGGCCTGGCGCCAACAACCTCCACCACGCTGATGCTGGTTCTGGGCGATGCGCTTGCGGTGGCGCTCATGGAGCGCAAGAGCTTTTCCGCCGATCAGTACCGCAACTTTCACCCCGGTGGCTCGCTTGGCCGGATGCTGATCCGGGTTTCTGACCTAATGCGGACCAAGGACCTGCCACTGGTCGGCGAAAATACGCCGATGCCTGATGTGCTGGTCGAGCTGCAGAAGGGTACGCTGGGCTGCGTGATCGTGACTGGTCAGGGCGGTGGCGTGGTCGGGATCATCACCCACGGTGATATTGGCCGGAATATTTCTGCCGATTTCCTGAGCCGGCGTGCCGGCGAGGTGATGACGCGCGAACCGAAGACGGCGCGGCCCGAGCAGTTGGCAGCGGAAGCGCTGGCACTGATGAACGAACGCCAGATCACCCAGCTTCTTGTCGTTGATCCGGCGGATGCAGCACGCAAACCCCTCGGCATTCTGCACATTCATGAATGTCTGCGGGCAGGGCTGCAGTGATGAGCGGAGCCGGGGACGACAGGTTCAAGCAGCAATGGCCGCCCAACGGTCTGCGTGGGCGCACTGCCCTGCAGACCGGTGATCCGCAGCGCTACAGCCAGTTTGTGGCGATCATGAAGCGCGTATTGCTGCTCCTCGGGCTCGCCATCATCGTGGCGGTGGGAGCTTACTCGCTCCAGCCGCGACAGAGCAATCGTGTCGCCATGAACTTCGCCCGCCTGACCAAGATTGCCAACGATCTGGCGATGATCAAGCCCCGTCTGCATGGCACGGATGCGCGCGGCGACCGCTTTCTGATCACCGCCGATCGCGCGGTCCAGACCGGTCCCTCGGCCCACAAGGCCCGCCTTTACAATGTGCAGGCTGATATCACCCTGCACAAGAACCTTTGGATTAGCGCCTCGGCAAGGATGGGCTACCTCGACGTCGACCGCCATCAGCTGCGCCTGGTCGGGGCGCTTTCGGTCTATGCCAGTAACGGTTACGAGCTGCACACCGCGGACGCGAACGTCAATCTCGCCAGCGGAGAAGTGTCCGGCAACAGCCCGATCACCGGTCAGGGTCCGGACGGGACGCTGAGCGCGCAGCGCTTCGAAATCGACCGTGCGCACAAGACCATCCACCTCATTGGTAATGTTCACATGCAATTCTTTCTTCACGGAGCCAAAGCGTGACCTCGTTTCGGTGGGCGATGCTCGCGATGCTGAGTATCGTGGCGAGTAGTGGCGGCGCAAAAGCGCAGGGACTGAACCTCGGCAGCCATGCCTCCAATGCGCCTATTGCGGTGTCGGCTGACCGGTTCAGCGGTGATCTCAACACCAAAGCCGGGGCATACCAGGGCAACGTCATTGTCAGTCAGGGAAACTTCAAACTTCACGCCGATCGCGTCGACGTCAAAACCCAGAAAGGGGCGATCAACGACATCGTTGCGACCGGCCACGTCCTCTTTGACGCGCCGAACGGCCAGGCGCAGGGACAGAAGGGCATCTATCAGGTCAACCTGCGCAAGATCACACTGAGCGGGAATGTCGTACTGACCCGCCAGAAGAACGTCATGCGCGGCACGCAACTCGTTATCAATCTTGAGACCGGTCTGGCGCAGTTGACAGCCCAGGGGATGCCGGGTGGGCGTGTCGAGGGGTTGTTTGTCCCGCCGGCGCGCCATCCGCCGCAAAAAAAGCCAGTGGAAAAGCCAAAATAGGGTTTACGCTTCCTTAAAAGAGAAACAGGCACAATTCTTGCCATGAGAGACGCTTCCAACGCCTTCGCAGCCAGTTCGTCATCGTCCAGCCGGCCACGGCTGGTGGAAGGCGGGCAGGGGCTCATTGTGCGTAATATCGGCAAGACCTTTAAGAAGCGTCCGGTGGTCCGCGGTGTCAGCCTGTCGCTGCGACGGGGCGAGGTGGTTGGCCTTCTGGGGCCAAACGGTGCAGGCAAGACCACGACGTTCTACATGATCACCGGACTTATTCCGGCTGATTATGGGTCCATAGAACTCGATGGCCATGACGTCACGGCCCTGCCCATGTACCGCAGGGCCCGCCTTGGTATTGGTTACCTGCCACAGGAAGCATCAATCTTCCGAGGCCTGAGTGCGGAAGAAAACATTCGCGCTGCGGCCGAACTGATCGAATCCGACCCCCCCCGCCTGGAAGCCATGGTTGAGGAGCTGATGGCCGAGTTTGGCCTCAGCCACGTTCGCGACACGCCCGCCATTGCCCTGTCCGGCGGTGAACGCAGGCGGGTGGAAATCGCCCGCGCGCTGGCCACGCAGCCAGCCTATATCCTGTTGGATGAACCGCTGGCCGGCATCGATCCGATCGCGGTTTCGGATATCCGTGACCTTGTGCGCCATCTCAAGGACCGCGGCATCGGCGTTTTGATCACGGATCATAATGTGCGCGATGCATTGGATATTATCGACCGTGCTTACATTCTTCATGAAGGCAAGGTCCTCAAGGAGGGTGTTCCGGGCGAGATCGTGGGAGATCGTGACGTGCGGCGTGTCTATTTGGGCGAGCGTTTTTCGCTCTGACAGTGTGGTAGGCAGATCATGGCGGTCACACAGCGACTGGAAATAAGACAGGGCCAGTCCCTTGTCATGACGCCGCAGCTGCAGCAGGCAATCAAGCTGCTACAGCTGTCAAACCTCGAAATCGTCGACTATGTCGAACAGGAACTCGAGCGCAATCCACTTCTGGAACGCGATGAGCGGGAAGACGGGGGCGAGGCAGAGCCGGAGCCCGCAGTCAGCGAGGTCCGCGAAACCCTGGACGCCGCGCTCTCGCGCGATGATTTTTCCAAGGCTGATGACATGGATGCCGGCCAGGATGATCTCTATGACATTGCTCACGCCGATGCCCCTGAATTGCAAAGTCCGCTCTCCGACTGGTCCACGCTGCGCGGCGCAAACCGTTTTGACGGCGATGGCGATGCTCTTGAGGGCGCCGTAAGCGAAGCCGAAAGCTTGAAGGAGGTCCTCAATCGCCAGCTCTCCATTGCGGCGTTGTCCGGAACGCAACGCCTGATTGCTGCGGCGATCATCGATTCAATTGATGAGGCGGGCTATTTCCGCGGGGACTGCCTTGATATCGCCGCACGGCTGGCGATATCGGTTGCAGAGGTCGAGGCTGTGCTTGCCATTGTTCAGGGCTTCGAGCCCACCGGCGTTGGCGCCCGCGATCTGGCTGAATGTCTTGCCCTGCAGTTACAGGAGCGTGATCGGCTCGATCCGGCGATGCGTGCGCTTTTGAGCAAGCTTGATTTGGTCGCCCGTCGCGACCTTTCCGGACTTTGTGCCCATTGTGGCGTTGATGCCGAGGACATTCTCGACATGATCGCCGAAATCCGCTCTCTGACGCCCAAACCGGGTCTGACCTTCGGAGCCGAGCCAGTTCAGCCAGTGGTGCCGGATGTCTTCGTGCGCGAAGGTGCGGATGGCCTTTGGCATGTCGAACTCAATTCGGAGACCCTGCCGCGGCTTCTCGTGAACGCCCGCTACTATTCCACCGTCACCGCCGGGGCACGCGACAAGAACACCAAGGAATATCTCACCGACTGCCTGAATAATGCCAACTGGCTGATCAAGAGCCTTGACCAGCGTGCGCGGACGATCCTCAAGGTGGCCAGCGAAATCGTCCGCCAGCAGGATGGGTTCCTCACCCACGGTGTTCGCCATTTACGACCGCTCAATTTACGAACGGTCGCGGACGCGATCAGCATGCACGAATCAACCGTGAGTCGCGTCACGTCGAATAAATTTCTGGCTACGCCGCGGGGGGTGTTTGAACTCAAATATTTCTTTACCGCGGCGATCCAGTCGGTCGACGGAGCCGAATCCCATTCAGCAGAGGCCGTGCGTGACCGCATCAAGGAGTTGATTGATGCGGAAGGCCGTGAAATTCTCTCCGATGACCGTATCGTTGCGATGCTCACGGCAGATGGCGTGAACATCGCGCGACGAACGGTCGCGAAATACCGGGAGGCCATGCGAATTCCCTCGTCGGTAGAGCGCCGCAGACAGAAATGTTCCGGGCTTAGCCTGGTTGCAGTGGGGCGTTAAAATGCGTCGTTGACTCTCGGGTGGCGCTGCGACATAAGACCGCCGCTTGCCGCTTGGGGCATTGCTAGGGGGGTGCGGGGCCGGGAAGCCGGACTTTGCAGCCCATTCAAACGTTAGCGGTAGAGACCATGCAGCTACGCGTATCCGGTAAGCAGATGGAAATTGGCTCGGCGCTCCCTGAAGCGGTGCGCGTGAAGCTGGAAGGCGCAATCGGCAAGCATTTCGACGGCCACGTGGAAGCTAACGTTGTCTTCAGCCATGAAGGAGCGTTTTATCGCGCCGATGTGACTGCGCATCTGGGCACTGGGATTGTCCTTAAGTCTGAAGGTACGGGCAACGATGCCTATCGGGCCTTCGATGGAGCACTCGAACGGCTTGAAAAGCAGGTCGAGCGCCACAGCCGCAAGCTCAAAAATCATCATCCCTGAGCTGCATTGCTGCAACTCAAGGAACAGAAGGTCATCATGGAAATCTCGGACATGCTTGCACCGGAAGCCGTGATCGCAGCGCTCAAGGTGCAGACCAAGAAGCAGTTGCTGCATGAAATGGCCGAACGCGCGGCCGTGCTTACGGGGCTGCCGGCGCGGCGCATACTCGAAACGCTGACCGAGCGGGAGCGGCTGGGTACTACCGGCATGGGGCAGGGCATAGCCATTCCGCACGGACGTCTCAGTGGGCTGTCCCGGATCACGGCGCTCTTTGCCCGCCTTGATCCTGCGATCGCCTATGAGGCAATCGACAACCAGCCGGTCGATCTGGTGTTTCTGCTGCTGGCACCGGAAAACGCCGGTGCTGATCATCTGAAGGCGTTGGCCCGGGTGTCGCGTCTCTTACGCAATCAGACGGTGTGCGAAAAATTGCGTGCTGCCAGCAGCGCCGAAGTGCTCTATGCGCTGCTGACCGAGCCCAACGCGGCAGGGACGTCACAGGCTGCCTGATCCGCGTGGTTGCGGTGCACAAAGGGCCGCCTTTCGGCGGCCCTCGTCGTTACGCACGCGCGCTTAGGTTTGTTCAGTGGACCGAAAACGGCGTCAAGTCGTGTTGCACCGCCGCGCCATAGGCGCTGTCATAATCATCGGTGAAGCCGAGCACCGTACCGTCAATGGCGTGCAGGACATAGAGCTTCATGCTGTCGGGAATGCGGATGCCCTCCGGAATGATGCCGAGAGCCCGCGCCTCTGAGACAAGCGTCGGTTTGATATAGGCGATGCGCGAGGGATCAAGCCCCTGCCGTTCGTCAAATTCATTGTAGTTGCCGGTCATGATGACCTCCTCTGTTCAAGTCCCTCGCTGGCTGCGTCGCAGTCTGCGGCTTTGGCCCGGATGGTGATCTTCTTCAGAACGCTTGGGGCCTTCGGACGGGTCAAGGTAATGGCCAGAAGGCCGTTTTCCAGGTCGGCGCCGGCGACTTCGATGCCGTCGGCAAGAACATATGTCCGCTGAAACTGACGGGCAGCAATCCCGCGATAGAGAAACTGCCGATCGGGCACATCTGCCTGCTTGCCACGGATCACCAGCTGTTTGTCCTCCACCGTGACACTCAGTTCCTCGGGTGAGAACCCCGCCACGGCAAGGGTGATCCGCAGACGCTCGGGGTCGATCTGCTCGATGTTGTAGGGCGGATAACCGTCGCCTGCGCTCTTGGCGCTGCGCTCAAGCAAGCGTTCCAGGTGATCGAAGCCAAGCAGAAACGGGCTGTTGAAAACGGCTGTACGGGTCACAATCAAAGCCCTCCTTGAAGCGGCTTGGCGTCCAGGCGGCCCTGTCGGCACCGACCTGTTAGAAAGAATGTGGTGATTGTCGGGGCGGGATCAAGGTCTGGCCGTCAGGCAAAAGTTCCCGGCAGATCGTCCCCGGTCCGGCCACCTTCTCTTCAGAAGAGCACCAAATGGCACCTGGCCCGGGCAAGGGGGCAGGCGACGCTATGCTAACCTTACGTCAGGCTTCGGCCTTGCTAACGGCAAGGGCGCAGAGCTCGGCGACGCTGAGAGGCAGGATCCAGCCCGATACATCGACCACCCGACGCTGTTCGGCATCCTTGCGGGCGAGCTTGCGCAGCGAGGTGCCGGCAAGGCGGCGGCGCAGGCTCGCTGCGGCGGCCCTGTCGCTCAGGGTTGGCAGCGCTTGCCGTACCGCCCGGCCAAGGGTCACGGCGCCCGCTGCGAGGGGCAGCTGGTCCAGCAGGTCGTTATAGGGGGAAGATGCCCAGGGGCCCTGCCACAATCCGAACCCGAAGGTGAGCCCGGCCGCGGCGCCAAGGCCGATCAGGGCGCCACCTGCGGTGATCAGCCGCCTGCGGGTGAGGTCGTCCGTCATACCAGGGCCCCTTTGAGGTGGTCGGCGAGCCTGAGGGTCAGGGCCACGAGGTTCATGGTGGGATTGGAAGCCCCATAGGTGGGAAACAGACCGCTGCCGGCGAGATACAGATTGGCGATGCCGTGAACCCGGCCATTGGCATCGGCCACACCCTGCTTGGGATCCACATGCATACGCGTGGTTCCCATATGATGATTGCCCCAGCTCAGGCCCGACAGCCATTCGGCCCGCGTGGTCCGGTCCAGCCGCAGCATGCCGCTGCGGGCAGCAAGCAGCTGGCGCCCGAGTTCCCCGAGGGTCTGCTGGTAGGAGGCAAAGTCCGCATCAGAGATCGTCATAGCGAGCTTCAGACGTGGCATGCCGAGTGCATCGCGCTCATGCGTCAACGTCAGTCTGCGCTCCGGATCGGGATGCAGCTCAAAGCCGCAGCCAAGGGCATAGGCGCTGGCATCACTGGCATCGACTCCGAGAATGGAGGAGGTCTGGGTCACTGCGGCTGTGCCGACTGCATCCAGGGCTACAGTCTGCTCGACCGTCGTAAGCGAGCCCAGTACCTGTGCACTGCGCTTGAACGCATCGCTTGGTGCCAGCGTGGCACGAAAATGCAGGCCGCTGAGTATGGCGGTGCGGGTGTAGTAGGAGGGCAGCGCGCCACGGAAGACGACAAGCGTTGCCGTGTTGCGCGGAATGGCATGATCGGCAAAGAAACGTCCGACCAGATCGTGCTGATTGCCGACCCCGGTGGCCATGACATCGTTGGAGGCGAGCAATAGTCGGGCGCTTTCGATCGCCCCAGTGGCGACCACCGCGGCGCGCGGTTGCACCCGAAAGCGACGTCCGGACAGGGTGGCGATATCCAGGTGATCAAGACTGGCGGCGTTGGCAGACAGCCTTAGCCCCGTGACGTTGGCATACAGCATGACGTCGAGATTGGGGATGCGCTTGAGGTCGGCCGCATAGCGTTCGCCGAAATGGGTTGGCAGGTGTTCGGGATTGCCCGCCCACTGGCTGAACTGGAAGAAACTCGAATAGACCCCACCGAGGCCCAGTTGGAGCAGCGGACCCAGACCGCCAACCGAATCGGCCAGGGCGTCGTAGACAAACGGCCCAGCTTCCACGAGCTTCTGGGCCCGTGGAAAATAGGGCTCGAGGGTGGCGCGGCCGAAGGGCCAGCCGGAATAAGGTACCCAGGAGCGTTGCTCGAAATCGATCTCGGTCAGGGGCCGGCACCACCCGCCCCAATGGTTGGTCGAGCCCCCCAGATAGCGCAGGCGCGTCTCGTCCAGCGGTATATAGGGGATGCCAACCTCTTCGCCGGCATACAGATTCTGGGTCTGAGCATTGAAATGCATCGACCCGCTTTCCAGCAGCAGGACCTTGAGATTGCTGTTCGCCAGGGCCAGGGCAAGCGAGATCCCGGCCGGACCGCCACCAATAATCGCCAGGTCCGGGCTTAAAACTGAGCCGTCCGGAACGGCTCGGGCGTCGAGAAACTGAGGCAAAACTGAACCTCTGGGCAGCAACTAGGGGCTTTTAGCCGATTTTTCCTTTGATGACAGACAAATAAGGGCGATTGGGTCTGCGGCCAAGCGACTCCTGAGTGCCGCTGTGGCTTGGCGCAATCGATCAACGAGAATGATTATCACTCCGAGCTGGAAGCATGGCGAGGGCAACAATCAGTCTTAACGCGCGGCACGGCAATAGGCGCCACCCAAGTCCCAACAAGGCGCGGCTCGGCCTCTGGGGACAGGTCGACCCCAGGCACGCCGCGGCGCGCACAATCGCCCTTGGCGAAGCCCCTCTGTCCTCGAGCCGAATGGCTCAGCTCAGGGCTCCTTCAGGAACGCCGCGGGCCATGGGTGTGCTTGTAGACGATCCCGGACTTCATGACCCAGCTGACATCACAGAGCGCACGGATGTCCTTGAGAGGATCACCTGCAACCGCGATGATGTCCGCGAACTTGCCGGGTTCTATCGTCCCGATCTGGTCAGCAAAACCGATGTGCTCAGCTGCATCTCGCGTCGCCGCGGCGATAGCCTCCATCGGCCTCATCCCGGCCTCGACCATGAGGGCAAACTCCTTGGCATTCTCGCCATGACGGGAGACCCCGCTGTCGGTGCCAAAGGCGATACGGATACCGGCCTTGTGGCTGCGGCTCAGCGTCTGGAGGATCTGTGGCCCGACCTCGAGCGCCTTCTTGCGGATGGCTTCCGGCAGGAAGCCGTCCTTGGCCTGTGCGGCGACCGTTGCGCCGGCCAGGGTCGTGGGTACGTGCACGACCTTGCGGGCGAGCATGAGTTCGATCGCTTCGTCATCCATGAAGCTGCCGTGCTCAATGCTGTCGACGCCGGCCCTCAGGGCCGCCTTTATGCCGTCGGCACCGTGCGCATGCGCTGTGGCCCGGCGGCCGAGCATATGGGCGGTGGCGATGATGGCCTCGAATTCGTCGGCGAAGAACTGCTGCCCGGTTCCCGTTGCGGTATCGGTCAGCACGCCACCGGTGGCCACAAACTTGATAAAGTCGGCGCCGCGGTGCACCTGGCGGCGGACCGCCTGGCGACACCCATCAATCCCATCAGCCCGGCCCGATGAATCAAGCAGAAGGTTGATATCCTCGCGATAGCCGCAGGTGATGCCATGACCGCCGGTTGGCGAGATCACGGCACCAGCGGCAAAGATGCGCGGACCGGGCACGTAGCCTTTGGCAACCGCATTGCGCAGGGCAAAAATCGCATCCCCGGCACCACCCAGTTCACCCAGATCGCGAACCGTCGTGAACCCTGCCATCAGCGTGGCGCGGGCATGCGCCGCAGCATGAAGGGCAATCGTTGCCGCCGATTCTTCGACCGTGAGCAGCTTGTGACCAGGGCCAAATTCTGAGGTCAGGTGGACGTGGCAGTCGATGAGGCCTGGCAGCACGACCTGATCCGACAGGTCGATGGTCTCGTCCCCCGCGGCTCCCGCCGCAAAGCCTCTCTCAACGCCGCTGATGCGCCCGGCCTCGACCCGGATGGTGTGCTTGTAAAGCGGTTCTTGGCCCGGCTTTGCGAGCAAGGTTCCTGCGAGGATGAGGGTTGCCATGGTGCTTGATCCTTCCGCCCGTCGCCCCAGTCAGCTGAGTGGGCATACGCCTCATGCCCGGGGCCGTGAAGGTTATAGATGAGGTCCATGGCCGAGCCCAAGGGGGGCGGCGCGGCGAGTCTGCTCAAGGGTCACGGATGTCCCGCGTCACGCCGCGTCACAGGCGCCTCAGCCCAGAGGGCCGATCGGCCAAACGCTTATGCAGGGCAGAAGGAGGCTAGGCAGAAGGAGGCTTGGTGGAGCTGAGCGGGATCGAACCGCTGACCTCGTGAATGCCATTCACGCGCTCTCCCAACTGAGCTACAGCCCCGAGCCAATGTCCGGCCTTGGGTCGCCGGATGCGGTAATCGAGAGGAGGCCTTAAGGCTCGTCCTTCTCGATATCGGCATCGATGATGCCGGTCATGTCCTCATCATCATCTTCTTCGACTTCGGCGAGGAGGTCCTCGTCATCGTCATCGGTCTCAACCTCGTCGTCACCAAGATCAAGATCGTCTTCTTCCGGTTCGTCCTCGACAACGCTCATCCCGGCGTCCTCGAAATCCTCTTCGGTTTCTTCAACCTCTTCGTCTTCGAACTCGTCCTCTTCTTCGCCAGCCGCAGGACGGGTCTTCTTGCCTTTCGCAGGGGCCTCAGCCTCGGTCTCCTCGACCTCGACCTCCTCTTCCTCTTCGGCGGTCTCTTCTTCCTCGTCCTCGCGCTCGGTTTCAGCCTCAGCCTCCTGCGGCTCCGGCTGGCGCGGCCGGCGCTGCTTATAGAGGGCCTCCGGCTCGAAGCTGAATGCACATTTCGGGCATTCGATCGGCCGTTTCTGAAGGTCGTAGAAACGGGCGCCACATGAGGGGCACGCACGCTTCGTTCCGAGATCTGCCTTGACCAAGGGTAAAAGGTCCGTCGTGATTGCGAAGGGACGCGGGTGTGCCACGGGCGGAGGCGGCTGTCAAAGCGATAGTTGCCGCCGGCCGACAATTTTATGGCCGCGGGGGCCTTGCGTGCACTTGACCGGCCCTCCGGTTGCTTTAGGCAGTCACCATGGTTCATGCATCATCCCGCCCTCTTCGCGCCCATGCCGCCGGCTCACTGCTTGGCGGGATCGCAGCCGTTCCGGGCGACAAATCGATCTCCCACCGCGCCCTCATCCTGGGTACCCTCTGCGTGGGCGAAACCCGCATTGACGGGCTGCTCGAGGCCGAGGACGTGCTGAATACCGCCGCCGCGATGCGGGCCTTCGGGGCCCAGCTTGAGCGCGGCCAGGACGGCAGCTGGCTGGTTCGCGGCGTCGGTGTTGGCGGCCTTGGCGAACCTGAGGATGTGCTCGATTTTGGCAATTCCGGCACCGGCTCGCGGCTGGTCATGGGAGCGATGGCCACTACCCCGATCCGGGCCGTCTTCACCGGAGATGCGAGCCTTCGCCGCCGACCCATGGGCCGGGTTCTGGAACCCCTCAGGCTGTTCGGCGCCGAAGCCCAGGCCGGAGACGGTGGCCGCATGCCGATCACACTGCAGGGCGCGCGTGCGCCGCTGCCGGTACGCCATCACCTCACACTCGCGTCAGCACAGGTCAAATCGGCGCTCCTGCTTGCCGCACTCAACGCCCCCGGGCGCACCACCATCTCCCAGGCCGCGCTGACCCGCGACCACACCGAACGGATGCTTCGCGCCTTCGGTGCGCAGATCCATGTTGAACCGCTGGAGAGCGGCGAAGCGATCACGCTGATGGGCGAGGCGGAACTCACCGCCACTGCGATCACTGTGCCGCGCGATCCTTCGTCGGCAGCCTTTCCGGTGGTGGCCGCACTGCTGGTTCCCGGCTCGGAGATCCTCGTCCCGGATGTGATGCTCAATCCCCGGCGCACCGGCCTTTTTGCGGCGTTGCGCGCCATGGGGGCGCCCCTTGAGGTCAGCAACCGTCGCGACAGCGGCGGGGAGGAAATCGGCGACCTGAGAGTCCGCTCAGGTGCCCTCACCGGTATAGAGGTGCCGCCTGACTGGGCGCCCTCGATGATCGACGAATATCCAATCCTCGCGGTCGCAGCAGCCTTCGCCCAAGGCCGTACGGTGCTGCGCGGTCTTGAAGAGCTCAGGGTCAAGGAAAGTGACCGTCTGGCGGCGATCGCCGCGGGCCTGAAGGCGCTCGGGGTTGCGGTCGAGGAACTGGCGGATGGGCTTATCATCGAGGGCAGGGCCGGCCAGGTGCCGGGCGGGGCGGTGATCGCCACCCAGATGGACCATCGCATCGCCATGAGCTTTCTGGTGGCCGGCCTTGCCACGGGTGCGCCTGTGACCGTTGATGACACCCAGATGATCGCCACCAGCTTTCCCGACTTTGGGGCCCTGATGCGCCGTCTGGGAGCCAATTTCGCGGAGCCTGAGTGATGCGGCCATGCGTCATTGCCGTCGATGGTACAGCAGCATCCGGCAAGGGCACGCTGGCCCGCCGTCTTGCCGCGCATTTCGGGTTTGCCCATCTCGATTCCGGAGTGCTTTACCGGCTGACGGCGCTGGGTGTTCTGGAGGCCGGTGGTGATCCTGGCTCGGAAGCCGATGCCCTCGCGGCCGCCCGCGCCATTGATCACGCCCGTGCCGGCGACCCGCGCCTGCGCAGCGATAGGGTGGGTGCCGCCGCCTCCAGGCTGGCGGCCATTGCCGCGGTCCGCGCCGCGCTGCTGCGCTACCAGCGCGATTTCATTGCCCACCCTCCCGGTGCCGCGCCAGGCAGCGTGGTGGATGGCCGCGATATTGGTACCGTGATCTGCCCGGATGCTGATGCCAAGCTCTTTGTCGATGCGACCCCCGAGGTAAGGGCACACCGCCGCTGGCAGGAATTGGCCGGGCTTGGTATTGCGCGCACCGAGCAGCAGGTGCTGGACGAACTGGTGAACCGCGACGCGGCCGACCGGGCACGGACGGTGGCCCCACTGCGCCAGGCGCCGGATGCTGCCTTGCTAGATACCACCAATTTGGGTATAGACGCCGCGTTCGCAGCCGCCCTTGCGCTGGTCAAGCCCAGACTTGCGGCCAAGCTCGAAGCCAAGCCAAGGGGTTGAAGGAGACCCGGCGACGCTCGTCCGAGCTGGTTCTGCGTTCCACATTCCGATCTGAACCAACCTGCTGCGCGGGTGCCCTTTCGTGAACGGACGGGCCGAGGCGCAGAAGTCCGCCCGGCGGCAAACCGGGTCGGCATATCCGGCTTTAGGTGTCTTGCGGTCACGGCCTTTGCGGAACCACTGCAGTCCTGTGACCGGCCCGACTTCACTTCGCAGCCCACTGAAGGAAATTCATGTCTCACGCCGTTGAATCCATCGCCGCTCCCTCTCGCGCCGATTTCGAAACCATGCTCGAGGCCAGCCTCGAAGGCCGTTCGCCTCAGGAAGGCTCGGTCATCCGTGGCGCCATCGTTGCCATTGAGAGCGATTTTGCTGTCATCGATGTCGGTCTGAAGACCGAAGGTCGGGTGGCGCTCAAGGAATTCGCGATGCCTGGCCAGCCCGTCAACGTCAAGGTTGGGGATGAGGTCGAGGTTTATCTGGAGCGCGTCGAAAACGCGATGGGTGAGGCGGTGCTCAGCCGTGACAAGGCCCGCCGTGAAGAAAGCTGGATCCGCCTCGAGCGGGCGTTCAATGAAGAAGCGCGCGTCACCGGCGTGATCTTCGGCCGCGTCAAGGGCGGCTTTACCGTCGATCTGGATGGCGCTGTTGCCTTCCTGCCTGGCTCTCAGGTGGATGTGCGTCCGATGCGCGATGTTGGTCCGCTGATGAACCAGCCACAGCTTTTCCAGATCCTCAAGATGGATCGCCGCCGTGGCAACATCGTGGTGTCGCGTCGCGCCGTGCTCGAAGAGCGCCGCGCCGAGGAACGCTCTTCGCTGGTTGCCAGCCTCAAGGAAGGTCAGGTGGTCGAAGGCGTGGTCAAGAACATCACCGATTACGGTGCCTTCGTGGATCTGGGCGGTGTCGACGGTCTGCTGCATGTCACGGACATTGCCTGGCGCCGTGTCAGCCATCCCACCGAAGTGCTCCAGGTCGGGCAAAATGTCACCGTACAGATCATCAAGATCAATCAGGATACCCAGCGCATCAGCCTCGGCATGAAGCAGCTGCAGACCGATCCGTGGGAAGGCGTGGGCGTCAAATATCCGGTTGGCGCCCGCATGTATGGCAAGGTGACCAACGTGACCGACTATGGTGCCTTCGTCGAACTGGAGCCCGGCGTCGAAGGCCTCGTGCATGTGTCCGAAATGAGCTGGGTGAAAAAGAACGTCGCTCCTTCCAAGATCGTCAATCCCGGCCAGGATGTTGAAGTGCAGGTCCTGGAAGTCGATTCCAACAAGCGACGCATCAGCCTTGGCCTTAAGCAGTGCATGGAAAATCCGTGGCAGGCGTTTGCGACAAGCCACCCGCCAGGCACCGAGATCGAAGGCGAGATCAAGTCGATCACGGAGTTCGGCCTCTTCATCGGCCTGGACGGCGAGATTGACGGTATGGTGCATCTGTCCGACCTGTCGTGGGACAAGTCGGGCGACGACGCCGTCAAGGACTACCAGAAAGGGCAGGTCGTGCATGCCCGCGTGCTCGACATCGATCCGGAAAAGGAACGTGTCAGCCTCGGCATCAAGCAGCTGTCTGGCGATCCGATGGACAAGGTCGGACCGATCCGTAAAAACTCGGTGGTGACCGTCACGGTTACCGACGTCAATGATGGCGGCATCGAAGTTGAACTCGCCGACGGTGTGAAATCCTTCATCCGCCGTGCGGACCTTGCCCGCGATCGTGCCGATCAGCGCCCTGAGCGCTTCGGGGTCGGTGACAAGGTCGATGCCATGGTCACGCTCTACGACAAGGCCAGCCGCAAGATTTCGCTCTCCATTAAGGCGCGCGAGATCTCCGAGGAAAAGGAGGCCGTGGCGCAGTACGGCTCCTCCGATTCGGGCGCTTCGCTTGGTGACATTCTGGGCGCCGCCCTGAAGCGCAAGAGTGGCGACGACAACGAGGGCTGATCTACTTTAGCCGCGCCAGTCCCCTCCCCGCTGGGGAGGGGGCTGCTGCGTTTTTGGCAGGCAGAAGCGGTCATGAATCCAGCTTTGCTGCCGGTGCGGATTACGTCCGTGTCAGACTCCGCCAAACTCTCAGCAACCGCTGTCATCTAGGTATTTAAGGCACTATGGCGAGGCTCGCCTGTTAACATCCGGTTATCATTGCTACCTGTAGTTTCGGGTCGACAACCGGAACCGAGCTATGTCCGCATCGCAGTCTCTTGATGTCAGTTCGCCTCATGCGCGCGGCGCGTTTGCGCTCGCGCCAGGCGCTCGGCAGAGTCTGCATTACGCCCTGTTCGCGGCGCTGGTCTTCGGCTGTGCCTATGGCGGGCTGTGGCTGACTGCTTTCACCGGTCGGGTTGCCGTTATCTGGGTGGCCAACGCCGTGGTGTGCGCGGTGATGCTGAAATCAGACCGACGCGCATTCTGGCCGCTGATGCTGATTGCGACTCTGGCGGCGATCGCAGGCAGCGCGGCCTTTGGCGATGCTCCCAGCGATGCAATTCTGCTCGCCCTGTGCAACAGCGTCGAAATCGCGCTCATGGTGCTGTTGCTGCGCCGTGCTGCCGGGCCGGTTCTCGATCGGGCAACACCACAATTGTTGTGGACGTTTTTCGCGCTCGCGATCGGACCGGCTCCGATGGCATCCGCGCTGCTGGGCGCGGCCGAACAGTCCCTCATCCGGGGGCAAGCCTTCTGGCCGGTCGCCGTGCACTGGTATCTGGGCGATGCCTTCGGGCTGCTGGTGCTGTTGCCACCCCTGCTGACGGCGCGGCTGCGCGATTTTCGGGCGATGGTCTCAGTGTCCCAACTGCCCGGAACGATGCTGGCGCTGAGTGGACTTGCGGCGGCCGTGATCGTCAATCTCATCTTCCGCCATTATCCGCTGGCCTATCTGTTCTTTCCTGCCGTGCTGCTGCTCACATTCACCCGGGGCTTTGCCGGGGGCACACTCGGTACGCTCGTCGCCGACGCCTATCTGCTGCTGCCGGCGCTGGCCGGCCACGGCGAGATCATTCCCGCAAATCCGATGCGCGATCAGGTCATGGTCATTCTTGGCTTTGCCGCGGTGCTGAGCTTTACCGTCGTTCTCACCGGTACCGCACTGGCCCATCGTCGGCGTCTGGAACGCGGCCTCGGGCTGGCTCTCGAACGGGCGGAAGAGGCGGTTGAAGAGGCGGTGGTGGCCAGAGACGCGGCCGAAAGGGCCAATCGCAGCAAATCGATGTTCCTGGCCAATATGAGCCATGAGCTGCGCACCCCACTCAATGCCGTCATCGGCTTTTCCGAAGTGATGAAATCCGAAATGTTCGGCCCCCTCGGCCATACCAACTACGTTGAATATTCCGGGCTCATCCATGAGGCAGGCTCCCACCTGCTCGACCTCATCAACGATGTTCTCGATATGTCCAAGATCGAGGCGGGCAAGTTCGAGATTGAAAAGAAGCTGATCGATGTGGTGCCGGTGGTCGAAGACTGCCTGCGGCTGATGCAGGAGCGTGCCCACGCCGGGGCGGTCCGGCTGCTGCGCGAGGTTCCCAGCGACCCCTTCATGCTGTTCGTCGATCGCCGTGCCTTCAAGCAGATCCTGCTCAATCTGCTCTCGAACGCGGTCAAGTTCACCCCCCGGGACGGAACGGTGACGGTAACGCTCCGGCGAGATCTGGCGCGCCGGTGCTGTGTGCTGACCGTACGGGATACCGGGGTCGGCATCCCCACCGAGGCCATTTCCCGGCTTGGCAATCCCTTTGTCCAGGCCCGCGGAGATGTTGCCATCGCCCATGAGGGCACCGGCCTCGGACTGGCTCTGGTGCGGGCGCTCAGCCGCATGCATGACGGCATCATGCGCATCGAAAGCGACCTTGGCGCCGGGACCGTGGTGACCGTGGAACTGCCCCTTGGGGTCGCCGTCGAACGCGCGGCCTGAACCTGCCGCGCCAGCCGCTACGGCGCGGCTGGTTGAGAAATCGTCAAGATCATCAAGGCTTTGAAGTTGACGGCCCCACCGGCCTCTGACAAGGTTACCTGCTCGCCATGAGCCGGTGAGGCTTGACGGGCGGGGGGACACGCCCTCGGGGGAAGGGATGATCAAGTCTGAACTGGTCGCGCGTCTGGCGCAGCGCTATCCGCATCTTTATCACCGTGATGTGGAGCGCATTGTGACGACGGTACTGGACGAAATCACCAAGGCGCTGGCCGAAGGCCATCGTGTTGAGTTGCGCGGCTTTGGCGCGTTCTCGGTGAAGGTGCGTCCGGCGCGCATGGGACGCAATCCGCGCACCGGTGAGCCGGTTACGGTTGACGAGAAGCGTGCGCCGTTTTTCCGCACCGGCAAGGAACTGCGCGAGCGGCTGAATGGTCACGGCCACAAGCCGCAGGGCGCAAGTTCGCCGCCGCCGTGAAGCCCTCCACCTACCTGATCGGGATTCCGGTTGCGACCATCGCCGCCGTGATCGCCATCGCCAATCGCCAAAACGTTGTTTTCAGCATCGACCCCTTTTCCTTGCGCCACCCCGACGGCAACCTGTCGGTACGTTTGCCGCTTTTTGTCCTGCTTCTGGCAGCCTTGCTGCTCGGTCTTGTCGTGGGCTGGGTGAGTGCGCTGCTGTCGGCCCGCCGCAGGCGCCGCCGGCTGGAGCAAAAGACGGCCGGGGCCGTCTTGCCCGCGGCGCGGCCGCAGTCTAAACCGCCGGCATGAACTTAAACCCGCTCTATGTTGCGCTCGACACCCCCGATCTGGAGCGCGCCGTTACGCTTGCCCGCAGCCTTTCTACCGCCGTCGGTGGCATCAAGCTGGGACTGGAGTTTCTCAGCGCCCATGGCCCCGAAGGTCTCAGGCGGTTGATCGATGAGGGTCTGCCCGTGTTCGCCGATGTCAAGTTCCACGACATCCCCAACACCGTGGCTGGCGCGGCCCGCGCCCTGAGTGGCCTCGGGGTCGGCATCTTCAATGTCCACGCCTCAGGCGGTCTAGCCATGATGCGGGCGGCAAAAGAGGCCACGCTGACAGCAAGGACACCCGCCAAGGTACTGGCGGTAACCGTGCTGACCTCGCTGGGTCCGGAGGATCTGGCCCGCGTCGGCCAGGGTAGGAGGGTTGAGGAACAGGTGGTTCGCCTTGCCCTGCTGGCACGGGAAGCCGGACTTGATGGGGTGGTCTGCAGCCCGCGCGAGATCGGGGCCGTGCGCCAGGCTTGTGGACCCGACTTTCTCATCGTGACACCGGGGATCCGCCCAAAGGGCGCCGAACTCGGCGATCAGGTCCGCGTCATGACCCCGTTCGAAGCGGTGCAGGCTGGGGCCGACATCCTGGTGGTCGGCCGGCCACTGACCGCGGCCAAAGATCCCGCTGCAGCGGCCCGGGCCCTGCTCCTTGAGATTGGCGGCGGCAGCAGCGCCTGAGTTTCAGCTGCGTAGCCCCATGGCGGCCCAGGTCTGGGGCCGGTTAAGGGCGTCCAGCGCAGCCTCGCCGTCAGCGCGACGATGGGTCAGGAGCTGTTTGCCACACCAGATCTCGACACTGCGCCCAGCTGCCAGCAAGGCTGCCTTGTCCAGCGCAGCAAAGTCATCAGCGCACTGCACGGCAACTTCCTCGACCAGTAGGGCGTTGCTATCAAGAATGCGGAAGGTATAACGCGACACGACCAGTACTCCTCGCACAATTGAGCGGGAGCCTATGCCCTCGTTGTTCAGGGCGTTGTCTCTCAGCCGTTGACGCTCTACTTATGCAAGCCAACGGTATTAAGAGCCTATCGCAATCAGGCACCCCTGTCGATGTGCGGAGGATGAAGCTGATGCCATGTCGACAGTTGATCCTGTCCGGTCTTGGGACTGTTCGTTAGAGCCGGCCTTGCTTGATTTTGCCCCAAGGGACGGCGATAAGCGGCGCCCCATGGCTGTGAGCGTGAAAATCTGTGGCATCACCGAGGCCCCGGCGCTGGATGCGGCGCTGCGGGCCGGCGCTGATCTTGTCGGCTTTGCGTTTCACCCCACCTCGCCGCGCAACCTGCCCTACGCCAAGGCGGCGGAGCTTGCGCTGCGGGCGCGGGGACGGGCCCGCATTGTCGCACTTCTTGTGGATCCCGATGACGCCGCGGTCGCGCGTGCCCTCGACGCCATCCAACCGGATTTTGTACAGCTTCATGGCCGTGAAAGCCCGCAGCGCCTGGCCGAACTGCGCAGCCGCTTTGGCCGGCCTCTCATCAAGGCCATGGCGGTTGCCGAAGCCGACGATCTAAACGCCGTGGCCAGCTATGAACCGGTGACCGACATGTTTCTTTTCGACGCCCGGGCGCCCAAGGGAGCTACCCGTCCCGGTGGGCATGGCGTCGCCTTTGACTGGCGGCTGCTGCAGCATCGGCGCATCCTGCGCCCCTGGCTTCTGGCTGGCGGTCTTACCCCTGAAAATGTCGCCCTGGCCCTCGCGGTCTCCGGGGCGCCCGGTGTCGATGTCTCCAGCGGCGTAGAAGTCGGGCCGGGAATCAAGGATCCACAGCTGATCCAGGCGTTTGTCGCGGCAGCACGCGGTGTGCTGCCGGAATCAGTCCAGCAAGGGAGTTCTGCGTGACACCATTGCCCAATTCATTGCGGGCCGGACCGGATGCAAGCGGCCATTTTGGTGTCTATGGCGGCCGCTACGTTGCCGAAACCTTGATGCCGCTCGTGGTTGACCTGGAAAAGGCCTATCGCGCCGCCCGACAGGATGACGCGTTTGCCGCCGAGCTGCACGGCTTGCTCCGGAACTATGTCGGCCGCGCCAATCCCTTATATTTTGCCGAGCGGCTGACCGCGCATCTGGGCGGGGCCAAAATCTACCTGAAGCGCGAAGATCTCAATCACACCGGCGCCCACAAGATCAACAATTGCCTCGGCCAGATCCTCTTGGCCCGCCGTATGGGCAAGCGACGCATCATTGCTGAAACCGGCGCCGGTCAGCACGGCGTGGCGACGGCAACGGTCGCAGCGCGCTTTGGCCTTCCCTGTGTGGTGTACATGGGTGAGGTCGACATCGAGCGCCAGAAGCCCAACGTTTTTCGCATGCAGCTCCTGGGCGCAGAAGTGCGGGCCGTAACCAGCGGCTCGCGCACGCTGAAGGACGCCATGAACGAGGCGATGCGGGACTGGGTCGCCAATGTTGAGGACACCTTCTACATCATCGGCTCGGCCGCCGGACCTCACCCCTATCCCGAGATGGTGCGCGATTTTCAGTGTGTGATCGGCAACGAAACTCGTGCCCAGATCCTGGAACAGGAAGGCAGACTTCCTGATCTCGTGGTCGCCTGCGTCGGCGGTGGCTCCAATTCGATCGGCATGTTTCATCCCTTCCTCGATGACGACACCGTGGCCATCCATGGCATCGAAGCAGCCGGGGAGGGAATCGATACCGTCCACCATGCCGCCACGATGGCCCGCGGCGTGCCGGGAGTGCTGCACGGCTCGCTGTCCTATCTGCTGCAGGATGCAGGCGGGCAGATCACCGAAGCGCACTCGATCTCCGCGGGGCTTGATTATCCGGGCGTGGGACCCGAACACGCGTATCTGCGTGATGTCGGCCGCGTCCAGTATCACAGCATCACCGATCACGAAGCGCTTGAAGCCTTCATGCTGCTCTGTCGCCTGGAAGGGATCATCCCCGCCCTGGAGCCCGCGCATGCCATCGCGCATGTCCTCAAGGTGGCGCCCAAAATGAAGCCCAGCGATATCATCGTCCTGGCGCTGTCCGGGCGCGGCGACAAGGACGTGTTCTCGGTAGCTGCAGCCTTGGGAGAAACATTGTGAGCCGTCTTGCCGCCCGCTTTGCCAGCCTGAAGGCCGCGCAACGCAGCGCATTCATTCCGTTCATCACCGCCGGTGATCCCACGAGCGCCCTCACCGAGGCCTTGCTGCGGGCGCTGCCGGCGCACGGTGCCGACATCATCGAGCTCGGGGTTCCGTTTTCTGATCCCATGGCCGACGGTCCCGCCATACAGTCCTCCTCCCTGCGGGCTCTGAGCGGAGGTATGAACCTCTCAAAGACTCTTGCGCTGGTCTCGGGGTTTCGCCGCCACGATGCGCAGACCCCGCTGGTACTGATGGGCTATTATAATCCGATCCATGCCTATGGCGTTGCCCGCTTCGTTGCCGATGCGGCTGCGGCCGGGGTGGACGGGCTGATCACTGTCGATCTGCCGCCGGAGGAAGATGCCGGCCTGCGCAGCGCTGCCCTTGCCCATGGCATTGATGTGGTGCGGCTGGCGACACCAACCTCGGATGAGAACCGCCTGCGGACGATTACCAAGGATGCCAGTGGTTTCCTTTACTATGTGTCGGTGGCCGGGGTTACCGGAACCAAAGAGGTGGCCGAAGACGCGGTGAAGGCGGCCATCGCCCGGGTGCGCAAGGCCTCGCCGCTGCCGGTCGCGGTTGGCTTCGGTATCAAGACCGCCGAACAGGCGGCACGCATCGCCCGGCTCGCCGACGCCGTCGTCGTCGGCTCGGCGATCGTTACCCGTATTGGTGCCGCCCATGACGAAGGCCGCAAAGACGAGGACCTGCTTGCCCATACCCTGCAATTCTGCCGGGAACTGGCCGCTGCAGTGCATGGAGCACGCGGCTAAACGTGCTAGGATGAGGCCATGAACTGGATCACAAATTTCGTCCGTCCACGGTTTAAAAACCTGATGGCCGGCCGCCTCTCGGACACCCCGGAAAATCTCTGGCGCAAATGTCCTGCCTGCGGCGAGATGATCTTTCATCGTGATCTGGATGCAGCGCTCTATGTCTGCCCGCGCTGCGGTCATCACATGCGCATTGGTGCTGCGGATCGCTTACGCAGCTTCTTTGATGGTGGCGTCTACGAAACGCTGCCCGCCCCGGACGTTGCGACTGATCCGCTGCGGTTTCGTGATTCCAAGCGCTACACCGAAAGGCTGAAGGAAGCGCGCAGCAAGACCGGCCTGTCGGAGGCTCTGGTCGCGGCACGCGGTACGCTTGATGGTCTTGCCGTCATGGCTGCAGTCCAGCCTTTTGATTTTATGGGTGGGTCGCTGGGCATGGGCGTGGGCGAGGCCCTGGTTCGCGCGATGATGGCGGCAGTTGATGAAAAGCGTCCCTTTGTTCTGTTCGTGTCGGCAGGTGGCGCACGCATGCAGGAAGGGCTGCTGTCCTTGATGCAGATGCCGCGGGTGACGATTGGTGTCGATCTGCTCAAGGAAGCTGGTCTTCCCTACATCGTGGTCCTCACCGATCCCACCACCGGTGGGGTGTCGGCTTCCTATGCCATGCTGGGCGACGTGCACATCGCCGAGCCCGGAGCGCTGATCGGTTTTGCCGGACAACGTGTCATCGAGCAGACCATTCGCGAGCGGCTGCCGGAGGGGTTTCAGCGCGCCGAATATCTGCGCGATCACGGCATGGTCGATATGGTGGTTCACCGTCATGACCTGCGTGCCACGCTGTCACGCCTGATCCATATCCTGACCAAGAAACCCAAGCCGCGTCCGCTGCAGGTTCCGGCGACCATTTCGGCGGAAACCAGTCGTGCCGCAGCGGCGGTGCCCACCGCGCGATGATCACCGAGCGTCCCGCGAGCTCCGAGATCCTCAAGCGGCTGCTCAGCCTGCATCCCAAAAGGATCGACCTTGTCCTTGGCCGCATCGAACGGTTGCTGGCACGGCTTGGTCATCCCGAGCAGGCCCTGCCGCCTGTCATTCACGTCGCCGGCACCAATGGCAAGGGATCAACCTGCGCCTTCGCCCGTGCCATGCTGGAGGCACAGGGCTTCAGGGTCCACGTCTACAGCTCGCCACATCTCGTGCATTTTCACGAGCGTATCCGGATCGCCGGTCAGCTGATTACAGAGGCAGAGCTGGCCGCGGTACTGGAGGAATGCGAGCGCGCCAATGCTGGCGAGCCCATCACCTTTTTTGAAATCACCACTGCCGCGGCATTTCTCGCCTTTTCGCGGGTCGCCGCCGATGCCCTGGTGCTCGAGGTTGGGCTCGGCGGACGCTTTGATGCGACCAATGTCGTGGTGCGTCCCGCCATGACCGTTATTACCCCTGTCGGACTTGATCATGCCGAATTCCTCGGCGAGTCGATTGCGGGCATCGCGGCGGAGAAAGCCGGGATCATCAAAAGCGGCGTGCCCCTTGTGGTCGGTAACCAGGATGATGTGCCGCGCGATGTCATCGCCCGCACCGCCGATGCCCTCAGTGCGCCCCTCTATGTGTTTGGGCAGGATTTTTTCGCCCATCAGGAACATGGCCGTATGGTTTACCAGGACCAGCGCGGCCTGCTCGATCTGCCCCTGCCGCGGCTTGCGGGCGCCCATCAGATCGAGAATGCCGCCACCGCCATTGCCGCCTTGCGCCATGCCGGCCGGGGCTGGGGTGTGGACAGCGCGATCGAAACCGGATTGCGCAGTGTCGAGTGGCCGGCGCGTCTGCAGCGTCTGGTGCGTGGCCCGCTTGTCGCGACGGCGCCGGACGGTGCTGAAGTTTGGCTCGACGGTGGGCATAATCCGCATGGTGCGCATGCCATTGCCCGGGCTCTGGCCGATTTTGAGGAAAAGAGCCCCAAGCCGCTTTACCTGATCTGCGGCATGCTGAGGACCAAGGACGCGTCCGGGTTCCTCGCCGCGTTTCGCGGTCTTGTCCGCCATGTGGTTACGGTGGGGATTGCAGGCGCTGAGGCGAGCCTGGGCGCAGGTGAACTCTACGATGCCGCCCGCAGGGCGGGCCTTGATGCCAGCCCCGCCGATGATCTGGAGGATGCCATGCTGCAGGTCAGTGCGCTGGCGCGGATCGCCGACAGCCAGAGCGCGCCGCGTATTCTCGTCTGCGGCTCGCTCTACCTGGCTGGCAAGGTGCTCGAGGAAAATTCCTGACGCCGACCTGCGCGGTGCTGGCGAGCCCTTTAGTCTCCGGGGGCGATGCTGCCGCCGCCGCGGACATCCGAGGTAATATGGGGATGGCCCCAATAATGCAGGTCGCCGCCACCGCGCACATCGGCGACCAGGGTCTCAAGGGCATGGACCCGGGCGGCACCACCGCCACGGATATCCGCCTCCACCTTCTGTGCCGGAATCGCTTTCACATCGGCTTCGCCACCGCCATAAACCCTGACCTTGAGGTTTGGCTGGGTCGGAAATGCACCTTCGGCCCGGGCCTCGCCGCCGCCATAGGCCTCGACTGACGTGATCGTCGGGGTCACTACCTCAACCTCGAACGGGCCGGTGTGCCAGACGCAGCGTAACGGCCGTGCACAAGGGGAGAGGTGGAGCGTGCCCTGGCTGTCCACTTCGATTTCGGCGGTTTTGGGATCACCCTTAAGGAGGGTCACCCGCTGGCTCGTCCCATGGCGCAGAATGACCTCGCCACCGCCATGCACTTCCACGGCATGAAAGGGCCGGACGGTCGCCGTTTGCGCCAGGGCTGCTGAAAGGGGCAGGGCTGCGGCAAGAACAAGGGCTGGGCCAAAACGCATTGCGCTCACTCCAGGATATCCTGTGCTTAAGTCGGGGGACCGGGTTTGGTGGCAGGTTGTGGCAGAACGGGCAGCTGTTATGTGTCCGGCGCGGGGGAGGATGGCCTCCTGTCCGCGACGGATCCCGCTTTTGGCGGCGGCCAGGACCGCAGAGCCTTGCCGGCTTAGCGGTGCCCGGTTTCAGGTTTCGCCCATGGCCTGGCGCATTCTGGTGCGCAGGGGGCGGAAGCTGATGCAGCCGATGGCGTTGTCCTCGAGCAGCCGGGCAAGCCCGGCATCGGTCAGGGTGAGATAGTCGCCGGCGCGGGTATCGGCATGCTTGGGATCATAGGCCCGCAGCTCCGGACCGTCTGCGACCGGGTGGGCAAAAATCTCGCTGATGCCGGGCGCCAGAGCAGGAATGCTGGCGCGGAATTGGGGCAAGGTGGGTTCGCCCCAGACCGGCATCACGAAGTGATCGGTAAAGGCGATGCCGGCCTCGCGGGCTTTCTGCCGCGGTGCAAAGCCAAGCGCCTCGTCGTCCGCTTCGCCGACCATACGCACCGGAAGACGGTAGTGTGCGGCGAGCTGCAGATAGATGTCATGATAGCCCGGATGGATCTGCATCGTGCCCATATGTGCATCCAGATGGGTGACATCGACCCCCCAGCTGATTGCGGTCTCGATCTGGGCACGGCATTCGCGCTCCACATCCTCAAGCCGCGCCTTGGTGTAGACTTCGGCGACGGTCGCCGGCATGAAGCCATCCTGATCCATGAGCGAGGCGGCGCCCGTAAGTGGACGCCAGCGATAAAGCGGATATTCGCAGGTCAGGGTCAGATGAACTCCGACATCATACGCCTGCGTCATCTGCGCGGCTTCATAGGCCCATGGACAGGGGACCATCAGCGTCGCACTGGTGGCGATGCCGCGCTGCAACGCATCAACAATCGCCACATTGGCCGCATGGCTTGAGCCCAGATCATCGCAGTTGATGATCAGCAGTCTCTCGCTGTGCGCACCCTGGCCTACCGCACTTCGCGTCATCGTTTGAGGGCTCCTGATTTCGTCGCTATCCTGGCCTGGTACGCAGGAGGCGGACATGGCGCAGCTGCGACGGGTCGCAGACGAAGATCGACCCGCACTTTACGAGATCTGTCTTCGCACCGGCAATGTCGGCGGTGATGCGCGCCGGCTCTATCGCCATCCAGATCTCCTCGGCCACATCTATGTTGGAGCCTATGTCGAGCTCGCACCAAAATGTTGCCTTGTCGTTGAGGATGAGGGTGGGGTGGGGGGCTATGTGGTGGGTGTCTGCGACACCCGCGCCTTTGAGGAAGCTTGCGCCAGCTCCTGGTGGCCGCCCCTGCAGCGCCGTTACCCGCTATCGCTGGCGACCGCCAGTCCGGCGGAGCGGGCGCGGCTGCGCCAGCTTCATGCTCCCCAGCTGACCCCAGCTGCACTGTCGGGATCCTACCCGGCGCATCTGCATATCAATCTGCTGCCCCGCCTGCAGCGCCAGGGTTGGGGTCGTCGGCTGATTGACCGCTTCCGGGACTTGGCCGCCGAGCAGGGTGCAAAGGCCCTGCACCTCATTGTCGCGGACGAAAATACCCGTGCCTGCGCGTTTTATCGCCGTTACGGCTTCCGCGAACTGGGCCGGCAGCAGGGGGCGGTCGCGTTCGGCATCACAACCGCCTGACGCCCTGCCTGTGGTTCAGCCGCCGATGAGAGCGCTTACGGCGGCACTCTCTTCGCGCAGTTCCTTCTCGGTTTCGGCCAGTCGGCTCTTGGAGAATGCGCTCAGCTCAAGCCCCTGCACGATCTGATAGCGCCCGCCACTTGTGGTGCAAGGAAAGCCGAAAATGATGCCAGGCGCGATGCCATAGGACCCGTCGGACGGAACGCCCATCGAGACCCAGTCACCGTCCCGCGTTCCCAGCGCCCAGGAGCGCATGTGATCGATCGCGGCGGAGGCGGCCGAAGCCGCGGAGGATGCGCCACGCGCTGCGATCACTGCAGCACCACGCTTCTGCACGGTGGGAATGAAGTCGTTCTCATACCAGCTGCGTTCCACCAGGCTGAGTGCCGGCTTGCCCGCAGCGGTGGCGTGATGCAGGTCAGGATACTGCGTCGAGGAGTGGTTGCCCCAGACGATGACCTTCCTGATGTCACTGTTGAGGTTGCCGGTCTTGCCAGCCAGTTGGCTGATGGCGCGATTATGATCCAACCGCAGCATTGCCGTGAAGCAGGACGGCGCCAGATCCGGAGCGTTCCGCATCGCGATGAGCGCATTGGTGTTGGCCGGATTGCCGACCACGAGCACCTTGACGTCGCGCTTGGCATGGGCGTTCAGGGCTTTGCCCTGAGGTGAAAAGATGGCGCCATTGGCACTCAGCAGATCCTTGCGCTCCATCCCCGGACCGCGGGGACGGGCGCCGACCAGCAGGGCATAACTGACGTCCTTGAAAGCGACATCCGCGCTGTCGGTGGCGACCACGCCGTGCAGCAGCGGAAAGGCGCAGTCGTTGAGTTCCATGACCACGCCTTCCAGCGCTTTGAGGGCCGGGGTGATTTCGAGCAGGTGCAGAATTACGGGCTGATCCGGTCCCAGCATGTCGCCGGCGGCAATGCGAAACAGCAGGGCATAGCCAATCTGGCCGGCGGCGCCGGTTACGGCAACGCGGATGGGAGCTTTCATGGAATCCTCTCTGACAGTGGCCGCGAGTCCGCGGCAAAAATACAATGGGGCCCCTCTGATAGTCCCCCGGGCGCTCAGAGGCTAGTGGCTTGTGTATCTTCGCCAGCCTGCAGGCCAGGCCTGCGCTGCTGCGTCCAAGCCGGGAGAAATGCCGCGTCCTGATTCGCGCCCCCAGGACCTCACTGGCCCTGCGCCCTCCTTGCGATTGTCCCGAGCCAGTAGGCGCTTGGTTTGGGGGTGCGCGCCTGGGTCTGACGGTCCACCTCCACCAGGCCGAAGGTCGGGCGGTAGCCCTCCAGCCACTCGAAATTGTCGAGCAGAGACCAGTGGATGTAGCCATCTACTGGCAGGCCGTCACGGAGGCAGCGCTCGACGCCCTTGAGGGCCCTCTCGGTGTAGGCGATGCGCCGCTGGTCGTCGGCGCAGCCGATGCCGTTCTCCGTCACGATGAGCCGGGTACCGGCATCGCGGGCGGCTTCCCGCAAGGTCGCCTCCAGGGCTTCGGGATAGAACTCATAGCCCATCTGCGTGCGTTCGGCCCCTTCTTCAGGAGAAAGGGGGCCGCTCTCGCCGATGCGCACGCGCGTATAGGTCTGGACCCCCACGAAATCATCACCGCGGGCGGCTTCGAGGAACTGTGTGTTGATCTGGCTGCGCGCCATTGCGCACAACTCCTCACCACCAGGCGCGGCCTGAAACTCATTGAGGGATAGCGTCATGCCAACCTTGGCATTGCTGTGCGCCTTGATGAGATCATAGCTCCTGCGATGGGCGGCAAGCAGATGCGGCGTCGCAGCCTGGCCATCGCCGGTCAGAAAGGTGGAAAAGCGCTGCGCACCAGTTTTTTGTGCCGCCAGCTGATGATTGCGCGCGATGGCATCATTGGCTTTGCTCGCGGCGCGCATCAGCGTCATCATGAGCGGAATATTGGCTTCGTTGATCGTGCAGGCAAAGGGGATGAGGTCGCCCAGAGCCTTGACCGCCTGTTCGCAATAGCGCGCAAACCAGTCAACGCTGCGCGCATTCTCCCAGCCTCCTTCCATGGCAAACCACAGGGGTGCCGTGAAGTGGTGGAAAGTCACCATCGGTATGATGCCCTGCGCATGACATTCGGCGATCATGCGCCGGTAATGATCAAGGGCGGCACGCGAAAAGCTGCCGGCCTCAGGCTCTATGCGCGCCCATTCGATTGAGAAGCGATAGCAGTTAAAGCCAAGTCCCTTGAGCAGTGCGATGTCGTAGCGGTAGCGGTGATAATGGTCGCAGGCATCGGCTGAGGGATCCGCAAACAGTCCGTGGGGCAGATGTTCCAGAAGCCACAGATCGCTACTGCAATTGTTGCCCTCGACCTGGTGGGCGGCGGTCGCCGTTCCCCACAGAAACCCGCGCGGAAATTTTGCCATGATCGCGTCCCCGAACATCGGGGCAAGCTTTCATCGCTTCCGCGCCGGGTGCAAGCCCGTTCCTGAACACCTGCAGGAGGGTGCAGGCTAGAACACGATGCCGGTTTCAAACAGAGCCCGCACCTGGCTTGCCTGCGTGAGCGCAGGACCAAAGCCCGCGCTTTGATGGCCGAGGCCGACATAGGAAAGTTCGGCGCGGGCAAAGAAGATCCCCTGCTGCCAGGTCGGGGTGAAGGTGAGAGACCAGGCCTTGCTGCGGGGACCGTAACTGAGTGCCATGCCATTGCCGGAGGTTTCATACTCGGCACGACCGTTCAGGCTCCACTGCTGTGTCAGCTGATAGCTGGCCAGGAGCCCAAGCCCCACGTCGGAGCCCGAAGCTCGGGCGTAGCGTTCATATTGCAGATAGGGGCCAATGTTCCACTTGCCGTGACTGTAAGTGTACATGGCATTGTAGATCTGGTGGCCGAGACTGGTTCGCGTGTCCGGTGTGATCGACGCATCGACAGCAAACGTGTTGGAAGCGTCGATGGCATAGGACAGAAGTCCCGAAAAGCTGTTGAAGATGTTGCTGTAGTAGCCATCATTCCAGGACAGTGAGACGGACAGGGGACCACTGGCATAATTGAGCTGCAGGCCACGGCTCACGATCGGTTCCTGCCACCACAGCAGGCCACGCTCGATTGTGATATTCTGCGGTGTAAAGCCAAGCTCGGAGCCGATCAGTGTGGGAAGCTTACCGGCTTCGAGCGACAATGCGTCGGTAAACTGCAGCTTGGCGTAGGCGACCGGAACTGGTCCGAGCAGGCTGTTCTGGCTGCTGGAATTTTCATAAGGCTGGCCCACGGTCGGAAAGGAATAAAGACCGGCTTGGGCATAGAACTGGAGAAAGCCGGAACTCTTTTGCACTGTGATGAGGGCGTTGCTGAGGTCGAGACTGGCGGACGCGTCGCCCGGCTGTGTATGGCTGGCATTGCTCTGGGCATAGGCAAGACCGGTAAGCTGTCCGCTCACCGTGATGTCGCCGAACCCCGATGCGAGGGTGATGGGTTTGGGGTTGGCAAGGATGGCGCCGGCGCTGGCCGTCGACATCGACGCGAGTAGCCAGCCCGTCCCCATGAGCAGCGTCGTCAATCTGTTGGCCATGACAGAACTCCTTCAGCCTGATCTTGGTCACCGCTGCAAGCGCAATTTTGCGCTGCAGCATGACCATGGTTCCGAAGCATCGGGGAGCTGGCAAGTGCTCTGGCCCGGGAGACTGTCCGTTCCTGACCCGGATCTCTCAGTTTAGCCGCAGCGTGTCATTAATGGTGCGCCGAGTATGGCCAGCGGCTGGGCAATTGCCCGCACAACAGGCATCAGGATCGTCCGCTGGCCAGCGTCAGGTGAACCCCCGAGTCGTTGATCAGGCATTCTCCGGTGATGTTTGCGGACTCGGGGCTGGCAAGAAACACCACTGTATCGGCGATATCCTCCGGCCGGCCGGCCCGCTTCAACGGACTTGATTCGGCCTGGCGCCGCACCAACTCCTCGTACTGCTCGCTGCCAAAGCGCTTTTCGAACCAGCCAGTGGCAACGAAGCCGGGACATACGGCATTGACGCGGATGGCTGGAGCCAGGGCCCGCGCCAGTGACAGGGTCATGGTGTTGAGTGCGCCTTTGGAGGCGGCATAGGCGATTGAGGAGCCAATTCCCAATACCCCGGCAATCGAGGACACGTTGACGACGGCTCCGCTGCCATGGGCTGAAAGCGCACTGCGGGCGGCACGCACCATCTGGAACGGGCCGATGGTGTTGACCGCATAGATCTGGGCAAAGTCCTCGGCGGAAAGGGCGTCGAGATCCTGATGGGCGGCAAACTTTGTGGTTCCGGCGTTGTTGACGAGAATATCGACGCCGCCCCAGCGTGTGACTGCGGCTTCAACCAGTTTGCGGCAGTCGGCGTCGTGGGCGACACTGGCCTGCACCGCCTCGGCGGTGCCACCGGCAGCGCGGATTGTCGCAACCACCTCCTCGGCCTCCGTGGCACTCTTGGAGTAATTGACAAGCACGCGGGCGCCACGGGCGGCCAGGCGGATGGCCGTGGCTGCGCCAATGCCACTGGCAGAGCCAGTAACGATCGCGATCTTGCCGTCGAGGCTATGCATGCTCACTCTCCTGTCTTGGCGTTCGGGTCGTGCTAGAAGGTACGGGGACGCGTTGTTCCATTGAGTGCATATGAGCCGCTCGGCTGCAACGAGGATATGACAGCTAATTTGCCGCCAAAATTTGCGCCTGTCGCCGAGACGCAGCAGGACACATGGGACGACGAAGCCTCGGTGGGATTATCGGGGCTGCCGGTTCACGATTTCCTGCCCCATCCGCGCGCCAGGGTCAGCTCGGCCGTTCAGCGGCGTATCGTGCTCATCCGTCACGGCGAGCCCCATATTGACCTGCGCCCGCGTACCGGTCATCGCGACTTTCGCGCCTATATCGACGCCTACGACCAGGCCCATCTCAATCCGCAGAGTACGCCACCCGCGGAACTCTGCGCGCTGTTGTCACACCTGGAGGGGGTGGATCGGGTCTTCACTTCGGACCGGCCGCGGGCCCGCGAAAGCGGCGCGCGGCTGTTGCCGCAAGCGCAGTTGTGCGAGGAGGCTTTATTCTGCGAAGCGCCGCTGGGCGCGCCACCGATTCCGTTTCTGCGCATGGGCGTGCCCAAATGGGCGATTCTGTCGCGCGGACTGTGGTATGTCGGTTTTCATCCTGGAATCGAGGGGCCTGGGGACGCGCACAGCCGCGCCAAGCGCGCCGCGGCCCGTCTTGTGGCCCATGCCGATGCGCGCGGTGCTGCCGTTCTTGTCGGGCATGGCTATTTCAATTTCATGATCGGTCGCGTGCTTGCCGCTGCCGGCTATCAGCGCAGTGGCAGTCACCGTGCCCGCTTCTGGAACGTGGTGGTGTACGACGCCTGAGCCAAACCTGGCGCCATCGCCGCCGTTTACAGCATCGCCGGGATGACCCGATCCGGCGGCTTGTGACCGTCGACGAAGGTCTTGATGTTAATGATGACTTTCTCCCCCATATCGATGCGTCCTTCGAGGGTCGCCGATCCCATATGGGGCAGCAGCACGACATTTTTCAGTCTGAGCAGGCGCGGATTGACGGCGGGTTCATGTTCGAACACGTCAAGTCCCGCTCCAGCCAGCTGGCCAGCCTCGATCTGGCGCGCCAGTGCATTTTCATCAATCACCTCGCCACGGGCGGTGTTGACGATGTAGGCGCTCGGCTTCATCAGTTTCAGCCGGCGGGCGGAGAGCAGATGATAGGTGGCCGGGGTATGGGGGCAGTTGATGCTGACGATGTCCATGCGTGTCAGCATCTGATCAAGACTGTCCCAATAGGTCGCTTCCAGCTCGCGCTCGATATCGGGGTGGACCGGTTTGCGATTGTGGTAATGGATCTGGAGGCCAAAGGCTTTCGCCCGGCGCGCGACGGCCTGGCCAATACGTCCCATGCCCAGTATGCCCAGGCGCTTGCCCCAGATGCGATGCCCCAGCATCCAGTTGGGTGACCAGCCATGAAACTCTTCCGCTTCAAGACATTTTACGCCTTCGACCAGCCGGCGCGGCACCGCCAGCATCAGCGCCATGGTCATGTCGGCAGTATCTTCAGTGAGGACGCCCGGCGTATTGGTCACGGTGATTCCCCGCTCGAGCGCGGTCTTGACATCGATATTGTCGACGCCGGTGCCGAAATTGGCGATCAGTTTCAGGCGGGGGCCGGCGCGCATCAGGACCTTGGCATCTATGCGGTCGGTAACTGTCGGTACCAGCACGTCGGCTCGCTGGAGCGCGTCGATCAGCGCGGCCTCGTCCATTGGCCGGTCTTCAAGATTTAACTGGGTATCGAACAGTTCGCGCATGCGCGTTTCGATCGCATCCGGCAGCTTGCGGGTTACGATCACGAGCGGCTTGGTCGCGGGCATGGACGGTTTGAAACTCCGGCTTAGAGGGCGCCCGGGGCGCGGTTAGGGTCTTCCATGTCTACTGTGGCGGGCAATCCTAACGTAAAGCAAGCGATTGGTGACATAACGTTGTCTTGCTCACAGCCGCGGGTCTTGGCAGGTTCGCATCCATGACCACCTATCGCCTCGCCATGTTTGCCCTCGTCCTGCCCCTGCTCTGGGGCGCTGCCCGCGCCCAGAGCCAGCCGGAAAAGCTTCCCCGTTTTGCCAGCCTGTCCTCTGACAAGGTGTTCTTACGTCAGGGTCCGGGCTACGATTATCGCATTCTGTGGGTCTACCACCGCAAAGGCTTGCCGGTCATCATCACCGCCCAATACGATGTCTGGCGTAAGGTACGGTTTTCGGATGGCACCGTAGGCTGGGTGCATGTCGCCATGCTGTCATCCCATCGTACCGTTCTGGTCACGGGTGGCCGTGACGCACCCTTGCGGGAAAGCTCTGCCTCCGGCGCGTCCGTGGTGGCACTGGCGGCGCCGGGTGTCATTGCGCAGCTCCGTCGCTGTAAGGCAGAGGTCTGCGACGTCAGCGTTGATGGTCACTCTGGCTGGATTAACAAGACGAGGATCTGGGGAGCATCGCTTGCGCAGGATGGATCATGAACCGCAGGACCGCTCTCCCATTGTTCCAGAAGAAACCTATCTCGGCGGCGAGGTTGCAGCAGGCCGCCTCCTGTCCCGGCTGCTGACCCCTCCCGAGGGGGTGTCGACGACGGGACAGCCAGTGGCCAGTCTGCTCGGGCAGATCTCCTGGGCCATGTATGAATGGGCCCGCAACCCCTACGTGTTGCTGATCACAATTTATATCTTCGCCCCCTATTTTTCGACCGTGGTGGTCGGTGATCCGATCCGCGGCCAGGCCATCTGGGGTGACATTGCATCTTCCGGGGGTTTCATCATCGCCGTTCTTGCCCCGTTTCTGGGTGCGGTTGCCGATGCCGGCGGACGACGCAAGCCCTGGCTGCTGCTTTATACCGTACTTATGGTTCTGGGCATGCTGCTGCTCTGGAACGCTTTGCCCCATGCCAGTACCGGACTCATCATTGCCATTGGTGCGGCGGTCGCTCTGACCAATATCTCGTATGAATTCTCCGCGGTCTTCCACAATTCGATGCTGCCGGCGATCGCTCCCACCGAACGGGTTGGCAGCCTGTCCGGCCTTGGTCTTGCCCTCGGCAATGTCGCGGGCATTCTCTTGCTTGGCTTCATGCTAATCGCGCTGTCGCTTCCTGGGCGGGTGCACTGGGCCATTGTTCCGGCTCACCCCCTGTTCGGCATCAGTCAGGCTCTGCATGAACCGGAACGTCTGGCGGGACCTTTGGCTGCAGTGTGGTTGGCGGTCTTCAGCGTGCCGCTTTTTCTCTTCACACCCGACCAGCCCAGCCTGCGTCTCGGACTTTTAGGGGCGGTGCGCCAGGGCGTGCGTTCGGTGCTGCGTACCCTGCGCAGCCTCTCACACTACCGAAACGTCGCGCATTATCTTGGATCCCGCGCCGTCTTCAATGATGGCATGACCGGGGTACTCACGTTCAGCGGTATCTATGCTGCAGGCACGTTCCACTGGGGCGCCGTACAGATGGCGTTCTATGGCCTTGAACTTTCGGTATTCGCCGTGATGGGAGGATTTTTGGGCGGTTGGCTGGACGATCGCATCGGCTCCAAGCCAACTTTGATCATCAGCCTGAGTGGAACCATCGTCGCATCGCTGCTCAGCCTGACCATGGGCCCGGACCGCATCTTCTGGTTCATACACTACAACCTGCACACCCCGCCGCTCTGGCGCTTTCCCATCTTCAACACACCTCCCGAGCTGATCTTTCTGGCGGTGCTCAACATCGGTGCAACCTGCATCACCGCGGCCTATGCCAGCTCGCGGACCATGCTGGCACGTATTGCGCCTCCCGAGCGCATGGGCGAGTTCTTCGGGATTTTCTCGCTGTCAGGAACATCAACCACCTTTCTTGCGCCGCTTGGCGTATCGATCCTGACTGTCACCACCCACAGTCAGCGCGGTGGAATGCTTGCGATCGCATTCTTTCTGGTGATCGGCCTTATATGGCTGGTAGTCAGCGTCAGAGAGAGCCGCGCCGAGGCGGTCTGAGGCTGATCCGCGGCCCGTTAGTGGCGGAAGTGCCGAATCCCGGTAAAGGCCATGGCGAGGCCGGCGTCGTCGGCCGCTGCAATCACCTTGCTGTCATTGATTGAGCCGCCGGGCTGGATCACTGCTGTTGCGCCAGCTTCGGCGACAGCCAGAAGTCCATCCGGGAAGGGGAAGAATGCATCCGAGGCTGCCGCGGAGCCATGGGTCAGCGGCGCGGGCCAGCCTGCAGCTTTGGCTGCATCCTGTGCCTTGATGAAGGCAATGCGTGCGGCATCGACACGGCTCATCTGACCGGCGCCGATGCCCGCGGTCTGGCCGTCCTTGACGTAAACGATGGTATTGGATTTGACGTGCTTGGCCACGGTGAAGGCAAACAGCATGTCGGCGATTTCCTGCTCGGAAGGCTGGCGTTTGGTGACGATACGCAAATCCTGCCGCCCGATATGGGCGTGATCGCGGGTCTGCACGAGGAAGCCGCCCGCCACACTGCGAAAGCTGGCGCCACCGTTCCGCGGATCCGGGAGGCCACCTGCGATCAGCAGCCGTAAGTTCTTCTTGGCGGACAGAATGCGTTGGGCTTCGGGGTCTGCATCTGGCGCGATGATCACCTCGGTGAACAGCTTGGAAATTTCCTCGGCCGTCACGGCATCGAGTTTGCGATTAAAGGCAAGAATGCCGCCGAAGGCGCTGACCGGGTCGCATGCCAGCGCTTTGACATAGGCGTCCTTTAGGGTTGCGGCCACTGCCACGCCACAGGGATTGGCGTGCTTGATGATGGCGCAGGCTGCGGCCTCGCGCGGATCAAACTCGCTGACAAGCTCATAGGCTGCGTCAGTGTCGTTGATATTGTTGTAGGAGAGCTCCTTGCCCTGAAGCTGGCGGGCCGTGGAGACGCCAAAACGGGCTTCGCCGGTTACATAGAAAGCGGCGCGCTGGTGCGGGTTCTCACCATAGCGCAGGGATTGTTTGAGATGTCCAGCGAGGCTGCGTCGCCGCGGCGGCTCCTCATCCCCCCCCAGCTCGAGTTGCCCCGCCAACCAGCCGGAAACCGCTGCATCATAGGCCGCGGTGCGGGCGTAGGCGATCTGCGCCAGCTTGCGCCGCAGGCCATAGGTGGTGGCACCGTGATGGGCCTCCATTTCCGCCAGCACCCGGGGGTAGTCCTCGGTGTCGACGACCACGGTCAGCCAGGTATGGTTCTTTGCCGCCGAACGGGTCATGGCAGGGCCGCCGATGTCAATGTTCTCGATGGTCTCCTCATAGGAAGCACCTTTGGCGACCGTGGCTTCAAAGGGGTAAAGGTTGCAGACGAGCAGATCGATACCCTCGATGCCGTGTTCCTGCATCGCCGCAGCGTGGTCAGGCTTGTCACGCAGGGCCAAAAATCCGCCGTGAATCTTGGGATGCAGGGTCTTGACCCGGCCATCCATCATTTCGGGGAATCCCGTTACTTCGGCCACATCGCGCACCTTGAGGCCCGCATCCCTCAGGCTCTTGGCAGTGCCGCCGGTGGAGATCAGCTCAACACCATGGCGGGCAAGGCCTTGGGCAAATTCGGCAAGGCCGGTCTTGTCGGAAACAGAGAGCAGAGCGCGGCGAATGGGGCGCAGGGTCATGGTCGACTCGAGGGTTGCGGCAGCGAGGGGCTCATAAACCCATAGGCCCGCGAAGGAAAGGCCGCCGCGAGGCACGCGGTGGGGCCGTCCCATCCGCCCGGGGCATCTGGCCCCCCTGCCAGCCGCCTGGACAAGGTCTTGTGCTCACCTCGGCTGGTGGAGAGGGCGCAGCCAGCCAGGATTGCCTCCCCTCAAACACCGTGGATGCGTTGTCATAATCGAGCATCTGTGACTTGCCGGACACCCTTGCGGCGCGCCACTGTCCAAGGGTTCCAACGGGGGAGGACGGGATGAAGCGGGCATGGATGGCAGGGCTGGTTGCCCTTTCTGCGGTGACAATGGCCCAGGCGCAGGTCACGCCCACGCCGCCATTGCAGGATCACCGCCTGCTCGCGACTTTGGCCCATGCCGTTAAGCCCGCGGATCTCAAGCTTGTTCTGACCAAGTTGGTCTCCTTTGGTACCAGGCATACGCTCTCCACCACCACCTCGCCGGTACGCGGGATCGGTGCCGCGCGGCGCTGGGTCGAAGCGCATTTCGCGCAGATATCCAAGCAGTGCGGCGGCTGCCTGAAGATCGAGACGCCGACCGATGTTGTCACCGGCCCCCGGATTCCCAAGCCGACCGAGATCAAGGATGTGCTCGCAGTGCTGCCTGGCACCACTGATCCGTCACGGGTCATCGTGATCTCCGGCCATCTCGATAGCCGCGTTACCAATGTCATGAATGCCACCTCCAATGCTCCAGGTGCTGATGACGATGGTTCGGGCAGTACCGCGGTTATCGAGGCCGCGAAGGTGCTCTCCCAGCACCGGTTTCCGGCGACACTGGTTTTTGCGGTGCTTTCGGGCGAGGAGCAGGATCTCTATGGCGGCAAACTTCTGGCCAAATACGCGCTTGCCCAGCACTGGCAGGTTGAAGCGGACCTCAACAACGACATCATCGGCGGCACCTTGGGGGATAACGGTCAGCGCATCACCAATTATGTCCGGGTGTTCTCGGAAGGCACCAAGTCGACGGAGACACCGGCACAGGCAGCAATACGGCGCTACAATGGGGGCGAGGTGGATAGCCCCTCGCGGGAACTAGACCGCTATGTCGCAGGCCTGGCACAGGCTTACATGCCGGGATTTTCCGCACACATGATCTATCGCACGGACCGTTATTCGCGCGGTGGCGACCAGGTTGCCATGCTCGCGGCCGGGTTTCCTGCGGTACGGTTCACCGAGGCTATCGAAAACTATGACCATGAACACCAGGACGTGCGTTTCCAGAACGGCATCCAGTACGGTGACCTCGAGCGCTTTATTGATTTTCCCTATTTGGCGCGCGTGACGACGTTGAACATTCTAACCATGGCGGCGCTGGCCATGGCTCCGCCACCGCCCCGCCATCTGTCGATCAAAGGTGCAGTCAGCCATAACACGGTGGTCAGCTGGTCCAGGGCTCCTGGTGCTGCGTCCTATGAAGTGTGGTGGCGCAATACCATTGCGCCTTACTGGACCCATCATCGCAACGCGGGCAAAGCAACCAGCCTGACGTTAAAAAATATTACAATCGACGACTGGTTCTTCGGTGTTTCCTCGGTTTCGAAAGCCGGCTATGCCAGTCCGGTAGAGTTTCCCGGCCCCGCCGGCTCTTTCGTAACCAAACTGCCGGAGACGACGCACTAGCACCTGTTGTGCCCAGACGTTTCCGGTCAGGTAAGTAGGGTCTATCGCGACGTATGTTCGAGCAGTTGATGCATTTTCTTGGTGCGGATCAGGTGCCAAAGGCGCCTGATCCACGGCTGGCGGTGGCAACGCTGCTTGTCGAGGCAGCGAGCCGGTCCGACCACTTTGCCGATCACGAACGCGTCATGATCCAAAGTCTTCTGGGGCAATGCTTCGGGATGGCGCCGGACGAATGCGCAAGCCTGCTTGCCCGTGCAGAGGAAAAGCAGCGCGATCTGGTACAGTTGCAGCCTTACACGCATGCCATCTTCGAGCAGATGACGCCTGGCGAGCGCGCCCTGGTCATCGAGATGCTGTGGGAAGTGGTTTACGCCGACGGTGTACTCGAGCCTGAAGAGGACGCACTGATCAGAAAGGTCGCCGGTCTGATTTACGTGGACGACATCACGCGCACCGAAGCGCGCCGGCGCGTCGTGGCCCGCCTGGGTCAGGAACAATCCTGACACGAAGATGTGCTTGCTCCGCCATCAGGGATATCGTGGTCGCGTCAGTTCGTCCTAACTTCTGTCAATGCAATCTTGCGAGGTTGGCCGCAGGCCGCCAGTCTAACGCCGCCTGAGCACGGCCAAAATGGCCGTGCAGAGTTTTTCCAGATCGTCCGGGGCGATATTCAGCGCCGGGGTCAGATACACAATATTGCGAAATGGCCGAACAAACACGCCTTCATCAACGAAGGCGTGCTTCAGGGCATTGAGGTCTTCAATCCTCTCAAGCTCGACAACTCCGATGCATCCGCGTACGCGGACATCGACAACCCCAGGAAGGGTGAGAGCGTGGCCGAGCATGTGCGCCATGGTCTTGCCTGCCTCTGCACCCTGAACGAGACGGGGTTCTACCTCGAACAGATCAAGCGAGGCATTGGCGGCGGCACAGGCCAGGGCATTGCCCATGAAGGTCGGGCCATGCATCAGCGCCTGGCCTGGATCATCTGACCAGAAGCTGGTGAAGACTTCCGAACTCGCCACTGTGGCGGCCAGGGGCAGGGTGCCGCCCGAAAGTCCCTTTCCCAGAGTCATGATGTCCGGCACGACATCGCAGACGTCGCAGGCGAACATCGGTCCGGTGCGGCCAAATCCGGTAAAGATCTCGTCGGCAATGAGGAGAACCTGATGGCGCCTGGCGACATCGCGGATGCGTATCAGGCATTGCTCATCGTGGAACAGCATTCCGCCCGCGCCCTGTACCAAGGGTTCGACGATGATGGCGGCAATCTCGTCGGCGTGCTGGGCAATCACGGCCTCAAACTGTGCCGCGGTTTGTTCATCACGGGGCAGGTCAACAATGAAATGCTGGTTAAGAATGCCCGAAAACAGGGCATGCATGCCCTCTTCGGGGTCGCAGACCGCCATCGCGCCCAGGGTGTCACCGTGATAGCCACCCCTGAAAGCGACGAATTTGGTGCGCCCCTTCGTTCCTGCGTTCAGATGATATTGCAGGGCCATCTTCATCGCGACCTCAACGGCCACGGAGCCCGAATCGGAAAAGAATACCCGCGTCAGCGGGGGAGGCAGGAGTGCACACAGACGCTCAGCCAGTCGCAGTGCGGGTTCATGCACGAGCCCGCCCAGCATGACATGTGGCATGCGGTTGAGCTGCTGCCTGAGTTTCTCCGCAATATGGGGATGGCTGTACCCGTGACAGGCGGTCCACCACGAGCCCACCCCGTCGACGAGTTCCCGGCCATCGGCAAGAACGATTCGCGAGCCGTAAGTGCGCACTGCCGCAAGTGGCGGGCGCATCGTCTTCATCTGGGTGTAGGGCAACCAGATATGGCCAAGGCCGCTGTCATACCACTGGGGATGGCTACTCATCCGACAGCGATGGGCTAGAGCGCCATGGCCCGGATGCCAAGGCGGTCAAAAAGTGCGGTATCGCGATCGCGGCTAGGGTTGGGGGTGGTCAGAAGCTTGGCGCCGCAGAAGATGGAATTGGCTCCGGCAAAAAAGGCGAGGGCCTGGCCCTCGTCACTCATGGTTTCGCGACCAGCTGACAGTCGCACCATGGAGGCGGGCATGGTCAGGCGGGCGACGGCGATGGTCCTGACAAATTCAATGATATCGGCCGCCTGTCCCTTGGACACAGGTGTACCCTCGACCTGCACAAGCAGGTTGATCGGTACGCTTTCGGGGTGGACTGGCAGTGTCGCCAGCGCATGAATCATGCCAATGCGGTCATTGCGGGTCTCCCCCATTCCCACAATACCGCCACAGCAGACGTTAATGCCGGCGTCCCGCACATGAGTGAGCGTGTCGAGACGATCCTGATAGGTACGTGTACTGATGATTTCGCCGTAATATTCGGGTGAGGTGTCGAGATTGTGGTTGTAGTAGTCGAGCCCGGCTGCTTTCAGCTTGTTTGCCTGCATGGCCGTGAGCATGCCAAGCGTGACACAGGTCTCCATGCCCAGGGCGCGAACGCCTTCAACCATCTGGCAGACCGTATCAAGGTCTCGGTCCTTGGGGGAGCGCCAGGCCGCGCCCATGCAGAAGCGGGTCGCACCACCCTCCTTCGCGGCACGCGCATCTCTCAGAACTGCCTCGATTTCCATTAGCTTTTCAGCTTTGACGCCAGTGTCATGGGCCGCGCTCTGCGGGCAGTAGGCACAATCTTCCGGGCAGCCACCGGTCTTGATCGACAGCAGCGTGGAGATCTGCACCTCGCTTGCGTCGAAGCGGGCCCGGTGAACAGTATGGGCGCGATAGATCAGTTCCGAAAAGGGCAGGGCAAAGAGGTCGGCAATTTCCTGCCGGCTCCAATCGTGGCGCAGTTTTCCTGCATCAAGATTCACAGGGGCGTTCATGGGCAGGTCCTCCGAGTAACGGGATTGGATCGGCAGGCTACAGGCATTATATCGGCTACGACAGAGGTGCAAGCGGGGTATCGGGATGGCAGGATCCCTGGATCTTTACGCAGAGGAGAAGCTGGCGGCGCTCGAGGCGCAAGCGCTCCGTCGCCGCTTGCGGGATACTGCGCGCGAAGGCGTGTGGATTGTCCGTGGCGGCCGTCGCCTGCTATCGTTCTCCTGCAACGATTATCTCGGCCTCAGCGCACATCCTCAGCTCAAAGCGGCGGCCAAAGCTGCCATCGACCGCTACGGCGTGGGCGCCGGGGCCTCCCGTCTCGTGACTGGCAATCACCCACTTTATGGTGAGCTCGAACAGCGGCTGGCGCAGCTGAAAAAAACAGACGACGCTTGTGTCTTTGGCTCCGGATATCTGGCCAACACTGGCATAGTGCCAAGTCTAGTTGGTACTGGCGACGTGATTTTTGCCGACGCCCTTTGCCATTCCTGTCTGTGGGCAGGGGCACAATTGTCGCAGGCCCAGCTGCATGTCTTTCGCCACAACGACGTCACCCATCTTGAAGAACTCCTAGCCTGCCATCGCGCCTCCCATGCCCGTGCCCTTATTCTGACCGATGGCGTGTTTTCGATGGACGGCGATCTTGCGCCTTTGCCTGCTCTTGTGCGCCTGGCGGCCAGATTTGATGCCTGGCTGATGAGCGACGATGCGCATGGGCTTGGGGTTCTGGGCGCTGGTGCTGGCTCGGCAGCGGCCATGGGCGTGATCCCGGACCTGCAGATGGGCACCTTATCGAAGGCGCTGGGCTCCTATGGCGGATATCTGTGCGCAAACCGGCCGGTGATTGAGCTCATGCGCACGAGGGCGCGGACGCTGATCTACTCGACCGGGCTTCCCCCGGCACAGATTGCTGCGGCCATAGCGGCGCTCGACATCATTCGCAAGGAGCCTGAACGGGTCGCCGCGCCACTGGCCAAGGCTCGCCTGTTCACCGGCGCGCTCGGCCTCGCAGAGGCGCAAAGCCCGATCGTGCCTCTGGTGCTGGGCGAGGAGACGGCTGCGCTGCGCGCCTCGTCGATCCTGGAAGAGATGGGATTTGCCGTCGTCGCCATCCGACCGCCCACGGTTCCAGCCGGTACCGCCCGGCTGCGGATCGCATTCAGTGCGCTGCATGCCGATACCGATGTCGTTCGTCTCGCCGAGATAATTCGAACCCGGATCCTTAACGGTGCAGCTCCCATGACGACGGCAGACGCAGCGAGGCTTTCTGCATGAGTGCTTATTTTATCACCGCAACGGGAACCGATATCGGCAAGACCTATGTCACTGCGGCGCTGGTACGTGCGTTCCGCGCCGCAGGTGAAACCGCCTGCGCCCTGAAGCCTGTGGTCAGCGGCTTTCCAGGTATTGATCCGGCACTGAGCGATCCAGGCGTTCTTCTCGCTGCTATGGAAGAGCCCCTTGCTCCAGAGACGTTGGCACGGATTTCGCCGTGGCGGTTCGCGGCGCCGCTGTCACCCGACATGGCTGCCGCGCGCGAGGGCCGTTCCATCGCCTTTGACGAGCTCATCGCCTTCTGCCGCCAACGGATAGCGAACCACAAGGGTCTGCTCCTGGTTGAGGGTGTGGGTGGGGTAATGGTGCCGATTGATGGGGTGCATACGGTCAGGGACTGGCTCGTTGAACTGGCAATCCCCAGCGTGCTCGTAGCTGGTGGGTATCTGGGTAGTATCAGCCACACGCTGACCGCCCTTGAGGCGCTGGCCGCCGTCAAGCTCCGGCCGCGCGTGGTGATAATCAATGATTGCGGCGGCGCGCCTGTGCCGCTTGCCGAAACTGCTGCGGCGATCGCCCGTTTTGCTCCGGATATTCCGGTTCTCCCGCTGGCGCGCGATGGCGATATTTCGTCGCTGGCTGCATTGCTGCGGCCACTTTAGGATGTTATCGGCTGAAGCCCAACACAGGAAAGCTTTGCACCTATGCCATCCTATGATTGCTCGAAATGCCCGGGCTATTGCTGCTCCTATCCGCTGATCGCCCTGACCAAGCGCGATGTGGAGCGCCTGGCCAAGCACTTCGCTCTCAGCTTCAAGGAGGCAAAGGCGCGTTTCACGGCTGAGCGATATGGTGTCAAATATTCGATGCGGCGCAAGAAGGACAAGTATTTTGGTCGCATTTGCCAATTCTTTGATACCGAGGAGCGCCGTTGCACGGTCTACACGGCACGCCCGGCCATCTGTCGCGCTTATCCCACTGGCAAGTGCGGATATTATGAATTTCTGCGGATCGAGCGCGAGACCCAGGATGACCCGGACTTCATCGCGCTGACGGACAATACGAACTAGACCGCTTTGGCAAAAGACTGAGGGCGCCCGGGCCCCCGGACTGGCGCGCTCTACCATGCCGATTAAAGGTAACCTTGCCTCTGGGCTCCGTGGCCCTGACGCTGGAACCTGAGCTGGCCTTCCTCTGCCAGCCGCAGATGGGTTCAGGCCAGCCTTCAGGACACCGTGGGGCCGCCTGCGTGGTCCCGAAGGCAAACCCCGCTATTGAGCCGTGTGGGGTATTGGACAAATCGGTATCGAATACCACCGATTAGGGCGTCCGCAGGAGGAGCTCATGTGCTCCAGCTCCCCAGCAGCGGTGGATGCAGGAATTGATTGTGCAAAGTCGCCCCGGCAGATCTTGGCGAATGGCGTGTCAGCCGCTATAGCTGTCCGGCTGCCCAAGTGGTGGAATTGGTAGACGCACTGGACTCAAAATCCAGCGCCCGCAAGGGCTTGTCGGTTCGAGTCCGACCTTGGGCACCACCCCCTTCCATGTTGGCAAGGTAGATCGACGCACGGGCGAGTGCTTGCTATCCCGCTGCGGCATTGGCCACGACTGCTGCCTGACGGGTGCACAAGGTCTACGGTCTTTGGGTGCCATGAGAGGCGACAGGGTCATCGTGTGGGATGCGATGACATCACCGCGGCTAGGCAGGTCATGACAGCCTCAATTCACGCATGCCTTCATTGGCCGTCCATCTCGCCATTCGGTGAGCCAGGCGGCGGGTCCTGACGATCAGGCCGTCTCATTACCGGAAGATGCCACCCTCGTTGAATGGCCATAAGCCGCAGGCCAAAACAAAGAACGGCGCCGCCAATGGTGGCTTCAGCTGCGGGCAGGTGAAGATACTGGCCTACGACAACGGTCATGGCGCCTGCCAGAGCGGCAATCGCATATATGTCAGCCCGGAGAACTGTCGGTACTTCGGCCAGAAGGATGTCGCGAGCCATGCCGCCTCCAATGCCCGTAAGCATCCCAAGTAACGCGGCCATGAACGGGTTAAGGCCAAACCCAAGCGCCTTCTGTGTCCCCGACACAGCAAATAATCCCAGTCCCGCCGCATCGAACACAAGCACCGGGCTGCTCAAGCGGTCGATTGCCGGAAACCAGTAGAACGTGATCACACCGGCAAGCAGAGATACCGCCAAATACCGCCAGTCGCTGACCGCACCGGGTGGAACGGATCCGATCAGGACGTCACGTGTCAGTCCCCCGAAATTGCCTGCCACAAACGAAAGCACCAAGACGCCAAAAAGATCGAGCTGCCGTTTGACGCCAGCTGTCGCTCCGCTAAGCGCGAACACAAAGGTACCGGCGAGATTCAGCACGAGCAGCAGCACTTCGGGTTTTGGACTTTGCATTTCAGATCCCAACCTATCTAGGGTCCCAGCCATACGAGCGCTGCGACGACCAATGCCTCCACTCCGGCTTCCAGGGTCGGATGGATAACCGGTGCAAACTGAGGGCTATGATTAACCGGAAGTCGATTAAGCGTTCCAGACGCTTTGGCCGCTGCATAGGTCTTAGGGTCAGTACCGCCGACAAACCAGAAAACTGAAGGAATGCTCCAGGCTGTTCCGAAACAACCGAAGTCCTCGCTCGCTGGAGCGGGTCCGGTGTGGTGTACGCGCTCAGGCGAGAAATAAGCGCGGAATGCGTCAGCGATACGCTTGCTCGCCTTCTCGTCGTTGAAATTGAGCGGATATCGATCAAGTGTGGTGATCTCTGGTTTGCGGGGAGCGCCGGAGGCTTCGGCTTCGGCATTGGCAATCCGCTCGATGGCGGCCAACACCCGTTGACGTGTCTGTTCATCGAATGTGCGGACATTCAGCTTGATAATCGCCTCGTCTGGAATAACGTTTTCTTTGAATCCTGCCTGTAGGACTCCAACCGTCACGACCGCTGTCTCTGCTGCGGCGAGCTCCCGCGAAACTATGGTCTGGAGCCGCATGACTGTCGCCGCCGCCATGACGACCGGATCAATAGCAGCCTGTGGCATCGACCCGTGTGCGCCCCGGCCAAACAGCCTGATCTGTAGGCTATCTGCCGCTGAGGTGATGGGGCCCGCACTTCCTGCGATGTCACCAGCTTTTCCGACCATGACGTGCTGGCCGAGGACGACTACCGGCTTTGGAAAACGAATGAGGAAATCGTCAGCCAACATGGCCTTGGCGCCTTGCGCGGTCTCCTCGCCAGGCTGGAAGACGACCATTAACGTACCCCGCCAGGACTCCCGGGCCCTTGCAAACAGCGCGGAGGCACCCGCCAGCCATGCCACGTGAATATCGTGACCACACATGTGCCCGACAGGCACGGTCTTTCCGTCGGCGTCCGCGCAGGTCATTTTGCTCGCATAAGGAAGCCCTGTCGATTCAGCGATGGGCAGCGCATCCATATCAGCACGCAGCATGATTGTCGGGCCGCTCCCATTGTGCAGCAGACCAACTACGCCGGTTTTTCCTACACCCGTCGTCACCTCGAATCCCTGTTTACGAAGCCATTCCGCGGCAATCCCTGCAGTACGGGTCTCGTGCATAGATAACTCCGGATGGGCGTGCAGATCCTTGTATAGGAGTTCCAGATCGGGGAGCACGTTGCCGAGATTTTCAAGGATTGAGCTGGCACCGACTGTTGTTAGAGAATTCATGTTGCCTCTCCTCGGACATATGCAGGATCAGCCCGGGACATCTTCTCCAGGTCTTGAATGATCCTAGTATTACGGCATGCGGCGGGAAAGATACGGCATTGCCCTCAATACTTCTGACACCACCGATAGCGACGGCGCACAGACGAAGACGACATGGTGGTTTCCACGATTCTTGTCCAAATTTACACGAATCCGCTGCGAAACTGCGACTCGAATTGATGATACGTTAACGGCGGCTTTTCCTGTGCGCTTGAAAGAGGTTGCTGCGGGCGATAGCATCGAACGGTAGATTGCTGCTTTCCTGAAGCAGGATTTGTAATTACGAATGGCATGTCGTTCATTTCAGCAATTTCAGAGATTAAGCAGTGTGTGATTGATGTCATGGCGGGTAATTGGTCTTTACCAGGGCCGAAAGCTCTTGTTCGCGGTCTGGTGGCTCCTGGCGGGAAGAGCATGCTGTGCTCTGCGCCGAGTAGCCAAGTCCGTTGCGACTAATTCTGGAGGTTGTCGTGAGCTATAACGAAGTTCTTTATGCCGTGGATCGCGGTGTGGCGACCGTGACCTTGAACCGGCCTGACCGACTTAACGCGTGGACTCCCGCTATGGGTCGGGAGTTGCGTGAGGCGATGGAGGAAGCCCGGGAGGATAAGCTCGTACGTGCAATCGTTCTGACCGGAGCGGGAAGGGGATTTTGTGCTGGCGCGGACATGGCCTCGTTGAGCGCGATTAGCTCAAGGGGTGAAACTGGGAAGGCCGCCTTCAGCCCGGTGGATCCCGCCGGTCGCGATGATTTCAAACACCCCATGACTTGGCTGCCAGCAATTGACAAGCCAATCATCGCCGCGGTTAATGGTCCCGCAGCGGGCCTCGGCCTTGCACTCCTTCTCTTCTGCGATCTTCGCTTTGCCGCCGAGGGAGCGAAGTTTGTCACCGCCTTCTCCAAGCGCGGTCTGATAGCTGAGCATGGCACAAGCTGGATGTTGACGCGCCTTGTTGGCCACAGCCGGGCACTGGATCTTATGTACTCATCTCGCGCCGTTGGCGCCGATGAGGCCTACCGCATTGGTCTGGTTGATCGCGTAGCTGGCGATGCCGTCGCGGAAGCGCAATCTTATGCTCGCGATCTGGCGGAGACTGTCTCCCCGCGATCCACGCGTATCATTAAGCGACAGCTTTGGAATGGATTGCTCGAGAACCTTGCGGCTTCGATGGCTGAAGCTGATCGCGAGATGGCTATCAGCTTAACTTGTGAAGATTTCAAGGAAGGTGTCGCACATTTCTTGGAAAGGCGGCCGCCGAGATTCACTGGAGCGTGAGTTCAAGGCGCAAGGACGATTGGGCGAGCGCCATAGAAGTCGACGCGCTTTGCCTGGATGCTGTCGATGTTCATGGCAGCGAAAATCCACTGGATACTTTATGGTTCTGAAAATTACTGTCGCAATGCCGGCAATCCAGTTTGTTTAATCCCAGGGCACGGCACAGTCGTTTCTGATTGTGGCATTGGAGTCAGATCGTAGCTACCAATGCCCGAGATGATTGTTGCGGTGCTATGCCTGATTGCAGGCACGAATTCGCACTTGGCCTGTACAAAAGGCGCAGGAATTTTGCGCGGCAAGAGCCGGTATTCTAGATGCTGGCCAGATGTGGACGTGTATTGTCTGCATCAAGTCTGGCCAAATGCTCATCTAGAATTTTGCGCCAGTTCTTGGCTGGGCGCTGAAATTCGTCTGCGAACCATGGCATGGCATTGCGATCGAATACGGCATTCTTCAGGAAGTCGATGGTTTCACGCACGGCGGGCTTTTTGGCAGTTTCTCGCTCAAAGCACAGCATGACCGGTACGCGAAAGTGGGCCTCTGGTAAGAGAGGCACAAGACGCGGATCGATCAGTGCGGCGTAGGTTGCCAGAAGGCCGATGGCTCCGCCGGCACGGACTGTCTCACCCATGACCACGCTGGAATTTGTAGCGACCACCGCCTCGCGGTCCAGACCCGCCCAGGCTGCAAATGAGCCTCGATCGCTCAGGCGGTACGCGGTGTCAGTGAGGCGATGATGGCGCAGGTCACGCAACGACGAGGGTACCCCGTAGCGCATCAGGTAGTCTTGCGACGCGAATAGCATAAAGTGCAGCGTGCCCAGGGGGAGGGCGACCACATCTTCGGTCAAGGGGTGGCTGTACTGGATCTCCAGATCAAAGACCTGGGTGCCAGCTGCATGCGCGTTGTGTGCAGTGTAAAGATTGAGCGCGATGGCCGGGTTACGGGCAAGAAATGCCGGTAGAAACATCGGCATCCAGTAGCTGGCGATCCCGTCTCCGAGCAGCATATTGCAGTCGCTATCCAGGCGCTGGACGGCGTCGCGAACGCTGCGGACCCCGCGTGAAAGCATGAGTTCGGCGCCATTCGCGTAAGAAAACAGCTTCTCGCCTTCCGAAGTAAGCTGAGTACCTCGGAACGAGCGGTCGAACAGGCGCAAGGACAGGCTCTGCTCCAGCCGCGCTATCCGCCGGCTAACCGCCGACTGGGTCCAACCCAATTCCCGGGCCGCCCTGGTATAGCTGCCATGCCGGGCCACTGCGACAAAGACGCGAAAGTCGTCCCAGTCCCACTCCGGCCAGCCACCCGGCACGTCTAGTTTCAGCATGGCCCCATGCGCAATCATGCGCTCTTACCGTCCCTTCGATCGGTTTAGCCTGCCTCCCTGGAAGACGCACATCGCTATAGGAAGATGTGGGTTCTTGGGGGGCTGGGTATGAAAGACGAACTCTTTGCGATCTCTTCTGAGTCCTCAGGTTGTACTGCCTCGGTGGCTCCGCCCGCTGACCTGCCCCGTGCCGACAGCAATCCGCAACAAACACCAATCCAGGTCCGGCCAATGGCGGTTGGCGAGCTGGACGAGGCGTTTGCGCTGACCCGCGCCCATCCGGAACTGAAGACCATTGCTTCGGACGAGGTTGTCATCCGCGTCCTCAACCACAATGCCTATTCGTTCTGGGGCGTATACCCGGCCGAATCAGAAAGCCCACTGTTGGCATATTATGGTTTTCTGCTGCTCAATACTATTGGTGCGCAGGCGTTGATTGATGGACGCCTTAATCCGCTGGATCCTGACCTTGCCTTCCTCGCCAGTACCGATGAGCGTCCCGAAGCCATTTATATCTGGCTCGTGGTGGCCCCGGGACTGTCTTCGCGGGCGACGCCCATGGTTACGATTTCTCTGGGCAGGATCTGCAGAGGCGCGCCGCTGTATGCCCGGGCCGGCACACAGGCTGGCCTTAATCTGATGCGGCGCCAGGGATTTTGTGCCGTCAATCCCGAAAATGATGGGCTCGGGGGCCTCTTTATTTTTGGGGGAGCGGCAGATGCCTTCAAGATGAGAGAACCCAGAGTTCGCCCGCAGCGGCCGACATGTGATGTCAAGGTTGCGCGTACCAGCGAGGATGTGGAGCGGGCTTTGGCCATTCGCTCCGCTGTCTATCTCATCGAGCAGCAGTGCCCTTACGAAGAGGAATTCGACGGCAACGATCGTACCGCGACCCACATGTTGGGCTTGGTCGGGGGGGAGCCCGCAGCTACCCTTCGCCTGCGCTATTTTGCGGATTTCGCCAAGATCGAAAGGGTTTCGGTGTTACCGCGGTATCGCAACACGCCAGTGGCTAAGGAGCTGGTACGAGAAACGCTGGAATTCCTGCGGCGCAAGGGCTACCGCAAGGTCTATGGCCACGTCCAGAAGCGGTTGATCAATTACTGGACCCGGTTTGGCTTCAAGCTCCTCGAAAGCAACCACAAACTCGTCTTTTCCGATCATGAATACGTGCTGATGTGGGGTGAGCTTGAACCCCATCCCGAGGCGCTCAGTATGCATTCCAATCCTTATGTGCTGCTGCGTCCCGAGGGTAAATGGGATGAGCCGTGCCTGCTTGAAAGTTCAGCAGTACGGCCGGCGACCAATCCGCACTAGCGCGGTTTGGAACCTGCGGCTCAACGCGCGATATCCTCTCCCGCATGATGCATCGGCATAGGCCTGATGTCCCATTTGCGACAGCTTAATTGAAGTCTCGCTGCCTTTCGCGCGCCGAGCCGAACCGTACTATGCAGACGGATGGACTAGGCAAGCAAAGATGATACGCACTAGGCTGCCTGCGAAAGGAATAGTTGCAACCAAGCTCTCTGAAATCACGGTGGCCGGGGTCAGGAATTTTTTCCGGCGGCCTCCCGCGATTGTCGGGCAGCGTCACCATATATGCCTCGTGCCATCAGCGATAATTCGCTCTTCATCCGGGCCTCGTAGACTTCGGCTCGTCCGCCATGGACCGAGCGATCTTCCGGGGCGGCGAGCGCGGCGAGCTCCGCAAGGTGGCAGGCGAGCCGATGCTCGCCGGCATCACTCAATGTTTTGGACCGCGCGATGAGCTCTCTTGCGCCTCCGGACAGCTGCGCAATTTCCCGTGCCAATGCCTGATCGGCTGCCGGTTTGAGATTGGCCGGATTTCCGTCGTACCAGCCGCCGTAAAGGCGCCAGAGATTACGGATAACAAACTCTGGCTCATCATAGACCGGGCGCAGATAGGGCTTTTCCATCAACGCCAAGGGTAGCTTCACGCTGTGTACGATATCGTTCAGCCGCAGACCGGCATTCATCATGGAAAGGGTCTGTTGGCTGACTACTTCGAGAGCCGTGGCGCAATCGTCGAGCACCTGCGCGATCCGCTTGCCGCCGGCAATCGGCAGGCCGTGTGCAGGCAGAAGCAGTTCTGGCTCGAGTGCAGCCATCGCGCGTAGTGCAGCTGCCCAGTCAAGAGGATAGCGCTGTACCTTCTGTGGGTTTCCCGCATTGGGAAACACCCAGATGAGAAAATCGCCGACGATTATGGTCTTCCTGGCCGGCAGCCAGGCCCACAGATGATCATCGGTTTCACCGCGCGCATGAAAGAGCTCGAAGCGGAGAGAGCCGGACGCCAGACCCATGCGCTCGGAGAATTCATGATCCGGCGTGACCCACTCCTTAGGACCGAAATGTTTCGTCATTCCTGCCGAAATGAAGCCATTGGTCTTGCCGGGGGCGCCACCAAATTGTCGCGCATTTATGGTCGCGTTGTAGCCGTCGGTAAGATGGTAGCGCGCAAACCTATGGGCTACATTTTCGTGCCCGATAACCTGTGGACGGGGATGCCCTCTCTCGACAGCCTCGGCCAGGATCGCGCCGGCACCGCCAACGTGATCCACGTGTCCGTGGGTATAGGCTATTGTGGAGATCCGATCATCGCTCCAGCCACGCAGCGCGGTCAGAATCTGGCCACCGAAGGCTTCCAGACTGGTATCGAAGAGCACCAGTCCCTGTTCGCTCTTCAGCGCGACCACATGGCTGAATGCTTCAACCATGGCAATACCGTCCCCGACCTCTGAGAGCTGGCCGTTGATACGATTGACCGAGGCCGGACCCTCGTAAATGCCCTGATCAATGTAACGGCTGGATAGAGCGAGCAAATCGGCCATGACCATTTTCCTTAAATTTTCTGCATCTTAACGAATCCCTGCGCAGGCGCTATAGCTATCGCCATGAATTATCGTCACGCCTATCACGCCGGAAACTTTGCCGATGTCGCCAAGCACATTGCCTTGGTGGCTATCCTCGAATATTTGAAGCGCAAGGAAAAGGGCTTCGTTGTTATCGACACGCATGCGGGCCGCGGGATGTACGATCTGCTCGGCGCCGAGGCAACCAAGACATCTGAGGCCCTGGCCGGAATTGAGAAGATTCGACATTTGCAGGAGCCCCTTCCGGAAGGCCTCGCCACCTATCTTGATCTTGTCCGTGCCGCCGGGGCCTCGAAGTATCCCGGCTCTCCTCTCATCGCCGCCCGCCTCCTGAGACCCCAGGACCGTCTTGTTGCGATCGAAAAGCACCCGGAGGAAGCCGCCGCCCTCTCCAAGGAACTCGCTCCTGCCCCGCGGGCGCAGGTTCTTATTGCGGATGGCTACAGCCGGCTTCTTACGCTGTTGCCGCCGTATGAACGTCGGGGGGTCATTCTTGTAGATCCGCCGTTCGAAGCGGCAGATGAGTTTCAGGTGCTTGCCGGTACCGTAATTGCTGCCCTTCGCAAATTTGCGACGGGTGTTTATATGGTCTGGTATCCGATCAAATCGGCCGCTCGAGCAGCAAGCTTTTGCGGAGAACTGCTCTCTGCGGGGGCAACTTCTCTCCTGCGGCTCGAAATCAGCCGCGAAGAGCCTGGTCAAGGCATGCGCGCGGCAGGCCTCCTCGTCATCAATCCACCTTTTGGATTTTCCGAGCAGATGGTGTCCATTGGCGACAAGCTAAAGCAGCCACTTGCCGCGCGGCTGGGCATCCAGTGGCTCGCCGGTGGTCCGTAGCGCGATCAGCGGATGCTTCTGAAGACCACACTCCAGATGCAAAACAAGCGCTTTTACCCGCTCCACACTTCCAGGTTACTCTTGCGCACGATGCGCCTTTGGGTACGCAACTCCAACAGCCTTCCAAGGCCGGTTTCGCTTAAAAGCGCACGCATTCTGTCCTGCTCGGATCGCGAAGCTTGATCGAACACAGCTTGAATTTTCTGCAGGAGGTAGAGCCGGTAGGGCAACACGGCAACCCTTATGGGATGGCCACGCCAGATAAATTCCACCTGACCAATGACGCGGTCCTGACTCCGTGAAAGGCCGCTTGTTCCCTCCTCAATTTCGGGGTGTAGGCTCAGCCAGTCATTAGTGAAGCCTACAAACGCCTCAACTTCGGGTAGATAGTCTTTGGCGACAAAACGCAGCAGATCCTTTAGACTCTCAGGTACCTCATCATTGTTAAACAGTTCCGGAGCAATTGCACCGTACTCTGCGCTATCGAGATCGGGGGCATTCATACGTTCGACCCAGCGCCAAACCCGATGCGCCGTGCTCTTCATCAACTGAGCAGGGAACGGATCACGTCCAAGGTGAGCGTAAAGCGGCGCAATTAATCCATAATCACCGATGGTAGGTCGTCCACCGAGCAGATATGGCGAACCTTGGAGATGTGTATCAAGAAGTTGGAGGAATTCACTATATGCTTCCTCAATCGTCTTTGCTGTATCTGTAGTGACGCCGAAGCTTGTCATGGCCCTTCGCATGCGCTGACTAGCCATCTCAAAGACTGCGTTCTTTTCATCGGCGGTCGCATTTGGTGCCGCCAGAGCTGCCGGAAAATCCGCCTTCAGAAATGACAAATTGGCGTGATCGAAATTCCAGCGATAATGCATAGCTGGACGTAGCAAGCCTTCGCCGCCAAAGAGCTCAAATATTTGGCCAATAAGCTGATGTTGCGAAGTCTTTGGTTTGGCGGGATAACGTACATTGCTGGTACGTTCAAAGTGCTCGATAATTTCCGAGCTATCCTGCACCAGGGTGCCGTCAGGACATTCGAGCACTGGAATGATCCAGCGTTCGATCTTGGGTAAAATTTTACTACGAAAATGGGGGTCACCTGCAGCCCTATTTTCGAAATCGATACGCTGCTTTATCAGGTAGCTGCGGGCCTTGCCGGTATACAGTGATGCCGGTGTACCGAAGAGCCGATAGGTTGGCATGGGTATCTGGTTCCCTGTCTGCATAAGTATAATTATGCATGCATGCCACATTCCGCAGCGCCAGTGAAGTCAGCTTTGATGCCATATTACAGCGGAAAAGCGCTTTGTAGAAGCCACCCGCTTAGCGCGCATGGCAATGGCTCCTAAAAGGTGGTGACGGCGAGCTACTCCCGAAAAGCGTTATAGGGGTGCTTCTCATTTAACCCGCGCATATGTACCAGAAGAGATTGGTCTTTAGTAAGTCAAACGATCGTCGCTTTTTACCAGCCGCTCTGCGACACGCACAGAAACGAAAATTAGCTGCAGGGTAGGGCGTACAGCAACGTACGCATTTATGAACGTAGACGCGGTAGATGGCAGCGCTTAGTGATGCATGTGCGCAAATCTCACCACCTGCGGAGCTGAAGATGCATGAGGTCAATGTGCGCGTTTTCTAGGATATCTGTTACATAAACGATATCGCCTGAACGGGGGTCGACGGCGAAGCCTGTGTCGCTGCTTGCTCCTGGGGTATAGGAAAAATGTGTTGGGATGCCACCAGAAAGAGGCTGAGCAAGAATGCCAGGTATCACCGATTCGAACTCGGGGATTAAGACGCTATCCCGGAAGAAGATGAGTTGCGAGATCCGGTTGCGGGGATAATTTGGGGTGATCTGCCGCACACCACTATCAATACGCCATATACCCCTTTCGCCCGATCGTACGGCATAAACTTTCCTCTGAAAAGACGTAACGCTTTGCCAACCCGGAGGTGCAACAGTGATATGAAATAGAGAAATCCTGGTAAGGCGTTCCTGCGCATCGGTCACCGGCCTGTCAGCGACAATAAGGGCCCTTCCATCTGACGTCCACGTCGGCATACCATAACCGATGCTTCGAGTTCGTCCTACGAAGATAGTCTTGCCGGTTTTGGAAATTACGTTGATCGAAGCAACCTCCTTCTCCATGGAAACAAAGGCAAGTTGCTCACCGTTGGGTGACCAAATCAAGCGGTCGAGTAAAGCCATGCCTCCATCAAATATTTGTTTTGGAACGGAGTGTGGGGTTGCAGCCCATATTGCGTTAGAACCAGCGCGATTTGAGATGAAGGCTAACGTGCCGTTCTTGGAATATGTAGGCGAATAGGTCGAGCCGTTTGAAGGATCCAGAGTGTGGACTACGCGTTCCGGAACTTGCGATCCGAGTGCTAACTTTTTCCGGCTCACCTCGATTTCCGCCGCGAGAAGGCCCCGGGGACCGGAGGCCAGCCGATTGATTAGTTGTGAGCTGGCGTAAATCTGATACCGTTGATCACCGCTCAAGGGCAGGGCCCAAATCTCGGATCCTGCTCCATCTGAGACGCTGGCAAGAACAGTTTCGGAATCCCAGGTCCAGGCGATAGACTTCAGCCCTCTTATAACCCCGAGAATTCTCTCGCGGCCCGTACTTAAGTTCGTTATGCGCACTTCGTCATTTGTGGACCCAAGCCGACGGATATATGCGAGGTATTTTCCGCTTTGTGCGATGGCGGGTTCAAGATCGCCCGGAATATCGTGACGTGGATTAGTGACTGGTTTTACGGCGTGCGTAGATGGGTCTAGGCTTAGGATGGTGTCGGGTCCGTCTGGGTACCTTCGATCAACATAATATATTAAACCAGAAGCTCGATCCCATGAGAGCGAAGTATGTTGCCTGTTCGTACAGTGTCCTACTTCATCAATTGTTTCCTCACCCAGATGCGCAATATAAATGTGACATCGTTCACCGGAACGAAATGTAGCGTATGCAATGCGTTTGTCATCGTTAGACCAGTTTGGCGACCCGGCGTAATAATCTTTGGGGCTGATGGCAGTTCGCTGGGCACGACTTAGGCGCCTGATATATATCCGGCGGGCAAGGGCATTTGTTCCCGCGACGTATGCAATCATGGATCCATCAGGAGATATTGCTGGTTCTTCTTCGAGTTGATTTGTTGTCAAGAGTGGTCTGCTTTCCATAACCGTCCATCTTTTGGCAGACCGCAGGGTCCAAGTTGCTGTCGCTAGGAAGAGGATAATGGTCAGCGCACTAAGGATAAATTTGTTTACCCTGCGGACATGTCTCAAATGCTCAAATATCCAGGCTCGGCCAAATCGAGCGATGTCGCTTTCGAGATAATTGTGTGGCGATGTGCTGGTGTTATTCGCCGTCAGTTTGTAACCAACGCGTGGTATGGTTTCGATGGTAAATGGCGGCGGCTCATGTCCTGCGGCGTATTTTCGTAGCCGAGAAATGCAGCGATTAATGGCGTCATCACCTACGACCTGCCCGTTCCAGCATGTAGTAATTAATTGATCTCTGGACACCACAGCGGCATTCGCCCGGGTAAGGCATATAAGCACCTGCATGACGCGCGGTTCTACTAGCTCAGTCCCGTGCTCGGTTATCAACTGGCGTGTTGAGGGCGAAATTCTGAGCGAGCCAAGTGAGAAGTCAGGCTCGCGAGCGAGCTCGATTTTGTCCGCCATCGCTGAAAACCTCTTATTGTCACTCATCATCGCCTTATAAGATGCAACGGCAAACAATCACCCTTACGTCATATTCCCACTCTTTCATCTCAGACGCGGATGCGATCATCGTTGATAGCGGTGACGTGCCTAGTCATCGCGTTTCGAAAGGAGTAAGTACATGGGTACGATAGTTAGCAAGAAGCATCTTGTGTTCCGTCCTCTGCAAGATCGGATCGATGGAATGCTGACACTTGCAATTGGTGCCTTAACCTGGCTGCTCGCACTTGCTTCAGTGGCGTCTATTATTCAGTAATATCAGGTTTAGGGCAGATACGGTATGGCTTGAGAGTTGTGCCGTAATTCCTAATTCCAAGCGTGTGTCCTTTGAGGTCATCAAATGCTGTCTTTGGGCACACGCTTGGGCTACGAAGCCGCATAGCTTATAGCACTCATTTTGGGTTGCGCTGTTTGATATACGGCGGTTTTCAAACGTTGCCGCTGTAGAGGGTTCCGGGCTTTACGCCATGCATTTGTGTCTGCATCTCGCGCCATTGTATCAAAGTATCTAATGTTAAATGTGTTGCTTCTCGTGCATCGATGCTGTGTGACGGTAACGTGGTCGAGTGCCTGAATTTTGATCGACCGCAACTGGGGATGATCTAAGTGATACGTGAACGGTAGACCATTAGATTTATATATGGCGAATATGCCTCGATTAGGCTACCGGGAGTGCCTTGGTGTTCCATAGAATTTCGTTTAATTGGTGTTGGAAGGCATGTTCACGGAAGTCGCAGAGATGCGGTATTGTGGATCCGATTGAGGATTGGATGCTTGATGGTTCTTACTGTGCAGAGTGGGTAGAGTGGTCATCGAGAGCTTTTTGTGTTGGCTCGCAGGCGTCGGCGTCGTGTGCGTCTTACCAGATTCCGAGTCTTTAATTGTCGGGAAATGTTAGGTTATGGTGGCTGGCCCTATGCCCCAAGTTTGAATTGGTGATGGAGAATTCCTAAGTCTATGCTCGGAAAAGAGGCTATTCTGATTTCGTCCGCGGTTATCTGGTGACCGGTAACTGGGCGCGGTCCCGGGCGGGTTAATGTGCATCCTCTGGTGATAGTCTTACGTCAGGTTGCCCAAAATCGGCTGGAGGTCAGGATTTTGGTGGTAAATGAGGTCATCTCCCCTGGTTATCATGCCGGCTGATTTCTCTTGTCCTGAAGCGCAGGGACGGGTAGAAACCCGGGCCTGAAACGTATGGGTGCTTTTGGTGCTGTGTCGGTTCAGGCGTTACCGTGACTTGGCGAAAATTCAGTGCTTAGGTGCCAAAGTCGTGGGAGCTGCGGTCAGGAGAGGTGGCTGAGCGGTTGAAAGCACCGCACTCGAAATGCGGCATACTCGCAAGGGTATCGAGGGTTCGAATCCCTCCCTCTCCGCCAGTTCGTCACACGGAAAATCTGTATACAGACTGATATGGCGTATGCCCATTTTTATAATGGGGCTGCGTCACCATAGGTTGTCGCCCGCGCTGCATGAGGCGATGAATGCGAGCTGCTATGAAATCAGGGCCCTCATGTCTTTAATCAGGAGAAACAGATGCAGCGGGTCTGTGGGCGAAGGTTGGAAATTGAAATGTTCGTAGAACTGCCGAGCCGCGTGGTCTTTCGCATGCACAGCAATAGCTCGTATCCCTGCGATATCTGCCGCGTTCATGGTGCGCATGAGCGCATCCTTGAGCAAGCCGGCGCCAATACCCTGGCCCTGGCGTTCCACATGAGCGGCAAGCCGCGCTAACACCATGAGAGGGATAGGGTAGCGGGCGAGCCCCTTCCTCAGTCGCTCCGATGCCTGGTCGAACTCGATCTCGCCAACCACCAGTGTGTGATACCCAATGACTCGGTGCTCCTCTACCGCGACGTAGGTCCGAGAAGCGTTGGATAACTGTGCCTGTAATGCATGGCGAATGAGGAAACGATTGAGCGCCTCCTTCCCGCAATCGAAGCGCTCCAGGATGTGCCGGGCGTGGAGCTTCTCGATCCGCATAGCCGTCATTTGTGCTCGTCAAAGACGCTCGACTCGTTGAGTAACCGCTTCAGTCGCGGCATAGGTGGTGTCGGGGCATCAAGCGCCGTCAGAAACGCCTCCCAATGCAACTCATCGAGCAAAAATTTGTGCCTGTCCGGCAGCGTTTCCTTGGCATGCGCCAGTGCGCTTTCCAACACAAACTCACTAACCGAGCGGTCGGAGGCCGCGGCCGCAGCGGAAAGGGTCCGCTTTGCGTCTGGGGTAAGGCGCAGATCCAGCTTTTCCGAACGGGTTGCATGTTTTGGCATGGCTATCTCCTGACCGCCTAATTTAGTAAAATTGCCAGACAATGTCATGACAAAAGTTGGTTGTAAATCAGCACCGAATGGGGACCCCATCGCCGAACCGCGATAAAGGATTGAATTGGCGAAAGAATTTTCCCTTGCAGCGGGGGGCCGATCGGCGCCGGTAGGGACCCCGGCGGTCAAGAGATTTAGATCGCCGTTTCAATACCTTGGGCCCACCAGCGACGGGGTACCTTTTCGGGGCCGCTCCACAGAGCAATATAAAGATTTCGGGGGGTGGGGCATTGGAAGAAGAATCGTCTCGGAGATTTGTTGATGCTTGGCATCGTGCTGAGCGCGGAGAGTCTTTCCATGAGCGCCGCATCGCGTTTGAGAGTTGGGACGCGTTGGCCCGTGTTTTGACGGGGAAGCGCATGGAGTTGTTACACTATGTCCGGCGGCACCAGGTGGGGAGTGTCCGGGCGCTAGCGAAGGCACTTGGGCGCGACTACAGCAACGTTCACGCAGACGTTCAGGCGCTAACGATGGCTGGTCTTCTGGAAACCTCCGACAACGGTGTACAGGCTAACTATGACGTGATCGAAACAAGGATTGCGATTTGAGATTGCAAATAGCCATGCAACAACGTCAGGCAAGTTTGGTGTATTGGTTATGGGGACTATGCCCTATAAAATGAAAGTCAAAGCGTACCTCAGCTCGTTCAGGACAATTGAAGGTGTACATATTCAATGTCTTGGACTGCGAGCTTGACGTCCGCCGTCTCCGCTACCTTGCGATTCTACGCCATTGACCGCTGTGCCGTCCGTGTCCGGCCGATGCTACGATCAATGGTGATTTGGCCCCTCGGCAAATGGATTAAGCACCATCGTACCCAGGCCCGCGACATTGCGGTCGTTGCGCGTCACGAGCGTCAGGCCATTGACTAACGCGGTCGCTGCGAGCAGCCCATCGATAACCGGAACAGGCCTTGTGGCGGCCATGCGGCCCCATTGATCGGACACCGCGTTGTCGATCCCGAGCACGCGTCCATCGAATGCGGTCTCCACCTCCCGCAACCAGCGTTCGAGCGCGACTGCTTTGCCTGCGTCTCGGGGGCGCGCAAGTTCAACCCCTTTTCGGATTTCGCCAAGGACAAGCGTGCTCAGAAAGAGATCCTCGTCGGCGATCGAGGCGTACCAGGCGGAAACCCGCAGATCGCAACGCTCGCCTTTCCGGACCTCCGAAATGATGTTGGTATCGATGAGGTAGCTCATAGATCGACGTCGCGGCCGAGATCACGGCTCCGATCGAGGTCGACCCCATCGAGCGGCGCAGACGCCAGCAACGCCTTCAAGCTCACCTTCGGCGGCTCGGCAAAGCGTTGCCGCAGGAGATTGCGCGCTTCGATTTGACGCGAGGGATCGGACAAAGCGGAGGCGACCCGGCGAACTAGGCTTGCATCCTCCTTGCGGACATTGACCTCGACCCGCACGAAGCCTTGGCGCTCTCTGCGTGCGCGATGGGTTGCGACAGAAGACTTTGGTTTACTTGCCATACATGCCTTCCTATTCCTTGCGCCAATTTCCGGAAAGATTACCGGAAATTGCGGATGGGCGCAACCGCCCAACGGCGGCTATAGGGTCATGGCGTAGACATGGCGCTCATCATCGTCGGTCGCGGCCCGCCAGAGAAATAATGATTTAATACCAATATGTTATGCTATAATGCAGCGCTATCTGGTTTCGCTGTCCGCGGAGAGCGACGTGGTACAACTACGGCGGACGTACACCAGATGTGCGGTCTTGATGCTCATTTCTCGGTGCACCTAACGCGTCGGCTATGTGTCTGCTGCATCCAAAGCGGTCGCCCGATGCAATGTCCGCTAAGCGCCAACAGGTGGCAATGCCCGAGCGGGTTGGCAACGGCAAAGTTGGGCCGAGAGCTCCCATGAACGGCGTTCTTACCGAGAGGCGGTGTTTGTACACAAAGCGGCCGTTTAGCTGAGCGACCGGAATGTCGGCCTTGCGATAGACCGGCTTCAGAAACGTTCGCCCCGCAGGTGATACCACCAAAACGGTTCTTCGGTCTGGATCGCTTTGTTAAGTCGGGCCGGTGTAAACCCTGTCGCGCACCGAACCGCACGGCCCATGTGGGACTGGTCCGATTAGCCGGAGGTGAGCGCAATGTCGGCCATCGATTTGTTGGGGTCCTGGTTCACGACCTGGCGCAGATTTCAAATGCGGAATAGAAGTCCAGCGACCGGCGAGTCTGCCCGCTCATCCGCTTAAGCCGGCGTTCGAGCGAGCGGAGCCTGCGGCCCGGCCCTGCCAATGCCTTCTGATAGTGTCGATCCGCCGAAGCCGCCCGGTATTCTGTTCGTGCCAGGGGCGTGACGGCTGCGGGCCAAAAATTGGCCCGATTGGTGAAGCAAACGCGTTTATCTTTGAGAGTGGGCGAGCGGTAGGACTTTTTTGATGAGGATCTGCAGGAATGCCCGTCGTCGCGAAAGGATTGCGTTGTGACCTGCGCCCTCCATGGTCACAAACTGCTTTGAAGGGGCGTGGATTTGCGCAAACCAGGCGCGGGCGAGTGGCGGCAGAGCGACGAGATCCTTGGAGCCTTGAATGATGACGACAGGAACCGCGAAGTCGACATCCTTGCTCAAATCATCGCGCAGTATTTCCTGCCACATGACTTTCTGGGAAAATAGCGCGCCTGGTGGGAAGGCCGGCGACAAAAGCTGCCGCATAAGCAGCCAGCCCAGAGCAGGGGTGAGCGTAAGGTTAGGTTTGGGGTCGAACGCATTTGCCCATTTCACCCAGGCCCATTTCCTCATGTCGCTCGCAGGGTATGGTGGTGGCCCTGCAGCCGTGAGCTCCGCAATAGCTTTGGTGTTGTTGGTGGCGCGGGCATGCGCCAGGACGAGCGGATACGAGGCCTCGGAATCCTTTTCGAGATTCACAATCTGGCCGGTCCCCACATAGACCGAAAAGAGATCGGGTCGTTCCTGCACCATATGCACGCCTAGAATGGACCCCCATGAATGTCCGAGCAGGATGATCTTGCGTTTGTGGAGCAGTGCCCGAATGTATTGGGCCACGGCAATGCCGTCTTTCGTCATCTGGGCAATTGTCATGGTCGGCGCAACACGCGTACCGGATCTTTCGAAGGTCTTGCCTTCGCCGCGCTGGTCCCACATGACGACGGTGAAGGCGCGCTCCCAGCGGCGGGAAAGAAGCGTATAGGGGATCGTTGAAAAGCCAGGGCCACCGTTCAGCCAGAGCAGGACCGGATTGTTGCGGTTGTCACCCCTGATTTGTATCCATTGTTCAATGCCACCGATTTTGATGAAGCGCGCCTCATCGATGCCGACCGCAGGATTGATGCGCAGCGCGGCCTGATATTCATAGGCGCAGTAGGCGGGAACCAAGATGAGGAGGGCAACGAAGCCTGCCACAGCCCAAAGTAGGATTTTGCGCACGCCCACCTCCTTTTATACCGTGAGTATAAAATACTGATAGTATATTCTGCTGCCAATGTCGAATCGAAAGCGCCCCCCCCAAACGCTCAGCCCCAAACGGGCACGCACGCGCGCGCGCCTGCTGGACGCAGCGGTGGAGCTGTTTCAGCGTCATGGCATTGCCGCGGTCAGTCTCGATGAGATCGCCAGCCACGCCGGCCTGACCAAGGGCGCAATCTATGGAAATTTCAAAAATAAGGAGGATCTCATTGTGGCTGTGGCCCTTGAGCGCGTTGTCCGGCCGCGGCCAATCTTCACGGTGGATGCGCCACTGCGCGATCAGTTGAGCACTCTCGTCAAGCAAGCCGCGGCGACAACGCCTGAAGCTGTCAAGCAAATGAGATTTTTGATCGAGCTCGATCGTTACGCGCTGATGCATGAGACCGTGCGCACGCGCCTACGCGTTTTCGCCGAGGAAAGGTACCGCAAATCTGCCGAAAACGTCGAAGCGGTTGCAAAGAAGGGCGAACTGCCTTTGCCGCCGCTGCAATTTGCAATCGCGGTTCACGCGTTGATGAATGGCCTACTGTACCAGCGGGCATTCTTTCCGGATCTCGTCACCGACGAGGTAATTCTAACGGCACTTGAAGCTTTGGTGAACCGAATCGAAAGCGCCTAGCGTTCGCTCAGGCTCCAGCCAAAGACGGCTACCGTTGCACCAATCACCAGCGTGCCCGCCAGCAGGGAGAGATCGCGCACGGCAAAGCCGAAGGTCGGTAAATGAAGGAACCTTAGTGCCGGTAACTGCCAGGCTGCCAACCCCAAGCCCACCAGCACCGCCAGACCCAAGGCAATCTGCTCCCGCCGCTGGCGTCGGGCGAGCCGTGATAGAACCGCATCTGTCAGCGGCGGCTGCTCGAGGGCCACGCTCAGCGTGATGTGATCATTGCGCAGCAATTCGCTCAGGCGATCCTGCATGAGATATCCTCCCGGGTGTTCAGCACCACGCGCATCTTGCCCCTTGCCCGTTGAACATAGGTCTTCAGTGTGCCTAGCGGCATTGCCATCGCTGCGGCTGCCTCGCTGTGCGACAGGCCGCAGGCATCGCAGAGTAGCAGGGCCGCTCTTTCCTCGATATCAAGTGTCAGTAAGTAGCGCTGCAGATCAAGCGTCATATCAGGATCGGGTGCAGGCGGCGGGGGTACGCCCTCTGCTGCAGCGTCCAGCGCGCGGGTATAGCGCGCTGCCTTACGCCGCCCTCGCAGAAAAGCGCGGTAGGCGATGGCAAACAGCCAGCTGCGGAAGGCTGCCTGACCACGATAGGTGGCGATGCTTTCATAACCTTTGATCAGCGTATCCTGCGCCAGATCGTCGGCGAGGGCGGCATTACCGGTCAGCCGCCACAAGAAGGCACGCAATGCGCCCTGATGGCGACGTACCAGCTCTCCATAGGCTGCGCGATCACCCGCTGCCTGCACGCGCAACACCAGCTCCGAATCGATCACACCGGTCAGGTTCTGCCGCACCAAAAGTTCCCGCCTAAGACCTTTTTGCGCGCGCGTCGGATGCAAAGACGTGCAGGCCAATATAAGCCAGCCCGATCAGACCAGGAAACGCCGCTATACCCAGGAGATGGCGAATAGCGTCACTTTTTCCCAGTACCACGGCAAACACCACGGTCGCCACCGCGATCGACAGGAAAACGATGCCTCGACGAAGATCCGCGTAAGGCGAAGCCCTGTCCTGCACCAATGCCTCGATCAGTTCGGGGGCAATCGGTTCACCACGCTCCATGATCAGTTTGATGGCGTCGAGTACGGTGCGCCGATTACGGGCACGGAAATAGAAAGCCAAGCCTAGTGGTACGCACACCATAAGGGTGAAGCTGCCGAATACGACGAGGGTATCAGACATCGGGGGTCCATGTTTCAGCCGGACGCTGGATCCGCTTCCGGGGGGTTTCGTCCGTTAAGAGCCCGCTCGCTGCCCATTTGGATGTGGCTGCCGAAAAATAATCTGCTCCCGACCTCCCTATCCCTATCTCCACGGGCAAGGTTAGCCTAGCGTCAGGAAGATCGCGAGCGCGGGCCATTGGGCCGCGGGCTCACTCGGTGCTTTGAGCCCTTGCGATAGTACCCGAAGCGCTATTTGCCGGGGGGGCAGTTATCAAGTGACCATTTGGACGGCCGGCGAGACCTTCTGCGCCTCGGACCGCAAGAGACCGGCGTGGGCGGACGCAAGGCATAACCAGTCCCTGCTCCCTGCCTCATCGATAAGGCAGGGAAGGCTCTGTTCCATGGCGCAAAAGGTGTCGCCAAACAACAGCTTGTGAAGTGATGTGCCAACTTCTGTGTTTGATCGCCGCGCCAGACTTGCCATACTTAAGCAGCTGGGAGGCAATGGGGGCACATTGAACCCAAATGAGTGGGACGCATGGTGCGATGGGCATCAGCCACCACCCGTCTGCAAAATATAATAGTTACAAATTGTTGTACCAGGGCGCTGATTGCGAAAGCGTCTCCGTTCACGCCGAGTGTCTACGAATCACCGCCAACATAGAGGTTTGTCGCACATGAAATCGAACCGTATTGCACGGGTTGCACTTATTGCGCTTTTAGGGGGGCTTCCAACTCTGGCCCAAGCGCGACAGTTAACAAATGCAGACTACGCGCGAGCGGCAAAATTTCTTCTTGATAGCACTGATCCGCTGGTAGGCCATTTTGTCGATCCGCTGGTCGATCATGAGGTCCAGCGCGTCAAGTGGATCGATGGAACACACTTTTGGTATCGAGATCATGGAGCCAAAGGGGACGCTATTCTTGAAATGAATGCGGTGACTGGGAAGGTGAGGCAGGCCTTCAATCCGGTCAAACTTGCCGCAGCATTAGGTAAGGCTCGCGGAAAGCCCATGAGCCCAACCAAATGGCCGGCCTACGGTTTTGGCTTTCATCACCTCGCGGATGGCAAGCTTGAAGTTCAACTGGGAAAAGCCAAGTTTTTATGTGACCTGTCTGGTCCCGGTGTTTGTACGGCAAAGGCCAAGCCGGCAAATGCGGTGCATCACCACGAGGAATTTCCTATAGGTCGGCATGCTCGATCACCAAACCGCAAATTTAAGGTCTTTGTTCGAAACTGGAACTTGTGGATTCGTAATACTTCCAGCGGGAAGGTGGCCCAGCTCACCACTGATGGTGTGAAGAATTACGGTTATGGAAACAGAAAAGATGGCCCGGCAATAGTGCGCTGGTCCCCGAATTCAAAGATGCTGGTGGCCTTTCGACAGGACCAACGTAAGGTTAAGGATTTCTACACGGTTTCGACGCGTGTGGGGCATCCCAAGCTGAAGACAATTCCCTATCCTCTACCAGGTGACAAGCATGTCTTTATGATCCATCCGGCTGTGATCGATGTCGCTAGTCATAAGGTAATTCCGCTTAAGATGGCTCCTGAGCAACGGCTTGGTAGCTGGAATGACATTCGCTGGTCTCCCAGTGGCAAGACATTTGCCCTTGTGTCGACTTCCCGCAACCAGCGGCACGAATGGTTCCGGATTGCCAATGCGTCTACTGGCGTTGTGCGTACGGCGTTCCAATACAGCGCCGAGGACTACTATCAGGGATGGTACCGTCGCCCTGACTGGCAGTATCTCGCGGAAAAGGAAGAAGCCATTTGGCCGACCGAGCAGAACAACTGGATCAACCTATATCTGTACGATCTCAAAACGGGAAAGATGCTGCACCCCATTACCACTGGCAAAGGTAATGTAATTCAGGTTCCCCACGTGGACGCCAAGACTGACACCCTCTGGTACGTCGGCGTAGGAAGGACACCGGGGATTAATCCCTATTACCGACAACTATTCAAGGTTAACATTGACACCGGCAAGACGACCTTGCTAACGCCAGAAGCGGCAGACCACATCATAACGATGTCTCCGCACGGAAAATATTTCGTCGATTCCTACTCAACGCCAACTTCTCCACCGGTCACGGTTCTTCGGTCAGCGAAAAGTGGACGCATAATTGCGACCATAGCAAAGACGAATCTTGCCCGCCTGAAGGCGATTGGCTGGGTACCGCCAATTCCATTTACCGTAAAAGCTCGGGATGGAAAGACGAACCTTTATGGCCTCATGTACAAGCCAACCAACTTCGATCCCCATAAGAAATACCCTGTCATCGATTTTGTTTATCCAGGGCCGCAAATTGGCTCCATCGCGACTTTCAGCTTCCGTTCAGAGCGCGGCAGTCATCAGGCCTTGGCTGAACTCGGCTTCATCGTAGTTACTATCGATGGCATGGGAACGCCGTACCGGTCGGCCAAGTTTCAGCGCTATTGGTATGGCGACATGGGTGACGACACTATTCCTGACCAGATTACAGGCATTAAGCAACTCGCCGCACGATATAAATGGATGGACATCAATCGGGTGGGAATTTGGGGTCATTCAGGCGGGGGCAATGCTACGGTCTCAGCAATGCTCCACTATCCGGATTTCTTTAAGGTCGGGTGGGCCGAAAGCGGAAATTACGATAACCGCGATTATATCTACGATTGGGGTGAAAGATGGGAAGGGCCACTGGTTAAGCACAAAAACGGTACCACCAATTACGACAACCAGGCGAGTGAGCTGCTGGCAAAGAATCTAAAAGGTCACTTGATGCTGGTAACAGGTTCAATTGATGACAATGTTCCGCCAAACAATACCTACCTGATGGTCAATGCACTGATGAATGCGAATAAGAATTTCAGCATGCTCGTGGTTCCCAACGAGCATCATCACTACGGATCTCACACGCCTTACATAACCCGTCGTTGCTGGGATTTCTTTGTTAAATATCTGGCAGGTAACACGCCTCCGCATGAATTCGATGGGATGCCAAAGACGCTTGATAAGTGAGTTATTGCAAATCTATGGCGCTTCCAGGCGTTACCTGCCATAAGGCGCAGCGCTGGGCACCGCTCAAGGCTTCGTGCACTGAGCGGTGCCCTCTGCAAAATGCATAAACTCAGAATTTCCTGTTTCTGGAAGGATTCCGCGCGATCAGAGACGATGCGGGTGTCCTGAAGATGGTCTCAGGTGTGACATTGGCTTTTGGACCGGCGGGCGACACTGCCTTACAGGGCCAACCCGCTGATCTCTAAGATTGCGAGCCACAGCGACGCATGCCCAATTCTTATCGTCTCTTCGCCATTTCTCGACCAGCGACAACTGACACTACGCGGCTCCAATTGTGGCCAAAGGTGATCGCAGAAGGACTTCGAGCATCAGCGCCAAAGTGTAAAGGAAGAAGTCAACGATCATTACCACCTGTATTTCAGGGACATATATGCACCACCTGGTCCGGCTGAGAGGCCAGTGGAAAGTCCCCGTGGCTGGTATCGGGTCGTAAAGATTTCATTGTATCCCAACGAAATAGCCGCGCTCGCGACGACGTCCCACCAGTGATGTTCGCCGCTCTCGACACGCGAATAGCCAACAAATGCGGCTGCAGCATATGCCGGTACGCCAAACTTCCACCCATAGCGTTGCCAGAGGTACTGTGCCGGCACGAAAGCTACAGCCGAGGTGCCGGACGGAAAGGAATCCAGGTTACTATGGCCATGGCATGGCATGGCAAATGGTCTGCATTCGTGTACAAAATGTTTTAATGCATAGACCGTTCCAACGGTGGCAATTCCTGACACAGTCGCTTGCGCCAGGCCAATCCAATCATTGCGCCATACCGTAATTCCACCAGCGATAACCGGTAGGGCAAGTGCAACATCCTGGCCAAGCGCCTTGACACTGGAAGACGCCTGCGCAGGCAAAGTAAAGCCCGTTAGGCAGGCAAGAGCCGCCACGAGAACTCGGAATTTCATAGTGTCCCTCACAGATACGGGTTAAATCTCAGGCTTCAGAAATCAGAGCCAGGGCGCGCCAAAGATCTTGGATACTTAGGACTTGCTGAATCAAGGTGGGCGAGCGCCCCCAATGCGGAACCTCTCAAAAGCTCATAGATCATGCTGCCAGCCTTTATTCTAATGCTAGGACGAGATCAGGCAGTGGAAAAGGAATCAAGTGTCTAGATGAGGCAGGGAACGGGAATTTTCGCCGCTCTTTATTATATACCGGGGCAGGCAGAGGGTCTGGAAGCCTTTTAGGGACGTGCAGGGGGAAATATGCCCGCCGCCCGGTGGCATCGGAGGGGCCATTGTGGGGATCGCAAAAAGCCCGCTTGGAGGCGCTGCTAGGGGCCCGCTGCGCGCGGTGCGGGAAACCTCAAGCCACGTGCTCAAGGTTATCTACGACGTCCCTGATATTGGTAGGTCACCGGAGGGTGCTTTGCCATAGAACCGAACCGGGGGAGCGTAACTGTTCCGTGGATTGAAATTTTCCAGGTCTGGAAAAGGGGACCGACCCGCAGGCAGGGACATAGATTTGGGTCATATACGCTTGGCGACTGGGAGCAGTTGCCGGCAGAGGTAAAGACAAAGGTAACTAGCTTGCTCAGTAAAAGGTGGCATGGACTGTTCGGATATCGCGCAAAACCAGGCACGGCTTCCGTAACGCCCCAACTATCACCTAGAATGAAGAGAGAGCTGCGGAACAACCGGAGTGGGGTGACCGAGAAGCCATGAGTATCGCGGCAATCATGTTGATACTTCTCGCAGTGGCGTTCGCCTGGAGCATGGGCGCACATTATACGGGCGCCTGTATGGGTATGCCGCATGCCACAGGTAGCATCGGACTAATGCCAGCTCTTTGGCTAATGGCGCCGCTTACGCTTTTGGGCGCCACATTTCTTAGCCATAGGGTCCTGTTCAATATTGGCCACGGAATTTTGGTCGCGACCCATTTGGGGACTTTGACTGCGATCTCTATTTTGGCAGCGGCATTCGTTCTTACGACTCTGTTCACTCAGCGTCGTGTACCGACTTCTACGATTCAAATTCTAGTATTCTCCATTATCGGTGCAGGATTGGCACGAGGGCTAGCTATCCACTGGGGCATGGTCTTACGGTTGGTTGCGCTATGGATTACAGCTCCATTCGTCGCCTTCGCATTAGGTTATGCATTTACAAAATGTCTAGATCTACTGCCTCAATTAGCGAGCAGCGGCAATGCCGGCATGATCGGCCGCGGCCTCGTTATCGTTGGAGGTGCTGCTTCGCTCGCGATGGGAGCAAATGATGTCTCCAATGCCACAGCAGTTTTCCTTACGACCGGGATATCTGGGCCCTTGTTGGCCGGGGCACTTGGTGGTGCCGGTCTTGCTGTGGGCGTGCTCACCTGGGGAAAGCCACTGCTGGAACGCGTAGCTTTCGATGTCGTTAAGGTTGACATGCCGATGGCTACAGCAGCGCAATTGGTTCAGGCTACGGTAGTACTTACCGTGGTGCTCGCGGGATATTTCACGTCGATGAATCAGGCTTTAATTGGGGCAATGGCCGGTGCTGGGGTAGCGCGCGGACGGGAAACCATTGATCGTAAAGTAATCGGCGGAGTTATCCGTGGCTGGATTCTTGGACCTTTTGCCGGAGTACTTCTCGCATATTCGTTCTGTTGGATTACGCAAAAAATCTGAGAGCCCTCATTGCGGGCAGAACTTCGGAAGCAGGGTGCTTCTGACAGGGCGGCAACAAAGCCAAGGAAGCGGTACCGCCGCATCTTGTGGCAAGCAGCACCGCTGATGACTTGGAGACAGAACAAGAGCACGTTGACGGTTTAGAGTGGGCCTGGAAAATATTGGTAGAGCCAGGTTTCGGTGAGGGCTCCAGTGCCAAGCGGTATGTAACATCTAAGGTCGATCGGGGCTGTGCCTTCAACTGGCAAATCAAAAAAGACACGCCAGATTTTTGTGCCGCGTACCGGTATCACCGCAAGGCCCGTTGGCGTACCACGTGAAGTCGTGACAACCGGCTTCAAATCATACCGCCTTTTCATGGTAGAAAGTGGCCCCCCCGAGAAATCGATAACGAACTTTCTCACATTTGCTTTGGCCGGTTGTCCCGGAATACCGCCCTCTCCGATCCGGGTAGCAACTACTTCGGCAACGTGCTTGGGACGAAAGGGTTGATGATTTTGCCAGTACAGGCGATATGCTAGCCTCATCTGGTTTCCAGCCTTTATGGCGTGCTTGGGTAACCAATAGGCGACGATGTTGTCGTGAATCTCATCGCTGGTCGGAATTTCAACTAATTGCACTACCCCTGGTCCCCAGGGCTCGAGCGGTTCCACCCATACGCTGGGTCTACGATTATAGAATGCACCATCATCTTCATAATTGGAGAACGCACGATCGCGCTGCAGCAGACCAAAGCCTTTTGGATTGACGTCTTCGAACGAGTTAACCTGAAGCGTGGCAGGGTTGTTCAGTGGACGCCAAATACGTTCACCGTGTCCCGTCCAGAGAGAAAGACCATCGCTATCATGCACAGCTGGCCGCCAGTCCGTCCGCTTCCAGTAATCGGTGTTACCGTACCAGAACATGCTGGTTAGCGGTGCTATTCCCAAGCGCCTAATATCTTGACGAAAAAAGAGCTGGGCCTCTATTTCCATCACTGCGCCCCGGGGGCCAAAAATGGAACGTATTTTGTACGCGCCGGTCAGACTGGGTCCCTCCAGAAGTGCATAGACAAGCACAACGTGAGGCTGGTCTGGCTGTTCGCTGATCCAGAATTGGCTGAAGCGCGGGAACTCCTCCTTCGTCGAAAGGGCGGTGTCAACTGCAATCCCGCGGGCAGACAATCCATACTGATTTTCGGCTCCCGCGGTACGGAAGTAACTTGCTCCCTGAAATGCCAGCCAGTCGGTATTGCTCTTTGGGCCATCCATTATACGGAACCCCGAGAACCCTATATCTGGAGGGAGTTTGGCAGCGAGGCCAGTGTCGCCATAGTTGAAGTAGTCTGACCGATAAATGACCGGGCGAGCATATTCGCCATCGAGTACGTGAACGGTTACAGGGATATTGTCAAAGCGATTGAGCGGAAAGAACCGAACGGGGAAATGGCCAGGTCCCTTCGCCCAGAGAGCGTCGTTCGGTTTGTAAGAAATCTGCTGCACAAGATCGAAATCGAGGGATTGAACAAGGGCGGCAGCTGGTGGCCTAGGCGCAATATAGGCAGAGCGTGAAAGATGCTGGGCGAGGTGAAGTAGGCGCTCAAAGCTGAACGGTTGTGCTCGACCAAGCACCAATCCGCTTTGCCGCGTGAAAGCGTATGCAGGGTTGGATCCCAGTATGGCTAATATGGTCGAGGTTATGCTTCCGGCCAGGAAGGTTCTGCGATCTGTAGCCAAAGCGCTCATTCCTCCAATTCAGATCCGCGATGCCCATCTCATTCCTACTGCCGGAAGGCTGAGCATGGGCGGAGAGCCGCCGTTGGTCTGCCAAGCCGCGGCCAGATTGTCGCCGCATTTGTGGGCTCTTCGAGAAAGAACGCAGTGACCACGCCGACCTTTGCAAACCAGAGCCCAACTACCATCTGCATCTGAGGAGGACAACTCGTAATGCAATTGTACACCGGCAAGAGTTTTGACGTCATCTTACACCCCGCCGAAGCCGGCTCGAGGCATGTAGCCGAACTTGGACCGGGGTTTACGGCGATGCCGGAAATTCAGTCTATCTCCATGATTGAACAGACAATTTTGTCCTGGACCCCGGGCCGTGCTTTGGGTGCATTGTGGCTGTTGCTACAGCGCAGTGCGCGCGCTGCGCGGGCGCCCGCGGGTAGTGAGGCCCGTTCATGACATCGCGTTGGGGGTTTAGTGGCCTGGTGATAGCGTCGACTGCAGCGGCTAGCACCAGTTTGTTTGGCATCTTGCGTGTTGATGGGTTCACCAGTGAGAAATGGCTCTATTTTTCGCTTGTCACAATTTTGTTCCTCTGGATTGCGGCAGCATTTTGGCTGTGCATGTCGGGGGCGGTGACGCTGTTGTGGGGCAGGGATGATCTGGGTCTGTCCCGGCCCAAAGGGCTCGACCCCTCGCTGCGAAAATCAACGGCGAAAGTTGCCTTATTATTTCCAATACGTAACGAAGAGTGCGGGCGCCTGTTTGCTGGGCTTAAGGCGATGATTGGATGTCTGGCCGAACATCAGGTGCTCGACCGCTTCGACGTGGTTCTTCTGAGTGACAGTTACGGACAGGAACATCTCGTTGCCGAGCAGGCTGCCTACCTGGAGGTCCGCACAGTTTGGGAAGCGCAGATCAATATCTTCTATCGTCACCGTACCTCAAATGCCGGCCGGAAGAGCGGAAACCTGGCTCAGTTCTGCAGAACTTGGGGTGGCCATTATGACTACATGGTTGTTCTTGACGCTGACAGCCTGATGACCGCCGAGACACTTGTTGAACTCACCAGGCTGATGGACGCCAATCCCAAGGCAGGCCTCATTCAGACCGCGCCCCAGCTGGTTGGACGGCAGTCTCTGTTCGCGCGCATGCAGCAGTTCGCTTCAAGCGTCTACGGTCCTTTGTACGCCGCTGGATATAGTTCGATTTTCTCCGGAGATGGAAATTATTGGGGCCATAATGCGATAATACGCGTTCGAGCTTTCGCCGAAAATTGCGGTTTACCGACGCTGCCAGGGCGGGCGCCTCTGGGCGGCGAAATCATGAGCCATGATTTTGTGGAAGCGGCGCTGCTACGTCGTGCGGGATGGGAAGTTCACATGGCTTCGCATCTGGACGGTAGCTACGAAGAGCCTCCTCCAGGATTGATCGAGCATCTCAAACGCGATCGACGCTGGTGCCAGGGTAACCTGCAGCATATGAAACTTCTCTTCGCGCAAGGACTCCGTCCCTCCAGCCGTTGGCATCTCACCACGGGGATCATGTCGTATCTGGCGTCACCTCTATGGCTTCTTTTACTTCTTGCCTCTGCTGTCGTGGCACTGCAACAGAAGCCATTTGTGCCATTCAGCTTTGTCGGATCCCATCCTGTACTATCCTGGCCAGTTTCCCATACCGGCGCGCTACTGACGCTCTTTGGAGCAATGCTTGCGCTTCTGTTCGTGCCTAAGCTGGTTGCGACGGCACTGGTTCTTAGGAGCAAACAGCTTCGCCGTGCCCATGGGGGCACGGCTTCAGTTCTTCTCAGTGTGATGGTTGAAAACCTGTTCTCGGTGCTTCTGGCACCCATCATGATGCTCTCTCAAACAGGCTTTGTGCTCAGCATCCTAATGGGACGGAATTCAGGGTGGAATAGCCAGCGACGCAGTGAGGCTAGCTCCGCCTTGGGTGTTCTGGTACGCCGGTTTTTGCCACATACGGTCCTGGGCCTTTTAGCGGCAGGTGTTATTTGGAAAGTTCTTCCGCAATATGCTTGGTGGCTGGTGCCCGTACTTGCGGGCCCGGTTTTGGCTATCCCTCTGGCTGCGTTGACTGAAAGTGTCAGGGTGGGGCAGCTGATGAGACGATTGGGGCTTTTTGTGGCGCCCTGGGAGTCAGGCGCAGCGCCCCTTGTGGAAAGGGTGCACCGTCTGATGGGGCCGGCGGAAGGTTCTAGGAGCACCCTCGGCTGAACGAGATGGGCATGGCCGCTCGCTGGTGGTGACTATCGCCGTTGGGCGGCACAAAGCTTCTTTGAACTCAGAGATATCCGCAAGCGGACTAACAGTGGCCACGTGTTCCGATGGAAGCGGCTATATGGTGATCATGCACCAGGTTCAATAGGGAGGCTTTAATTCACTCCGCCGCAAGTTTGCTGGTCGTGAGGGGATGTGACTGAGCTGTTTTGAACTCGATTGTTCCATCATCGATCCGTCCAAAGCGGAGGCTTACGAGATCAAGAGCGTAGTTTTGATAGAGCTTCCAAGGCTTTTTGTTTCCCTGCTTGGGCAGGTAGGCGGCGGCGCGCTGGATATAGCCACTTTTTAGGTCTAGCCAAGGCTCTTCTCCGACCGATGTATCTGTTAGGCGTGGTGTAGCCTGAACATAGCCGTGTTCCGACATATGATTGAGTATGCGGCATACGTATTCACACGTCAGGTCGCACTTCAGTGTCCAGGACGCGTTTGTGTACCCAAACGATGACGCAAGGTTTGGTATGTCCGAATACATCAGGCCCTTGTAGGAAAGCGTCTTCGACATATCGACTGGGTGTCCGTCCAGGCTTACCTTCATGCCACCGAGTACCTCGAGCTTAAGTCCTGTTGCGGTGACAATAATGTCCGCTGACAGAACCTTTCCCGACTTCAGTAGTATGCCATCCTTTACAAAGCGCTCAATGTGGTCTGTCACAATTTGTGCGCGGCCCTTACGAATGGCCTCAAACATATCGGAGTCCGGAACCAGGCATAATCTCTGGTCCCAAGGATTGTAGTTTGGCGTGAAGTGGGTTTTGACATCGAAGTCCGGACCAAGCTCGTCATGGACCATCTGCAGCAGGCGCTCTTTCACTTTTTGTGGTTGACGGCGCGCCAGTCTGTAAAAATACATGCCAAATAGGACATTTCTCCAGCGGGTGATACCGTAGGCCAGGTTGGCGGGAAGATGCTCGCGAAGCCAATTGGCGAATTTATCCTGAGCTGGCCGCGAAACTACGTAGGTCGGTGACCGCTGTAACATGGTGACCTGGCTTGCATCTTTGGCAAGTTCTGGCACGAGAGTAACGGCAGTTGCGCCGGATCCAATTACGATCACACGCTTTTCATGAATATTCAGATCTTCGGGCCAGAATTGCGGATGTATGATGCTGCCGGAAAAATCTTGCATGCCCGGAAAGTCCGGCCTGTAGCCCTCTTCATATGAATAATACCCCGAGCACATAAAAAGGAAGGAGCAGGTAAATTGTACCCGCTTCTTCTCCACTCCGACCTCGGCTTCGACCGTCCACAGTGCCCGCGAACTGTCCCAGTTCGCGGAGCGGACAAGGTGACGAAAGCGAATGTGTTGGTCTATGCCGTTCTCGCTCGCGGCCTCCCGCACATAGGCACGTATCGATGGACCATCTGCGATTGCCTTGGCGTTACGCCAGGGTTTGAAGCGGTAGCCAAGCGTGTACATGTCCGAATCAGAGCGGATGCCCGGGTAGCGAAACAAGTCCCAGGTGCCTCCGATTGCCTCTCGCCCTTCGAGGATGGCAAAGCTGCGTCCCGGAACGCGATTTTGGAGATGCCAGGCTGCCCCAATGCCGGAAAGTCCTGCGCCGACAATGATGGTATCGAAGTGCTCCATGATCCAGTTCCATTTCAGTTCAAAAATGCACAGCGCTTGAGGCTGTGACAATCTGTCAGTTATCACTTTCTCCTAAAGTGAAAGTCAAATCAATGCAGCAGGAGGGGTTCTGTGCCGGGGGGTACCGGCTCAAAAGTTCCTTCTGGCTGAAGGTCGGGGAACAACCGCTGGGCTCAGTTTGGGCTCAGTATAGACTGCACTCGCCTGCAGGGTGGGGCTTGGGCGTCCCCCTGCCTCCGCCGATGGAGCGGGTTAAAGGCGGCGACGATGAGCGTCACGTATTATCTCGCGTGCCGCATTGTGTCCCGGTACCCCGGTGACACCACCGCCAGGATGGGTACCGGATCCACACATATAAAGGCCCCGGACAGGTCCCCGATAGTTGGCGTGTCCAAGGACGGGGCGGGCGGAATAGAGTTGGCCCAGGTCAAGCGCTCCGTGGAATATGTCACCGGCAACAAGACCAAACGTGCGTTCCAGATCTGTTGGGCTCATGATCTGTCGGGCGAGCACCGATCCCTTAAAGTTGGGCGCAAAGCCCGTGACCGTGTCGATAATCAGATCTGCCACCTCCTCGCGCCTCTGATCCCAGCTCGATCCGTCAGGCAGTTCTGGCGCCATGTGCTGGCAGAACAGGCTAGCGACGTGACAGCCCCTTGGAGCAAGCGAGTCGTCCAGGGTTGAAGAAATCACCATCTCAACAATAGGCTTTCGTGCCCAGCCAAGGCGTCGTGCGTCAAAGTAGGCATCTTCCATATAGCGTAGACTGGGAGCCATGATGATCCCTGCCGTGTGGTGCTCATCCAGTTCTGTTCCGGGAAGGCAGAGAAACGATGGGAGCTCGCTCAGCGCGACATTCATTCGAAAGGTTGCAGACCCACAGCGATACTGGGCTATTCGGGCCCTGAAGTCTGCAGGCAGAAACGAAGGATCCAGCATCCTCTCATAAAGCAGTTTAGGATTGACGTTTGCTACAACTGCGCGGGCGGCAATCTTTGTACCATCATCGGTGAGAACAGCTTGGACGCGCCCGTTGGCGACCGCGACTTCGCTAACGGTAACGTTGGTGCGGATTTCTACACCGCGTTGCATGCAAGCTCGGGCCATCGCCTGTGTGATGGACCCCATGCCGCCGATCGCGTGTCCCCAGGCGCCCTTCCTTCCGTTTATCTCGCCGAAACAATGATGCAGGAGCACATATGCTGTTCCCGGAGAATACGGGCTCGCATAGTTGCCAACGATGCCATCAAACCCAAGTGCGGCCTTGATTGGCTCGCTATCAAACCAGGACTCCAGATATTGGCCAGCTGAACTGGTAAAAAGGGCCAGGAGGTCACGCTCGGATTCCATGCCTAGCGCCGCTAGCTGTCGTGCCGTCAGGCCAGCCCGTATGAGTTCGCGAAGTCCTTCAATTGGGTGCGACTGAACCCTGTTGGGAGGGGTTTGGAGCACCAAATTGCGCAAGGCATCGGCGACGCGCTCGAGACGTGCATTATAGTCCGCAAGACGGTCTGCATCACGAAGAGAAAACCTGGACAGTTCTTGTTGTGTGCGTCCATCACCTACCTTGAAGTAGTTGTGATCATCCAGAGGAAGAAAGTTGGCCAGTTTTCGTTCAACAATCCGTAGACCATGCTGGTGCAATTCCAGATCGCGAATAATTTTAGGGTTGAGGAGCGAAACCGTGTAAGAAGCAACGGAGTTGCGAAAACCCGGATGAAATTCCTCGGTAACGGCTGCACCACCCACGACATGGCGCCGCTCGAGGATAATGGTCTTCAGACCTGCGGCGGCGAGATAGGCCGCACAGGTGAGGCCATTATGGCCACCGCCAATGATCACGACATCATACAAGGATCTATTCTTTCCTTCTGTCATCACAGCGATGCCTGATTGTATTCGCTTCTGCAAGCTGCTTGACTTCATCGAGGGGGCAAGGCTTCAGGCTGTCCTGGGACCAAGACGGCGCTGGAAAAGGTAATGGTAAAGCCGCGTTAAACCTATTCCAGCTGTTGCCATGATCCGCAGGCGTGCCCGAGGTACCGCTTGCAGGAGGATATGTGATCCTGAACTGACGCTTGCTTATAGCTCGATTTACCCTGAAGAAGTGGCGCCGGTCGACGTATTCGGGAGTTAGGAGAGCCGATGCCGGAGCAGAAAATGCTCAAGCGTGTTACAGGGCACGAGGGGGCATCCGGTAACCCTGACTGCTTCACCCTGGCGCACGGAAGTGCTGACAGCGGCCTGAAATTCTATGGTCCCTCAAGCGCTTGCGGATACAAGTATAACCCAAATAGATCGTATACTCATGTGATATGTGTACTTTAAACGATTGATTTTTCAAGAACCAGGCTTAGTGTTCGGAAATGTGCGGAAATGGCCGCGACTGCGCAGCCAGACGAATGCACCTGAGCTGGTAGCACATGGACAATAGGGATATCGAACTACGCTATGCGGAATTGATCGAGCACGATGGAGGAACCGATACAGACTGGGATGATTTTCGTATCTTTCTCGAAGTTATTCGCTATGGGAGCTTCAATAAGGCTGCCAGCAAGCTAAAGCTGACACAGCCCACGGTCAGCCGGCGGCTCACGCGCCTTGAGCTGGCAGTTGGTTCGCGGCTGTTTGAGCGTGACCGGCGGGGACCGCGCCTTACCTTCGAAGGGCAGCGCGTTTATCAAGAGGTGATTGCCGCGCAACTGGCACTGACACGCGCGGCTACCCAGCCAGGATATGCCCGGCCCGCGCTTGTCGGCGATTGCAAGGTATTAATGAGCGAAGCGCTCGCAACCTATTGGATGACGCGGTTTATTTCACTGTTCTTTGACCGCCACCCCAACATCGACGTGAAATTGTTCGGTACTAACGAAATTAATGCCGAAAAGCGCGACGCATGTGATCTGCATGTTCATTATTACGAACCAACCAATCAGGAACGGGGCACTCTGCGTCTTGGGATGCTTCATTTCATACCGTTTGCGAGTCGCGAATATCTGCAGCGATATGGAACACCACACTCTGTTGACGAGCTTAAGAACCATCGGTTGCTTGATCAGGCATTGAATCTAAGTGACGTCAGTAACTGGGTCCACTGGATGCGACAGAAGCCAGTTACGCGCACCTCCTTCTTTACCAATCTGAGCGGCAGCCTTGCGGAGGCGGTTCGTAATGGCGCCGGTATTGCTATGATGCCGACATATGGCTCGGCTGTGGACGAAGAATTCGTTCCACTGGAAATCGGTATTCGCTACCAGACTCCGCTATCGTTGTCCGTCACGCGTGACGCGGGACTTCGCTGGCCGGTACGGGTCATGATCGAATTTCTTCGGGGTACCGTATTTGACCATGTGGGGATGCCCTGGTTTTCTACCCAGTATATCGCTCCTCACCCCGACTGGCCGGTACTTTTGCGCAGCTTCATTGCAGCAGCCGAAAGAGTGGGGCCCTCGCCCGAGCTGGTGATAGACGATCTCTAGGATCGGCTGGTCGTCCCACCCCGATACCGTCAGAGTTTGCAGGATACGCTGCTTTCTCGGGATGGCGTGTACCTCCTGGTTTGGTGATGCATGAACCGTCCGGCTCGGGCCTACAACTGCATCTAGTTTTATAAACTGGTATGAACACCCTCTGACTCTGCCTGTCTTTTGAACCATGCGTTAGGAAGTCACAGTCATCGGGTGCTGCCTCAGGGCTGTGCATGGTTGTATCGGCCATCGTTCGCTGTACATCTATACAGAGCGCTGGCTTGCTAATCGCAAAGCAGGGAACCTTGACTGCAGCTTGGTGCAGGGACAGCGCAGGGGACAACCTTAACGCGACGTAAGCCCGGCCCGGGATTTAGGCTTACCTCTGCGTTGGTGGCATATTCGCGGGGGGCGTGAAGGCAGATGTTACGTCAATTCTGTGTTGGTGCGGTGTGCATATTGACGGGGGTCGGACTTGCTCAGGCGCAGTCAATCGAAACAGTAACAGTCACGGCCGCACGCATGCCGGAGCCTGTTGGTCAGAGTGCATTTTCAGTGGTCACACTGTCCTCGGCCAGTCTCTCGCAGGCTGGCCGTCTTGATGCCGCGCTGGAACAGGTTCCCGGGGTATCGCTGTTTCGCCGCGGCGACAGCCTTTCGGCAAACCCGACTACTCAGGGAATATCGCTCCGCGCGATTGCGCCTTCTGGTGCAGGACGTGCGCTGGTTCTGCTGGATGGCGTGCCAATGAATGATCCATTTGGCAATTGGGTTATCTGGACGGCACTTCCCTGGGAAGATATCGGGCAGGCGCAGATTGTACGCGGGGCAGGCACAGGGCCTTATGGCTCCGGTGCGCTTACTGGTACCATCGCGCTTACCGAGCGCAGCGGTAAGGGGCTTGGCGTGGCCGATGTGTCGGCTGGCTCCCTTGGGACAGCAAGGATGGGAGCTGCCGGTGGTGCCAAGGTCGGGAAACTTTCCCTTTTTGCCAGCGCCTCAGCCGAGCATTCCGACGGCTGGATTCCAGTTTTGCCGGGGCAAAGGGGCGCGGCGGACCGACCATTATGGTTCAATGGCGCGTCCGGCTCGTTGCGGGCCCAGGAGACACTGGACGCGGGACTCACCTTCTCCGCGCGTCTGGGGCTCTATGACGAGGCTCGGGGTAACGGTGTGGTTGGTGGCCAGGCCCGGGCAAATGGCGTGGTCGCCAGCCTCGCATTGGCGCGCTCAGCTACGCAGTCCCATCCCGGCTGGCGGCTGCAGCTTTGGTCTTTGAACAGCAATCTCAGCAATACCTTTACCTCAGAAGCGCTTAATCACATGAGCGCGCTGGTCGTGGATAATCAGTATGCGACGCCAGCCTGGGGGTGGGGTGCCAACGCTGCGATGGTTGGCGTATCCGGGGCCTGGCGGTGGGAATTGGGCGGGGATTTGCGCGATGATTCGGGCGAGTCCCGTGAACTCTACCTGCCGGTTCAGGGGGTGTTCCAGGACCGGCGCCGTGCCGGAGGTAGGCTCGTCATAGCCGGTCTTTATGGCGAAGGTGCCTGGCGCCACCAGGGCTGGCTCCTGACTGCTGGTGTGCGTGCTGACCGCTGGGCGACGTCCCAGGGGCACCTCATTGAGAGCAAGGTCGCCAATGGTGCGATCATCGCTCTTAGCAATCCGTCAAGCCGCAGCGGCGTCGTACCCACGGGCCGCATTGGGATCAAGCGGTGGCTGAGTGGAGGGATGTATGTGCGTGCAGCAGCCTACGCCGGATTTAGAGTGCCGAGCCTCAACGAACTTTATCGTCCATTTCGAGTTGGAAACGTAATCACCAACGCGAACGCCAACCTGAAACCGGAACAGCTTTACGGCGAAGAACTGGGCTGGGGTGGTCAGCGTGCCGCTTGGACGTGGTCGCTGACCGGCTTTTACAATCAACTTGCCAATGCCATCACAAATGTAACCATTTCAACAACGCCTCAGCTGACATTCCAGCAGCGTCAGAATGCCGGCACGATTGATGCTCTGGGCCTGGAGGGAGAGCTGTCGGTCGCACTCTCTAAGCGGGTCCATCTGCACAGTGCCTTCGCTTTGACCGATGCGCGGGTCCACGCGCATGGTGCTGCCGCAAAGCTGAATGGCAAACGTCCGGCCCAGGCTCCGGTTGCAACGATCACCGCCGGGGCAGATTATACCCCTCTTAATCCACTGCGTCTGTCCGCACAGGTTCGATATGAAAGTGCGCGCTATAACGACGATCTCAACCAGCAGCGCCTTGGCTCAGCGGTTACACTCGATCTGCGCGCCGACTGGCACCTGCGCCCGGCATGGGACGCCTACATTTCCCTTGATAATGCCACCGACGCCCGTGTGGCCTATCAAGTTGATGCGCCCGGCGTTGATCTTTATGCTGAACCCCGCCGTCTCATGGTTGGTCTAATATATCAGCCCTGATGTCAGCGAGCTGGTCGAAGACCTAGTCTTGCGAAGGGGACCAAGATTTTCAATCGACTCCGCAACGCAGTTCGATGCGCTGCCGGGAGCCTCATCATAAAGGAGCACTGCATGCAGACCGTGCGGCTTGGCCAGACTGGATTGAAGGTTACACGCCTCTGCCTTGGCGCAATGAGCTACGGATCCTCGAAGTGGCGCGATTGGGTTCTTGATGAGGAGGATGGGCGCCCTCTGATCCGAAGGGCCGTGGACGCCGGCATCAATTTCTTTGACACCGCCGATATATATTCAATGGGGGCAAGTGAGGAAGTGCTTGGCCGCGCGCTCCGTGATTTTGCAGGATCGCGTGATACCTACGTGGTTGCAACAAAGGTATTCAACCCAATGGGCGACGCGGCCAACCAGCGTGGCCTGTCGCGCAAGCACATTATGTCGGCGATCGATGCCAGCTTGCGCCGACTGGGAATGGAGTATGTTGATCTCTACCAGATTCACCGATTTGATCCAAATACGCCGATCGAAGAGACGGTTGAGGCTCTCCACGATGTCGTCAAAGCAGGAAAGGCGCTCCATGTGGGCGCGTCATCCATGTATGCTTGGCAGTTTGCGACCTATCTGCACACAGCCAAGGCGATGGGAATGACGCGATTTGTATCCATGCAGAATCATTACAATCTCGTGTACCGTGAAGAGGAGCGCGAGATGTTGCCACTCTGCGCAGCGGAGGGCATAGGCGTCATTCCCTGGAGCCCGCTGGCGCGGGGCTTCCTCGCCAATAATCGGCGCGCGCAGACACTTAGAGCCAAGTCGGATCAGTTCGCCCACGCAATGTACCAGGAAAGTGACTTTTCCGTTGTTGACGCCGTCAGTGAAGTCGCCGGAAGGCGGGGCGTATCCAATGCCCAGATCGCGTTGGCGTGGCTATTACACAAGCCGACGGTGACAGCACCGATCATTGGGGCCACCAAGATGAAGCATCTTGATGAAGCTATTGCTGCAACGACACTTAAACTGGACGATGCCGAGCTCAAGACGCTGGAAGCGCCTTACGCTCCGCACCGCGTATTGGGCCACCTTTAGGGTTAAGCTTCGCAGCCGCCCTGCTCAGAACAGCCAGTCCAAAATTCCTCGGTTCTTCAGGTCCTTGCTCGCTTTCTTCGCAGCATTGACAGCCGGGGCGGAGGCTTTGGGAAGCTTAGCCGGAATTGGAATCGGCTGGGTCATGTCAGCCGGATTCTCAGTCCAGCCACCACCCAGCGCTGTATAGAGGCTGACATCAGCCTGGATGCGCGCGAGCTTGATTTGGACAAGGGTATCCTCAGCGGAAAACAGGGTCTGCTGGGATTGAAGAACCGTCAAAAGATCGGTCACGCCTTCGCGGTACTGAATTTCGGAAATACGGAAGGCTTCTGCTGCAGCCTTGACCTGAGCGGCGGTGTACTTTTCTTCCTGGGCGTAATGCGCAACCTGACTGAGCGCAGTTTCCACGTCCTTGAACGCGTTCAGCACGGTGGTCCGGTAGGCTTCGATCAGCTGAAGTTGCTGCGCCCTGCTGAGTTCAAGCTGTCCGCTTTGACGACCACCACTGAAAATAGACTGGACCACCGAGGCGCCAAGTGAGAACCCCAGATTTGAGGGGTTGATCAGTGAGCTGAGAGCGGTTGAGGCATAGCCCCCGGACGCAGTCAGGTTGATCTGCGGAAAGAAAGCATTTCGTGCGGCATCAACATTGGCATGTGCGGCAGCGAGTTGTGCCTCAGCCTGGGCGACATCGGGACGGCGCTCGAGGAGATCCGAGGGCAGCCCGGGTGCAACCGTGGGCGCCTTGATCCCGGCGAGGCTCTCTCCGGACACCTTGAAGCCTTCCGGTGGGCGCCCAAGGAGAACAGCAAGCGCAAAGCGAGCTTCATTGCCCTGCTCCTGCAGCGCCGGAACCTGGGCCTTCTGGCCGTTAACCACGGCTTCTTGCTGTGCCAGCGAAAGCCGGGAGGCCACACCGTTTGTTACCTGTGCCTCAGTAACGCCAAGGATGCGGTTGGCGGCGCGAATGTTCTGATCAGCGATGGTTTCACGTTGACGCAGTGCCAGCACGTCGAGATAGGTATTCGCGACTGACGCGGTAACAGTGAGTGCCACGGTCTGCTGATTGAAGCGTGCCGCCTTCAGGGCCTCCTGTGCGGACTGCAGCGTGGGCAGCGTATCCCAGAAGCTCGCTTCATAACTTGCGCTTCCCGACAGGCCAAAGTCGTTACGGGTCAGGTTAAATCCTTGTGTGCTCGTGCTGCCGCGGCTGGCTGTCCCGGCTAGCGAAAGACTGGGAAACAGGGCGGAGGCCGAGATGTAGGTTTGGGCCCTGGCCTGCATCACCGCAGCCACAGCCGAGGCGAGATTGAGATTGTTTTGGTGAGCCTCGACGATCAGCGAGTCGAGCTCTGGGCTACCGAAACCTTCCCACCAGCCGGGCTTTGGCCAGACCGGAGCGTTGGCGGCGATGGGTTGAGAAAACGACTTGGGCACGTCACGTTGGGTCAGCGCCACTGGCGGCGGTGTTACCACGCACCCCGCCAAGGCGAGGGCGAGCGCAGCAATCGAGGTGGCCTGAAGAAGCTTTTTCATTCGAAATACTCGCTAGACAGAAATAGGCCCACTGGCGGCTGCGGCCCCTTCATAAACGCTCGATCCCTGAACGCAAGGGTCCACCATGTCCGGAAGGCCCAGCCGACCTCGGTGTGCAGTCGTACCCCGCCAGATGGGAAATATATGGATTAGGATCAAGGCGCAGACGGCGGTTTGGCATTGGCTGTGCTTCTGAGGCCACGAAAAAGGTGGTCGAGCGACCACCTCCAAGATAAGGGGGCAGAGCCGACCTCAAAAGGTCATGCTCTGCCCCGAATGGTAACCATCTGTCGCCTGGCGCAGGGTCAGGCCGGCCTGCTGGGCGCTTGACTAGCTGTTGTGGGTGGCCGGCTCCCGGATCACCTTGAAGCGGGTAAGCTGCTGCTTTGCGAGGGTAAAGTTGGGCGACAGGGCTACCGCATGCTGGTAGTCGAAATAGGCGCTTCGGATGTCACCGAGGCTCTCGTGGGCCACCGCACGGTCATAATAGGCGATCTGCGGCCTGTTGACGTGGAGTGCAAGACCCTTGTCGATAGCCACGAGGGCGGCATGGTAGCGCTTGAGTGAGAGCAGCGCCGCTCCCCGGTCCACATAGGCCTCTGCCAGATTGGGGTCGAGGGCGATGCCTTCGTTGTAGTCCGTCAGCGCGCCTTTTGGATTTGACGGCGCTCGAAGGATACCGCGATTGACATAGGTGGACGCACGATCGTGGACGTTAAGTGGCTCCTGATTGAGAGCAAGGGTACAGGTGTTGATTCCGTCCCGTACGTCGCCACCAAATTCGGCCGCTTTATAGCAGCTCTGGGCCAGGCCGCTGCCCATTACCGTAATCGCCGCCTGGGCGGGTGCCGTCCCCGCGGCTATTGCAATCAAGATGCCAAATGCACTTGCAAGAAAGGGTCCGATATTGTCCGCAAACCTGCGCTTGAAGGTGAGCACGTAAGGCGTTGCCATGAAACTCTCCCACGTGAAACGCAAACCCGATGTTGCGACTGTATGCTTCGGCCGTCTACGGGCGGGGCTGTCACGACCGCGTGAGACCTATCGCGTTTTCGTGAACGTCGCTAGTTCTGCCATGGGTCGGAGCTGAAACTGGTTACCGGGTGCATGGGAATGTCTACTTCAGGGAGGGTGCCTGGGTATACGATTACGGTCATGGTCTTGGTGGAGGCGTCCCACTTCATTTGTGGCGCTACACGGCCGGGGTAACGAAATATGTGGCCGTTAAAGTGCATCTGTCGGGGCTGCACCAGAGGCCAGCTGGAGACCAGATCCTGGGCAAGGCGGGCACGAATTATGGCGCGCTGATCTGGATCGGTACTGACATTGAGCGCGTCTGGAGCGCTCAGAAAGATCGCCCCATTCTTCTCAATCTTAAGGCGGGCCACGATCATCGTGTCGGGTGACTGGAAGCTTCCCTCCCAGCGTCCCACGGGCGGCTTGGCGGGTGAGCACGCCGACAGGCCAAGCGCGATCCCCGCAACTACGATGCTGACGATGGCCCGCATGGTTCCTCCCCGGGATACGGGATGGCGAAAGTGACAGGGTCGCACCGCGAGGTTGACGAACAGTAAGCAGGAACGATCAATTCCCTTGGTTTGGCTTGCGCCGGACGGGCCCGGATTGCTAGGTCTGTCCCCCATCCGTTCAAAGAGGCAATGCCCGTGTCTATGCAAGTTACCTTGCCGCCTGGCTTTTTGGCCGATTCGCTTGGCCGCATTCAGCCCTCTCCAACGCTGGCAGTGACCCAGAAGGCGCGGGACCTGAAAGCGGCTGGTCGTAATGTCATCGGGCTCGGGGCCGGGGAACCAGATTTCGACACCCCAGACAACATCAAGGAAGCGGCGATCAGGGCGATCCGTAAGGGGGAAACCAAGTATACCCCGGTGGAAGGGATCCCGGAGCTGCGCGCGGCCATCAGTGCCAAGTTCAAGCGCGAGAACGGCCTCGACTACGCCCCCAGCGAAACCTTCGTGGCCCCAGGGGGGAAGTCCATCATCTATACGGCCCTCATGGCTACCCTTAATCCAGGGGATGAGGTCATCGTGCCCGCACCCTACTGGGTCAGCTATCCGGACATTGTCCGACTGGCTGGAGCTAACCCAGTCGTCGTCGACACCAGGATGGAAGATGGCTTCCGTCTGCGCCCTGAGACCCTCGAAGCTGCGATCACGCCTCGCACCAAATGGCTGATTTTCAACCAGCCTTCCAACCCTACCGGTGCCTGCTATAGCCTGGATCAGCTGCGAGCGCTTACAGACGTTCTTGTCCGCCATCCTCATGTTTGGGTGTTGACCGACGATATGTACGAGCACCTCATCTATGGGGGGTTCAAATTTACGTCGATCGGCGCCGCCGAGCCCAGTCTTATGCCTCGCCTTGTGACCATGAACGGCGTCTCCAAGGCTTATGCCATGACGGGATGGCGTATCGGCTACTGTGCTGCCCCGGAGCCCCTCATAAAGGCGATGAGCAAATTGCAGAGTCAGGCGGCCACGAACGCGACATCGGTCGCCCAATGGGCTGCGGTGGAAGCGCTCAATGGACCTCAGGCTTTCATCACTGAGCGTGCGAGGCTGTTCGAGGAGCGCAGAGACCTCGTCGTTTCAATGCTCAATCAAACCCGCGGAATTTCCTGCCCGACCCCCGAGGGCGCGTTTTATGTGTATCCCTCCATCAAGGAATTGATCGGAAGGTCCACCCCGTCAGGCAGGAAGATCACAAGTGATGGGGACTTTGTCTCGGAGCTATTGGAAAGCGAAAATGTGGCTGTCGTGCAGGGTGCCGCGTTTGGCTCCTCGCCTTTCTTCCGTATTTCCTATGCCACATCAAATGAGCTCCTTGAGGAAGCCTGTCTGCGCATCCAACGCTTTTGCAATGGGCTGCGTTGACGAGCACTCAAAGCGTAATGCACGACGGTCCGGCGGGGATCTGTCGTGGTCGAAGAGCGTGGCCCTCCGGTTTCTCGGCCGGAGTGCCCGGCAGATATGGGTGGGACTTTGACCGTGCAATGTCACACCCTGTGATGCAGGAGCGAGCCAGGACCATCGTCCTGCCAAAGTCTCAGCTCATGTCGCCCTCAAAGTGATACTCACGATTGAGAAAGCCGAGTACTTCCCGCGCAGCGTCGTGATCGATACCGCCATAGCGGGCCCGCAGTCGTTCTGTTTCCACGCTACTCAGCCTCTCTAAGCCGACGTCATTCAGGAGGCTGAGATCCTCAGAAAGGTAGTCAGCCAGCTGAGGGCCGCATACAGCAGTTGCAGCTTCGCGAAATGCCCGGCCATAATCATACTTGGCGCCATCACGGTAGGCCATTGCCAGCGTGATAGCCGGAATTTGCGTCAAGGTTGGTTGAAGCGAGGGATTAACAGCGTGCCCTTCGAGCTGCGCTGTGGCCGTCGCGGTGCGGCCGGTTACGGCGCGAATATGCAGGTAACGGCTCATGCGCGGACCGTCATTTACAGGGTAGTTATCCCAAAGGAAGGGTTTGCGCCGCAAATGCTCAGAAATGCGATCGACGTGTCCAGGTGAAAGCTCGTGGGAGCAGATTTCCGGACCGGTCCAAAAAATCGCCACGGATGGATCCAGCTGCCGACCGATAGTGTCGAGATAATCAGCCGGGCGGCGTCCGAAGGCGCGGTCAAGGACTGGATCATCGCTATAATAGGTGGGGCAAAAGGCCAGTTTGGTTCCGGGTAGCTGCTGCCCGATGGCGTCCGTGATCGCCAATTGCGCCTCTGCCAGCTGCGGCATGTTTCCTGGCATGTCATCAAACAGAATAGCAAAGAGATCGGGCTCCAGCGCACGGAGCTGGGCAAGCTTTACAGCCAGCGCGCCGCGTGCCTCCTGATCAAAATTACGAAAAAGCGCATAGGGGCTAAATCCAAGCCCAAAGCTCACGCCCAGGCTCTGGCAGTATTCCGCCAGACTGGCCAATGCCCCGAAATCGCGCTCGGGGTAGGGGGTGCGCCATTCCCTTCTCAGGTAACTGTCGGCTTTGGGGGCATAAATGTAAAAGCCGTAGCCGTGGGGATGCAGGGCGGCAATTGTGCGTCGGCGACTGCACATCGTCCAAGGTCTTCCGTAAAAGCCTTCAATGACGCCCAGCATGGCTCTTGTCCGCGAATGGATCTTGTTCTCATGGAACATCACGGATGACGCAGCTTTGCTCCGCTCCGGATTAGACAGCCAGATATATCGATGAAATCCTTAGGCATGAAGAATAATGCCATAAATCCAAGGACGCTGCACGCGTTGAGGGGGGTGCGTAAGGGCAAGCATTCCCATTTTGTCTGCCCGGTCGCCTACGGCTTACGAGTAGTCCCACGGTATCAGGGGGCGCAAAGACTGGACAACCATCCGCACTGTGACGCGGTTGCCGTGCAAGGCGGGTATCGGATTGCCTCGCACTCGCAGGACCGCGCAAGTTTCGACCGACCAGCACATGATTTTGCTTGCTGGCAGCTTCATTCAGCGCGAGCATTCTGGCTGCGGGGCGCGTGACGCGACCCTATGATTGGGGAATGCGCCCGCCGCGCCTCGGTCCGGATCTAAGCTCCGGACAAGTGAGGCGCACATGTCCAAGAGGAATGGAGGTAATGGGCCACGCACAGTGGCCTTGGTCGGACCCTACGGTTCAGGCAAGACAAGCCTTTTAGAAGCTATGCTGTTCGCTGCGGGGGCGATCGGACGAAAGGGCTCTGTCACCGGCGGCAGCAGCGTTGGCGATTTTGGCCCTGAGGCGCGGTCTCGGCAGATGAGCGTCGACGTCAATTGCGCAACTTTCGACTATCTGGGTGAGAAGTTTACCCTGCTGGATTGCCCGGGCTCCATTGAACTGCTGGCGGACACCCTTGGGGTGCTTACAGGAGCCGATGCGGCCGTGGTTGTCTGCGAGCCACAGTCGGAAAAGTTGATGATGCTGAAGCCGTATTTGAAGCGGCTGGAGGAACTGGGGATCCCCCACTTTCTGTTCGTCAACAAAATAGACAAAGCGTCTGGCAGCTTGCGTGAGCTTCTTGCTTTCCTGCAGGAGGCATCGGACAAGCCACTTTTGCTACGTCAAATCCCGATTTGGGAGGATGGAGCAGTGGTTGGCTTTGTAGATCTGGCGCTGGAACGGGCCTATGTCTATCACCAGCACGCGCCGAGCGAGGCAATCGCGATGGATGGTAAAACCAAGGCGCGAGAAGTTGAAGCCCGTTTTGCAATGCTTGAAAAATTGGCTGATTTTGATGAGCACCTTATGGAAGAGTTGCTCAGCGACATGACACCGCAGCCTTCCGAAGTATTCGCCGATTTGGCCAAGGAGCTTGGTAATGGAGACCTCGTTCCAGTACTGATCGGCTCCGCCGAGAATGACAACGGGATTCATCGGTTGCTGAAAGCCCTCCGGCATGAAACACCGGGAGCGGAGGTGACGGCAGCCCGCCTGGGCTTGCAGCTGGGCAAGGGCGCAATAGTGCAGATTCTCAAGACCTATCATTCGACCCAGGGAGGCAAGATGAGCCTGGGCAGGGTCTTCGGTGGTACGCTCAAGGATGGCGCAGTTTTGCATACGCAAACCGGAAGTGACGTGCGTGTGGGGGGGGTATTCTCATTACGGGGTGCCGAGGTCAGCAAGATATCTGAAGCGCGCGCCGGTGAATGTGTGGGACTGGGACGGCTCGAGGGTGTATTGACTGGTGATCTCCTCGCGGAGGCAAAAGATCTGCCTCTTCCCAAGATGCAAATTGAGCATCTCTCGCCTGTCTACCGTCTGGGTATCGAAGTTGCCGATCGCAAGGATGAGGTCAAGCTGACGGCGGCGATAGCCAAGCTCCATGAGGAGGATCCGTCACTAATTCTGGAGCAGAATCCTGAACTTAACGAGATGACCCTGTGCGGACAGGGAGATATCCATCTAAAGGTGGCAACCGAGAAGCTCGTTGGAAAATACGGTCTCAAGCTCAACACGCATGCGCCGCGGGTTCCCTACAAGGAGACGATCCGTAATGCCACAACCAAGCGTGGTCGGTATAAGCGCCAGACGGGAGGGCACGGACAGTTTGGCGATGTGGTGCTCGACATTGAGCCTCTTCCGCGCGGCTCCGGATTCATATTTACAGATCGCATCACCGGGGGCGTTGTACCGAAGCAGTGGATTCCTTCGGTCGAAAAGGGGGTTACGGAGTACCTCAAATGTGGACCACTTGGCTTTCCGGTCGTTGATATTGCGGTGACACTGACCGATGGCTCCTACCACTCGGTGGATTCATCCGATGCTGCATTTCAAAGTGCGGCTCGGATCGCAATGCAAGAAGGCATGCCGGAGTGTGCTCCCGTGCTCCTTGAACCGATCATGCGCGTGCAAATACATGTCCCCAGCGATGCGACGGCAAAGGTCAATGGCGTGGTGTCGGCCAGGCGTGGCCAGCTTATGGGATACGATGCCCGCGCTGGCTGGCGCGGCTGGGATACAGTGCTGGCCCAGTTGCCGATGGCAGAACTAACGGATCTGATCATTGACCTGCGGTCGCTGACCCAAGGCGTCGGCAGCTTCGAGGTTGAATTCGATCATCTGGCTGAACTGTCCGGAAGACTTGCTGAGCACGTTGTTGCCCAGCACCAGAAGGCGGCATGAACAGCAACAGGCGGCTGCGGGGCGGCCGCCTGCACACTGCCACGTCAGACTCTGGGCGGCCGCAGCTCTTTCATGAGAAGGCTGATTCTCCCATCGGCCGGTTTACGCGCACAGCATGACGAAGCTGTAATGTCCTGGCGTTGCGGCTATGGTTTACGAGGTAGCCGCAGCGTTTTGCTTGGGATCAAGTCTGCCTTGATCCTTGCAAAATTATCTTGTCTGGAATCATTCCAACGTATTGCCGCCTGCACGTGGAGGAGGTACGTTTTTCCCAACCCTGAACCGCCGCTCGGGGACGTGACAACAGATGCGGGAAGCGTGATTCGCGGGCTGTCGCCCGTGCGGTACCCCGGCGTCATTCGACAGCCGGGCTGCGCATGGTATCTACCGCGGGCCTGAGGCATAAGCCTGATCTGGCTCCGCCGTTATTGGGCCTGACAACTCCGCATGCAACTACCCGCAAGGTGCTTTGTGATCGGCTTGATCAATCTGATCCGATCCGCTCAACGTAGGAGAGTATAACCCCACTGCGTGTGCCCCGAAGCGACGCGGACCGGTGGTGTCAAAGTGTGGCCAGACAGGGAGGCAAGATGCTTATCCGCAAACAGAAGCGCTGGGAGTTGCCTGAAGGGGCGGCAACACCTGAGGACGTTTTTTTCAACCGTCGCCAACTTGTCACCGGGGCGAGTGCGCTTGCGCTTGCGCTTCCTCTGGCTGCCTGTGGTTCCAAGAGTGCGGTGGCTTCAAAGCCGGCAGCCAAATCAGGGCCCAACCCGACCCTCAAGCTCTATCCAGCCAAGCGTGACGCGGCGTTTAAGGTCAACCGGCCGATCACCAATGCGCAGATTGCCGAAACCTATAACAACTACTACGAGTTTGGGACCTCAAAAGATATCTGGCAGCAAGCGCAGGCACTGCCAATTAGACCCTGGGAGATTTCCGTCGAAGGTCTGGTAGAGAAGCCATTCAAAATCGGTGCCGACGAACTGATCTTCAAGATGCCGCTCGAAGAGCGCGTCTACCGCCATCGCTGTGTGGAAGCCTGGTCAATGGTAGTACCGTGGACGGGCTTTCCCATGACCGCGCTTCTCGCCTTGGCGAAGCCGCTTTCGTCGGCCAAATATCTGATGATGCAGACATTCATGATGCCGAGCGTCGCTCCCGGGCAAGATCAGCCATGGTACCCCTGGCCTTATGTCGAAGGCCTGACAATGGCCGAAGCAGCGAATGAGTTGACGTTCCTTGTGACCGGAATATACGGCAAGCCCCTGCCCAAGCAGATGGGGGCTCCATTGCGACTGGCAGTGCCATGGAAATATGGCTTCAAGTCCGTGAAAGCCATTGTCCGGTTTCGCTTCCAGACCGAGCAACCGAAGACTTTCTGGGAAACAGTTGGGCCTGACGAATACGGGTTCTGGGCCAACGTCAATCCTAAGGTTCCGCACCCGCGCTGGAGCCAGGAGACCGAGCGTGTATTGGGCACAGATAAACGTGTGCCCACCAAGATTTTCAATGGGTATGGACCTGAGGTAGCAAGTCTCTATGCCGGCATGAATATTGGCGACAAGCTATACCGCTAATCAAAGGAACAGATGTGTGCTGCCGGGTTCGGTGTGGCAGTGGCGCCGTAGGGCTGTGACTGTCCTTTGTGACTGGTGCAAATGGCACCAGTATGAGTAAATGCGTGCATTCCTGGCATCAAAGACGGTCGAACGCACTAGGTGTAGTACCCGGATCGGAAGCTAAAAAAGTTCAGGTAGGAGGCGATATGGAACGCGCTGCGCGAAGGCACAGTAATCTGCGTCGCGTCTAAGCACGCATTCCTCGCGTTCCATTCGCCAAAGCTGAAATATCAGGGTCATGGAATAAAGAGCGGCATTACGCCAGGTAGGCATCGCCATAAGAATTCCGATGTGAGTTAGCAGGTAGCCTGCATACATCGGATGACGAATAAACCGGTAGGGACCCTTTGTCCGTACGCCGCGGTTGGCAGCAATGATGCCAAAGCTGCGACCAAGACTGAGCTTTGCGGCGATCTCAAGATAAATGCCGGCGATCATGATGAGAAGGCATCCCACCACAGGTATCAGTGCGCTTGACGTTGCACTTGGTCGAACCAGTAACGGCATCATTGTACCGGCGATGCCGACAGACCAGTCAAGCGGGTGCGCCGAAAGCATCTGCGAGGGACGGCGAAAGAGGACAAACGCCACCGGAAGCGCCTCACTCACGATCATCATCAAACTGATCACCTGTGAGGTTTGTGCAAAATTGCTCGCGGCATGCCAGGCAAACTGAACGAAAAGTCCGATGACGATAAGCCGTTCGACAATGTCGAGGGTCAGCATCCGATAGGAGATGGCGGTGTCGGCATTTGGGCTGAGTTGGACACTGCTTGCGGACATTAGGGACCCTTTCCGGTGCCGTACGCGATGCTCAGAGCACGATGATGGCGGCCCTGGGCTTAAGGTCCAGTAAAAGTCAGTGTCGCGGAATTGCATCAAATCCTAACCAGTTTGCTTCGCTGTCAGGTGGAAGGCCCTGCTTGAGGGCTTGTGGCGGCGATTGCCAAGCCGAGTGAGATACCTTTAAGGCACGGGAATCCGTAGGCTGCCTGCGAGCATTTAGGCAACCGCACGACGAATAAGAGGGGATCTTCAGGAAGAGAGGTCTGACCTGGACTGCCCAAGGGGCACGCGGCAAACGGCCCACTTATCGATGTGACAACTAATACCGCCACTCCTTCGCTGCACGCACGAGGAAGTCGCGAAATGCTGCGATCCGCTTCGACTGACGCAGGGCATCCGGGTAAACCAGATGCAAGTCAAAGCTGGGACCGTCGATGTCAGGCAGCACGCGCTTTAGATGAGGTCTGGTCGCAACCAGGTAGTCTGGCAGGGTCGCTATGCCGATACCACTTTCAGTTGCATGCAGAATCCCTGTCAGATTGTTGATGCGAACAATGCGAGCACTGTAATCGGGACCGAGGCGCCGCGCGGTTGCCAAAAGCCAGTTTATATCCCGCAACTCGGACGGCGCAGTTTCGCCATAGGCAATAATGGTGTATCGGCCCAAATCATCCACCGACGCAGGCTCGCCATACTCAGCGAGGTATTCTTCGGTTGCGTACAGGTGATAATGGATGGTGAAGAGTTTACGCTGGATCAGATCGGCCTGAATGGGCGCTCGCATTCGCAGAGCGATATCTGCTTCACGCTGGGCTAGATCAAGTTCGCGATCTTCAAACAACAAATGAACCTGAAGTTCCGGATATTCGCGCAGAAAATGCTTAAGCCGTGGGACAAGCCAGTAGGCACCAATCCCGTGGCTGGACGTAATCTTGATGGAACCTCGCGGTGCAGCCTGTACGTTTTTGAGCGCTTCTTCAGCTGTTGCCAATCGTGACAGGACGTCTGATACCGCACCGTAGAGGAGTTCGCCTTCGTCCGTCAAAGTCAGTCCGCGCGCATGGCGCTGGAACAGTGGCGTTGAGAGATCTTCCTCAAGGGCACTTATCTGTCTGCTAACTGCAGACTGGCTCAGCGTCAGCATTTGTCCGGCATGGGTAAAGCTCCCAGCGGACGCGACTGCGTGAAAGATGCGCAGCTTGTCCCAGTCCATCCCGTCCTCTCCATGCCCGAATAGGCTGACACTACTCCGTATTCAATGATGTCCGCCGGCAAGAAACCGCTCTGCTTCAAGCGCGGCCATACATCCCATGCCTGCGGCGGTGACAGCCTGCCTGAAAATCTTGTCCTTGACATCACCTGCCGCAAAGACGCCCGGCACCGAAGTGCGGGTAGAATCCGGAAGTGTCTTGATATAACCCTCCGCGTCAATTTCGAGTTGCCCCGCAAACAGCGATGTTTGTGGTGAATGTCCGATAGCAACGAAGAGACCTTCAACGGCAAGATCCGTGCTTTTGCCAGTCGTCACGTGGCGCAATTTCAAGCTGTTTACCGACAAGGGCTGCTCGGTACCCACTACCTCCTCAACGACGGTCTCATAAAGAATGTCGATTTTCGGATTTGCCGCGAGCCGCTGTTGGTTGGTTCGGTCTGCGCGAAGGGATTCACGGCGATGAATGAGCGTTACCCTGTTTGCGAAGTTGGTTAGGTAAAGAGCTTCTTCAGCGGCTGTGTTGCCTCCGCCGACTACGGCAACATTTTTTCCCTTGAAAAAGAACCCGTCGCATGTGGCGCAGGCTGACACGCCAAATCCCTTGAACTTCTGCTCTGAAGGGATCTCCAGCCAGTTGGCGGTAGCACCTGTCGCGATGATTAGGGTGTCGGCGGAATAGCGCGTGCCACCATCGCCAACAAGGGAGAATGGGCGCTTGCCCAGATCGACGCTCGTAATGGTGTCGGAAACAACCCTGGCGCCGACATGCTCTGCCTGTGCCTGCATCTGCTCCATGAGCCAGGGCCCCTGAATCGCTTGCGGGAATCCGGGGTAATTTTCTACTTCGGTCGTAATGGTAAGCTGCCCGCCCGGCTGCAAACCGCAGATCAGGACTGGTTCAAGCATGGCGCGGGCGGCGTAGATGGCGGCAGTGGCGCCTGCAGGGCCGCTGCCGAGAATGATCGTCTTCGCGTGCATGAGGCTCCTAACCGCCTGATAATTGGATGAATTAGCTCTCTCGGCTCATATCGGAAGCTGGTGGCAAAACGTCAAGGACTGGCTTAACCAATTGATTATTATAATGAATCATCCCGCACAAGGGGCGCCGGGAGGTTCTGCGGACCATATTTACCGCGAATCCTTCACGATTCGCCGCAGCGCGCTGGAATTAATTGCTGCGTAACATTCGAGAACGGTGTAGAAATATTATTGCGCCGCCAGAGGGGCGAGCGTACAACCGCTTCGGTTTTCTCTCGGAATGGGTGTTCTCAATGGAGCATCATAAGCTGGATTCAATCGATCTGCGGATCCTCGCGGAACTGCAGGCGAACGGCCGCATCACAAATGTAGAACTGTCCCGACGGGCGAAAATCACCGCGCCTCCCTGCTTACGGCGCATGCGGGCCCTGGAGAAGGCCGGTTACGTAAAGGGCTACCACGCGGAACTCGAACCCAAGCTACTCGGCTTCGAGGTTTCTGCATTTGTTTTTGTCGGACTGAACAGCCAGAACGATGCGGATTTGCGGAAGTTCGAAGAGCACGCCCGCGGATGGCCTGAGGTCCGTGAGTGCTACATGCTGTCCGGAGAAGTCGATTTTCTGCTAAAGTGCGTAGCCAAGGACCTGTCTTCGTTTCAGGCCTTCATTACGGACCGGCTAACGGCATTTAAAAATGTCGCAAGCGTCAAGTCCTCGCTGGTTATTCATGCAAGCAAGCATGAACCTGGTGTACCTCTCGAGGTGAAGTGAAGCTTACAATCCTGTGAGCAGTGGTACACGCCGCCAGAGCCGCCGTATAAAGCGGGGCCATGAAGGACGCGTATATGCCAAAGAGGCTGGTTTTCCCGCCCTGGACCGATCGGTCCGGGCGACTTTCCCTGCTCAAAGTGAGCGTATTTGCTGGGCTGTTTGGTCCTGCGATCTGGACATTTTACAGACTGATGGCTGGGTTTTATATGGCCGAACCCGCAAAATCGGTAAACCACGAACTCGGGCTTTGGGCATTCCGCCTGCTTCTGCTGTCATTGGCAATTACGCCGGCAATGCAGATTTTCAGGCTCCCCCGTCTGATCATTATTCGGCGAATGGTTGGCGTTGCAGCCTTTGCCTATGCCTTTAGTCACATTTGCGCTTATACCGCCATGGAAAACTTTCATATTGGCAAGGTGATCAGCGAGATCTTTGCGCGCTTCTATCTGACTATAGGTTTTGCCGGGCTTCTCATTTTGGGGGTCCTGACTGCGACGTCCGTTGATGCCGCGGTACGGAAGATGGGAACGCGCGCGTGGTTACGTCTTCATCGACTGGTATATCTGGCGACAGTTCTGGCGCTGATTCACTATTTTATTCAGTCGAAGCTTGTTGTAACCGAGCCCACGATTTTTGCGGGCTTGTTCATGTGGCTAATGGGTTACAGGCTCATCCTTTGGATGACGCGGCCGCGCCTTGCCTCACATCCCGTTACGCTATTGGCGCTTGGCTTCATGGCAGCCACTCTGACCATGGTCGGAGAGGCAGCGGGATATATGTTGTTTACGCCTATTGATGGCATGAAAGTCTTTTATGCCAATTTCACATTTGTCGCCGGCATTCGTCCGGGATGGATTGTGCTGATCGTTGGCGTAGCTGTTGCGGCTCTGGCACTTCTTCGCAACTGGAAGGCGGCCGCCCCAAGTAGGGCGACCGCCGTAGTCTGAAGGCGTATCCCTCCCGTTTGCGCTTCTAGGATCCAGCCAGGTTGCTGCGACGGCGGCCATAGGCGAGATAAACGACGAGGCCTAGGCTGTTCCAGAACAAGAACCACCATTTTGTAAATGCGGGCAGGCCGGTAAAGAAAAGGTAGAGGCATCCCAAAATGCAGATTGGTGCAATGAGCCATACCATCGGGGTACGAAAAGCCCGTTCGCGGTTTGGTTCGCGTAGTCGCAGAAGCAGGACGCAGACCGAAACTGCGACAAATGCACATAGCGTACCGGCATTGGCGAGCAGTGCGATTTCGTCAAGACGCAGGGTTGCTGCCATAACGGCGACGACAATCCCCGTGAGTACGGTCATCAGCACCGGGGTGCCGCGTTTTCTGCTGATCTTGGCTAAGGAATTTGGCAGTAGGCCATCGCGGGCCATGACGAAGAAGATCCTGCTTTGACCATACATTAGAACCAGAATGACAGTCGGCAGAGCAACGATGGCTGCGGCCGCTACCAGTTCTGCGAAAGCCGGGTGCTTCAGCAGGATGAGGATGTAAACGAGCGGAGCTGCGGATTTTGAGAAGTCAGAAAAGTAGGACGCTCCGAGTGCTGCAGTCGCGACAAGGACATATATCGTCGTGCATAGAGCCATTGAACCCACTATTCCGATAGTCAGGTTGCGGCCAGGATTTTTGGTTTCCTCAGCTGCAGTTGAGACTGCATCAAATCCGTAGAAAGCAAAAAATATCAGGGCCGCTGCGGCCAGTGCTCCGCGTTTGACACCATCTGGGTCGACATGTGCGCCGAGACCATAGGGCGCGAAGGGATGAAAATTGGCAGGGTTGAACGCCTGGCCTGCCAATATGACAAAGACCACGAGTGCGCTGAGTTTGATGATAACCAACACGATGTTGACGGTCGCACTCTCGCGCGTTCCAATTATCAGCATGACTGTGACAACAGCTGAGATAATGATCGCTGGAAGGTCAACGAGGCCACCGCTCATTACCCCATGCAGAAGCGCGTTTGGCAGCGGCCAGCCTGCGGCATGAATGAATTCGGCGACGTGCGCTGACCAGCCTACCGCAACAGCCGACGCGGCCACCGTGTATTCGAGAATGAGGCTCCATCCCACTATCCAGGCCACAACTTCGCCAAGCGCGACATAGGAATATGTGTAGGCGCTGCCAGATGCAGGGATCATGGTCGCCATTTCTGCGTAGCAAAACGCTGCACACGCGCAAAGCAGACCGCAGCCCAGAAAGGATAGAATGACCGCCGGACCAGCTAGCCCTGCGCCAATACCCGTCAAGGTATAAATGCCGGTTCCCACAATCGCACCTACACCCATCGCGACCAGATGGGGCCAGCTCAAGGTGGGCGTTAGTCGAGTCGTGGCGTCAAAATGCGCAGCCGCGTTGATCGGCTTTTTGCGCGTCAAAAATGTCATGAATGCCCTCTTGGATAGACTTACCGGCGCACTCCAGGCGCGCAAACCGGGGCCATCATACAAGTCCTGCGCACCTCGTAAATTCAACAGTCTGGGAACGCTTCGCCGGGCATTCGTCCGGGAGAGGGCAATGGGGGACGGCCAGGGCTGGGTACACCAGGGGTAAGACCGGAATGCCCGATACGCGGGCGGAGAGGCCCAGGAGGCCAGGGCCTGGGCTGCCACCAGGCCTGCGCCCACTTTGCCTGGGGTGTAAGCGGCTGGTTCAGAAAGACTTGGCCACGGGAGCTGTCTCAGCCTCCCAGACCTCGCCCTGCAGGGCCCCTGGCTGGCTTTGGGGGCCAAGGCGGCCGGCGAGCGAAAGAAGTGCCGCCATATCCATAAGCGTGATGGTCCCGCCTTCAGAACGGATTAGTTTGGCGCGTCGCAGTTGTTGTATTGTCCGGTTCATATGAACCGTTGAGAGGCCAACGGCTTCGGCCAGGATTTCCTGCGTAAGCGGCAAAATAAAGGAATTATTGTGAGCGTGGCCACTCATGCGTAATCGGCCGTGAAATTCCAGGATGAGATGGGCGACTCTCTCATAGGCGGTTTGCCGGCCATTGCGGACGATTTGGTGCAGTAGGCGAATTTCGATCTGTTGTTCGAGAGTATGGCAGATTTCTGCCAGTACCGGCCAAGTAGGTCGACTTTCTTGAGCGTTGTGCAAAAGCTCGCCAGCCGGCGCGCAGTCCGATCTTGTCAGGCTCATGTATGACGCTGCCGCTTCCGCGCCGCGGCGAGAGGAGAACCCGATAAGGTCACCTGGAAAGTAAAAGTCCAGGATTTGGCGACGTCCATCGGGAAGGCGGGCAGCGCGGCAAACCCACCCCGAGGTTAAAATCCAGGGCGCGTCCAGGCGGGATCCCGCGGGGATAATCTCGCTCCCTGCTGCAAATGGCGTCAGGCGACTGATCATCGTGCGCAGCGCCTCCGCCTCAACCTGCGGGAGCGAGGCGAATGCTGAAAAATAGCTGAGCACGGCTAACCTTGGGTTTGCGGTGCTCGAGCGGGATCTATTCGCAGGCACGAGGTCGTGTCCTTCCGACGCAGCATTGCAACCCGCGCCAGCCCCCAGCAAACATGCGGGCAGCTGCCGGCGACGGCGCACTTGGTCTTTCACCATTCTGTCAGCCGAGGCTTGCAATCTTGCGTCGCCCTCGTGCCGCTGACTCAAGGCGTAAAGCTGAGCTTAGTTCCCCACGCTGGGGGAGGCTGCCCCAGGACTGCACCGAGAGATGGGCACCTGACTCGGTCCAATGGCGGGCGGGCCTCGTTTTCAAGTCATTTGCGCTTTTTCAGGTTTCGCCCAGCAGGTTTCCGGTCCGTCGCGGAGAGCGGCGCGCGCAAAGCCGTGACCTCGCGCGCCTCAAATCCTCACCTACGCCTCGGCTCCAGCCTCGACGTAACCGTAAGCTGCTCCCCTGGCGCCATCAGGATTGCTGCGGTGCAGTCATCCAACCTGATGGGGTTCACTGGCACTAAATAGTTGCAAATGAAACTAACCTAGCGCTAAGCTATCTCAACATTACGGGGAGATGCGCCATGAACCAGCTTTGGGACAATCCGATTGGTACCGACGGTTTTGAGTTTGTGGAGTACACCGCTCCTGATGTCGGACAGCTGCACCGCTACTTTGAACAAATGGGCTTTCGCGCCGTTGCGCGCCACCGCTCCAAGGACGTCGTTCTATACCGGCAGGGCGAATCAAACTTCATCGTCAATGCCGAGCCCGGCAGTCATGGCTCACGATTCGCTAAGGCCCACGGCCCCTCGGCCTGTGCAATGGCCTTCCGCGTCAAGGATGCTGCGCAAGCCTATCGCAAACTGACCGAACGTGGCGCCAAGCCTTTTGCAAATCAGATCGGACCGATGGAACTCAATATTCCGGCGATTGAAGGCATAGGAGGAAGCGTAATCTATCTCGTCGACCGTTATGGAGAGCATTCGATCTACGATGTTGATTTTATTCCCACCGATCCATCGCGGGGATTCGCGCACACTGGCGCTGGGGTTACCTACATAGATCACATAACGCACAACGTCTTTCGTGGAAACATGGATAAATGGGCGGGCTTTTATGAGAAGCTTTTTAACTTCCGTGAGGTAAGATATTTCGACATAGAGGGAAAATTGACGGGACTGAAGTCTCGAGCAATGACAAGCCCAGATGGTAAAATCCGTATACCAATCAATGAAAGCTCTGATGATAAGTCGCAGATAGCGGAATACCTCGAAGACTATAAAGGCGAGGGAATTCAGCATATCGCGCTTGGGACGGACGATATCTACCATACCGTCGAAATCATGAAGACCAGCGGTATACCATTTCAGGATACTCCAGACACGTACTATGCCCGTCTTGACAATCGCATCAAAGGGCATGGAGAAGATGTTGAGCGCCTGAAGAAGTTGCGGATCCTGATCGACGGTGCCCCCACTTCCGGTCAGGGACTACTTCTGCAGATTTTTACCCGAAATGCGATCGGACCAATTTTCTTCGAGATAATTCAAAGGAAGGGTAACGAAGGTTTCGGTGAGGGTAATTTCCGAGCGCTCTTCGAATCCATCGAACTCGATCAGATACAGCGCGGCGTCCTGAAAGACCCGGGCGATGCGAGGCTTTCATGAGCCAGCGCAACTGGATTGAATTGCCTCGCAAGGAAGGTGCGACGTCCCGTCAGGCCCACTGCGATCTGCCAGAAGGCAGCTATGAGCGGGAAATCGGGCGGGATGGATTCTTCGGTCCTGCGGCCCATGTCTACCATTCCCATCCACCAACCGGCTGGATCAAATTTGAGGGACCTCTCCGACCGCGGGCATTTGACGCTGTAGCTGCAGCGCGAGAATCATCTGATCCGTTTGATGCAGACCTCCTTCTTTGCAATTCAGCGGTACGGATCCGGGTCTGGTCACTTCATCAGTCCATGCAACACCTCGTCCGCAATGCTGATGGAGACGAGCTCCTGTTTGTTCACGCTGGTGAGGGCGACCTGTTCTGCGATTTCGGACACCTTGCGTATCGGGAAGGAGATTACCTTCTGATCCCTCGTGGGACCATGTGGCGTCTCCAGCCCAAAACACAAACAACTACCCTCTGTATTGAGGCCACCAACAGCGCCTATAAGTTGCCGGAGCGCGGTATCCTCGGTCCCCATGCCATATTTGATCCAGCGGCCATTGATACGCCGAGTCTCGATGATGCTTACGCGCGCCAGCAGAGTGAATCAGAATGGCGGCTACGGGTGAAGCGTCGCAATGAAATATCTACCATTACGTATCCCTTCAACCCCCTGGACGCTATCGGCTGGAAGGGAAATCTCAGTGTTCTCAAACTCAATTGGCGCGATATAAGGCCGGTGATGAGCCATCGCTATCATATACCACCGAGCGTGCATTCGACGTTTGTGACAGAGCGCTTTGTGGTCTGCACCTTTGTGCCGCGCCCTATTGAAAGTGATCCTGGAGCCCTAAAAGTTCCATTTTATCACTCCAATGATGATTATGACGAAGTTATATTCTATCACAGAGGGGAGTTCTTCAGCCGGGATAACATTAAGCCCGGAATGATGACCTTCCACCCCAGCGGCTTCACACACGGTCCTCATCCCAAGGCCTTTGCTGCCGGTGCAAAAGCGGCAAAGGACTCAACCGACGAAGTTGCAGTCATGATTGACGCCCGCGACGGCCTGGACCTGCAAGCGGCGGCTTGCACGACCGAGGTTACCGGTTACGCAGAAAGCTGGATGACAAAATGAAGCTTGCTTCGCTTAAACACGGGCGTGATGGAAGACTTGTAGTCGTGTCTAGTGATTTGAAGACCTGCGTAACTGTGCCCCATATCGCGCTGACGTTGCAGTCAGCTCTCGATAATTGGCACGAGTGTGCGTCACGCCTGATGCGAGTCTATGAATTGCTAAACGAGGAAAAAGCCGAAGGGGTACTTAATTTTGAGACGGAAAATTGTGCCGCGCCACTTCCGCGGGCATTTCAGTGGGCAGATGGTTCTGCCTATGTGACGCATGTAGAACTGGTGCGTCGGGCGCGCGGTGCGCAGTTGCCGGAAAGCTTTTGGTCAGACCCGTTGATGTACCAGGGTGGATCCGATGGCTTTATTGGAGCAAGCGATCCAATCGTCGTAGAAAATGAGAATTTTGGAATTGATTTTGAAGGCGAGATTGCTGTCATCACCGATGACGTGCCCATGGCGATTTCTGCCGAGCACGCCCAAAGACACATCAAGCTGCTGATGCTAGTCAATGACGTTTCTCTGCGGAACCTCATTCCGGGAGAACTCGCCAAAGGTTTTGGCTTCTTTCAGTCTAAACCTGCCACCGCATTTTCTCCGGTCGCGGTTACACCTGATGAACTGGGAGAGGCTTGGGATGGTGGAAGGGTGCATTTACCGCTTCACGTAAAGTATAACGGTCAGGATTTTGGTGCGCCGAATGCCGGCGAAGACATGACGTTTGATTTTCCGCATTTGATTTCCCATGCTGCAAAGACAAGATATCTTTGCGCCGGAACAATTATCGGGTCAGGCACGGTTTCCAATAAGGATCACAGGCGTGGTTCAGCCTGTCTCGCTGAACGACGAATGCTTGAAGTCATAGAATCTGGGGAGACGAGGACCCAGTTCATGCGCTTTGGAGATCGTGTACGTATAGAAATGCTTGATCTGTCTGGACGTTCAGTTTTTGGTGCAATAGATCAGGTAGTATGCCGTTACGAGGGAGCCTGAGGTGGCGATCACTTTATACACCTATTTTCGTTCGTCCGCTGCATTCAGGGTGCGAATAGCGTTGGCCCTCAAAGGGCTCGAGCATGATGATGTATATGTGCATCTCCGCAAAAACGAGCAGATGTCGCAAGCGTTTCGTGAAGTCAACCCGCAGGGATTTGTTCCAGCCTTAGTTCATGATGGTCGGGCGATTTCTCAGTCTCTTGCAATCATTGAGTACCTGGACGAGATGTTTCCCGACCCACCGCTATTGCCGAAAGATCCGCTCTCGCGAGCACGCGTGCGGCAGATAGCCTATGCGGTGGCCTGTGACATCCATCCCATAAACAATCTGCGAGTGCGCAGATTTCTGATGCGGGAATACGCGCGAACGGAAGCTGAGGTTGATGACTTCATGCGACATTGGATCGAGCAGGGGTTCGATGCGCTTGAGACAATGATTGGTGGAAGCCCGCTGACAGGACGGTTTTGTCATGGTGACCAGCCGACATTGGCAGATTTGTGCCTAATTCCGCAGATCGCTAATGCACGAGCAGTAAATATGGAGATTGACCGATGGCCGACCTTGAGGGCCATTGAGAAGTCAGCCTATGAGATGCCAGCATTTGTGACAGCGCAGCCCAAGAGACAGGCGGATGCAGAGTGACGTTTACGAAGCGCTGGTTCTTGAAGAATTCTTGCCCTATCGACTATCCGTCATTACCAACCGGATAAGCAGTGCTTTGGCGCGGCGTTACGCTGAAGAGTTTTCCATGTCAGCGACCGAATGGAGGGTCATGGCTGCCTTGGGTACCGGCGACGGCCTCTCCGCCACGGAAGTTTGTGTTCGTACAGCGATGGATAAAGTCCAGGTCAGCCGGGCGGTGGCAAATCTGGTTGAAAGTGGACGGCTGGTACGGCGGGCGGACGCGGAAGACGGGCGGGTGACGCGGCTCGCACTTTCGCCTCGCGGCCGCGCCATATATGAGAAAATAGTGCCGCGCGCCAAAGAGTTCGAATCCAGACTCCTCGCGGCATTGACGGAAGAGGAGCTTGAGCATCTGGATATCATTCTGCAAAAGCTGACCTGCGCCGTCCTTACTCTTTGATCAGCAGAAGGCATAGGGTCTTGGGACCATGGGCGCCCAACTCGAGCGTTTGCTCGATATCAGCAGTGCGCGATGGACCAGTTACGAAATTAAGTGTAGGTGGCAGCCCCATCGCCTGAATTGTGGCAAGGGCATCCTCCATATGACCAACAATGTTACGAGCCTCTAAAACTGCAATTTCCAGCCCGGCCCGAAAGTGCCAGCTTGCCGGCTGTGATGCATTGGCGGCATATACCAGCGTGCCAGTTTCAGCAATGCCGAGCGGTGCGTGTGCAAGTGCAGCATCCTCGGGTCCCGGGGGCGTCGCCAGTATCTCGCCGTGCCACGCTGAAATGTCGAGCGTGGAACCGTCAGGGACGTGGAGCCGCGCCGGTAGATTGCGCGTCCGCAGGATATCAGAAATGGCATCTGGCAGTTCAGATACGCTGGACAGAATGCGCAATTCCACTGCAGCACGCTCGGCCATGGCCGTGAAACGGTTTAGTGTGTTCTCTGTCGGTCGTGGAACGTAGGTGGGAGGCAACGGGCTGGGAGCCAGACTGGCTCGCTTGATGGCCTGGAAAATATCGTCGCGCGCGGTCATGAGGACTTCAACTGCTCCATGAAAGTCTTGCCCTCGGGTTCGGGAAGATCACGAATGGCAAACCACCCTCCGGCCAGGGGCAGGGCATGAATGCGGCCATCCCGCGAGAGTCTCTTCAAGATGCGGCTGGCTAGCTTTGTGATCAGGCGGTAGAGCTGTGGGCGTTTGGCGGCAAACGCCCACAGGCCCAGGCCGGCACGATTGCTTAATGGAGGCAGGCCTGCAGCGTATTCACGTGCACGCCAATACCGCATGATTGTCGGCAGGGGAATTTTGACTGGGCAGACCTCCGCGCATCGGCCACAGAATGTAGAGGCGTTGGGATGGTGATGTGCCTGCGATATGCCCAGGAGGTTGGGATTAAGCGCAGCGCCGATCGGTCCTGGATAGGTCGCTCCATAGGCGTGTCCACCAACTGCACCATAAATCGGACAATGATTTAGGCATGCCGCGCACCGGATACAGCGTAATGCCTCCTGGGCCGGCGTTCCCAATAGCCGGGTTCGACCATTATCGACCAGGACGACGTGAAATTCACGAGGACCATCAGATAGTTCCGGCGAGTGCGGCCCACTCATAACACTGACATATGAGGTAATGGGTTGGCCTGTAGCCGAGCGCGTCAGCAAGCGTAACAACACCGAAGCGGCGTTAAGGTCTGGTACAACTTTTTCAATGCCGGTTACAACGATATGGGTACGGGGAAGAAGGCGGGTGAGATCGCCATTACCTTCGTTAGTAACAATCAGCGCAGCACCTTCGCGGGCTGTCAGGAAATTCGCACCAGTTATTCCGGCATCGGCCCCTTCAAAAGCTGCCCGCAGCATTGTCCGGGCCTCGCTTACGAGGGCGCTACGCTCAGAAAGGTCCCGTGATGGATCCAGATTGCGGTGGGCGCCGCGAAAGGTTTCCGCGACATCTTCCTTGTTGAGGTGAAATGCCGGTGCAATGATGTGACTGGGCGGCTCGTGCCGCAGCTGTATGATATATTCACCAAGATCGGTCTCGATCGGCTCGATGCCATGCGCCTGGAGAGCATCATTCAATCCGATTTCCTCGCTGACCATGGACTTTCCTTTGGTCACACGACGGGCGCCAGAGCGCTTAAGAATTTCGATAACTACCTGCCGTGCTTCAGCCGCATCGCGTGCCCAATGCACCTTGCCGCCGCGTGAAGTTACAGATTTCTCAAATTCAGCGAGTAATGGTTGCAGATGTGTAATGGAGTGCTCGCGTATTGCGGCACCTTGATCGCGTAGCGCTTCGAAGTCGGGAAAGTCGCTCGATGCAAAGCGGCGGGCCAGCTGAAAATGCCCTTTGATACGGCCAAGAGCCTGTTTGAGCCGTGGATCATGTACCGCCTGTTTGGAGGCCTCACGAAAGGCACGCGGATTTTGTGTCATGTGCCTTCTCCGATTGAGGGGTGAGGACAATTGGCCAGCACCTCTGCGATGTGCCTGAATTTGAGGGTTTCGCCACGTCGCGCAGCACGACCTGCAAGGTGCAAAAGGCAACCAAGGTCGGGTCCGATAACGAGAGATGAGTCAGTATCCTTTGCATCGGAAATCTTATCATCGGCCATTCGTTCGGAAATTTCAGGGTATTTTACACTAAACAGGCCACCAAAGCCGCAGCACACGTCCGAATCTTTTAGCGGCTTTAGTTCGAGCCCTTCAACCTTTGCAAGTAGCTGCCGTGGCGCCTCACGAACCGATAGTTCGCGTAGACACGAGCAGGAGTCATGATAGCACGCCGACGCCTTGTACTTGGCTGAAAACTCGGTCGCGTGCGCAATCTCTACCAGGAACTGGGTGAGCTCATATGTTTTCTTGGCCAAGGAGAGAGCTCGCGAATGGTAAGTGTGATCGTCCTTGAGAGCCTCGGGGTAATGATTGCGAATCATACCAGCACAGGATCCGGATGGTACGACCACATAATCAAACTCCAGGAAGGTGTCGATAACTTTGCGAGCCAGATCCTGGCAATGCGTATCTGCGCCGGAGTTCCAAGCCGGTTGACCGCAACAGGTCTGGGTTGGTGGAACAACAACTTCGCACCCCGCACGCTCGAGTAGCTGGAGCGTTGAAAAACCCACTGACGGTCTCATCATATCGACAAGACAGGTTACAAATAGCCCAACCCTCATCAGATTTTCCCCGGTTGATTTGGACGTCGGCTTGAATTCTGCAGTTCGCTGGCAAGAGCGTAGGTCATGCTGCGCAGCTGATCCATGAACGACTGCCGATTATCGGCATCAGGTAGACGCTCAAAGTCTATAACCTCACCAATCCGAACATGTATGTCACTGCCAATGCGGTCTCGTACTTCCTTGAACAGAAGAGACAGGCGCAAGGTAAGAGAAATGTGGCTTGCAATCTGAAACAGGCGGCTATTTTGTCCGGCAAAATACACTGGTGCGACTGGGGCTCTGCACTGTTGAATTAGTCGGCCAGTAAACTTCTTCCATTCCGCATCAGTAGCGGTCTTGTTCCACGGACGAGGCGTGGTGGATACCCCTCCAGCTGGAAAAACAACAAGACACCCTCCGCCCATTAGATGATGCTTGGCGGCAGCTCTTGATTTGAGATTTATTGCGAGAGCTTCTTCAGTTTCAGAAAAATCGATAGGAAGGAGATAGGATTTCAATTCCTCTGACTGCGTGAGCAGTGAATTTGTCAGTACCACAAAGTCGCTGCGGACGCGCGCAACGAGATGACAAATGATCAGCCCATCCACAACGCCAAATGGATGGTTGGCAACGACAACGAGTGGTCCCGTTTGCGGCAATTGATGCAGGCGGTCTTCGTTAGTGACGATATTCAATCGCAGGCGGCGTACCGCGGAATCCCAGAAGCTTTCTCCGGGTACCGGGTTGATGAGGTGATCGTCATATAGGGATTTGAGGAAGGGCTGTCCGGTCATCCGTTCAATCGTGCGTATAACAAAACGCTTGAGCCACGGATCATCAGGAGCCGCGTAGGAAAAATTCACTGGGTCACGAGAACGCGTAATCATCGCATTATGTACCGCTGATAGTCCTGTCTGAAACCATCGGCGTTGGAGGTCATGAATTAGTGGTTTGGAAACCGTCGTTGAAGCCAGTCCAGCATGGCAGAATTTGTGCCCTGTGGTGCTTCCTGCTGTGTCCAGTGTCCACAGCCCTTGATTAAGACCTTCTCGAGGTCGGGGACGTAACGTTCCATGCCATCTGCCATGGCAGGAGACAAAACAACGTCGTCCTCAGCCATGATCATTAACGCTGGCACGTCGACTTTCTGAGGGAGATTTTCGCTTAGCTGCCAATTGCGTGTGAAGTTACGATACCAATTGATTCCGCCGGTAAATCCGGTGCGCTCATAGGTCTCGACGAAAAACTTGAGTTCCTGAGGGCTCAGAAGGAGTTCTCCAGACCAGCCGGATTCGTCCTCTCCAAGTGCGCGAACGAGCTCGAGATTGCGGGCCTGCTTCGGAAGTTTAGCGTAATCGACTGCCCGAATTCCCGATTTTCGCATGAAGAAGCGGAAGCTTCTGGCTACATCCTTGGCCAGAATGGCGTCTGCAACTCCCGGTTGTTGGAAAAACACAATATACATGTTGTCGCCATAGGCATGGCGCATGGCCTGGATGGGATCAACGGGAGGTCGGGGCAGAAACGGCGTGTTTACACCAATGATGCCGGCAACGCGTTTGGGATGCCACAGCGGCATCTGCCATACCACAAGCCCCCCCCAATCATGGCCGACAAAAATCGCACGCTCGATCGAAAGCGCGTCAAGAAGTCCAGCAAGGTCACCGGTCAAATGTACTATGTCGTAGCTTTCTACTGCCTGCGGACGGGAAGAGCCGCCATAGCCGCGCTGATCCGGGGCAATTACGCGGTAGCCTGCTTCGGCGAGGGCTGGCAACTGATAGCGCCAGCTGTAGGCAAGTTCAGGGAATCCGTGGCATAGCACGATTGGGACTCCGTTTGAGGGCCCCATTTCGTAGACCGCCAGTTCTATACCATTGGTCTTGATAAGGCGTGCCTCTGGAAAAGTGCTCATACCGTCCTCCCAATCAGCTCAGCGTGCAGGCTGCCCAGGCAAGCATGACCCAGCCGGAGAGGAAAGCTAGGCCACCTAATGGGGTTAGGTAAACTAGCGGCCGCCAGTGGCGCACTGAATAAAGATAAAGGGATCCGCTAAACAGCACTATCCCTAAAGTAAATAGTGAGGCGGCAGCTATTACTTGATCTCTGGCTACCCCACGGCTTGCAATGGCGCACAGGCCAAGCGCGAGGGCGTGATACATATGATAGCGGACAGCGGTCTCGAACGTGGTCAGGTCTTTGCTCGATAAGCGCCCCTCCAGACCGTGCGATCCGAATGCCCCAAGCGCGACGGCGAGAAAGCCGTTGATCGCCGCGATAAAGAGCCAAACCTGCATCTCAGGAATCCCCGCCGCCCGTTGCTTCGGCCCATTCTAGGCATGCGGCAACGTCTTTGCGAGCCACTAGTCTCAGGGTAAAAGGCAGTTATGACAGATTATGTGACAGCCCCAGACGGGCTCAGGATCGCGTTTGATGATGTCGGGCAGGGGGCGCCCGTCGTCCTGGTCCATGGTTTTGGCTCTGACCGCACACAAAACTGGAAGGCACCGGGCTGGTATGACACCCTGTTGGCTGCGGGATGGCGGGTGGTCGCGCTCGATATCCGCGGGCACGGGGAAAGTGACAAGCCTCGCGATCCGGCCCTCTATGCCCAGGATCTCCGAGTGGGGGACGTCCTTGCCGTAATGGACGCTGCAGGTCTTACGTCCGCGCCGGTGATGGGGTACTCGATGGGGGGCTACATTGCCATACATTTGGCGAAGATGCACGCAGCCCGCGTCGGCAAGCTGATCGTTGGTGGTGTTGGACAGACGTATTTTCAGGATCGGGAAAATACGCTCTCTGGTGTCGCTGCGGCGCTGGAAGCCGAGGATCCAGCAACGATAAAGGATCCGGTGGGTTTGATGTTTCGGCGATTCGTCGATCAAAAGGGAAAGGATCGACTAGCACTCGCCGCCTGTATGCGTGGCAGGCGGAAAACCTGGCCGCCCTCGCAGCTTGCCGAAATATCACAAAAAGTTCTTGTGGTATGCGGCAGCGCCGACACGCTGACTGGCCGACCGGGTCCTCTGGCTGCGGCATTCCCTCGGGGGCGCGCTGTGGTCATTGAGCGCCGTGACCACATGACGAGTGTGGGTGATAAACTGTACAAGCAAGCTGTACTTGATTTTCTCAGTGAACAGGATTGATCCAGCATGACCACTCAGCGCCCTCCCAAGCTCGAAGATAATCCATTTGATTGGTCCGACCCGCTGCTGCTGGGTGAGAGGTTATCCGAACAGGAACGCCTGGTGCGCGATAGCGCCAGGGAATTCTGTAATGGTGTTTTGATGCCGGCTGTCCGTGATGGTTTCCGCCACGAGAAATTTGACCGCAACCTCATGCGTGAAATGGGAGAGGTTGGATTTCTAGGCATTACACTACCTGATACGTACGGCGGAGCGGCCCTGAATTATACGAGCTATGGGCTGGTCGCGCGCGAAGTCGAGCGTGTCGACAGTGGCTATCGCTCGGCCATGAGCGTTCAGAATTCGCTTGTCATGCATCCAATCTATGCTTACGGCTCGGAGGAGCAGCGCCGTAAATATCTGCCAAAACTCGCCAGTGGAGAATTTGTCGGCTGCTTCGGATTGACAGAGCCTGATCATGGCTCCGATCCCGCCAGCATGGTGACACGCGCTGAGAGGATAAGTGGTGGCTATGTGCTCAATGGCGCTAAAACCTGGATCACGAACGCTCCGATTGCCGATCTGGCAGTTGTATGGGCCAAGCTAGATGGAAAGATCCGCGGCTTCATTGTCGAGCGTGATGCTGCGGGATTTTCCACGCCCAAAATCGAGGGAAAGTTTTCTCTTCGCGCCAGCGTAACGGGGGAGATTGTTCTCGCGGATTGTCGGGTAGGGCAGGGGGCACTGCTTCCTGAGGTATCTGGTCTTTCCGGTCCGTTTGGGTGTCTTAATCGAGCGCGCTTTGGGATAGCGTGGGGCGCGATGGGCGCGGCGGAATTTTGCTTTCATGCGGCGCGCACCTATACGATGGAGCGCAAACAGTTTGGCCGCCCCCTGGCAGCAAATCAGCTGATCCAGAAGAAATTGGCAGACATGCAGACCGAGATCACGCTTGGTCTCGCAGGGGCTATCGAGCTTGGGCGGCTAATGGATGATGGGCGAGCCGCGCCAGCAGCCATTTCATTGCTGAAGCGCAATAATTGTGGCAAGGCCCTGGCGATTGCCAGAGAAGCGCGAGACATGCATGGCGGTAATGGCATTTCTGACGAGTATGGCGTAATCCGGCATGTGCTCAATCTCGAGGCCGTCAACACTTATGAGGGTACGCATGACGTGCATGCACTCATTCTTGGTCGAAACATTACCGGCATTGCAGCATTCTCTGCCTAGCGAGAGGGTATGATGTCATCGATCAGGCAAGATGCCATGTAAGCGTACTTTCGTCCCTAGTGCATCCGATGCGAATGCTGATTTTCGCGTTCTGCTGCGAGGTAAGCACCCCCCGCAACGAGGCGGAGGGCATATCCACTGTAAAGGTGCCCATCGCCGTTCTGCTTGCCGGCAATCGGTTGAGAGCGGTAATATTTGCTATACGGTTCGTTTGGCCTTGTCCTTAGCGTTGGTCCCTTTGATTTCGTCACGGATGCGCTGCCAGTCGTTGTCGCCCAGCGCGCTTAGTTGGTAGAAATTTCCACCCGACGCCAGATGCAAGCCCCCATCGATGGCGATCGTCTGTCCGGTTAGGTAGTCGCAACCATCTGCCATCAGGAAAACTGCAAGATTGGCAAGTTCAGGCATTTCGCCGTTGCGGCCCATAGGGATGGCATTTACTCTTTCCTCGCCACGGCTAGCGGACTGGGGGATTAGTCGATCCCAGGCGCCTTTGGTTGGAAATGGCCCTGGGGCGATTGCATTGAGGCGAATACCGTAGCCTCCCCATTCGCTAGCAAGGGATTTCGTCATGATATGAAGCCCAGCCTTGCTCATCGCACTTGGAACGGTAAAGGGACCTCCATTCCAGATCCACGTCGTCAGGATGGAGATGACGCTACCCTTTTGGCCTCCGTCAATCCATCGTTTGCCACAGGCCAGGGTTACATAGAAGGTGCCACGGAAGACAATGTCGGCGATTGCATTGAACGCTCGAGGCGACAGATCCTTGGTACGGCTGATGAAATTGCCAGCCGCATTGTTGACCAGCCCGGACAATGCACCGCCATCGGCCCAGATTTCCGCAATCATGTCTTCAACGGCCTCGGCAACGCGTATATCGCAGGAAATGGCGCTAACCTGGGAGGTAGTGCGATCTGAAATGCGTCGCGCCGTATCTTCAAGTACCTCTTTGCGGCGCCCGCAAATGTAAACCCGTGCACCTAGCTGCGCATAGGCCTCAGCCATTACCTCACCCAGCCCCGTTCCGCCACCGGTGACCAGAATGCGTTTGCCCTTAAGCAGGTTTTCGCGAAACATAAGATCCATGTTTGGGTCTCCCTTTTGCCTGTAGCATACAAGGGTCTTCGGCTGCTGCAATCTGCGGATACGAAGGGAGCCCCGTTAGACTGAAATCATGCCAACCGATAACCCTGCCGACACGGAAAGCGGTCTACCGCCCCTCTTTGCCCGCTGGTTTTCCAGCCGGGGATGGACACCGCGTCCCCATCAGCTTGAGCTCCTGCGGTATGCCCGACAGGCGCGGTCATGCCTGCTGATAGCGCCAACCGGCGGGGGCAAGACGCTCGCCGGCTTCTTGCCAAGTCTGGTTGAACTCAGCGGGCTTCCTGCGTCCGACCGGCGTCCCTATCATCTTCACACCCTATACATTTCACCGCTAAAGGCACTTGCAGTCGATGTAGCCCGTAATCTGCAGGCACCGGTGGCTGAAATGGCGCTGGACCTGCGTATTGAAAGTCGCACCGGAGATACGCCGCCGCCGCGGCGCCAACGCCAGCGTTATGCGCCCCCCGACATCCTGCTTACGACACCCGAGCAGCTCGCCCTGATGCTTGCGATGAAGGACGCTGGGAGTTTGTTCCGCCATTTAAGAGTGGTGATTTTAGATGAGGCGCATGCACTTCATAATTCCAAGCGCGGAGATCTTCTTGCACTGGGGCTGGCTCGGCTCCAGACGATGGCGCCGCATCACTTCCGCATTGGACTTTCGGCAACAGTGGCCGATCCGGAACCGCTGCGACGCTATCTTGTTCCCCAGCCGTCTGGTGAACCGGCACTCAGCAGTCTTGTAGTTGGTCAACCGGGCGCCAGGCCGCAGATCAGAATACTAACCTCGCAGGAGTATGTCCCATGGGCAGGTCACATGGCCAAGCATGCTGTGGGCGAGGTGATGGAGGAAATCAGGTCCGCAACGACAGCATTGGTCTTCGTGAACACCCGTGCGCAGGCTGAACATCTGTTTCAAGATCTGTGGTCAATCAATGACAGCAACCTTCCGATTGGGCTTCATCATGGCTCGCTGTCTCCGGAACAAAGACGCAAGGTCGAAGCCGCAATGGCATGTGGCCGCCTGAGGGCGGTGGTGTGTACTTCGACGCTTGACCTTGGCATAGACTGGGGCGCGGTTGACCGGGTCATCTGCGTTGGGGCTCCTAAAGGTGCAGCGCGGCTGCTCCAGAGGATTGGTCGTGCCAACCATAGGCTTGATGAACCGAGTCAGGCGCTACTTGTTCCAGCCAACAGATTTGAGGTTCTGGAGTGTGAAGCGGCAAGAGAGGCAGTCCTCGCCGGTGAGCTCGATACTGAGAGCCTGCGCCCGGGGGGGCTTGATGTCCTTGCGCAACATATCCTCGGAAGCGCGGTCGCTGGACCATTTTATCCTGATGATCTGTTTCGAGAAGTCGTCAGCGCATTTCCGTACAGACAGCTCTCCCGGGAAGAATTTTCAAAAGTTCTCGAATTCGTAGCCAATGGCGGATATGCGCTTAAGCGTTACGATCGCTATGCCCGATTGAGGCCAACGGACACCGGTGCGTGGCGACTGTCTCATCCTCGGCTTGCACAAGGCTACCGCCTCAACGTGGGGGTGATAGTTGAAGAACCTATGCTGGACGTGAGGATTCTGGCCAAAGGTAGGCCTGTGGGAGCAGGGGGGCGACTGATCGGACGGGTCGAGGAGTATTTCCTGGAGACCCTTACCCCTGGAGATACATTTGTCTTTGCTGGAGAAGTACTGTGTTTCGAAGGTATTCGTGAAAATGTGGCATTTGTATCTCGTACGCGGGATCCTGAAGCACAGGTACCGTCATATATGGGTGGCAAGTTCCCCCTCTCTACCTTCCTGGCAGAGCGTGTCCGGCAAATGATCGCTGATCCCGGGAGTTGGACCCGGCTCCCCCATCCGGTCAGGGAGTGGCTTGAAGTTCAGAAATCTCGTTCAGCCATACCCGAACCCGGGCAGCTACTGGTCGAGACGTTTGCAAGAGGACGGAAACATTATCTCGTTTGCTATCCATTTGAGGGGCGATTAGCCCATCAAACCCTCGGAATGCTCATAACCCGGCGTCTTGAACGCTTGAACAGGAAGCCGATTGGGTTTGTTGCTAATGAGTATGCGCTGGCAGTATGGGGATCTGCCAGCATGGTTGGTGTCGATGTTGATGCATTGTTTGATGGCGACATGCTCGGAGATGACCTCGATGACTGGCTGGCTCAATCAGCGCTCTACAAGCGCACCTTTCGCAATTGCGCGATAATATCCGGGTTGATCCAGACACGGGGCACTGGCAGAACCAACACTAACCGGCAGGTCACATTTTCTTCTGATCTCATTTATGATGTTCTGCGAGAACATGAGCCGGATCACATTCTCCTGCGTGCTGCCTACCAGGATGCGGCCTCGGGTCTGCTGGATATAGCGCGCTTGTCTGACCTGCTTGAGCGCATCGCGGGCCGCATTGTTGTATGCAATCTCGAACGGGTTTCGCCTCTTGCTGTACCTGTTCTGCTTGAAATATCCAGGGAGATGGTTTCTGGCCAGGGGCAGGAGGAGATTCTGCGCGAAGTTGAGGAACGTCTTATACGTGACGCCATGGATTGTACGAATAGTGCGTATACTTCTTAATAATGAAATTGTGACTCTTGATCCTTCCGGCGCGCTTTGGTGGGAGGCGCGTCGCACGCTTGTCATCGCGGATATACACTTTGAGAAGGGTAGCTCCTTCGCAAGGTATGGTATATTTCTTCCTCCATACGACAGTCGCACAATGCTCACTCGTATTGCTCGCTTGGCAACGAACTATCGTCCACAGCGCGTCATCGCCCTTGGAGACAGTTTTCACGATTCTGGTGCCGACTTTCGTTTGGGTTCGGACGAGCGGGTGGTATTGACGGAACTCATCGGCGCACAGGAGTGGGTCTGGGTTTGCGGCAATCACGATCCCAACCCGCCCGTGTGGATGGGTGGTCGGGTCGAAAGCGAATTGTCCGACGGCAATCTGGTTTTTCGGCACGATCCAGGTCTTGTCGCGTCTGGCGGGGAGGTCGCGGGGCACCTTCACCCCTGTCATACTGTGCGTCGGCATGGGCGGGCGGTACGACGACGCTGCTTTGTGTCTGATGGCCAACGTCTCGTAATGCCAGCATTCGGAGCCTATGCCGGCGGGCTCGACCTCGCAGATGATGTGTTCGGGCGACTGTTTCCGGCGTCTCGTCAGGTCTACATGCTGGGTCGAGAAAGAGTATATGCAGTTGCGTAGTGTGCCCATTGTCCGCGGTGGTCTGGTGAGGGGACACAGTGGGGTGCCTGGTGGGCAGGATCGCGTCCTTTGTGACATGGGACGGGAACCCGATGAATACTTCCACTTTCAGGATCGGTAAATTCCAGGATGCCAGTCAATCCGCTGGATTTTGGGACATGGCATATCGCCCGTCAGAGCGAGGGAAGCTAAGGCTCCGTAGGGACTTTGGCCCCGGCATGAGGGATCAGAGTGAATCGTTTCATTGCTGCTGAGGTTGTCTGAACTTTCACGTTTCCAACGGACGCCAGATAGTTCTGGGAAGGCAGTGGAGATGCAAGGGCTCGGCTGTGATAAAGAAAATAGGCAGCGACAAGTGCGAACAGCAATACGGTAATGCTGGTGATGGCGATGTTACGCAGGCGGATCTTGTCAGATACACTGTCGACTGCGGAAAACGCGGTACGGCGCGGCCACATGCCCGGGCGTTCCTTCTTGGGCGCGGGCTGCCGCGCGTGGAGCGCAAAATCGCCGAAGGCGGTAGCGGGAGGCGATGACGGTAACACCTCAAGGGCGGATGAAGACGTTGGAGCTGCCTGCAGGATAGGCTGGGGCACTGATTGACCGAGTATCTGCGTCAGCGCTGAGAGATCAAACTCCGGCAAAGCCCCTTTGTCGGGTCTTGAAGAAGGTGTTTGTGGCTGCGTGGAGTTGAGTCTCTCCTGCAACCGTGCGAAATCCTGACGGTAGATCGCCTCGGCACTGTCCAGTCGGCGTGCGAGGCGAGCAAGTTCATGCGAAAGCTTTTGTGCAATTAGGGCGCGGTCTCCGGAGCGGGAAAGCTCCGAAACGCGCTGGTCAAGCTGGGCGATCTTTTGGTCAACATTGGAGTGGGCTATATGGGTGCCGAGGTCCACCAAGCCCTTCTTGAGACCCCTGAGCTGTTTGGCTCGCAAGGTTTCGGCTTCGATAACTTTGGCGCCGAGGTCGCGGATTGAGCCGCGCAAGGCAGCGGTGGCGTCCCCCAGATTGAGGCGCTCCAGTTGATCGATTCTTCGGTCGAGACCAGCCAGCTCATCCTTCACCTGAAGCGCCGAGATCTCCATCTGGCAGTTGGTCAATTCGATCTTACTCGAAAGTGAACCGACGCGTTGGCTCAAGTTATTGATTTGAGTACCTGTCAGTCTTGAGGCTTGCGTCGTCTGCTCGTTGAGCTTGGAGAGGCCGGCATGCAACGCAATGACGGCGTCCTTGAAGGCAGGGTTGGCAGAGCGCTGCTCATACTGCCTCTGTCGCTCGGCGAGGGCGGCGACCGCGCTTTTTAGCTGGGTAATAGCTCCGGCTGGATCCTCCAGGTCTTGACCGCTCTGCGCTGTTGTATCGGCGCTTTGCCAAGGCTCGGACCGCGGCTCCTCGCGTAATTCAAGGCTGCGATCCGGATAGGCATCATGCCCTTGGGGTCGTTCCGAAGGCTGCGCAACTTTCTTTTCGCAGTGCAGAGCGTCGATACTGCCATATCCATCTGCATTGGCCGCCGGGTTTGGCCTCCAGCTCTCCGGCAGCGCCAGAATGTCGGGCTGGGCAGCGCTTGCCGGGCGGAGAATTCGTCGTGTCAGCCACTCACCCACTGGCATGCCCTCACGCCGGGCGGCGGCGCGCGCGGCTTCCCGTGCTTCCGGAGGAATGCCACCAACATTCCAGAGAAGATCTGGCTGCATCCTGTTTCGCCCCAGGGGCCACCCAAAATCGAGTGAGAGTCCCTAGATCTAGTGTAGCAAAGCTGCCCCCTAGGGGCCAGCTAGGCCTGCCAACTGATCTGTGACTGCTTTGGGGAAAAGCACGCGACTGGGTGCACCCAGAGATCTTACCGGGACGTGCGGCACGCAGTCTGCCCGCTCTGTTTTGAGGTGTAGCGGGGGCTATGCCGATTTGCTCCGGCAGGGCGGGAGGGCAAGGAAAGAGCCAGCATGATCGGGGCCAGTGACGGCAGGACGCTGGCTGCGGCCGGATGAAAAGCCGTGGTTCTGGCTACGTGCCATCACCAGCGTGCCGGAACACGCACCCGGAGGTGGATGCCAAGCTCCGAACGGGGCGCATTTTCCGCCTGTCTTGCCGTCTCATCCACGACGCCGGAGAAGGCTCCGTTTGGCGCGCTCTTTGACCGCCGGTGATGGGCCCCACTCGTTCTTTTACTCTCCCCTCAGGCCAGAAGATGGAGGGCCTTTCGGGGGCTCCTGGCGCTGTAGCCTGATACCGGGGCTAGGGCATGCTGGTTTTAGTCGCCCCGGCATCTGTACCCCCCTTTTTCTCGCGAACGGAGGGTCTCGCCCGCATCGCGACCTTGGGATTAGTGTACCACCGCGCGACCCGTGCATGCACCGATTTGCTTGCATCGGGATGCGGTGGCATCGCGTCGGCAAAAAGTTGGGTTACGAAAACTTCGTGGCCATTGATGGCGACCCCGACGCCCGTTTGAGTGTAATCCGAGAAGGCGAGGTTGTCGCGATGGCTCTTGCTCCGCATCCACGTCTTAACGAAGCGCCTAGCGTAGCTATTGACATTGATGCCCGCCGCCTTGGTGTAATACTGAGCAGCTATGTTTTCCCCTAATAGGCCCTGAAACGATTTGTCACGGGCCATAATGAGGCGCGCAGTGGTTTCACCGTTTGGCGCCCGATGACCCAGAAAATGCTCGCGTGCCATGTCTTCGCTGTGAGTGCGAGCGACGGCTGTCAATTCGGGATCAAGGACCAATGGCTTTGCCGCCGGATTGGTTTTAAGTCGATCCCTCTCGACAAGGACAAAGATCCTCTGTTCCAGCGCCGCCAGCTGCTGGTGGGAATTACTGGCCAGGGCATGGCTTTGAGAAAGCTGTCCCTGGTTTGCACAGCCCGCCAACATCAGGGCTAAAACGGTGGCTGCGGCCCCGGCGCGGTCCCGTATCCACCGCATTTACGGCAGGATCTCAAACAGGCCAGCCGCACCCATGCCTCCGCCAATACACATCGTGACAACACCAAATTTAGCTCCGCGACGCCGTCCTTCGATAAGCAGGTGGCCGGTCATGCGCGCGCCGCTCATGCCGTAGGGGTGCCCAATGGAGATCGCGCCGCCGTCTACATTCAATTTCTCATGGGCAATACCCAGCCGGTCCGCACAGTAAAGCACCTGGCTCGCAAATGCTTCATTGAGTTCCCAGATGTCGATATCATCAACCTTCAATCCATGACGCGAGAGAAGTCTCGGGACAGCAAATACGGGGCCGATGCCCATTTCGTCAGGTTCGCAGCCCGCCACGGCAAAGCCGCGGAAAACACCTAGAGGTTTGATGCCGCGTTGGCGCGCAATGCTGCTGTCCATGACGACGCAGGCCGAGGCGCCATCGGAAAACTGCGAGGCATTTCCTGCGGTGATGTATTTTCCTTCCTTAACTTTCATGCCGCCGCGGAATACTGGCGCCAGAGAGGTCAGGCCCTCGATCGTAGTGTCCGGACGATTGCATTCGTCACGATCAACCGTTGCTTCGACAATGCTTTCTGCGCCCGTGCTTTTGTCAACCTTCTTCATCTTTGTCTTCAGCGGCACGATCTCATCGCGGAATCTCCCCGCCTGCTGAGCGGCGGCGGTCCGACGCTGGCTCTCCAGGGCATACTGGTCCTGTCGCTCGCGGCTGACGCCGTAGCGTTCAGCTACGATTTCAGCGGTTTCGATCATCGACATCCACAGTGCCGGTTTGATCTCCATCAGGTGCTCTTCGGTAATGTTTTTGGTGTTCATTCCACCCATCTGAACAAGGCTGATGGACTCCACGCCGGAGCCTATCGCCACAGGCGTACCTTCGGTGATGACCTGTTGCGAAGCCATTGCGATAGCCTGCAGCCCCGAGGAACAGAAGCGATTTATTGTGGTACCGGAAGTTGTCACGGGGCAGCCAGCCCAGATTGCCGCATTTCGTGCGACATTCATCCCGGTCGCGCCTTCAGGCTGAGCGCAACCCATGAATACGTCCTCTATTTCCGCAGGATCGAGGCCAGCGCGGGCAATCGCGTGTTTGATGGCGTGCCCGCCCATGACTGCGCCGTGCGTCATATTGAACCCGCCGCGAACCGACTTGGCGAGACCCGTACGGGCGGTGGAAACGATGACGGCTTCGCGCATGGCTTTTCTCCGGAAGATCGACAGGGAGGCAGACCTTAAGCTGTGAACCTGCCTTCCGCCAAGTCTGCAGCACGCCGGGAGCGGTCAAAATCCGCACCACTGCACGTTGTGCCGTCACCGGGTCCACGACATCCGTGCCCGTCCTGGTGCCGCCACGAAACCGAGGATGATGTTGTGGAGCAGATTAGATCGCCCGGACCTCATCACGGGACGTGGCTTGGCCATGACCGGTGGTGCGCTGTGGGAAACGCAGCGTGAACACGATTACGCCGCCGAGTGCCGCGAGGCCAAAGGCAAAATCTCCTGGGATCGAGATATTGGGGTCGCTGAGTGTGACTGCGTCGGCAACGCCCATCATGAGCATTGCTAGGGCCCAGGCTGCGGTAAGGAGAAGGTGAGAACGCCATACCCCGCTAAACTGTCTACGCCCACCTGTCCGGTGATAGGCAAGGCTGAGGGGCCGACTGCGTGCAATTGAAAAAAGCCCAAGCCCGAACAACGCGGACTCTACCGCAAGGCGGGCGGTCAGCAGGCGCAAATTAGGCTCCAGGAAGCCGCCGACAAGGGCCAAACCGCCGAAAATCAGGAGGTTTGCGCCGTCAAGCACCCGCAACCGTGGCGTTTCTACGAAATCACGAATCGTGATCACGAACGCTGTGGCAAATGCCAGCCAGAGCCCAAGGCTGAGTGACAACAGCGTTACCAGTGAGAAGATGATGAACGGCGCAAAGCCGAACAGAGTGGCGAGCGCAATTCGGCGTTCGGCAAGGCGTTCGTCCATGCGTGTCACCCTTCGGCCGTAACGGTCTGGACGCTATGCGTCCAGACCGCCTTGGCTTTGTCAATGCTGGGCAGGCTGAGCTGACGCTGCGGGCGCTGCAGCGGCGCTTTGCTCCTTGGATTTAATCCAGAGTTTCCACAGTGCTGCAGCCCGAGCCCGTGCCGGTGCACCGTCCACTTGCGCCAATTCCTGGTCTGCCTGCGCGTATTGCCCCTGCGCCGCGAGGGCGATGCCGACGATGAAATGCGCTTCGCTTGGATCCTTGACGCCCTTGGCCAGTGCGGCCTTACCAGCGGTCACCGCATCTGCATAGCGCTTATAGCCCCAGTAGTCCTCGGCAAGAGCGAGTTCCTGTTTGCCATCACTGGCTTTTTGCGCCGCAAGAGTAATTTGCGGCAGGGAACGCTCGTCTTCAGACTTTTCGTGCGTGGCCTTGGCAAGAAGCTGGGCGACCTTGCCGGAGTCACTGATTTTATTGGTGTTAAGCCCCTGCTGGAGGTATTGGAGAGCCTCGGCAGGATAGCCACGCTTGTCAGCGATGCGGGCGGAAATAGTGTAATCATCCGGCGCGGTTACGGCGTGCGTGAGGTACCGCAGACGGTATAGGTAAAGGGCATCAAGTTCGGTAATGCCGCTGGTGCCAAGTGCATTGTCAATAAGCTGACCCCAATCATCGGACGTCCCGTAGTAGAGTGTCAGCTGTTCCAGCGTTTTGAGGGCCCCGGCCTCGTCATTGCTTGACGCATCGGCGCTCATGATGATCTGCAGGGCCGCCTCAGGCGGCGGCTGCTTGGCAGCCTCAACCGCGGTGATGGCCTGCTCCGCGGTTGCCTTGGCCTTGGTCATATCCTTTTGATTGTAATAGGCAACGGCAAGATTGGTGAGTGCAGTGCTGTCCAGCGGGCCCATTTTCTGCAGCCGTTCGGCGGCGTCGATCACCTGGGGCCAATGGTGCGCATTGGTGCTCAGAAGAAGGGCATTGTGGAGGCTTTGCTGCTGCTGTGCGGGATCCAGCGTCCCGAACGCAGGAGAGGCGATAACCGCCTCATAGGCAGTCGTCGCCGTAGCGAAATCTTTCTGCTGAACCGCAATGAAGGCCTTAATCTGATTGATCTTCAGCTGATCGAAGGCCGAGATTTTGGGCACGCTTTCTGCCTTTTGCAGTGCGGCATGAGCCGCGGCCCAATTGCTCTTCTGGGCGGCCTTGATTGCTTCGTTGAGTGGCTCACCAACCGCTCGGCTGACATGCGGCTCCTTGGCGGCGTACGCGTAGGGAACCGTCGAAATCGCGGTTGCCGATCCGCACAGTAGCGCGGCGATGAATGCGGTGCGGAGGAGATGTCGTTTCATGGGTATTCCTCTTCTTGACGCGCCGGCAGTGCCGGCAGCGCATGCGAACCTATCCGGCCCGGCAAATGTGGCCAATGGGAGGCAGACATACCATGCCCCCGGCCGCCCGTGGGCCCTCCGTTGCGCGGCCTGGGAAAACCGCCTATCAGGCTCTGAGCAGAAATTCCAGTTGCTGGCATGATTGATTCCTCTGGTACCTTGCCCGAGGGCGCCGAATTAGCGTCCACGGGTGGATTTAATGCCTATATCGGCCCGCTATACCGCCTTCCGGACGAGGAAGATGGTAGCGTGAAGCGATTCTGCTTCATTGCTGCTCCGCACCATATGAATGCAAGCGGCACCGTACATGGCGGCATGCTGATGAGCTTTATCGACGTATCGATGAGCCGGACTACGCGTCTTGTCACTGGAGCCAAACGCACGGCAACGGTCTCTCTGGCGACGGATTTTGTCGGGCCCGGGCGTCTTGGTGAGGTCATCCAGTCACGGGTACGCATCAGCCGCAGGACGCGTACTATGCTGTTTCTAGCCGCTGAAATCTTTACCTCCGAGCGCATGCTCGCCGTGGCCAATGGCCTTTGGAAGGTGTCGGAGGCAGCATGAGCATATCTCTGCCGCCCGGCTACCGGCAGACCGAGCTTGTCGACCCCTTCGAAATCTTTATCGGTCCGGTCTATGAGAGCGGTGAGGGGTTGGCCAGACGCTACGCCCTCCCAGTCGATGCACGCCATGTCAACATGGGTGGGCGCATTCACGGTGGAGCGCTGATGACCTTTGCGGATCTGTCGCTTGGCCAGGCGGTATGGGATGCCACTGGCCGGGCCGCAGTAGCCACAACAAACATGCAGACCCAGTTTCTTAGAGCGGTAGAGGTTGGTGATATAGTTGAAGTTGCGCCACAAATTACACGAAAAACGCGAACCCTGGTTTTTGCCCGCGGCGACTATACGGTAAAAGGCGAGCTAGTATTTACCGCACAGAGCGTGTGGAAGCTGCTCGGCGAGCATTGAACCAGTGCGACCGCTAACCGCTCCTTTACTTTAATGGCACAAAATCCCTCTGGCCACAGGGAGAGGCACAAGATGCCGGCGGAACTGGTCCTCGGGGCCGTACAGCTGGGTTTGCCATACGGGGCCGCGAATCGCACAGGGCAGCCATCACGTGCGGCGGCCCTGCGTCTGGTCAACCGCGCGGTTGACCATGGTATTTCCACCTTTGATACAGCGCGGGCCTATGGTGACAGCGAGGAACGGCTGGGTGAGGCCCTGTCCGCGCGTCCCGTGCGCATGGTGACGAAGCTCTCCCCCCTGACGAAGGTGAGCGAGGACGCTGGGCGCGAGAGCATTCGCGCTGCGGTTGATGCCAGTATTGAACATTCCCTTCGGGCCTTGCGGCTGGACCGGCTTGATTGCCTGATGCTCCATCGCGCGGCCCACCGCACCTCACATGGCGGAGCGATCTGGGAGCGTTTGATCGAACGCCTTGAGGACGGATCCATTTTGGCGCTCGGGGTATCGGTACAGACCCCTCAAGAAGCGCTGGAGGCATTGGCGTGTCCGGACGTGCAGCATATTCAGATGCCCTTCAATCTGCTCGATTGGCGCTGGCGTCAGGATGGGGTGATCGCGGCCATCGCCTCTCGGCCGTGCGTTACGATCCATGTACGCAGTGTTTTCCTTCAGGGAATTCTGGCGGCTCAAGACCCGTCTGTCTGGCCGCGGCTGAATGGGATCAGTGCCACCACACTGATCGCTCACATCGACACCCTGGTCGCGGACTTTGGACGCAGCAGCCCTGCTGATTTGTGTCTGGCGTATGCACGGGGGCAGGAATGGGTTGATGGTGTTGTTGTCGGTATGGAAACCGAACATCAACTTCAGACCAACGTGGAGTTATTTCTGCGTCCGCCGCTGTCGCCGCGGGAGTGCAGGCAGGTCGAGGTCCGGTGCCCGCACGTGCCCGAAGCGCTGCTCAATCCCGCCTTATGGCCAGCGCGCGCATGACCGGTTGCGACCCTTTTCGCCTGGATGGGCGGATTGCTTTCGTATCTGGGGCGGCTCGTCATTTGGGTCGGTCCATGGCCATAGCTCTGGCCGAGGCCGGAGCCCATGTCATACTCAATGGCCGCGGTCCGGCTGCACTTCTGGCTCTTAAAGGCGAATTGGACGCTGCTGGGTGCAGCAGTGAATGTGCCCCTTTTGATATGGGAGACCTGGATCGGGTCCGCGCTTTCTTCGCGGGCCGGGACCGGCTCGACATCATTGTTAACGCGGCAGTCACGATGGCGGGGGCTGCCTTTGACGTGCTCCAGCCGGAGGCGTTCGAAGTCACTTATCGCACCGCCGTAACCGGCGCGTTTGAGGCGGTGCGGTCGGCCCTGCCGGCCCTGCGGGCGGCAGTACGTGCCCAGGGTGACGCTGCAGTGGTCAATGTGGCCTCCATGTACGGGATGGTCGCCCCCCATCCATCGCTCTACAGCGAGCCAAGGGCCGTCAGCCCGGCCCATTACGGTCCAGCCAAAGCGGCGCTGTTGCAATTGACACGTCATCTGGCGGCGCAGCTTGGGCCAGACGGGATCCGCGTGAACGCGCTCGTTCCCGGGCCCTTTCCACGCGAAGAAGTCCAGGCCGCGGACCCGGCCTTTGCCGCCCGGCTGGCGGCTGGAACCATGCTGGGCCGGCTTCCTACGGCTGAGGAGATCAGGGGACCGCTCCTCTTCCTGGCTTCTCCGGCATCCAGTTTTGTCACGGGAGCCGCCGTGCCTGTGGATGGCGGCTGGACCGCTTGGTAGGTTAGAAAATTGGTGAGATCATGAATGCAATGGCCATACTCACCTCACTGCGTACCGCCCGTGATGGCGGCTATCCTGACGAACTTCGCGAGCATCTGCGGCGCTTCGGGCTCCTTGATGCGGTTGGCGATGTTGCTCTCGGCCGGTTGCTGTCCGAAGCCAGCTGGTTTGGTCTGCCAGGAGGCGTAACACTTGCCCGCGATGGTGATAATGACCAAGCGCTCTTTCTCGTCATAACCGGTTGTCTCGGAGTGTTCGTGGAAGACGATGACGGCAGCCGGCGCCTCGTCGCGCACATTCCTGCGGGCGAGACCGTAGGGGAGATGAGCCTGATTTCAGGCGAGCCCCACTCGGCGACACTCGTGGCCCTGCGCGATACCGAATTGCTGCGGGTTGATGCAAGGAGTTTTGACACCCTGATTGGGCGTCACCCCCGGGTTATGCTCAACCTGATGCGGATCCTGGTTCGGCGTCTGCGTGATACGACGCAACGTGGACGAGACACCGCCCGGCCGAAATCCTTTGCCATCATACCTTTGCAGGAAGGCCTTGAGGGCGAAAACATTGCGGCCCGCCTTGCTGCCGCATTGGCCGAAATGGGTTCAAATGCAGCGGTTGTTGATGCTTCTGCCGCGAGCAGGAGTGCCGATGAGCTAAATGCTTTTGAGGCCAACCACGACATTGTGTTCTATCGCGGTGATACCCCCGATGGGGCTTGGACACATTTGTGTCTGCGCCAGGCCGACCGGGTACTGCTGCTCGCGCGCGCCGATCAGCCCCTGCCGCTGCGTCCGCTCGATGTTCCAGCAGCCAAGACCCGAGTGGGCGGCCTGCCGGAATTGCTGCTGCTGCACCCCAACGGCGGCACACGCGGCTTGCCGGAGCACTTTACCCTCAAGAGCCGTCTCTTTGAGACCCATCATCACGTTCGTCTCGGTCAGCCCGACGATATTCGGCGTCTGGCCCGCTTTATCTCCGGGCGTGCCGTCGGCCTCGTTCTTGCCGGTGGCGGGGCTCGTGGCTTTGCCCACATCGGCGTACTGAAAGCTTTAGCCGAGCAGCGCGTACCTTTTGACCATTTGGGGGGAACCTCGATGGGCGCGATAATTGCCGCCGGGGTTGCCATGGAATGGAGCCTGGAGGAATTGGCTACGCGCATGCGCCACGCGTTTGTTGAAACCAACCCCTTGTCTGATTTTACGTTGCCCCTGATTGCCATCGTACGCGGGCGAAAGGTTTCCAATCTGCTGCGCGAACATTTTGGTGACATTCGAATTGAAGAGCTGGCCAAGCCTTTCTTTTGTGTGTCCTCAGATCTCACAACAGGACGCATCCACGTGCATCGCCAGGGCGTGCTGTGGCGGGCCCTGCGAGCCAGCGTTGCCTTGCCAGGCATTTTGCCGCCGGTCACGCAGCACGGACATCTTCTGGTCGATGGCGGTGTGATGAACAATTTGCCCGTTGATGTCATGGCGCAAAGCCGTCATGGTCCGATTATTGCGTCGGATGTCACGGGTGAAGTTGACCTGCATGCGACCGACGAGCGTTATGGCGAGCGGCCGTGGTGGTGGCTGATCAGCCAACGCATGCGTGGTACCCCATCGATCGTCTCGATTCTAATGCGATCTGGCACCGTTGGTTCGGAAGCTCAGCGACGCATCGTGCGCGAACAGGCGGACTATCTGTTTGAGCCTCCGCTGGCCGAGGTGGGGCTGCGTGACTGGAAGAAGTTCGATCGCGCGATTGCCGAAGGCTATGCGCATGCCAGCACGCGCATTGAGCAGCAGGGCGTGCCGCTGACTGACGCCTGGAGTGATGGTCCCGCGGTTTCGCTGCCGCAGCCTTTGGCTGCCCTATAGCATCGTGCCCGGACGATCCCAGCGCCGAGCCCATTTCCCGGAAACTGGACCGTGATCTGGCCCTGCCACCCGGAGGCCGCTGATGCCAGCTCCGTGTCGGGCGTCCTCCTCCCGTGCACCCGCCACGTCAGGCTCGTGTCCCAGGGGCATGGTCGTGGCCGGGAAGGGCCCTCGTCGCACGGGGGCCGAGGATGTCAGATCCGGTGCCCTTCATTCTTAGCGCAGTCGCTGCCGCTGGAGGGGGTCGCCCTGGCCGCGTTCGCAAGTTGCTCCAGCCACTGGCACAAGGCGGCAATGCCAGCGCGATCAACCGCATAGATGCGGCGCGTACCGCAAACCGAAGGTTGCACCAGACCGGCTTCCCTCAAGATCCGAAGATGCTGCGATACCGCCGGTCGACTCACCGGAAGACCGCGGGCCAGTTCTCCCACAGCCGCTGGTGCCTGCGTCAGTCGCTCGAATATCGTTCGCCGGGTCGGATCGGCGAGGGCACTGAGGGCCTTGACGGCGGAATTGAATTCGTTAGCCATAACCTACCGTAAGTATAAGCTAACTGAATGATCAAGAAATTTAGAGCTGCCGGCCGCTGCAGTCTGAGCTAGCGTCGCGCCAGAAGTCCTACTTGCGAGTCACCATGTCCCGAATTGCCGTGTTGTTGAGTGCCGGCCTCCTGGCCGTGGCCGCCCTGCCACCAGTTGCGAATGCCGGTCAGGCGAGTGTCTTCGACCAGGTTGGAGCGATCACCTCACGCACCGCGCTGGCCGCGGACCGGCCAGTTGTTGCGCCGCACGCGATGGTGGTGACGGCCCAGCATTACGCCACGGAGGCAGGGCTGGAAATCCTGAAGAAGGGAGGCAACGCGATCGATGCGGCCGTGGCCGTAGGCTATGCCCTTGCAGTCGTTGATCCGTGCTGCGGCAATATTGGTGGCGGGGGCTTTATGACGATACACCTCGCCAATGGCCGTAACCTGTTTTTGGATTTTCGTGAGAAGGCTCCGCTCAAAGCTACGCCTACAATGTATCAGGACGGACATGGCAATGTGATCCCCGGTCTCAGCACCAAGTCCTGGCTCTCGATCGGCGTGCCGGGTACCGTAATGGGCCTGAATGAAGCCCTCGCGCGCTATGGCACGATGAGCAGGGCGGAAGTGATGGCACCAGCGATCCGCCTGGCGAAGGATGGCTTTGTTCTTGTGTCGGCAGATGTAAAGCGCCTCGACAGCCACAGCGCGGAGTTTGCCAGGGAGCCGAACGTGGCGGCGATCTTCCTGAACCACGGCAAACCTTACAAGGTTGGTGAGGTTCTCAAGCAGCCGCAGCTAGCCCACACCCTCGAGCTGATCGCCAAAGAGGGTGATGCCGTCTATTATACCGGTCCGATTGCACATGCGATTGTAGCTTCCAGTAAAAAGCACGGTGGCATCCTCAGTCTGCGAGATTTTGCCGACTACACGGTGAACTGGGAAAAGCCTGTCAGCTGCGAATACCGAGGGTACACGATCGAGTCCGCGCCTCCACCGAGTTCGGGCGGGACAACGATGTGCGAAATTCTTCAGATCATCAAACCCTATCCGTTTGCCAAATGGGGTTATGCCTCCGTAAAGGCGACGCATTACCTGGTCGAAGCTGAGCGAAGAGCCTTTGCCGATCGTAATTCCCAGCTTGGAGACCCGGCCTTTGTGCACAATCCGGTAGCAAGGCTCATTTCACCTGCGCATGCTGCCAGGCTGAGGGCCAGCATTAAAGCCGATGCCGCAACGCCGTCATCAGAGATCAAGGGTGCGGGCGGTGCCCAGGAGGGAACTGATACCACGCAATTTTCGGTGGTGGACGCCAAAGGCAATGCTGTGTCCACGACCTACACACTGAATTTTCTCTTTGGAAACAGCAAAATCGCAGGGAATACCGGATTTTTTCTCAACGACGAAATGGATGATTTCACCTCCAAGCCCGGCTTCCCCAACGGTTATGGCCTGGTACAGGGTAAGGTCAATGAAATTGAACCAGGCAAGCGGCCCCTGAGTTCGATGACACCGACCATCGTTTTGCGCCACGGTCATCTGTTCATGGTCACGGGCAGCCCTGGTGGCTCGACCATCATATCGATCGTATTGGAAAGCATTCTCAATGTGGTCGACTTCCACATGAATATGAAGCAGGCTGTCGATGCGCCGCGGGTGCATCAGCAGTGGCTTCCGGATGTGGTCTATGTCGAGCCTGGCTATTTGACGGCGTCCAGCCGTGTCGCACTCAGGAAAATGGGTTATCACTTCCGCATCGTGCCCTCGATGGGAGCCGATGAAGCGATCCTGAGATCGCCACGCACAGGAATGCTCGAGGGCGCCAATGATGCCCGTCGCCGGGCGGGACTTGCTGCGGGCTATTGAGCAGGCTTTATTGGGGTCCCAGGCTAAAGGCCTGGGACCAAGCCGATGGTTGGGAGCGTCCTTATGGCAATCAATTATGACGAACTGATGCAAACCAGGGTTCAGGGTTTGAAGGCATCCTATGGTGATCGTGAGACCATGCTCTACGCCTTGGGAATTGGCTTTGGCCGTGATCCCTTGAGCAGTGCCGAACTTCCGTTCGTGTACGAGAACGGCTTGGTCGCGGTCCCCACCATGGCGACCGTGATTGGCTGGGGCGCGAGCGGGGTAATGAGCAAGTCAGGGATCAATTACCTGATGGTGGTCCACGGCGAGCAGAGGTTGAGGCTTCATAAGCCACTCCCGAGCGCAGCCGATGTGGTGATGGATGAGCGTGTTGTTGGCATATGGGACAAGGGCGAAGGCAAGGGCGCGATCCTCGTGACCGAACGCACCATCCGGCAGGCACAGGGCGGCGAGCTTCTGTGCACGCTCATGTCGACAACGTTTGCGCGCGGTGATGGCGGCTTTGGCGGACCAAAAGATGGCGCTCCCGCACCCCATATGCTTCCTGAGCGTGCACCTGACGCGGTTCATATCTGCGACACCCGGCCCGATCAGGCTTTGCTCTATGCACTCTCGGGTGATCGCAATCCGCTCCATCGTGATCCGCAGGTCGCCAAGATGGCCGGATTTCCCCGTCCTATCCTGCATGGCCTCTGTACCTACGGTACTGCTTGCCGGTCGGTACTCACGGCCATGTGCAACTATGATGCCGCCAGCATCACTGGATTTGACGTGCGCTTCTCGTCTCCGGTGTTTCCAGGCGAAACCATCGTTACCGAAATGTGGCGTGATGGTGCGGTGATATCTTTCCGGGCAAAGGTCAAGGAACGCGATGTCGTCGTTCTTAACAATGGCAAATGTACGCTTGCAGGCTGACCAAGATCCACTGTTTCGGGGTGAGGTGCTTCTCGAAGAGGGGCGCTTTGGTGAGGTGATCGAGCTGCTCTCCCCGCTTTTGCAGGCGGGACGGGGTGGTCTGCTGGTACGCACCCTCTTGACGCGAGGGTTTCTGGGAGCTGGCCAGCGTGAGCAGGGACTGGCACTGGCCAGGGATACTGCCCAGCTCTATCCGGGAGCGGCAGTTGCCTCTTTGTCCTTGGGCGAGGCGCTGTTGGCGTGCGGCCGGCCACCATTGGCAATCGCCGAATTCCAGCGTGCTCTGCGCAGTGATCCGGACCTCGCAGAGGCTCGGTACATGCTTGGTTGCGCCTGGCTCGAAGCCGGTGAAGCCGAGAGAGCGCTGAGGGAATTTTCCTCTTTGCACGCCTACGAACCCGCCGACGTCCTTGACCGGAGGATTGCCGAAGCAAATGCCATGCTGCAGGCGCCACGGGCCAATTCCCGATATGTGCAGCATCTCTTCGATCAGTTCAGCGTCAACTACGATGAGCGCATGCTGGGATCGCTTGCCTATCGAGCCCCGGACATTCTGCGCGATCTGTATGGGTTCGTTGCCAGTGGAGGTGGCCGAGCGGATATCCTTGATCTTGGCTGTGGCACAGGCCTTGTCGCAGCCGCCTTTGCCGATATCGCCTCCAGGATTGATGGCATTGATCTTTCTCCACAGATGATCGTAAAGGCACGGGCCCGCGGTCTCTATGCCGATTTGGCAGTAGCCGACCTTGAGTCCTTTCTTACCTCCGACGGCCGCACCTATGATCTCATTGTGGCTGCAGATACGCTCGTCTATCTGGGGGATCTGGCGCCGACGTTGGTGGGTGTACGCGGTCGGCTAAAGCATGGTGGTTTCTTTCTCTTTACCGTTGAAAAGGCTGAAGGCCAGGGGTTTGAACTGGGGCCAAAACGGCGCTGGCGACATGGGGAAGAATATTTGCGTACGGTTGCGGCCAATGCGGGGCTTGATCTTGCCGGTCTGCTCGCGGCCAGTCCGCGCAACGAGGCCGGCGTGCCCGTTGATGGCTTTGCTGTGGCGTTGTGCGCGCCCTGAAATCCGCGGGCAGGCTGTCAGGGACTTTATTATTCGGTAAACTTTGTGCTTTGATCCCTGCTGTTGGGGCGCGGCGATCCGCGGCCACTCAGGGCAACAGGAGAAAGAATGGGTAGCTTGATTAAGAGAACGGCTTTGGTAGCCATATTCATGGTCGGTGTGTCGGCGCCGGCGCTTGCCGCCACCTGCACCGAGCCGGTGCCGCCGGTTATCGCGGTTAACGGTGTGACTGCGACCGTCCAGCAGATGAAAGACGCGATCGCAGACTTCAAGACCTATCAGTCAGCGGCTGACGATTTCCAAAGCTGCATCAGTGTCGAAATTCAGAAGAAAGAGGCTGCGGCGAAGAAATCGAGCAGCCACAAGCCGATCGACCCGGCGATCCTCTCGGCGTTGAATTCACGTGCCAATGCGGTACAGGCCGAAAAGGAGAAGCTGGGCGGACAGCTCAATGCCCAGATAGTGGCCTTTAAGCAGGCCCATCCCGGCCAATAGGCCGCGCGGCAGAACAATACAGGCCCGCGGCGCTTGGCGTCGCGGGCCTAAACGTTTGACCGACGAATCGGTCTATGCTGGAGCGATGGTATCGTCCAGCCCGCTTGATGTCTCGCGTGCGGAGCGCCGCGCACGCGCCCGCGAATTTACCCGTGCGGCTATACTCTCTGCTGCCCGCCAGGTGGCCGCGCGCGAGGGGGCGGCGAATTTGTCCCTAAGGGCAGTTGCTAGTGAGGCAGGCTTTGCGCCGGCCGCACTGTATGGATATTTCGCGAACAAGAGCGAACTTCTGATCGCGCTGGCTGCGGAAGACCTCGGAATTGTGACGCGAAGTCTGCGCGAGCTGCGCGCCGAGGCACCGGCCTTGGGACGCGCGGCGGGCGTGGCGATCGACGTGCTACGGCAAAGCGAGACGATGGCAGCTGGCGCCGCTGCACTATCCTCTGCCGGGGGGGCGGGCGAAGCCGAGCGCCTGTTCAACGGCCGTCTGATTGCTGCATTGCGGGCGCTCTCGGAAGCGAGCGGGACGCCGGACGATAGCCGGCAGGGGCAGGCCGACGTGGTGCTGATTGCCGCAGCCATTACCGGCATCGCGGTGCTTGCCCGGTCCGGCCGTCTCCAGGCACTGGGATTTTCGCCAGCGGAGCTGATTGCCGCCCTCGATGGTCATATCGCCTCCGGGACCACGCCGGTAAAGGCGCCGTGAGGTGCCGCAGCGTCAGGGCGTGCTTGCGCTTTGACCCGTGCCGCGTCGCGCGCTTAGATGACGGGCATCATTATTTGTGCGGAGAGGCCTTACGTGCATCCTTCAATCTTTGCCGGCAAGACGCCCGATAAACCTGCCGTCATCATGGCGGGCAGCGGACAAACACTGACTTATCGCGAACTTGATGCCCGCTCCAACCAGGGGGCTCAGCTTTTCCGCGCCCTGGGCCTGGAGGCCGGCGACGGCATAGCCTTGTTTGCCGACAATTCGCCTCGCTTCTTCGAGATTTGCTGGGCAGCACAGCGTGCGGGCCTCTACTATACCTGCATCTCGACCCGTCTGACGGCTCGCGAGGTCGAGTACATTGTTCGCGACAGTGGCGCGAAGGTTCTGATTGCGAGCCACTCCCTTCATGGAACGGCTTCCGAACTCGTGGGGTTGCTGCCTGAGGTTGAGCGCTTCATGCTCGGTGGAGTTGTTGACGGTTATCGTGGCTATGAAGATGCGACGGCGCGGATGCCCGCAGTACCGATCGCTGACCAAAGCGCCGGCGCTGACATGCTCTATTCGTCAGGCACCACCGGACGACCCAAAGGGGTACGTCATGCCCTGACGGGAGAGGCAATCGATGCGCCAAGTCCTCTTCTTGGATTGGTCGTAGCGCTCTTCGGCGCCAGTGAAAATTCGATCTATCTGTCGCCTGCGCCGCTCTATCATGCAGCGCCTCTGCGTTATTGCATGAGTATGCACCGTATTGGAGCTACCGTTGTCGTCATGGAACATTTCGACGCCGAAGCCGCTCTGTCTGCCATAGAAAAGTACAAAGCGAATATCAGTCAGTGGGTGCCGACCATGTTCGTGCGCATGCTGAAGTTGCCGGCCGAGGTGCGGGCCAAATATGATGTCTCGTCGATGCGCTCGGCGATCCACGCTGCCGCACCTTGCCCGGTAGAAGTAAAGCGGCAGATGATCGAGTGGTGGGGCGAGGTTCTGCATGAGTATTACGCGGGTACGGAGGGAAACGGCTTCTGCTACATCAGTAGCCGTGATTGGCTCGCTCATCCTGGATCCGTAGGACGTTCTCTTCTGGGGCCAATACACATTTGTGATGACGAGGGTAATGAAGTATCTAATGGAGAGGAAGGCACTATATATTTCGAGAGCGAGAACCAGTTCGAGTACCATAACGACCCGGAAAAGACTGCCAGCGCTCGCCACCCTTCCCATCCTAATTGGTCTACGCTCGGGGATGTAGGACGTCTTGATGACGACGGGTTTCTCTACCTTACCGACCGCAAAGCCTTCATGATTATTTCTGGTGGCGTAAACATCTATCCCCAAGAAGCTGAAAATCTGCTGATAACCCATCCGCTCGTAGCAGATGTTGCGGTCATTGGAGTGCCTAACGAGGAATTCGGAGAAGAAGTACGCGCTGTCGTGCAACCGGTACGCTGGGACGACGCTGGGCCCGAACTCGCGGAAACGCTGATGGCTTTTTGCCGTCAGAATTTGGCCGGCATCAAGTGTCCCAGAGCGATCGACTTCGAACGCGAACTGCCGCGGCACCCCACCGGAAAGCTATACAAGCGGCTGATCCGGGATCGTTATTGGGGCAAAAGGAACAGCCGTATTGTCTGATGTCCGTGCCAATTCCCGTCAGCTGACGCGTGAGGATTTTACGGCCGAGCGCGTCAAGCTCTATGCGGAGATGATGCGTCAGCGCGGCATGCCCGAGCCCATGAGCGAAGAGGAACGCGAAAGGTCGCGGCAGGCTGTACTTGCGGAAATCTCCGACGGTGAGGACCTTTGGCTGTTCGGTTATGGGTCTTTGATGTGGAATCCAGCGATTACGGTCGCCGAGAGCCAGATTGCGAGAATAAAAGACTATACACGTCGCTTCTGTCTGACCCTGTCATTGGGGCGCGGCGTTCCGGAAAAGCCGGGATTAATGCTGGCTCTTGACTATGAGCAAGGTGCAGTATGTGCGGGTATTGCCCATCGTATCCTCAACCGCGATCTTGATAGCGAGACCAAGGTTCTGTGGTATCGTGAGATGATTTCGGGGGCTTACGACGCACGGTGGCTCACAGGCGAGTTCGCGGATGGTGTCGGGATCCGCATGTTGAGCTTCATTGTCCGCCGTGATCATGCCCGTTACGAAAAAGGATTGTCTCAGCCCGAACAGGTGCGCCGCATCGCCGAAGCTGAGGGTGTTCTGGGTACAAATCGTGACTATCTCTATCGTACGGCAGAGTTTCTTGCGTCCCGCAAGATAGCAGAGAAATGGATCGTCAAGCTCGCCCATGACGTTCGTAACTATCGCATTCAGAAAGGAGAACTACCGTGAAAACAGTTAGCTTCGATGAGCTTTCCTCATTGGTTGGTCAGGAAATCGGTGTTTCGGAATGGGTGGAAATCGATCAGTCGCGGATCAATCAGTTCGCCGAGGCCACCGGTGATCACCAGTGGATTCATGTGGATGTCGAGCGCGCCAAAAAGGAGATGCCTGGTGGCAAGACGATAGCGCACGGATTCCTTACGCTCTCGCTGATTCCGATGCTGGGAGCGGGGATTCTGCGCATCACGGGGGTAAGTCGCGGCATAAATTACGGTTCCAACAAGGTTCGCTTTACCAACATGGTTCCAGTTGGTTCGAGGGTTAGGGCACGTCAGAAGCTATTGTCCGTGGAAGCCCGTGGTGCAGGTCTGCAAATGATAAATGAAATGACCATTGAGATAGAGGGGCAAGAACGTCCCGCCTGTATCGCGGAAACGATTTCTATGATCTACAAATAAAAGATTGCGCCTGCCACGCGCTGGACGGTGACCGTCTTTTGGGCGCGGGTGAAAATACCCGATCTGCCTCTACCGCCGACGCCTCGCATGGTAAATGCGGGGCGTTTGGCTGCCGCTGATAAGCTCAGTCTGCGAGCGTTGTTAACACAAATCGGCAGATCTTATCGATAGCCTGGCGTGCTTCGGGCAGGACATCTGCGAGAACCTGCCAAACGTGTGGAACCTTAGGCCAGACCTCAAGTTCAACCGGAGTTCCAGCTTGGCGCATCTTTTCGGCAATGCGCACTGAATCATCACGGAGCATTTCGCAATCTGAACATTGCAGCAGAGTTGGCGGCAGTGCGGAGAGATCGCCACGTAAAGGCGAAATCAGCGGATCGCTCGCTGCATGTCCGGGACAGTAGGTTTCAACCAAGGTGGAAAAGCTCATCGGCACGAAGAGGGCGTCCGAGCGCGCATTTTCGCGCTGAGACGGGCCCGGCTCGACAAGATCCGTAACCGGTGACAGGCAGACAAGGCACCCGGGGAGGGGGACATTTTGCATTTTTGCCTTGAGGGTGGCGGCGAGGGTGAGGTTTCCCCCGGCCGAATCGCCGATGATCGCGATATTTCGGCTTTCTATCCCTTGGACAAGTAAGGCCTGATAGGCTGCAAAGCAGTCGTCGAGGCCCGCAGGAAAGGGATGTTCGGGGGCGAGGCGGTAATCTACCGCGTACACCGGCAGATTGGTATTGCGGGCAAGTCGCCAAGTCAGTGGTCTGTGTGTGGTTGGTGCGCCCGCAACAAATCCTCCACCATGAAGATAAAGTATGGCGCGCGTTTGGTCGCAGCCATGCTGGCTCAGCTTCTCGCTGGGGATGCCACCAAGCTTCTCATTTTCTATCGTCACCGGCGGAGGTGGCGCCTTTGAGCTTTGTGCCATTTCCGTCATGACGGCCCGCAAAGTCATAACGCTTGGTGCTTTGGCGAAGCGACGCTTCACCGAAAACCGCAACATCTTATTCATCAAGAATAGTTGGACACTCACCTGTCTTCTCCTGTCCTAACTGCACCCTATCCGGTCCAGATTTGGGGGAGGATGCTAGTGCTTTTTGCCACGCTAAACAGCTGCGTTAGCCCTGAAAGCCAAATATTTTGTCCATACTTCGTCGACGCCACCGGCGGATTTTGTAGCTTGTACAACAGGGGTCATCCGCACGTTGTTGACAGGTTTACCCGGTTTTCCATCTGGTCGGCTAAAGACTAGCGTAAACGTTGTCAGGCGGCAAAGTGTGGAGAGCGCCTTCGGGGAGGCAAATTCACTTGCTCTTGAGCCGGATCCGACACCGCACCTTCCGGGCGGTGGTTTGACATCACTTTGTGACGACAGTTTAGTGTGTTCACGGGCGGTCACACGGGTTTTATGGCTTACGTCAGACCGCCACGCCAACCACCGCAGTGGCAAGAAGTGGGTTGGGGCGAGTGAGGGCGCGGTTGGATAGCTCAGCGGTGTCTGTCACACTTCGGTATCCGGCCGCAGATGACGCAAGGAATGCTGCGCCTGGACGGTCACTTGTGATTAATAACCGCTGCGGCCGATTTTTTTAGTGCGAGGTAATACGTGATTCAGATGTCTCATTCACCCAATGCGCTGGTCGCGAAGGCCGACGAGGCGCAGCACTTTCTGGCATCTCATCCAGAGGTAAGCGTTATTGATCTCATTTTTACCTCGATGAGCGGAGTGCCCCGAGGAAAGCGCTTGCGGCGACAGGAGCTTGTTCCTGCATATGAAGCAGGCCGCTTTTTACCTCTCTCAACAGCGATTTTGGATATTACCGGTCAGGATTGCGATGCCACGGGACTGGTATTTGAAACCGGTGACGCCGATGGCGTTGCGCTTCCAGCGCCAGGGACCCTGGTGCGGACGCCATGGCTGGGGGAAGGTTCCGCACAGTTTATAACGTCTCTCTATGATCTCGACGGTCGGCCTAATGAGCTCGACCCACGATATGTACTCCGTCAGGTTACCGAGAGGTTTGAAAAGGACGGGCTATGCCCTGTGGTAGCCTGTGAGCTTGAATTTTATCTGGTTGACCCCGTGCGAAAGGAAGATGGGGGCATCAGGTTACCGGCATATCCCCGTTCTGGAGGGAACCGTCCCAAGCTGCATGATGTTTTCAGCCTGCGAGATATTGAGGATGTTTCGCCGTTTCTTGAAGAGCTGTGGGAAGTCGCTGAAGTGCAGAAGGTTCCACTCGAAGGCGTGATTTCTGAGTATGCTCCCGGGCAGTATGAGCTCACTCTGCATCATGGTAATGACGCCCTGCGCGCCGCGGATGAAGCCTTAATGTATAAGCGCATGGTCAAAGGCGTCGCGGTTCGGCATGGCTTCGAAGCAACTTTTATGGCAAAGCCGTTCAGTCACCGAGTGGGTAGTGGGCTCCATTTGCATGTGAGCGTGAATGATGAATCGGGTGTAAATATCTTTGCAAGTGAAGATCCTTATGGTTCGCCACGGCTGCGTCACGCGGTAGGTGGTCTGCGGCATCTTCTTGGCGAATCGATGGCGATTTTCGCGCCCAACATGAATTCATATCGCCGCTTTCAGGCAAATTCCTATGCTCCGATTTCGACGGGCTGGGGACTTAATAACCGTACAGTTGCCTTACGCGTGCCTGCCGGTGCGCCGCATGCTCGGCATATCGAACATCGAGTTTGCGGCGCTGACGCCAATCCCTATCTTGCCCTCGCGGCTCTTCTGGCTGGTGTTCACTACGGACTGCGCAAGAATCTGGATCCAGGACCTCCAGTTCACGGTGATGGGTATAAGGTCACGCGGGATTTGCAGGATTTGCCACCTTTGGTGTGGCCAAAGGCGGTTGATGCTTTTGATAAGTCTGAGGCGATGCGTGACTACCTTGGGAATAGCTTTGTGGACATGTTTGTGAGTGTCAAGCGCACAGAATATGATCGGTTCCATCAGGAGGTTTCATCACTCGATTACGACTGGTATCTTAGAAACGCATAGTGTCACTCTTAATGCAGCTGAGTAAGATGGTGAAACATCGTAATTATAATATAGCCGAACTCCGCCAGCTTGATGTTGCCCATCACCTTCCGCCGCAGCAGAATTACATGCTGATGAAGGATATCGGCGGTAGCCGGATCATTACCCGGGCAGATGGCTGCACGCTATTTGATGGCGAAGGCAATGCACTGCTTGATGGTATGGCAGGACTCTGGTGCGTGCAGATTGGCTATGGTCGGCCAGAAATGGCCCGTGCTGCTTATGAGCAGATGCAGGAATTACCATTTTATAACACGTTTTTTAAGACGGCGTCACCGCCCACCATTGTTCTGTCAGCGAAAGTATCTGAATTGCTCGGGGGAAATCTTACGCATGTGTTTTTCAGCAACTCCGGTTCTGAAGCCATCGACACTGTGGTGCGGTTGGTACGCTACTATTGGCAGATCAAGGGGGAGGGTGAACGACACATCATCATTGCCCGCGAGAACAGTTATCATGGATCCACTCTGGCGGGTGTGAGCCTCGGCGGCATGGGCCCCATGCGGGCACAGGGAGGTCCTCTCGTACCGGGATTTGAACATGTGATGCAGCCATATCTCTTCGAGGAGGGCTTTGGAGAGGATCCCGAGGCGTTTGCCAAGCGCGCGGCGTACGCCATAGAGGAGAAGATATTGTCTGTTGGGCCTCATCGCGTTGCCGCGGTGATCGGTGAGCCAGTACAGGGCGCGGGTGGAGTCATTATTCCTCCCCCAAACTATTGGCCGCGGGTTGAGGAGATTTGCCGAAAGTATGGAATTTTGCTCGTGGCTGACGAGGTAATATGCGGCTTTGGTCGCCTGGGAAAGTGGTTTGGCTTCCAGCACTTCGGTTTCAAGCCAGATCTGGTTGCAATGGCAAAAGGGCTTTCCTCCGGCTATTTGCCGATATCTGCGGTTGGGGTTGCTGATTTCATCGTGGAGGCGCTGCGAAGTGCAAACCAGGACTTTGTTCACGGGTTCACCTATTCAGGACATCCAACCGCGGCGGCCGTCGCCTTGAAAAATATTGAAATTATTGAACGTGAAGACCTGGTACGCCGGACGGAGATGGAGACGGGGCCATATCTGGCTCGCGCGCTCGACAGGCTGTCGGATCATCCTCTGGTCGGTGAGGTTCGCTCATTGGGCCTCATCGGTGCGATCGAGATCGTGTCGCACAGGGGAGGAAATGAGCGCTTTTCCGGCGGTGACGGCAGTGCCGCACTTCTTATTCGTGACATGTGCATAGATAACGGGCTTATGGTGCGTGCCGTGCGCGATAGTCTGGTTATGAGTCCGCCGCTGACAATAACCCTTGAGGAAATAGACAGACTTGTCGCAATCATGGAACAGGCGCTGGATAATGCATCGGTACGCTTGCGCAATGGGAAGGAAGGCGGAAGTGGCGGGGACAGTTCGGAGTGAGGCGCGGGTGTGAAGGTTAACTCAACTCAGTGCGAACCTCCCCGGATCGATTGGGCGAGATGTCGTCTGGCCGGAGCATATCAGTCATGGTGCGTCTAACGTAAGCTGACCATTTAACCGCTACGTGGAGACGGCTTGAAATGACTAAGGCGTTCGGACCAGTGCCTTATCCGTTCCTGGTGGTTGGCTGTGGCTATGAGCGGGGCTAAAAAGAGATATAGTAGTGGTGAAATCATATAGGTGGCACGATGCCGCGCTGGTTGATACGCGTTTTGTTTGTGGTCCTGGTCGTTGGTGGCGGTCTGGCGATCGGCCTTCTGACGGCGCCCGGTGGTTGGTATGCAGGCCTGGCAAAGCCTCCATTCAATCCGCCAAACTGGGCCTTCGGACCGGTCTGGACTTTGCTCTATGTAATGATTGCAGTTGCCGGTTGGCGGACTTTTGAAACTCATAGTGGCGGTTGGGAGATGAAACTCTGGATCGCCCAACTTTGCCTCAATTTTCTTTGGACTCCTATCTTCTTTACCGCCCATCACGTTGGGCTTGCGTTGATCGTGCTGACGGCGCTGCTCGTTGTTATTCTGACATTTGTTGCTTCATCTTGGCGACGTGATCCCTTAACTGCATGGCTGTTTGTTCCTTACGCCGTATGGGTAGCGTTTGCGTCGCTGCTTAATGGCTGGATTTGGGCTCTAAACTAACTAGGCGCGTCCGGCTATGCGCGCGCAAGAGGGGCGCGCATGTATCAAATGTGCCGGGGCAGCTGTTAGCTCGTTTGCTGAGTCCTGCAGCCTTTACGCGAGCAAACAAACTCGGCTGTGAGGGGAGGATCCATCGGCATTTCTTTTCGGCGATGACGCTGAAGAGCGGCTTTATGTCACAATATGGTTGCGGCGCGCAGAAATGGCATTGTTCAATCCCAGCATCAAGTATGGAGGCTACAATCATCCAATGCTAGCGCGATGGATGACGCACTTTTGGGGACTGCGCATCGTCGTCGCTGATCAAGAAATGGAATGCAGCTGACATATTCGTCGGTCAACTGGGCCGGATACGCTATACTGTATGTGAGTACTTGATGGCTGCTGATATAGCGGCCTTTGCTGGCTACTTCGGTTCTGTCGGCTATGGTATCCAGAAATTTGGCGAACGATCATCGCTTTCGTGTTAGTACAACGAGCTTCTGGCGTACGACCGGGTGTGCATGATTTGTGAGATGGCTGCAACCTTGGCATGTGAGCTTGTCCCGAGTGCTGATTGCTGATGCCCGCTCCCTCAGGGGGGGCGCTGCAATCTGCGGCTTTGGCTTCGCCGCGGACCTTGAGGTTTGTCGTGCGGGTGTACTAGCTGGATTCTCGCACGCAACATTGTGGGCTTTGTGTCACAAAATGGTGGCGGGCCTGGTCGATGCCGTCGTCGAACACATGCTGTTTACCGCCATGTTGTTGGGCCGGGGATAGTCGGCACTCTGTGGCAATCCGGCTGGTTACCTTGGGTGATTTTCGACTTCTTCGTCAGAGAAACCGACAAAGCGCAGGGCTTCAGACAAGGGCTTGCGCTCGGATCTGACCGCATTTGCAGGAAAGCCCGGATCAGGCCAACCTAGTGCGATACTTTTCATGATCACTTCGTCGTCCGGAATGGCCGCATGCTCTCGCACGACAGGCGACTGCATGATGCCTTGGCTATTGATAACGGTACCGAGACCGCGCGACCATGCTGCATTTACCAGCGCATTGGCTACACCGCCACAGTCGAAGATGGGGTCGTCGCTACCGGCGAGCACACGATCAAAGGTGATAATCACGCAGACAGGCGCGTCGAACTGACGGAACCCACGCAGTATCCAGTCCTCCCGAGCCGATTTGTCTTCCCGCGCGATCCCCATTGCTGCGAACAGTTGCTTGGCCACGTGGACCTGGCGCTCGCGATGCGCTCCGGCATAGGCAGAGCCCACGCGGAACTCGCGCGACTCAGGCACTCCCGTCACCATTCGTTCGACATTGCCAGCGCGTATCCGTGCCAGAGGTTCACCTGAAATGACATGGAAATGCCACGGTTGACTGTTGTAGGAAGACGGCGCGCGCATCACCAGAGCTATAACTTCCTCGATCAGCGCACGTGGCACCGGGTCAGGTCGATAGCCGCGGATGCTGCGCCGGTTCAGGATTACATCGTCGAACTCCATCACTCACTCCCAAATTTGGACATGCTCATGAGGGCATACACCTGTCGATCCAACATGCAGTATTCCATGAACTGGAGCTGCGTCCAGCTGACCGATGCAGCGCTCTAACTGCGTTACCACATAATGGGAAAAGTCGCCCCTTTGGCATGCCTTATTCTGGGGATGCAGTCCAAGAATCTGATGGCACTTTCTGAGAGATGGTTAACCGTCACCCACGTGGCCGGAATAAGCCGGATTGACGTTGGCTGGGTGAGAGGATCCATGGACCTTAAAACTCTTGGAAAAAAAATCCCTCCATACCGTCAAAATGTTCTGTGCATGGAGGACACTTTCTGCCGTCAGCGCCACGGGAGGGAAATCATGCAGTCAGGTGCACGCCGCGAAGAGCCGACGCAGGTTTACGGTATCGTATAGGGACCGCGCGGTTGCAGCTGGCCGATAGCGTCTGGCGGCAGTTCCCAGTCCTCATCGTCGACAATCGCGGCAGAATGCACAAACGCTGTCTTCCTCCCGCTTTCGTCAGTGTACGCAAAGCTAATGGAAGAAATATTACAACAAGGGGAGTGTCCACGCATGTCTTCTTCGGCGTCGTGTATACTTTCAGTGTAAATTAATGGATTTGCGAACAAATCATGACTCGCACGTCTTTCAAGCCAGCAGGCTTTGCCAGTGTGCCCCCTATCTGACGATCAAAGGAGTTGATGACGTTCTGGATTGTAGCGAAAAACATTTGGCGCAGAGCCGGGCCGCTGTCTTAAGGGTCCAAACGGCGGACCGGTGGCATATGCGGAGTTTCGATTGAAGGACATGATGGTGATTATTTGCGACGAAGATCCCGTGTTCGGAACCCGTGGCCCGGTTGCCTATGGCGGCTGTCCGGTCACGATGCATTTGTACGTGGATGATGTGGACGATTGCGTTGAACGCGGCGTTGCCGCAGGGGCAACACTGCAGAAGCTGGCCAGCAACCAGTTTTCGGGGGATCGCAGCGGCGCAATTTCCGACCCTTTTGGCTATTCCTGGGCCATCGAGTCCCATATTGACGATGTGTGGGACGACGAACTCGAAACACGCTGGCATGCGATGTGCGAAGAGATGGCAAAGGGCGAGTTGATCCGCTTCAGAACTTGATGCGCGTTCGACGGCTGTGCCGCCTCTGCGGGATCGGTGGTTCGGATAAACGGCTTCGGCAATCGGTTGGCCTCTTCGAGCAGGTAGTGGAAGCGGCTTGCGGATCGACGACGGACCGGAGGATGTGGATCGGTCCAGAAAAGGGCCCCGCTGTAAAACGGCGCTAGGCCTTGAAACGGCGGCATTAATCCCACCCGGCCAGGGGCCCAAGCGGCGCCGAGCGGAACCCCACCTCAAGCGGAAATTTCATCACCAGATCAATCCTTTATTGCTTTCAGACAACGGGGTCCTCATTCGGTGCTGATTTACAGCAGGGCAAATCGGTCTCCGCTCCTTCCCCATGTCGGTGTCCCGCGCGCCGGCAGCCTTGAAATAGCCCAGCCCGCTATTAAGGTAAATGGCGATATGCTTTAATAGTGGCTACACTGATTAAAGGATCGCGCGTGACCGACGGAGAGAACCAAAGGCTCGGCGCCTATGTCGAAACGAGCGCGGGAGGCGAGCGCGTGCGCGCCTATGTTCCTGCGCCACTGCCGCCGAATCCGCCGCTCGAACTCGGCCGGTTCATGCAGGTTTACGAACGCGCTATAGCTGCGGTAGGGCGCCTCGACGGCGTGACGACGATCCTGTCCTCGACGCCTTTGTTCCTTTATATGTATGTCCGCAAGGAAGCTCTCCTTTCCTCGCAGATCGAGGGGGCGCAATCCTCGCTGTCCGATCTGCTGCTGATCGAAAATCACGAGGTGGCGGCGGCCGAGCTCGACGACGTGACCGAGGTGTCGAACTACGTCGCGGCGATCGAACATGGCGTCTCCCGGATGCGCGGCGGATTTCCTCTCTCGCTCCGGCTGATCCGGGAAATGCATGCCACCCTGCTCAAGTCGGGACGGGGCGCTGCAAAGCAACCAGGCGAGTTTCGCCGCTCGCAGAACTGGATCGGTGGAACCCGGCCCGGCAACGCCCTGTTCGTGCCGCCGCCGCCGAACCGGCTGGACGAATGCCTCGATGCGCTCGAGCGCTTCCTGCACAGCGAGGATGCGGCGCTGCCCCCGCTCATCCGGGCGGGCCTGGCCCACGTCCAGTTCGAGACGATCCACCCTTTTCTCGACGGCAACGGGCGCCTGGGTCGGCTGCTCATCACCCTGATCCTGTGCGGGGCGGGGGTGCTGCGCGAGCCGATCCTCTATCTCAGTCTGTTCCTGAAATCCCGGCGCGACGACTACTACCGGCTCCTGCAGGAGGTCCGCCAGGCCGGGACGTGGGAGACGTGGATGGAATTCTTCCTGACCGGCGTCGCCGAGACCGCCGAACAGGCTACCGCGACCACGCGCGATCTGATCGCCATGTTCGAAGCCCATCGCCAGGCGATCGCCCGCCTCGGTCGTGCGGCGCCGTCGGCGCTTCGGGTCCACGAATTGATGCAAGCTAGCCCGCTCGTCACCATCCAGACTGTCTCCCAGAAGCTCGCCGTCTCTTTTCCGACGGCCAGCACGGCGCTGGAAAATCTCGCCAAGATAAACGTGGTGCGCGAGTCCACGGGACGACAGCGCGGCCGGATTTACGCCTATTCGGAGTATCTGGCGTTGCTCGAACGCGGCACCGAACCTTTGCCAGCCTGACGTGTAGTGGAAGATCAAAACCAGCGCTACGATATCGCGATGGAGGCGACACGGGAGGGAAGGCAAAACTTGTGGGCGGTATGTGCGCGTACCCAACCCGACGATCTGAACGACGTGAAGATTGGCGCGATCAGCCTTCATCGGCGGCTGCACTGTCGAGCACATCCCGACGAAGCCTGCCGATCGCGAATCAGGTGTAGCTCCTCGAACTATGAAAGCCACGTGGCTTCGGCGACAGCTCTCCTGCACACTTTAGGCAAGTCGCGCGAACAGCCATCGACCGTCAGAAGCTAGATGTTTAGTCCCGGCACTTGCTGAAGCGGAAGAGCGCGCGTTGGCAAAGCAGAAATCGCGCACTGGACCCAAACGCGCTGCGCCTTTGCGGACATCCTGTTGAGCTGTTCGATCCGACAGGTCGCGGAGCTTGAAAACGAAATTCCCGTACAGCCTGTGGAAACCTTTTGCTATAAATTATTAGTGCGGGGGAGTTGTCGTGTAATGATGCCTTCAACAAGCGCACAAAGGACAGCTCTTACGGCCCGTGCCTTGGCTTCTCGCTTTTTGTGCTCAATGAGGTCAGAGAGCTGACGGTATCCTTCTTCTGGCGTGGCCTGCGATACCGTCAGAAATACCGTCAAAAAATATTTTGCCAAACGAGTGGCGGTATGCCCACGGGATATGGGCTGAGATCGGTGATGATTCCGATCCAGCGGTATCCGCCATTCCGATTTGATTGCGCCCACCGGAAGAGCCCTCTGCTGACCCCGCGCCGAGCTCGTTGGAAGGCAGGCAGCCAGGCGGTCCATTCGGTGGCCGCCCAGATGAAGCCGAGAACGACGAGGCTGACGAGAAGCACTTGGCCCCAGAGGATGTTGGTCACGGACATGCCGACGGCTCATCGGGCCGGCGGGTGCCCCGCGCAAGTGCCAAATCGCCTTGGGCGTAGATTGGAAGACGCTATCCTGCGAATCTGACGAGGCATTCTTCGGGCCGATCCTCGGCTCCCAATCGAACGACGTGTTGACAATGTCAGTACGGTCGCTTATGTTTAAGCCAACAGGAGAATTTCATGGCGCAGCCGATCCGCAAGGATGACATCATCCAAATCCGGGCGCCCGCCGAGACCAAGGCGATGCTGAACCGCGCCGCCCGGCTGCGCGGTCAGAAACTGTCGGAGTTCATGCTGGAAAGCGCAAGACGCCAAGCCGAGGAAGCCATCCTCGATCAACGGGTGTTCTTCCTCGATGCCAAGGCCCATGCGGCGTTCTTGGCTCTGCTAGATGCGCCGGCCAAACCCAACGCAGCCTTGCGGGCCTTGATGGCGCGCAAACCCAAATGGCAACGCTGAACGGGCCTCGCGCGCGTGGCCACCACACTAGATATCCTGCCGCCGGAGCGCTTGCGCGCCGATCATGACGTGTCGAGCTTTGCGAACGGTAAACATCCGGCGCTCGATCTCTGGCTCAAGGAAAGGGCCGTTGCGAGCGAAGGGTTGTCGGCACGCACCTATGTCATCTGTCGTGCGGATGCGCCGCTGCGGGTCGTGGGCTATTACGCCATCTCGACGGCGATGGAGGAACGCCAAGCCCTTCCCAGCGCCAAGCTGCGGCGCGGCATGCCCGATCAGGTGCCACTGTTGCTGATCGGCCGCCTGGCCATCGATGTGTCCGTCCAAGGTCGCGGCCTTGGCGCGGATCTGTTGGCCGACGCTGTCCGCCGGTGCTGTGCCGCGGCCGACATCGCCGGTGCCCGCGCCATCCTTGCCCATGCGATCGATGACGAGGCGGCAGGATTCTATGCGCATCACGGCTTCGTCTATTCGAGCTTGGGCGAGCGTGTCATGTTGCTCCCGATCGAGACGGCCAGAGCATCTTTGGTCGGTTGACGAAAGCCTATGACCAAGGTCTTTCTTGCGGCCAAAGTCCCAGGCGACAATTCCTGACCTTCGCGTATCGGAGCTTCGCATCGGACATTGATTCGATGACTTAGAAAGACTGAATGCAGCTCGGCGCTTGGCGGTGAGATTCAGAACGCCAGTGAACATCTCGACACTATCGTCGAGGCCGTGCAAATACTCTGCGGCCACCAGCACGTCGCCAAGTGATCCACGCCCCTGTGATGTCGAGAGACTGGCGCTCCCGCTGCTGTTGGTACGTAGCGCTTCCCAGCCCCAGGTTAGGCCGGACCTGGGTGGTCAATACAGTGCCTTGGTCTGTCGCAAATCCACCGGCAACACGAGACACCGTACCTTTCAAAAAAGTTGCGAAATTGGGCTCGGTGTGCGACGCGGATCATGGCACGATCAAACAGCGGAACGGCACCCAACGGTACCATCCGAAGATGCTATCAAGAGCAAGGGGACTTCAGCGGATTGCGCGTGCCTGGCACCAACCCTCTGCACGGGCGTGCCTTAAACTTCGCTGACCTTGGTGATCCGGTTATATTTGTCCTAGGTGTTGTAGGCGATTCCAATCCAGCTGTCCGTCGCCTGGCAGCACGTTTCACGCCCAATGCGGTGATAGGTATTGACGGTATCCTGTTCCTGTACCTGGCCCCGATAAGGTCAGAAATACCGTCAAAATGTTTCCAGAAAATTTCGTGGATTGGGGCGCTAAACTGGGGAGGCAGGTGCAAGCTCGCCGAGGTCGGTTGTGGTCTATGGCGGCGAACCGCCAGAGGTCGTCGGCGGTGGCGCGGCGTGTGCGGATGCAGTCCCTGAGCGCCTCGATGGCGACGTCGAGGCCGATCTGGCTACGATATTTGAAACAATCGGCGACCGT
>JAJZDZ010000078.1 GCA_021851325.1 Pseudomonadota bacterium | reverse complement strand
CTGCGCATCGGTAACTTTCTCATCTATCTAACGCTGGGGCTCGTTGCCATCATCCTGCTTTCGGCACTGTGGCGCGGCGATGCTCTCGTCGACACACTTCTTTTCTGCCTCATCCTCACCGTCGCAGCCATTCCGGTGGCCCTGCCTGCCGTAATGAGCGTGACCATGGCTGTCGGCGCGTCCGCGTTGGCGCGCATGAAGGCGATTGTCTCCCGCCTGGTGTCGATCGAGGAGCTGGCGGGCATGGATGTGCTCTGCTCGGACAAGACCGGCACCTTGACCAAGAATCAACTCAGCCTCGGTGAGCCCGTCCTCTTTGCCGCCACCGATGCTGCTGCCGCAATCGCAGCAGCAGCCCTCTCCTGCGACCGCACGGAGCCCGATGCCATCGACGCCGCCATCCTCAAGGCCGCCCCGGGCGCGCTGTTCGATGGCGTCCGTCTCGAAAAATTCACTCCGTTCGATCCGGTGCACAAACGTGCTCTGGCCAAGATTAGCCAGGGCTCAGACAGCTTCGAGGTCGCCAAAGGCGCACCACAAGCGATCTTGGAACTCGTGGGAGAGGATAAGGCGCTGGCCGAGCAAGTGGACGCCGCAACCCTCGCGTTCGCCGCGCATGGCTATCGCGCCCTTGGTGTGGCAAAGCGGACGGGGGACGGGCCCTGGCAGTATCTTGCTCTCTTGTCGCTCTTTGATCCGCCGCGCGACGACAGTGCGAGCACCATCGCCGAGGCCGAGCGTCTCGGCCTTTCCATCCGCATGGTGACCGGAGATCATGGTGCCATCGCCAAGGAGATCGCCGGCAAGCTCAATCTGGGTACCGAGATCCTCAATGCCAGCGACGTTTTCGGCCCCACGGGGACGGAGCAGAACAAGGTCTCTGCCGAACGTATCCTGGCTGCAGATGGTTTCGCTGAGGTCTTTCCCGAGCACAAATTCGCGATCGTCAAGACCTTCCAGGATGCTGGCCACATCGTCGGCATGACCGGCGACGGCGTCAATGATGCCCCGGCCCTCAAGCAGGCAGATGTCGGCATCGCCGTCTCGGGCGCCACCGATGCGGCCCGCGCCGCGGCCGCCCTGGTGCTGACCGCACCGGGGCTTTCGGTCATCACCAAGGCCATGGAAGAAGCGCGGCGGATTTTCGAGCGCATGACCTCCTACGCCATCTACCGTATCTCCGAGACCATCCGCGTTCTTCTGTTCATGACTGCCTCGATCCTGGTGTTCAACTTCTACCCCGTGACCGCAGTCATGATCGTGCTCCTGGCGATCCTGAACGATGTGCCGATCATGGCCATCGCCTATGACAATGTCCGGGTGGCAGAAAAGCCGGTGCGCTGGGACATGCATCGGGTGCTCGTCATCAGTACCGTGCTTGGCGTTTTGGGCGTGATCGCCTCGTTCTCGCTCTTCTTCATTGCCGAGCGCCTCTTTCACCTCCCACGGCCCACGATCCAGACCCTGATCTTCCTCAAGCTCCTGGTAGCCGGACATTTCACCATCTACCTCACGCGCAATCAGAGCTGGTTCTGGAAGCGTCCCTGGCCGAGCTGGAAACTGGTCGTTGCCGGTGAATCGACCAAGGTCATCGGTACGCTCGCCGCAGTCTATGGCTGGCTGATGCCTGCCATCGGCTGGAAATACGCCGCCTTCGTCTGGGGCTATTCCATCCTCTGGTTCGTGTTCAACGACATGGTGAAGATGGCGGTCTACAAGATGGAGAAGAATGGCCCAGGCTGGTACGCCCGACGCTATCAAAGGCTGATCACACCGACCCATTGACGGGAACGGGAAAGCGCCCCACCGCAAGGACGTCAGCACCACTTTCTACATTCCTGCTGCGGCCTACGCCTGCACCAAGCCTCAGACACGCGCCGGGTGGGTGCCCGTCCTATGCGAGCCACCACACGCCGACGGCAAGACTGAGAAGCGTGACCGGAACCCCGACGAGAAGATAGCGCCAGAACGAGATCTGGATGCCAGCCTGACGGGCGCGTTCAACCACGATGAGATTGGCGACCGAGCCGGTAATGGTGAGATTGCCCGCCAGCGTCGAGGCCATGGCGAGGACCAGATAGGCACGTCGTGGATCGGCAACGCCCTGGATAAAGGATTTGAGCAGCAGCACCGCCGGAACATTGCTCACCAGATTGGCGAGCACGGCGCTGACTGTGGCCAGCACTTTGGGCTGGGCCAGATCCAGCTGCTGCATGGCGGCAAGATGTGCGGGCGTAAAGAGCGCAACCTCAAAGCCGCGGACCACAATGAAAAGTCCGGCAAACATGACAAGCAGCGGCCAGTCGATTTCGGACCACAATTGCGCCGGCTTGACCCGCCGGCTGACGAGCAGGACGCTTCCGGCCACGATGGCAACTTCCGCCGGCGGTACCCCCAGAAAGAAAAAGATGATCGCGCCAAGCGTCGCCGCAAGCGACTTGACGAGCGCGGTCCGCTTGACCTCGGCCGCTGGCAGTTTCGCGTCAAGGCGAACGCCATTGGCAAACTCGCCGCGATAAAGCAGCACCACCACAACCGCGACGATGCCAAGACTGATGAGCGCAACCGGCGCCAGGGCCTCGGCAAAGCCGACATAGGAGAGGTGCGAGACACTGCCGATGACCATGTTCTGCGGGTTGCCGGTGATGGTGGCCACGCTGCCGGCATTGGAAGCCATGGCAAGGGCGATCAGATAGGGCTCGACCCGCCGTTTCATGGCGAGCGCAATTTCCGCCACGAGGGGCGCCATCATCAGGCAGACGGTGTCATTGACGAGAAAGGCCGAAAGCAGGCCGCTGACCAGCACCACCGCCACCAGCAGCAGCAGCGGGCGGCGGGCGTGACGGCCGGCAAAGGCGGTACAGGCCTCGAAAAATCCCGCCAGGCGCAGATTGGCGACGAGGATCATCATGCCAAAGAGCAGCACGATGGTATTGAGATCGATGGCCGCATACGCAGCCTTGAGGCTGAGCGAGCCGCCGGCGACCATCAGGGCGGCACCCAGAAGCGCCGCGCTCGCCCGGTCAAGCCTGAGGCCGGGCACCCGTCCCACTGCAATCACGCCATAGGTGGCGGCAAACACCGCCAGCGTAAAGATCACGCTGTTCCCGCTCCATCGGCACAGAAGGGCTCATCGATCCTCGCCCGCCGCACCTCGCCGCTGAGCGTGGCCAGCGTTCCCTCCTTAAGGTCAAGACCGAGGACCCGGGCCGGATCCACCGGGCCCGGAAAGCGCAGGCGATGACCCAGACGGCTGAACCCGACCCGGCTGTAATAGGGTTCATCCCCGACCAGAATGATCACCTCCCAGCCCGCTGCCTTGGCCTCGCTGATGCCCCGCCGCATCAGGTCGATGCCCATGCCGCGACCGCGCTGGGGCTGCTGGACCGCGAGCGGGCCCAGGAGCAGCACCCGCATCGTCCCCACCAGGACGGGCCAGAAGCGCACCGAACCCCTGAGTTCGCCCTCCTCGATGGCGACAAAACTGAGCTCCGCCACCGCCTCGACGCCTTCGCGCAGGCGAAACGCCGATTTGGCAAAGCGGCCGGGGCCAAAGCTCTCCGCCAGAAGCCGTTCCACCAGAGGCCCGTCCTCGGCCCGTTCCGCCCGTATCTGCCAGCTCAATGCCGCTTTTCCTTAGTCTCTGCGCGCTTTAGGCTCGATGGCGCAATCATCTCAAGAAGGAGGGTAAGCCTATGGGAGTGCTGAATGGCAAGGTCATTCTCGTCACGGGCGGGGCCAATGGCATCGGGCGCGAATGCGCGCTTCTGGCGGCACGCGAAGGCGCCAAGGTGGTGGTCAACGATCTGGGAGGGGGAGTTGCCGGTGGTGACCCTGGCGATGCCGGACCAGCGGAGAAGGTCGCCCAGGAGATTCGTGCCGCCGGCGGCGAGGCGGTGTCCAACTCCGACAGCGTCAGCGACAGGACGGGCGTCGCGCGCATGATCGAGCAGGCGATGGATAGCTTCAAGGGCCTCAACGCGATCATCAATCCGGCCGGAATCCTGCGTGACAAGATGTTTCACAAGATGACCCCTGAGGACTGGGATGCGGTCATCGAGGTCCATCTCAAGGGCTCGTTCAATGTCTGTCACGCCGCGATCAATCACTTCCGCGAGCAGGAAGACGGCAGCTTTGTGCTCTTCACCTCGACCTCCGGCCTCATCGGCAATGTCGGCCAGGCCAATTACGCCGCCGCCAAGATGGGCATTGTCGGCCTCTCACGCATCATTGCCATGGAAGGCGCGAACAAGAACGTCAGGGCCAACACCATCGCCCCCTTCGCCTGGACACGCATGATCGCCACCATTCCGGTGAAGGACGAGGCCAGCGCCCAGCGCGTCGCCCGCATGAAAAATGCCATGCGCGCCGATCAGGTGGCCCAGCTTGCGATCGCGCTGGCAAGCCCGGCGACCAAAAACGTGTCGGGCCAGATCTTTGCCGCCCGCGGCAACGAGATCTTCCTCATGAGCCAGCCCCGGCCGGTGCGCGGTATGGGCCGGGTGGAAGGCTGGACCCCGCAAACCATTGCCGAGCACTGCATGCCGGCGATGGCGCCCAGCTTCACCGATCTTGGCGCCACCGCGAGCGTGTTTGGCTGGGATCCCATCTAAGGCCTACCAGCGGGGGCTGCGCGGTGCCTTTCCGGCCAGTTCGGCCAGGCGCCGGCGCACCCCGGGCTGGGTCTTGGCGGGCAGGGCTTCGGGATCGAACCAGCCGGCCTCGGCAATTTCAAATCCCGGCCGAAAGGCGATCTCGCCGCCCTCGAGGCGAAACAGCGCGATGTGGTTGCTCACGCCGGCAAAGCGCCGCACATAGAGCCCGAACAACGTCAGTTCCCCGCCACCATAGTGACCGCTTTCTTCGACCAGCTCGCGTCGCGCTGCGGCTTCAAAGCTTTCTCCACGCCCGACCCCGCCGCCGGGGAACACCCAGCCGGGGGCAAAGCGCGGCCGCACGAGCAGGATCTGACCGGCCGCATTGCGACACAGAACGCTGGCCCCAAGGCTTGCCGGGCTCAGAAGGGCCCGCAGCCAGGCGAGGGCAAAGCGCAGCGGGAACAACAGCAGCCGTCTTGGCCTCATCCGCGCACCTCGCCATCCGGGTAAGGGTTTGTGAACCCTGTTTCTCTATGGTGCTGAACCAGTGTCATCCCTGCACCGTATGGATCGCAGACTGCGGCCACAGTGGCGCAGTGTGAGACAGAATGATGAACGGACCCAATTTCGAGCAGCTCCATGTCCTCATTATCGAGGACAATGCCCACATGCTCACCCTGCTGCATACCCTCGTTCGCAGCATCGGCATCAAAAACATCATCGAGGCCCCGGACGGAACCCACGGACTTGTCGCGGCGAAGGGCCACAACCCTGATTTTGTCCTAACCGATCTCAACATGCAGCCCATGGATGGGATCGCCTTTACCCGCGCGGTGCGCAGCGGCAGTGACGGACTTAATCCTTACCTCCCCATCATCATGGTCACCGGCCATACCGAATATGCCCGGGTGGTCGAGGCGCGGGATGCAGGTGTTAACGAGTTTCTCGCCAAACCCATTACCGTCGGTAATCTGCAGTCGCGGATCGTCCAGATCATCGAACGGCCGCGTCCGTTCGTGCGCAGCGACAACTATTTCGGTCCGGACCGGCGGCGGCGCAAGGATCCCCTATATGTCGGCCCCTTCCGCCGCCAGAGCGATACGAGCGAAGAGGTTGCCCTGCGTTGATCAGCTTTGGCCATTTGCCCACAATTATCTGCATTTAAGGCCGATAAAGGGTTCCCTGTTCACCGCTCCTTAAGTGCTTCTCTTAATACTGAGAGGGTCAGGCCGGGCACGCATCGCGCGCGCCGGAACAGCGGACTTGCGCACAATGCTTCAGATCGGCGGCATTATCTTTTTGTTCGTGGCGGTGTTTGGCGGCTTCCTCCTGAGCGGTGGCTCGCTCGGCGTGGTGCTGGAAGCCCTCCCCCACTAAATGATCACCATCGGTGGTGCCGCACTGGCGGCCACCCTCATCGGTGGCTCCATACATTCGCTCAAGCAGATCGGCCGCGAACTCGGCAAGATCGTTTCCGGCCCCAAATGGAAGCACGGCGACTATACCGATCTTCTGTGCCTGCTCTATCTTCTGACCAAGACCATGAAGTCCAAGGGCCTGATCGCGCTCGAGGCCCATATCGAAAAGCCCACCGAAAGTTCGATCTTCAAGCGCTATCCGCGCATCACCAAAGATCCGTTCGCACTGGCCTTCATCTGCGACACGCTCCGAATGATGACCATGAGCCTCGAAGACCCCCACCAGGTCGAAACGGCGATGGAAAAGCAGCTCGAAAAGTACCACCACGAGGCCCTCTCGCCGTCGACGGCGCTTCAGAGCATGGCCGACGGCCTGCCGGCCCTCGGTATCGTCGCCGCCGTCCTCGGCGTGATCAAGACCATGGGATCGATCTCGGAGCCGCCTGAAATCCTCGGCAGCATGATCGGCTCGGCCCTCGTCGGCACCTTCATGGGTG
>JAJZDZ010000077.1 GCA_021851325.1 Pseudomonadota bacterium | reverse complement strand
CGGGAGCCATCTCGGGCTCCATCACCGCCGTCAGCAGACGGTTATGGCCCCGCGCGATCCAGGTCTGCCGGCCAAGCCAGCGCAGGAGCCGCATGCGGCCCGTGAAGTCCTTTTCGGTATGATAGCTAGTTACCGCCGGATCCGGCATCCAGCGGTTTTGCAGGACTGTCACCTATGGCCCCGTCACCCGACGCGCCGTGGCACCATGCCATGATCCCTCATGATTTCAAATGTTACACCGGGTTGGGGACGTAAACTTTTTGCTCGGCTCAGCCGCGTCTGTGCGCAAGACTGGTGGAGGGATCTGCGGGCGCGGCAGGGGGCTGAGGTCGCCGGTGATCATCGCCCCGTCGCGGCTGTGAAGGGCTTATTGCCGCGGTCACAAGTAGCCGGGCATGTGGTTGCCTCTAAGGCCTTAGCCCCCCCTGCGAACACAATTTTTCTGCCTTTAGGAAAGACGTTTCCGTCACCAGGTAAATAGATCACCTCAACGCCAAGCGCCAACGGTGCTTGCATTATCGAATCTGCCGACACCTCCGGGACGCCGACCTAAAACCGGATAGGCCTATATGCAAGAAAGGCGATGTCGCTCGCACCCTTCAACCGTACGCACTGATCATCTTAGGCCGCACCAGCTTCGCTTTTCTGCGAGGGACCAGTGTTCTTCATCGTCTAGCCTTGCCGGGGGCTTATTGAGGTGATCGCGCACAATACTTGGCCGCACTTGGCCCTCGTTATCGAGCGCTTTCGGCACCTGATGGTTCAGGATCGACGTCATTGCGAGACACCGCTAATGATCCGGTGATCATCAACCCGAGCCTTACCAGGTACATTCTGAGACAACAGTGTTTCGATCCATAGCCACTGCTCGTGGCCCAACCGGAATGGATTGCGCAGCATGTATAGCAGCCTTGACTGCCTTGAGGGTTCCGCGACTTAAATTGCAGTCCCCCTGCCTCTTTTAGAGGGCGATGAGAACGCCGGCTGGCGCGCCGCTTGCTGGCCGTCTCCAGCCATGCTTCGATGGCGCTGCCATGCAGAGCTTCTCGATCTTTCCATTTGAGCCTCCAGGTGACGTTCAGGCGCTACGCCAGGAGGTCCGTGCCTTCATCGCTGCCCATATGCCGCAAACTGCTGCGGCCGGCCGCGCCAATTGCTGGTCGGTGGCAGATGCCAGGTTCAGTCGGTCGATGGGCGAGGCCGGTTACATCGGCATGGTCTGGCCCAAGTGCTATGGTGGCCATGCGCGTCACCCCCTTGAGCGTTACACCGTGCTCGAAGAATTGCTGGCCGCCGGCGCTCCGGTGGCGATGCACTGGGTGGCGGACCGGCAAAGTGGTCCACTCATCCTGCGCTATGGCAGCGAAGAGCTGCGCCAGCGTATCGTACCCGGCATTGCCCGTGGTGAAACCTATTTCTGCATTGGCATGAGTGAGCCGGGGACGGGCTCGGATCTGGCCTCGGTCCGAACCCAGGGCGTACGCACCAAGGAAGGCTGGCGCATCAATGGCCAGAAGGTGTGGACGAGCGGGGCCCATTACTCCCAGTACATGATTGCCCTCGTTCGCACGGGGGAAGGCTCCGAGCGTCATGGGGGGCTCACCCAGTTTCTGATCGATATGTCGAGCCCGGGCATTACCGTGCGACCCATTCTTGATCTCGTTGGTGCCCATCATTTCAACGAAGTGTTTCTTGACGACGTGCTGGTGCCGGACAGCATGCGCCTTGGCGAGGAGGGTGGTGGCTGGGCGCAGGTCACTGCCGAACTGTCGCTCGAGCGCAGTGGCCCGGAACGCTATCTGTCGAGCTACGTCCTTCTGGTCGAATTCATCCGCCAGGCGGGGCCGGCGCCCGATGCGGCCACGCGGGCGCTGATCGGCCAGTTCACGGCCGAGCTCTGGACCTTGCGCCAGATGTCCCGCTCCACGGCGGCCAAGCTTGCCGCCGGTCAGGATCCGATGCTGGAAGCTGCGGTGGTCAAGGATCTGGGCAACAGTTTCGAGCAGAGCCTGCCCCGACGCATCCTCGCTGGCATCGGCGGACTTGCTGATCTGTCCGATGCGAGCGAACTCATGAGCGTGCTTGCATTGCTGCTGCAGATCTCGCCGTCGTTCTCGCTGCGGGGCGGGACGCGGGAAATCCTGCGCGGCATCATTGCGCGGGGATTGGGACTGCGATGATGGGAGAAACCCAACAGCTCTTGCGTGAGACCGCTGACCGCCTGTTCCGGGATCTGGCCGAAGAGCGGACGCTTGATTTTGTCCGGCTCTGGCAAAAGCTCGATGAAACCGGATTTCGCAGTCTGCTCGTCGCCGAAGCTGATGGTGGCTTTGGCGGCAATTTTCGCGATGTCGCTGCGGTCTTGCGTCTGGCCGGTCAGCATGCTCTGGCCGCCCCGCTCGCCGAAGCGATGATTGCGACTTACCTTCTGCACAAGGCCGGTTGGCCGGTCTCTGACGATCTTGTCACACTGGCCGCAGGCAGCGAGGGCCGCCTTGAGGGGAACCTTTTCTCCGGAACATTGCGCGCTGTGCCCTGGGGTGAGCGCGCGGGACTGGTGCTTGCCGAAGTGGAAGGTGGGCTCATTCTCCTGCCGCGGGATAAGGCCACGCAGGTGACGACGACAGCCAATCCAGCGGGAGAGCCGCGGACACGGCTCGTCTTCGCGAATGTACCGGCACTTGTTGCGCCGGCAACGGGCGATCTGCTGCTGCTGGGGGCCTTCAGCCGCAGCTGTCTCATCGCCGGGGCGCTGGACGGGGCTCTTGCCCGCTCGATCGAATATGCCAATTCCCGCGTCCAGTTTGGCAAGCCCATTGGCAAGTTTCAGGCGGTGCAGCAGGCGTTGGCAGTCTTTGCCGAAGAAGCCGCTGCGGTGAATTGCGCGGCTGAAGCCGCGGCCCTGGCCCTCGATCGGGGAGATGGCCGCTTTGAGGTTGCCTGTGCCAAGATAAGAGCGAGCAGTGCTGCCGCCATGGGTGTCGCCACCGCCCACCAGGTGCATGGGGCCATCGGTTTTACCGCCGAATTGGGGCTGCATCATCTGACCCGCCGCCTGACTTCCTGGTCGGGCGAGTTTGGCAATGAGCGCTGGTGGGCCGAAGAGCTGGGCGGCCTGGTGGCTGCGCTCGGCGCCGACCAGCTGTGGCCCGAAATCACCCGGCGCGGGTGATCGCCTCTACGCTTTGCGGCCGCTGCCATGGCCTTCTGGCGCTGTTGGACTGCGGCTCCGGGGGCGCAGCGGCAGGCCGCTGTGTGGCCCTTTCCATGCCATCTGCGCGCGTGGGGCTTATGCCGATTTATTTATTTCCGCTGGGCTCGGCTTGCCGCTAGGCTCGCGGTCTTCACAGACAGGATGTCAGCACTGGCATCGCAGCACCGATGAGGGGACTATGGCGAAAGCCGAGATGAGGGCCGCAAAATCGTCCACGGCACCGCGCCCGCTCCTGGCGTTTTCACTGGCATCGTTTCCGACCGGCGCCTTTGTCATCACCCTCGCAGTTTATCTTCCCAACTATTTTACCAGCGCCCTTGGTCTGCCGCTGGCCACTGTAGGTATCGTATTTGCCGTCATCCGGCTCTTTGACATTGGCGTTGATCCGCTCCTCGGCATTGCCATGGACCATACGCGAACGCCGATCGGTCGCTACCGGCCCTGGCTGATGGCCGCGATACCGGTCCTTCTGGTGGCCACTGCTGCGCTCTATCTCAAGACCTCACCGGTAAGCCCGCTTTATCTCGCAGTCTGGCTGATCGTGCTCTATGCCGGATACTCGATGATGATGCTCTCGCTGGCCGCCTGGGCCTCGGTTCTGGTCGTCGAATATCACGCCCGCTCGCGGATTTATGGCTGGCTTTACACCATCGGTATCCTGGGTTCAGTGGCGGTGCTGCTTCTGCCGCAGCTCACCGCCACGCTGTGGCCGCATGCCCCCGTCAAGGGCGTTCCGCTGATGGGCTGGTTTCTGCTCCTCTTCGTGCCGCTCGCTCTGGGTGCGACCGTCAGCTTTGCCCATGAGCCGGAGCGGCCCCACCGAGCCATGTCCGAGCGGATCTCGCTGAAGGATTATCTTTCGCTCTTCCTGCGCCCGGAAATGCGGCGCATTCTTTTTGCTGTCCTTTTCTGCGTGATGGGTCCTGCCATCACCGCGCCGCTTTACATTTTCTTCTTCGAGCAGGCGCGGGCCTATACCGCGACCGAGACGAGCTGGCTCCTGATGATCTATCTGGCGGCGGGATTTTTCGGCCCGCCGTTCTGGATGCGGATCGCGCATCGTCTCGGCAAGCATCCGACGGTTATTGTCGCCAGCGTCTGCTACGGGCTGGCACAGACCGGTCTGCTGATGCTGCCGGCGGCCCATGTCGCAGAGATGTCGGTGGCGATGTTTCTGGTGGGCTTTGTGGCGAGTTCCTTTGTCTTTCTCCTGCGGGCGATGGTTGCTGATGTCAGCGATGATGTTCTCCTCGAGACCAGAAAGGATCGCACCGGTCTGCTCTATGCCCTGGAAACCAGCACCGAGAAGATCGGCTCAACGGTGTCGGTCGGCATCGCCTATGCGCTTCTGCCACTCTTCGGCTTCAATGCTGCGGCTGGTGCGGTCAACACCCCCCATGCGATCTGGGGCCTTGAGTTGTGCTATCTGGGACCGCCCTCTCTCAGTGTCCTGATCGGTGGACTGGCGATGTGGGGTTACAAGCTCGATGAGCGCCGTCACGCCGCGATCCGCGCTGCGCTCGATGCCGAAAAGCTATCAGATCAAGTGTCGACTGAAGCTCTCTCTGCGCTTGCGCCGGAACATGCGGCGGGAGACTGAGGCGAAGCGCCAGGTGGACAAATCTGCGCAGTCGACAACAAGTCTTGGCGGACTTTCCCGCCGCAAATCTTCGGGCCGTAGCTGCGCACTGTCCGGAAGCGGGCATTGTGGGGTTGCAGGCTATCGCCTGCCTATTTGCTCCACTTTCGCTCGAACGCCCAGATCTCTTCAAAGCCGATCATTCTGCAGAAGTCATTGAAATCCATCAGCGGGATGTCGGATGGCGCCCCATCAAGGTCATCACGCAGTCGCGTCAGGGCCTTTTCCATCGCCGCGGCTGCAACAAGGCTGGTCAGCGAGGGATAGATGGCAAAGGCAAAGCCGATATCAGCGAGCTCTTTGCCTTTCAGGATCGGCGTAAGGCCACCATTGGCCATGTTGGCCATGACCGGCTGATCGAATGTGGCGCAGACTTTTGCCATCTCCTCTGCGCTTGTGAGCGCTTCGGGAAAGAGGATGTCGGCGCCAGCCCTGGCATAGGCGTCGAGGCGACGCAGGACGCCATCGAGCCCTTCGGACTGGCGGGCATCGGTGCGGGCGATCACCAGCATGTCCTGGCGTACCTCAACCGCCACCTTGATCTTGTCGGCCATTTCGTTCGCAGGGATCACCCGCTTGAAGGGGGTATGACCGCACTTCTTGGGAAATTCCTGGTCCTCAAGCTGGATGGCGGCGATACCGGCAGCCTCATAGCCCTTGACGGTATGGTGGACATTGAGAAGTCCGCCATAGCCGGTGTCGGCATCGGCGATGACAGCGGCCTTGCTGCTGCGCGCCAGGGTCGCCATGCGCTCGAGCATCTGGGTAAAGGTGGCAAGACCGGCATCTGGCAGGCCCAGGGCTGAAGCCGTCAGCCAGTAGCCAGTGCCGTAGACAATATCGAAGCCGACCTGGTTGGCGACCACGGCGGTGATCATGTCCTGGATGCCTGGCACGACAAAGAATTTGCCGGTGGCAAGTTTTGCCCGTAGTCGTGGGTCTGCCATGGTTGCTCCTGCGTACGGCTGACGCGGGGAAGGCGTGTTCGCACTGCAAACGGCCGTTCCCTCCGGCGACAGCTTTTAGCTTTAATCTGGCGTCTTGTTCCTGCTCATGAATTTGCGCTCTGATTTTATTTCATGAGCGCGGCGCGCTTTGCTTCACGCTCGCGTTCCAGCGCCTATCTGCCGCCGATGGCGAGTGCGCCGCCGCCTTCGCAATTCTCCTGAAGCGCGACGGAAGGCTCGGGCGCGCAGCCTCAGGGCTGCACGCCTCAGCTAACCGCCATTGGCGCGGAAGAGCTCGAGAGTGCGCTGATAGGCGAGTTTGGCTGCCGCGTCGTTGTAGTCGGCCCTGCGATCCGAATTAAACCCGTGGCCGGCATCATAGATGTAGACCGGTACGTCGGGGTGCGCCGCACGTACTTTGGCAATGCCGTCCATGGGGATGCCGTGATCGTGTTCGCCAAAGTGGCAGATCACCGGGCACTTGGGCTGTTCCTCGGCAAATTGCGGCACGAGACTGCCGTAATAAGAGGAGCCGGCCGCCAGTCCGCTGCAGCGGCAGGCTGCCGCCCATACCACCGAGCCGCCATAGCAATACCCGACGATGAAGACGGGTCCCTTGGACTTGAGGGCATCGATGCAGACCTGGGTGTCGGCGATCGACTGGGTGAAGGGGTGCTGCTGGCGGGCAATCTGGATGCACCTCTGGATGTCTTCGGGCGTGTACTGCGCGGCGAGGCCTG
>JAJZDZ010000076.1 GCA_021851325.1 Pseudomonadota bacterium | reverse complement strand
CTCAAAAACGCCATGTCCAACACTCCGTTCGCCCCCGCCACTTCCAGACGGGGAAACAGTCAAACATGGGTCAAATCTCAGTGGAAAAATCCGGCCTTCCCGGGTCACTTCTCAGCGGAAATCAACACGTAGGCCCCAAAATCTCCCGTCAGCCTTGGCTAGTATGAGAAATGCGGGTTAGTTGGCACTACACATCCAAAACCGCCCTTCGACGTGTCTCAAGCCATTGATTCAATATATCCAGCGCGGCAAATTGGCTCAGCAATTTGCACCCTAACTGCGCAAGCTGGGTTAGCAACTGCCCGGTTGGGCCCACTGCCGCTCACACGGATTTATGCTTCTCATCCGGCAATAGCGCTTGCGCTGCGTTCAGGTGCTCTACGAGCCAGTCTCGGTGCTCGCGGAGGAACGGGATCTCAGCGAGTTGGGCGCTGGCGAGGAGCTCATCTACCTCGGCGAGTGCCCGTCTTAAGGTCAGCCACGGCACGTTCTCCTCCTTGGGAAGAAGCCGTTCCGCCAGTCTGCGTTCCTGAAGGGCGCGGGTCCTGTCGTCAAAGTGCTCTGGTCGTTCTATGAAGAGCAGCCGCTTGCCCAACTGGCGCAGACGCCGGTCAGAAAGCCTGTCGAGGAGCTCATCACGCTCCTCCCAGGGGCGTTGATGAAACGCCTCAAGGATCTTCTGATCGCGGTTTGAGGTGAAGCCATCATAGATCTGCTCTTCGACGAATGCCGAGGGCGCGCGGGGTGGGAAGAGGGCTTCTTGCGCCGCAATGAGGCGCCGGCGCAGGCGCGCATCTTTGGCAAGACGGGCGGCGCGCGCCTCAATGTCCTCTGCCGCAATCATGCTTGCCGAGGTCAGGCTGTGGCCTTCTGGATAGGCGAGAACAAGGGGCGCCGCATTGGTCCTCATCACCCTCAGCGGGCGCGGTGTCGCAGAGAGCCGGCGCGAAAGTTCGTCATCGCTGAGACCTTCAAGCTCGTCCGGAGGAACGAGAAGATCATAGGCATAGAGATTGGCGCTGTTATCACGGCTGGCGCCCAGCGTGGTAAGCGCAAAGCCATAGGGTTTGGCAAAATAGCTCTCAAAGACGCAGAAGATTGGCGCCTCTGTCATGAGTTGGGTGGCGGCGGCCTTGGTTGCACCCTGAAGTGTGGCGGTCCACAGTTTGGGGGCGCGGTTTGCCAGCAGACGCGCCAGATGGAGCGTCGCCTCGACATCACCCATGGCATCATGGGCATGGGCATGATTGAACCCGTTCGCCGGCGCCAGGCGATCGAGCTTGAACTGGGGTTGGCCCTGTTCATTTAGGGGCAGGGTCACGACGCCAGGGGCAAGGAGCGAGGAGACCTGCACCGCCCGCATCAGATCGGCGCGGGCATTGCCGCCCCGGCTGGTCAGATAGGGATCATGGAGGGTCTGATAAAAGGCCTGCCGCAGCAGCTGCTCATCGAAGCTGAGCGAATTATAGCCGATGAAGACGGCCGGGGACCACGCCAGCAGCTTGTCGCGCAAGGCCCGCACCATCTCGTAATGGGAGGGGTAGCTTGCATCATTCAGTTGAGCAGCGGTGATTTTGGTGACCCGCATGGCCCCGGGGGCAGGCACGATGTGCGGCATGAGCCGGCAGCGGATCTCGAAGCACTCCACCTCCCGAAGTTTCTTGTCGGTGCGGATGGCGGCAAATTGCAGGATCTGGTCAAAGGCGGTTGAGATACCCGTGGTCTCGGTGTCGTAAAAGACGAGATCAAGCTCGTTCATCGTCTTTGCGGACACGCACGCTCTCCCCGTCCTCGGAGCGCCGAATTTAGCCTTTGCCGTGCGCGAAAGAAAACCTCTGATGGCAGGGATGTTTACAGTCCCGCCGACGCGTGGCGTTTAGCCCAGCACGGTGCAGTTTTACCGCCGTGCCGTCATCGCTCCAGATCTTCCTCACGAGACAAGACGGACTATTGTTCCGGGCAACAGGCTGTGGCAGCCTGAAACATTGTTACACGAATTTTGTCGCCCCGTGCACAGGGAAGAATAGTCGCGGGCCCTCGGCGCTGCGCACAGCTTGGCGTCGCAACAGGAAACAGCATGAAAGCCCAGAACCTCCTCATCATCATGTCGGATGAACACAACGCCGAGATCATGGGCAGTGCAGGCCACAAGCTGGCCCGAACCCCCAATCTCGACCAGCTGGCACAGAGGGGAACCCGTTTTGCCAATGCCTATTCCAACTGCCCGATCTGTGTACCGTCACGGGCGAGCCTGGCCACGGGGCGCTATGTGCACGACATCGCCTACTGGGATAATTCGATCGCCTATGACGGACGGGTGAAAAGCTGGGGTCACAGGCTCCAGGAGGCCGGCATCGGTGTCGAATCGATCGGCAAGCTGCATTACCGCAAGGCCGAGGATGATACCGGCTTTGACCGTCAGCATATGCCGATGCACATCGCCAATGGCATGGGCATGGTTCATCTCTCCATCCGCCGCCAGTTCAAGGATTTCGTACGTCCCGGCCGCAATCGCGCCGCCATCATCGAAAATGCCGGTCCCGGCGAAAGCGACTACACGCGCTATGACCGCAAAGTCGCCGATACCGCAGCGCGCTGGCTAAGCGCGGCACCTGAACGCAAGACACCCTGGGTTCTCTTCGTCAGCTTCGTCACCCCGCATTATCCCCTGATCGCGCCCAAGGAATTCTGCGACCTCTATCCCGTGGAGGAGATGCCCGACGCCAAGTTTGGTCCGGGCTCAGGCTTTGTTGCGCATCCCTGGCTTTCGGATCTGATCGCGAGCAGCGTGATGAGCAAAGACGAGCAGAAAAGAGCGTTTTCCGCTTATCTTGGGCTCATCAGTTTCATGGACGCGCAGGTTGGCCTGGTCCTTGGCGCCCTCGACAAGGCTGGCTTACGCGACAGCACCCGCATCCTCTACACCTCGGATCATGGCGAAAATGCTGGCGCCCGCGGGCTGTGGGGAAAGTCGAACCACTATGAAGAGGCCGCACGCGTGCCTTTGATCCTGGCCGGGGAGGGCGTGCCCGTGGCCAAGCTCAGCCGCACCACCGTCTCGCTGGTTGATGTCTATCCCACGGTCCTGGAGAGCGTCGGCCTCGCGCATAAGGAAGACGCTTTGCCCGGACGCTCGCTCTTTGCCATGGCCCAGGGTGCAGATGATGAGGAACGGGTTGCCTTCAGCGAATATCACGCGGCCGGCTCGCCGTCGGCCTCCTACATGATCCGCAAGGGCCGCTTCAAGCTGATCGCGTATGTCGGCTTTGCACCGGAACTCTTCGACCTCAGCCGCGATCCCGAAGAACGCGAAAACCTCGCGGCACAGAAGGATTATGCGGCCACACTGGCCGAGCTTCAGGCGCTGTTGCGCCGCCATGTCGATCCTGAAAAGGAAGACCAGCGTGCCAATGAGGCCCAGCGCCAGCTGATTGAGAGCCTGGGTGGTCCACAGGAGGTCATGGCGAAGCTGACCATGAAAAAGCTCTATACGCCGGTCCCCGATGGGCTGAAGTCCTAAAACCTGGCTTTGCGGCCCGCGTATTCGCCGAACGTTCTGCCGGGACGGCGGTGATGGCGACCGCGGTCAATCGGCTGAAGACGACCGTGTCGAACTTCGCTGCACAGGTTGAGGCGCCCACCCCGAACACCATCAGGAGGCTAAGACCTCGCAAAAGGTCCCCGACCCTGGCAAGGACGTCATAGTGGCGTTGACAGTCGCCCGCGATTAAAGGGGCGATGGACAGCGTGGCCGGGTGTCGTTGCGCCGCGTATTTCCGGCTTTCAGCATGGGTTGAAGGTTGGCACTTTGCTGAAAATGGCTTTCCGCCACTCCCTGGGGGCTCTGATCCGGCATAACCCGGTAATCTTTCGGGTGTGATCCGTACCGCTTCCATCCAGATTACGCCCGACCCGCTAAATTTGATCGCCGAGATCGTCACCGCGCTCGGCCGCCGCCGCGCCAAAGGGCCGAAGCTGGGGCAGGAGATCGCCGAAGATGTCGCCGGTGGGCCGGACGGGACCTGATCGGCCTTCGACTACGCTGATTTTGCGGCGGGGATGACGATCTCCCGGCGCATGGCCCGATGGATCTTGACCGCCTCGCTTTCCGGCACGCCGGCCTGGTCGGCGAAGCTCAACCAGTTCTCGACATGGGCGTGTATGTCCCGGACGACGCCTTCCGCTTTCTTCGATTTCAGGCCGCAGAAACCACCAAAGGCCACGAGATCGGCCATCTCGAAATGGTCCTGTTTGCCATTGAGGCTCATCTGGTGCTGGCGCGTCCAGTTTCCGTAGGAGTTATAGGCGTAGGCCACGTCGAAAGCCGGCGACAGGCGCCATTCTCCCTTCCGGTTCATCAGGAAGGCGATGTTTTTGACGTGATCGTCCTGGTTACGGATCAGCACATTGAAAATTGCCCGGCGGATTTGCTGCTCGATGTCATAGGCTGGGAGGCCCATCATTCTGATGGTCTCGACCGCTTGCTCATAGGAATAGGCGCCCGCCGCGTTGAAATCATAATGGCGAAGCGCTGCCAGCGACTGCATGTGCAGCTTGTGGCCGCCGGCGCTGCGATCGAACCGGCGGGTCATGAAATGTACCCGCCCACCTTCGCGGTGAAGGCGGCATTCGCTCATGTCGATGCCGGCGGCGACCGCCAGCAGATAAAAGCCATATTCGATCTGTCCAAAGCCTTGCGGATCGGCCAGTTCCTTGTCGCTGTTGTTTGAAATGCCGTCGAACTTCATCAGCCAGTAGCTGAAGCCTTCGCCGGCCTTGACTTGACCTGAGCGAAATTCGCCGGTTGCGGCGTTCCAGGCGAGGATCGCCTTGGCGCGCGCCCCGCCCGCCGAGGTGCCGACGCGCAGGATTTCCTGGAGCGTTTCCCTGTCGTCATTGTCGCCCGGGACACCCGCCAGATTGGTCCGATTGTTCAGAACCTGATTGGCCAGCCGCGTCAGCGCGTCGATCTCCACGGGCTTTGACTTGCGTGTCCCTTTCAGGATCGCCGGATGAAATTCGAGCGCACCCATGCCGCGCGTGCCAATATAGCAGAGGCGTTCCACCGGATTGAAGCTGTCCGCCGTGCGCCCTTGCGCGACCAGCCAGGCGTCGATCAGCGTATTGCCGAACTTGTCCGGCAAGGAGTCGGCCAACAGGCCCGGCAAACCCTTGAACGCCGGCCTGGGCAGGCCGGGAAACTCATAGGGATTGATGCCCAGCGGCATCATGATCGGCGCCAGTTCGATACCGCTCGCCGCGAAGTCCGGCATATACTGGAAAACGCCGATGTTCCGATCCGGCAGCCAGCTTACCGCGCCGATATCCTTGCCCCACAGGCGAACCGTCGCGTCCGTCATGCGTCCTCGTCCTCACCCCAGGCCCAATCCGTCGCTTTGGTGACGGAAGCCGCGCCGCGCGCGCGCTGTCGTTCATGACCGTCCCGCTTCACCCGCTCGATGGGCCGGACCTCGGGATTGGGCAGGGAGGCGGACAGATGCCCTGTCAGACCCAGCGCCATCAGAACGCGGACGAAGGTGTCGAGCGAAACGTTCTCTCCGGCTTCCAGCCGCTTGATACTGCTGACGGACGCACCGGCGTCCTGCGCCAGGCTCGCCTGCGTCAGATTCCGGCTCAGGCGTATTTTCGACAGGCGCGCCCCCACGTCCCGCAAGGAGGCTTCGACAGTTTCTGTCGCTAATATTTGATTCGGGTTCATATTTGATCCCATAAAGCACTTATTACGCTTTAAAGGATCATATATGGAACTTTATTACTAAAACTTCAATACCAATCAACGGCTCATATATGAGCCGTTATGGCAGGTTTTGCGCGTACAGGGCTATATATGATCCCTTATGGGAAAATTCGGGGAACAGCGTGTCTTGTGTGCAGAAAATGGAGACACACCAGCATCTCGCAAGACCAGGCTTCCAGCGCCGGTTTCCTGTAATTGCACACACGCGCTTTAAACCACATTCATTTCTGAGCGGCGCTTTCGCGGCATGGATTGGCTGCAACGGTATGGATCTTGGTACAGAGGATTATCCTGGCGGTGATTGGCTGGGGCATCACACGTGCATTTTTGCCGTGCCCTACTCTGGCCCTACCCCAAGCAAGCGGTTCTATTCCTGGTGAAACCCGACATGGCACCACCTTCGGCCAGAAGTGACGTATCCGGATTTCGCGCATTTGCCCACCAGATGGGGTTCGGCAAGGCGGCGCTCTATCTGTATCATTGGCCAAAGGGCCTCTTGCGCCTGTCCCTCGCTGAAGGCGGGCCCTACCAGCAATAGCGAACCGAACAGGGGCGCCTGGCCATGCGGGAGGCAGCTCGCAGATTGCCGCCGCTTCATGCCCCTGAGGCAGATCGTGATGCCCGAATCGCATTTCTCAGCGGCGCGCGCTACTGGAGCCAGACCCTATTCTGTTTTGCGTCGCTGCAAATTCATGTGCCCTTCCGCATCACACCGCTGATCTTTGATGACGGCTCAGTGGACAACACCGTCCGCGCGGCGATGTCCCGCGTCATTCCGTGGGCTGAGTTCGT
>JAJZDZ010000075.1 GCA_021851325.1 Pseudomonadota bacterium | reverse complement strand
CTGACCGCACCGGGCGGGCGGCCGGCGCTGGAACTCGTCCAGGGGCCCCATGGCGAACGCATTCACCTCGTGCTCCTCGATCTGGTGATGCCTGACCTCGACGGGCTGAGCGTACTCGCGCATCTGCGCGTCAGCCATCCGGAACTGCCGGTGATTGTGCTCACGGCCCGCGGCGGCATCGATTCGGCGGTCGAGGCCATGCGGGCCGGCGCCAACGATTTCCTGGTCAAGCCGGCAAGTCCTGAACGCATTGCGGTCTCAATCCGCAATGCGCTGAAGATCGGGACCCTGTCCGGTGAAGTCTGTCGCCTGAAAAAAAAGAACGACAACCGCCTCGCCTTTGCTGATCTGGTCGGCGCGAGCGCACAGATGCGCCATGTGGTGCGGCTTGGCCAGCGCGCCGCCCAATCCTCCATCCCGATCCTGATCGAAGGCGAGAGCGGGGTGGGCAAGGAACTGATCGCGCGCGCGATCCAGGGTACCTCCGCCCGTGCCGGCAAACCGTTTGTCACCATCAATTGCGGCGCCCTGCCTGAAAATCTGATCGAGAGCATTTTATTCGGGCACGAAAAGGGCGCCTTCACCGGCGCCAGTGACCGCCATCTGGGCAAATTTCAGGAAGCCGACGGAGGCACGCTGTTTCTTGACGAGATCGGCGAGCTGCGCCTGGACATGCAGGTCAAGCTGCTGCGCGTGCTGCAGGAGAACGAGGTCGATCCGATCGGTGCCAAGCGGCCGGTGAAGATCGACGTGCGCATCATTTCGGCAACCAATCGCGATCTTGCCCAGATGACGCAGGAGGGCAGCTTTCGTGAGGACCTGTTCTATCGCCTCAATGTGTTTCCCATCCTGGTGCCGCCCCTGCGCGAGCGCGATGACGACATTCTGAGCCTCGCGCGCCATTTCATCGCCCGCTTCAACGCCGAAGAACATCGCAGCGTGATCGGCCTCAGTCCTCAGGCCGAGAACCTGCTGAAGAGCTTTTCCTGGCCAGGCAATGTCCGCCAGCTCGAGAACACCATCTTTCGCGCCGTCGTGCTGTGTGACAGCGACATGCTCGATATCCACGATTTTCCACAGATCGCCACGGCCATGGGGGTGGAGATCCGGGGACGCGCAATGGCCGCGGGCGGCCAGCTGGAGAGCGTGCGCGATGAAGACCTGCGGGAGCGACCAAGACCAGAGACGCGGACACAGCCCTTTGCCGTGCCGGCGCTCGATGCCTCCGGACACATGCGCAAGCTGGAAGACCTCGAAGCCGAAATGATCCGTCTGGCCATCGCGCGCTATGACGGCCACATGACCGAAGTCGCCCGCAGACTGGGCATTGGCCGTTCGACACTCTACCGCAAGCTGAAAGATCTGGGACTGGACGGCGCCAGCCTTGATCCCGAAACCGCGCCACAGGCGCAGGTCGGCTGAGAGCAGTTCAGCCGCGCATACCCAGCGCCGTCAGATAAAGATCAAGCACCGCTTCCTGTTCCTGGCGGTCGGCGGTATCGAGCTTCCGCATGCGGATAACCTGACGCATGATCTTGGTGTCGAAACCCTGGCCTTTTGCTTCGGCATAAACTTCGCGAATGTCGGCTGTCAGCGCCGCCTTTTCTTCTTCCAGACGCTCAACGCGCTCGATAAAGGAACGCAGCTGGTCGGCGGCAAATCCGGCCTTGGTCATCGCAGTATCCCGATTGCGTTAAGGCATGCCGCCCACGGCCCGGCAGCATCCAGCCTCATCAGACCCTGAGCTTTAAGGGGCACGGCGCCGATAGGCAACGAGGCCCCGGCGGACTAGCTGTGAATCCTTTGCACCAAGCCTCAGTGCGAGCTTCCGCCCGAGGCGCTGCTCGCGGAAAATTTCGCCAGCGCCTCCGGCGAAGCCTCTTTCTGGTAGCGCCGCTTCCACTCCGCCGGATCCATGCCGTAAACGCGCGCCCGCGCCTCGTCCTTGGCCAGCACGATGCCCTTTTGCGCCGCAGCCTCACGATACCAGTCTCCGAGACAGTTGCGACAGAAACCGGCCAGGTTCATGAGATCGATGTTCTGAACATCGGTGCGGGACTGCAGGTGGGCAACAAGACGGCGGAACACCGCTGCCTCAAGCTCTCTGGTCGTGGTCTCATCCATCGTCTTACCCTCCTGCGCGGCCGGGTTCAGCTGGGGATCTCTCACCTGAGGCGGGCCCATGGCCTTCAGTGCGCCATCAAGTGCGGGCTTGAGCGACAGCGCAAAGGCCCGCGCCGCCTCAGGGCTCGCAACGAGGTCCTGGCGCAGCTCGATCAGGACATGGGGCAGCCCCTTCCGCGTGCCGTGCTGCCACATGGTGTCACCCTGAAGAGCTCCGGAATAGGGCTCATTGTCGCCAACCACAAGCCCCAGAGCCCGCAACGCCGCCAGCAGCGGACGGGCTAGCCGGTCATCCCTGTCCCACAGCACGCCAACCTGCCAGGGCCGGCTCTGACCCTTCCATGACGGGGTGAAGCTGTGCACCGAGATCAGCACCGGCACCTCGCCCCGGGCGGCAAGCGCATCGATCTGTGCGGCGATGGCGGCATGATAGGGCCGGTAGACGCGGGCAATGCGGCGCGCAATCTCGGCGTCATCGATGCGGGCATTGGCCGGGATGATCCGTCCATCCGAGAGCCGCATAACCAGCGTCGGATCGTCGGCGCCGCGGTTCAGATCGATGAAGAGGCGCGAATAGCGCGCCAGCACCGCCCCGGCCCCATAGGCTTCAGCGAGTGCCAGCGTGGCCTCTTGCGCGCCAATGTCATAGGCAATGTGTTCGTGCAACCGCGCCGGCTCAAGACCCAGGGTGCCGGCGCCCTCAGGGAGCGCATTGCCGGCATGGTCACAGACAAACAGCAGCGCGGTCGGCGTTGTCGCCGGGAGAATCGTGTAAGGCCTGTCACCCATGGCCGCTATACTGAGAGCTGAGCACCGGGGCGATCAAGCATGAGCGAGGAAAGAGCGGGAGACCGACGCGGTTACGCACACAAACCAGCGTCGGACCGCCTCCTGTGGACGCCGACAAGATCGCGCCCGGCGATGGGCCACACGCCCAATCCCCAAATGGGCGCAAAGCCGCTATGGTGTGCCGCGGCCAGCCGAAAGGACAGCGGCAGTTGGTATGGCCGGGCCCTGGCTGGCGTCGCCTCTGAGGCGTTGCCAGCAGTCTGGCCGGACCAGCCTGCCGGCACCCTGTACCACGAGGATGAGCCCGGTCAGTCAGTCGCAGTTCTGCCCACACCGTTACTTTCAGATGGATCCTGTCATGCGTCGAACCCGAAAGACCAAGATTGTCGCCACCCTCGGCCCCGCCTGTCTGGAGCCCACGCAGATGGAGGCCCTGCTGGAAGCTGGCGTCGATGTCTTTCGCATCAACATGAGCCATACAAACCATGAGCTGCTGGCCAAACTTTATGGCCAGGTGCGCACATTGGAGCAGAGCCTTGGTCGCCCCGTAGGGATCCTTGCCGACCTGCAGGGCCCCAAGATCCGGCTGGGAACGCTGCCGGGCGGACAGATCACCCTCAGCGAAGGCCAGCGGCTGAAGCTCAAATGTGTTGCCACCAGCGACGATCCGGAGGTTCTGCCAATCCCCCATCCCGAGGTCTTCTCGTCGCTCAAACAGAAGCACTGTCTGCTGATCGATGACGGCAAGCTGCGCCTGCGCACCTTTGCCGCCAAGGCTGACAGCGCCGAAGCCTTCGTCGAAATCGGCGGCGTGCTCAAGGACCGCAAGGGCATCAATCTGCCCGACACCCTGATGCCGATCTCAGCCATGACCGAAAAGGATCGCAGCGATCTTTCCGCCGCGCTCGCCTTGGGCGTCGACTGGGTTGCCCTTTCCTTTGTCCAGCGTCCCGAGGATGTTGCCGAACTGCGCAAACTGGTGCAGGGCCGCGCTGCAATCATGTCCAAGATCGAAAAGCCCAAGGCCCTCGAGCGCCTCGACGAGATCATCGAACTGTCCGACGGGCTGATGGTGGCGCGCGGCGATCTGGGTGTCGAACTGCCGCTGGAAACCGTGCCTGGCATCCAGAAGCGCATCACCCGAGCCTGCCGCATGGCCGGCAAGCCAGTGGTGGTGGCAACCCAGATGCTCGAATCGATGATCCAGTCCGCAGCCCCTACGCGGGCCGAAGTTTCTGACGTCGCCCAGGCCGTGTTCGAAGGCGCCGACGCCGTGATGCTGTCTGCCGAGACCGCCTCTGGCCAGCATCCGCTCGAAGCGGTGACGATGATGAACAAGATTGCCTATGAGGTCGAAGGCGATCCGCTCTACCGCCAGATCCTCGATGCCCAGAGCAACGCCCCGGAAGAAACCACGCCCGATGCGATCATGGCAGCGGTGGCGCAGGTCACCCACACCATCCATGCCAAGGCCATCGTGTGCTGGACCAAATCCGGCTCCACCGGTCTGCGCGCCGCGCGCGAACGCCCCGAAGCCCCCATTCTGGCGCTCACGCCGCTTGAACAGACCGCCCGCCGGCTCTGCCTTGCCTGGGGGCTTTACTGCGTGATGACCGAAGATGCCCATGATCTTGACGATGTCGTCGGACGAGCCGCGCAGATTGCCTATGATGAGGGCTTTGCCGGCAGCGGGGAGCGCATTGTCATCACCGCCGGCGTTCCCCTCGGCACACCTGGTGCAACCAATCTGCTGCGCGTGGCCTTCGCGGGCAGCCGCTGAAGCTCATTTGCCGCTCAGATGCTTTGGCCTTCCACTTGGCGCACCAGGGCCCTTAGTGCCGAGCGAACGCCGTCATAATGCGGATCGAGCGCCGCCGCCTTGCGGTACATGGCAAGCGCGCCCTTGTCATCGCCATAGGCACGCAACAGGCTGCCAAGCTCGGCATAGGCCTCGAACTGCCGCGGATTGAGGATGATGGTCCGCTCAAGGAAGAGGATGGCGGCGCGATCATCGCCCGTGAGTGCCGCAAGCCGGGCGCGCTGATGCCAGCCTTCGGCGTAATGGGGCGCGATCTGCGTCACGGCGCGCAGGAGCGTGCGTGCCAGATCGAGCTTGCCAATTACGAGCAGACGGGAGGCACGGTTCATCAGCAGATCGACGCTGGCGCTGCCCGAATTGAGAAACAGCAGCTCGACCCGTTTTTCGAGTGGCGCAGCCTCCTCCTTCGAGGACGCCGTCGCCAGCGCCTTCAGCAGCGGCTGAAGCGGCGTCTTTGGCACCGCGGCCAGGGCCGGCGGCGCCAGCCACAGCGCCAGGAGAACAACACCAAGAAGCTTACCCATGCGTCCTATCCTGCCACGGCCCGGGGCGCGGTCACAAGGAAACCGCAAGTCCTGGCCCATGGCAGACAGCCGCCGGCGCGGCGCTAGAGCGGACGCTGCGCCCAGCTCTTCAGCTGATCTGCCACTGGCAGGTTGCGCAAGCGCACACCGGTCGCGGCAAAGATCGCGTTGAGGAGCGCGGGCGCCACCGGCGGCAGGCCCGGCTCACCGATCCCGCCCATGGGCACGTCGGCCTTGGGCGCAACCAGATGCACATGGATCTCGGTGGGCGCGCCGGTCATGCGCATGAGCGTGTAGGTGTCGAAATTGGCCTGCTGCGGCCGACCGTTCCGGAAGCTGATCTCGCCACTGAGGGCAAGGCTGAGGCCCATGATCACCGCGCCTTCGATCTGGGCCCGGACACGGTCCGGATTGACCGCAAACCCGCAATCGATCGCCGCGTCGACACGCGGAATGCTGAGCGTGCCGTCCTGGGCAACGGCAACTTCGATGGCACAGGCCGCGTAGCTGGCAAAGCTGTGATGACCGGCAAGGCCAAGACCATGACCGGGCGCGCCTGTGCGTCCCCAGCCGATGCCGTCGGCCGCACGGGTGATGACCCGTTTCAGCCGCCCGGTATCGATCGGATAGAGCGTTGGTGATTCGCCATAGTTGTAATTGTCCCCAAGCGTACGCGGATCGATCAGACGCGACGGACCGATGAGCTCCAGAAGATATTCGAGATGATCACGGCGGGCGGCATGCGCAAGCTCACTGACAAAACACTGCACCGCGAAGGCATGGGGAATATTGGACACCGAGCGGAACCAACCAATGCGCGTATGGGCGGTGGCCGCAGGATTTTCCAGACGCATGGCCGCAATGTCGAAGGGCAGATCCGAAGCTCCCATGCCCAGTTCGCCGGCGCCTTCATGCCTGGGATCCGGACCGAAAATCGAGGAGATCGAGGGCGCCGCGGTGCGGTAAAGCAGACCGGTCACACGGCCTTGTGCATCCAGCCCCGCCTCAAGCCGCTCCATGGATACGGTGTGATAAAAATCATGGCGGATATCGTCTTCGCGCGTCCACTGCACTTTGACCGGCCGCCCGCCCATCGCCTGCGAGATCAGGCCAGCCTCAACGACAAAATCAGGCTGTGACTTGCGCCCGAAGCCGCCGCCCAGAAGCGTGACATGCACGCGCACCTTCTCGCTCGGCAGGCCAAGCGCGCTGGCCAGCGCATCGCGGGCCCCTTGCGGATCCTGCACGCAGGCCCAGGCGTCACAGGCGCCATTGACAACCTGCACGGTGGCGACCGGCGGTTCCATCGCGGCGTGGGCAAGATGGGGAAGATAATATTCAGCCGTAACGATCTGCGCTGCTGCCTTGAAGGCCGCGTCGACATCGCCCTTGGCATGAAAAAGCCTTCCCGGCTTGCTGACGGCGGCGCGCAGGGTGTCGCGGTA
>JAJZDZ010000005.1 GCA_021851325.1 Pseudomonadota bacterium | reverse complement strand
CCCCGAAGCTGGCATTGGCCGCGCCCACGCACGCGCTTTACGCGCCTTTCCATGGCGGGCAGATCGTGTCTACAGCCGTCCAGCGTCTGCGTCGCCTGCGCGGCGGTATCGCCCTTGCGCTTGAGGCTCGCCCCCATCAGCGAGGCCCGCTCCAGGGGGTCCTCGAATTGCGCGATGCCAGCGGCGCGGTCACGGCGCTTGCGATCGATGCGCCGGAAGGGCCCGTCCCTAAGGTCGATTTTGCGCGCAGGCAAAGCCAGAGCCTGATGCTCGCCTTGGTGCTTGCCCTTGCCGGAGGGCTCATCCTCAACCTCATGCCCTGCGTGCTGCCGGTTTTGGCGATCAAGATCCTCGCCATCGCCGAAAGTGCCCAACACCAGCGCGTGCGTGTGGCCGTCCAGGGTCTTGCCTATGGCGCCGGCGTCCTTCTGGGCTTTGTCGGCCTGGGAATGGGCGCTGTCCTCCTGCGCGCCGGTGGTAGCGCCGTGGGGTGGGGCTTTCAGTTGCAGCAGCCGCTCTTTGTCGCGCTCTTTGCTCTGCTCCTCTTTGCCGTGGGGCTGAATTTTTCCGGTGCGCTCGAGCTCGGACGGGGATTTGGCGGCGGCGGCCGTCTTGCCGGCCGCGCCGATGCCTGGGGCGCCTTTTTCACCGGCCTGCTAGCGGTTGCAGTCTCTGCCCCCTGCACAGCACCGTTCATGGCGACGGCGTTGGGCTACGCACTGTCGCAAACTGCTGCGGTGGCCATTATCGTCTTCACTGCTCTTGGCGTTGGCTTTGCTGCGCCCTTTGTCCTGCTGGCGCTGATGCCGAGCTGGCGGCGCTGGCTGCCGCGACCGGGCCTTTGGATGGTGCGCCTGCGAGAGGCCTTGGCCTTTCCGATGTATGGCGCAAGTGCGTGGCTGCTGTGGGTGCTGACCGAGGAGGCCGGTACCACCGCCCTGATCGAAACCCTTGCGGCCATGATCGGTATCGGCTTTGCGGCCTGGGCCTATCATGCGAGCCGTCAGGCGGGGAATTTCTGGCGTCGAGCCGGCGGGATTGTAGCGGCTTTGGCCGCAGCGGCGTCGCTGAGCGGACTTGGTCTGGTCTATCACGATGCCAGAGCAGGCGGCGGCGTGAGCGCGGTCACCGCCGCGGGGCTGGATGCGCAGCCTTTTACGCCGCAGCGGCTGACGCAGCTGCGCCAGTCGGGCCGTCCCGTCTTTGTCGATGCCACCGCTGCGTGGTGCATCACCTGCATGGTCAATGAGAAGGTGGCGCTGGAGGCACCAAAGGTCCAGCGGGCCTTCCGGCGTGACCATGTGGCCTATCTGGTTGCAGACTGGACAAGCCGCGATCCCCAGATCACCGCATTGCTGCGCGCCCATGGGCGCGCCGGTGTTCCGCTCTATCTTTATTACGCGCCAGGCGCGGCGCGGGCGAAGGTACTGCCACAGATCCTCACACCGGATGAGCTGTTGCAGCTCATTGCTCCACCCGCGCAGCTTGGCTGAATTATTTCGTGGTCATGCCGTTTAGTTCCGCCTCGACTTTGGCGGCGGTGGCCTGGGCGGTGTGGAGGTTCTTGTCCTTAAGGCCGGTTTCTAGAAGCTGCGCAACTTTTTCGAGACGCTGCTTCATGGCGGTGTTGGTGGCATCGCTGATCGCGCCATTGCCTTGATTCTTGCAAGGGTCGAAGGCGGCGCTGTCATAGCCCTTGCCTTTGGGGCCAGCGAGACAATTGAGAGCATGATGCATGTGCGCATGCACCATCTTCAGGGTGCTGGATTTGGCAGAGAACCCGGCATGCATGGCTGCGGTGTGGATTTCGGTTGTGAGATTGCCTCCGGCCAGGGCTGGCGCTGCGGCCAGTCCGGCAATGAGCATCGCGGCGCCCAAATAACGCGTATATCCGTGCTTCATGATGGTTCCTCCTCAATTGCGCGCGGTTGAGCTCTTTCAACCTCGTCGCCTACGTCTGGCCACTGGCCACGGATCGCTCAAAGATCCAGTTCGTCCGAGAAAAAATCAAATACGCTGGCCTTGAGAAGACCATGGGAAATGGCCGAAAAATGGTCACAGCCGGGCAGCTGACGGGCTTTGGCGCCGTGGATGTGCGCGGCAAGTTCCTCAGGATCCCCGGCCAGCGCATCGCGCGCGCCGGCGATGATGAGGCAGGGTGCCGTGATCTGCGCCAGATGCTCCCGCGTCAACGGTTCGGACGGTGCGCGGCTGAAGGCGGCGAGGGCTTTGCAATCGGCGCCTTGCTCATCGGCAAAAAGCCGGAAGCTGCGCAGCATCGGCTCGCTGATGCTGTCTGGATCGCTTGCCTCCATCGCGGCAGCCATCGCGCCTGGGGCCGCTGCTGGGCCCAGCAGTCGCCCGCCTACGCCTGCGGCCACGACATGGTCCACGCGTGACGCAGAGCTGACCGCCAGCATCAGCGCCAGCCGCGCTCCCATCGAATAGCCGAGGACATCGGCACGGGCGATGTTGAGGTGGTCGAGCAGACCGACGAGATCTGCCAGCAGTAGGCTGGATGCATACTTAGCCGGGTCATAGGCTTTGCTACTGTCACCATGCCCACGCAGGTCTGGCGCGATCAGCCGGTAGCCCTTGCGTTCAAAGGCACCGTACCAGCCCAGGCGCTGCCACATCTCGGTGCGGCTGGTGGCAAAGCCGTGGATCAGGAGCACGGGGCGGCCTGAGGCCGGACCGAGACTGTCGTAGCTGAGGGTAAAACCGTCGCGGACGAAGACTTCCATCTGCTTGGCGTAACCTATAGGGCGCAGGGGTGCAACGGAGGGGGCCTCACCCCTCGGGAGCGCAAAACTAGGCCCCAGCATCATTACCGATCTGTCATGGCCATAGCTGTCGCAAGTGGCAAAGGGCCAGAGCGGCCTCGGCCGAGCGGCAATCTTTGGCGCGGCTTGTATTTTTTCTCATACGCGGCTGAGTTTTGGCTCATCTGCCGGGCGCTGGCGCGGCCGATAGGTCACAGCCTGAGGAAATTGCGCCGTCCCGCTGGCCCGCGTAAACCGAATTCTCTTTAACATGACCCGCATATCCGCGCCGCGTCGCTGGGCCCCGAGGAGGTGGCATGATCGCGTTTTTGAAATGGCTCGGCCACATCGTGGTTGGCACATTGAACGGGCTTGTGATGCTCGCGCTCGGCATCGGCCTTGTCGTCGGCGGGGTCTTTGTCGCCGGCCTGGTCGAAGGTGACGGGTTACCTGGCAACATGGTGCTGACCATGAACCTGAACGGTAACCTACCGGACTCGCGGCCGCAGACGCCCTGGTTTGCGCCGGCGCAGCTGACGGTGATGAAGACCGTTCTTGCCCTCGACCGGGCGGGACGGGACCATCGCGTCAAAGGTCTGTTCCTCAAGCTCGGCAGCGCCGGACTATCGGTACCTGAAGCAGAGGAATTGTCGGCAGCCATCGCCCGCTTCCGTCGCTCCGGTAAATTCGTGATCGCTGACGCCCAGGGCTTCTTGTCAACCGGGCTCGGGGATTATCTTCTGGCCACCAGCGCCAATCAGATCTGGATGCAGCCGCAAAGTCCGTTCGAGCCTGCTGGCACCTCCGCTGGCGCCATCTTCCTGCGTGGCCTGTTCGACAAGATTCACGCTGTTCCACAGATGGTCAAACGCGCCCAGTTCAAGAGCGCTGCCGACGAGTTCATGAAGAAGGATTACACCGCCGCGGACCGCTTGCAGACCACAGCGCTGCTGCAGAGTTGGTATGACAGTGCCACCGCGGCAGCGGCGCGCGCCCGCGGTATTTCGCGCGCCAAACTGATCGCGGTGATGGATACCAGTCCGATCTTCGCGCAGGACGTCAAGAAGGCGGGGCTGATCGATCGCATTGGTTATGACAGTGATGCACTTAAGGCGGCCCTCCGGCGCGCAGGCAGCGGGGCCAAGCCGGTCAAGCTCGCCCGCTATGCGGTGGTTACTGCACCTGGATCCTCCTTCGGCAGTGGCAGCCGTGTCGCGCTGATCGAGGGGGATGGTGATATCGTCGATGGCTCTGCCCATCCCAGTCTTCTGAGCACAACCTCGGTGATTGCCGGCGACAGCTTTTCCAAAGCCATCCTGGCTGCTGCCGACGAAAAATCGATCAAGGCCATCATCCTGCGGATCGATTCACCTGGTGGCTCGGTGCTGGCCTCCGATCAGATCCTGCATGCCGTGCGGGTGGCACAGGCCAAAGGCAAACCGGTTGTGGTCAGCATGGGGGCTGTTGCCGCCTCAGGTGGCTATTATATTTCGAGTTCAGCCAACCGCATCGTCGCCGAGCCGGGTACCATCACCGGCTCCATCGGAGTGTTGACCGGCAAGGTCAGCTTCGGCAAGTCGCTGGCACTGCTTGGTGTCGGCGCCGATGAAATCGGGGTCGGCAAGAACGCCTTGGTGGATTCATCGCTGACGCCCTACACCAAGGCGCAGCTCGCAGCGCTGAACAAGCAGGCAGACGTTATCTATCTGGCGTTCAAGCAAAAGGTCGCTGAGGGACGCAAAATGTCTCTGGCCAAGGTCGATGCCATCGCCAAGGGTCGGGTGTGGTCAGGCGCCGATGCCAAGGCCCAGGGTCTGGTCGATGCGCTGGGCGGCTTTTGGACAGCGGTTGCCGAAGCCAAGCAGCTTGCACACATTCCGGCCAGCCGGCGTGTGGTATTCGCGCGCTTTCCTCGCAGCCAAGGGTTCTTTGATCAGATGGGCTCGATCTTTGGCGACGGCGAAACCGGCCTCAAAGCGATGCAGGGGCTGGTTGATCTGGCCCAGACGCCGCTGCTGCGGGCCGCGGTGACGGCTCTCAGCATCGCGCCTGCAGGCGGCGTTCAGATGCGGGCGACCAATCTTCCATTGCCCACCACCACTCTTCTGCCGCGCTAGTCGTGCACATGGCTCGTACGCTTTGGGATACCGCGCGCGGTCCTGCGCCGGTGGTGCCCTTCAAAGATCCCCGTCCATGGGCTAAGCCTAAGCCATGAACCAATCTGTCGAACCCCTGCTGATACGGGCGCGCGAGCTGAGCCGCACCGGCCCTCTGGAAGACGCCATAGCCGCCTATGAACAGCTGCTGGAGGTCGCTCCCGAGCTGGCCAATAGCTGGTACAATCTGGGACGTCTGCGCGCCCATGCCGGCCGCCATGAAGCAGCGCTTGCCGCCTATGGTGAGGCCCTGGCCCGCGGTGCCGATGCGCCGGAGCAGATTTTCCTTAATCGTGCATTGGTCTTCAGCGATGGGCTCAGCCGTTTCGAGCTGGCCGAGGCCGAACTCGTGTCGGCCCTGCAGGTCAACCCCGAATATCTCCCGGCCCTGATGAACCTTGCCAATCTGGCGGAGGATCGCGGTGAGCGTGAGCTTGCCAGGCGCTACTACACGCGGGCCCTGTCGCTGCGGCCCTGGTTCTTTGAAGCCCTGGCCCGCTACGCCAATCTGCATGAACCGCAAGGCCCCAATGATCCGGTGATCGACCGGTTGCGGCGGGCTCTGGCCATGCCCAATCCCGATGCCCTGGAACGGGCGAGCCTCGGTTTTGCCCTGGCCCGGCTGCTCGACGCGGTTGGCGCCTACCCCCAGGCCTTTGACTGTGCCACCGCGGCCAATGCCGCCAGCCTACAGGCCAAACGCCAGGGGGGATTTGAGGTCGGCTATGACCGGGCCGCTCAGGAGGCCCGCATCACTGCCCTGATCGCATTTTTTACCCCCGCCCGCATCGCCGAGCTGCGGACCGCGCTGAAAATCGAGACCGCCCCGTCACCGCGACCGATTTTCATCTGTGGAATGTTTCGTTCCGGCTCGACCTTGTGCGAGCAGGTTCTGGCCAGTCATCCGGAGGTGACGATGGGTGGCGAACTCGCCTTGCTGCCCGATCTCATCGCCCGCATGCTGCCCGGCTATCCCGAGGCCCTGGAGGGCGCGGGCAGCGCCGCCTTGCGCACGCTTGCCGGGGCCTATCACGACGGACTCGCTGCAAGCTTTCCACAGGCCGTTCAGGTCAGCGACAAGCGGACTGAGAACTTTCTGCACATCGGTCTGATCAAGCTGTTGTTTCCCGAGGCGCGGATCATCCATACCGAGCGCGACCCGCTTGATATCGCGGTATCGATCTATTTTCTGCACCTGGATCACCGTGTGCCGTACGCCCATGATCTGGGTGATATCGCGCATTATTACACCCAGTACCGGCGCTTGATGGCCCACTGGCAGGAGCTGTTCGGCCCCGAGCTCTATGGCTTCGATTATGCGCGCTTTGTCACCGACCAGCGCACCGCGACCGAGCAGCTTCTGGCCTATTGCGGTCTGCCGTGGAACGAGGCCTGCATGGCGTTTCATGCGGCGGCAAGTGTGGTGCGCACCGCCAGCGTCTGGCAGGTCCGCAAGCCGCTTTATCGCAGTTCCCTGGGCCGCGGGCAGCATTATGCAGAGCAGCTTGCTCAGGTGCGCGCGCTCCTCGCCGCGACGGCCTAGCTATTTCATCTTGGCGCGGGGATCATAGCTTGTGCCCCAGCCCTCGACGAAGCGCTTGAGCGCGGCGTCCTGGGTTTCGGGCAGGGTAATGACAAGACGCACATAAAGGTCGCCCACGTGGCTGCCAGAGCCTGCGCCCTTACCCTTCAGGCGCAGCACGGCGCCGCTGTTGGAACCGGCGGGAACCTTGAGGGCCACCGGGCCGCCCAGGGTTGGAACTGTTACCGTGGCCCCGAGTACGGCTTCGCGCAGCGTGATGGGCAGATCCATGCGCAGATTATTGCCGTCCCGGCTCAGATAGGGGTGGGGGGCGATGCTGATGGTCGCCAGCACGTCGCCGGGAGGCCCGCCATTGGGGCCCGGCCCACCTTGACCGCGCAGGCGGATCTGCTGGCCGTCCTTGATTCCAGCCGGGATCCGGACATCAATTTCGCGTCCATCGGGCAGGGAGAGCCTGCGGGTGCCTCCGCGGGCAGCTTCGTCAAAGCTGACCGTCATAGCAAAGGCATAATCTTCTCCGCGGCGCGGCTGGGCCGCACGCCGGCCGGCCCGGCCGCCGAAGAGGTCGGCGAAGATTTCCTCAGGATTGAAGCCACCGCCACCGCCTGGTGCTGCGGATTCGAAGTTGAAGTCGCGGGCGCCGAAGGGATTACCCTCGAAGCCATGTGCGCGCGGGTCGAAGCCACGGGGATTGCCAGCGGCGTCGATCTCCCCGCGGTCGAATTTGGCCCGTTTCTCCTTGTCCCCAATAATCTCGTAGGCGCCGGATATCTCCTGGAACCGCTTGGCTGCCTTTTCGTCGCCGCCACGGGTGTCAGGATGATATTTCTTGGCCAGGCTGCGAAAGGCCTTCTTGATTTCGGCCTCGCTGGCGCCTTTGGCCACACCGAGAACCTCGTAGGGATCGCGCATGTCTCCTCTTGCCGCCGCCGCAGGCGACGTTCTCATCCAGATTGCGTCCCCTATATAGGGAGACACTTACCGTCCCGTGAAGGGGTCCTGTTTCCGGGCCCTGCCCTGGTCTAGGGCGCAGGCCCTGTCAGGTGGCGGGCAAAGAAGGCTGCACTGGCCCGGTCTGCGCTGAGCCACGAGTGCCAGCGCAGAAAAACGTGAACCTCGTTGGGGATGATGAGCTCGTCATAAGACACGTGGTGTGCCGCCAGTCGGTTGGCCAGATCGATGCTCTGCAGGAAGCGCACATTGTGATCGTCGTCACCCTGGATGAGAAGGACTGGGGATCGCCACGTGGCGATGCTGGCATCGGGCGAGGATTGAAATGCAACCTTCAGAGCCGCATCATAGTCGCCGGTCTCGTATCCTGCCGGTCGCTTCAGATAATCCTGCATATCGAGAGTCCAGTCGTGCACCCCATGCATGTCGACGCCGGCCTTGAAGATGTCTGAGTTGCGGGCGAGCGCGAGCGCGGTCAGATAGCCGCCATAAGAGCCACCCCAGATGCCAATCCGCGCGGCATCGACATCGCGGCGCTGCTGCAGAAACCGCGCCGCCGCGAGCACGTCCTGATATTCGCTGGCGCCGGCAAGGCCGGCATGGGCTGGATAATGAAAAGCATGGCCATAGCCAATGCTAAGCCGGTAGTTGACGCTGAGAACCTTGTAGCCGCGCGCTGCCAGATACTGGTTCAGCGCGTAGCTGTTGGCGTAATAGTGCATCGGATGCCATCCGAGCAGCATCTGCCGTGATGGTCCGCCGTGAACGAACACGATCCCCGGTGCCTTCCGTCCGTCGGGGTTGGCGTCAAAGAGCTGGCCCTGAATGACGGTGCCGTCAGCGGCGTGAAAGCTCACAGCACGCGGCACAACGAGATGGGCACGTAGAAATGCTGATGGTATCTTGCCAGCGTGCAGCAGGTGTATCCTGCCCCCGTCAAGCGACAGCAACGCAACCGCGGGCGGAGCCTTGGGACCGGCGGTAATAAAAGCGATCTCGCGGTCCGTCGCCATCACGGGCGACCATTGCAGGTGGCGTCCCTGCGTCAGGGCGACGGGGGCTCCGCCATCGAGCCCGACGCGAAAGAGATGGCGGCGGTCGTTGTCGCTCGCCATGGCGCCGGTATTGGCGTCATAGACAAGGCTGCGACGGTCGCGGCTGATTTTTATATCCTCAACCCTATAGGGACCGGAGGTCAGACGGTGTGGTGAGCCGCCAGCTGCGCTGATCAAATAGAGGTGGGGCCAGTTGTCGAGGTCGCTCAGAAAGACAAGCCGGTTGCCCGCCGCCCAGTGCAGATTGACGTTACCGTCTGTCTGCGGATAGGAGCCGAGCAGGGTGTCGGGCGACTGCCAGATGCACTGTGCTTTGGTAGTGGCGACGTTGCCAACCCACAGCGAGAAGGGATGCGGTACCTCTTTCAGGATGGGCTGCGGCGGGCCGCCGCGCCCGGGCCGGCGGACAAAGGCGATGCGCCGTCCATGCGCCGACCAGCGCGGTGAGCTGTCCCGGTTGGTCGAGGGCGACAGGTAGGTAAGCCGATGCTTTGACAGATCATAGACCGCGATGAAGCTGTGATCGTCTCCATCGCGCGCTGACACGAAAGCGAGCTTCTTGCCATTGGGCGAAAAGCTGAGGTCGCGCGGATGGCTATGGTCGAAAAGCAGCTGATGGGGATTGGCCGGGCCTTTGAGCGCGGCCGTCCAGATCTGGTGCCGATGAACATAAACGAGCTGGTCCCGTGCCGACAGGGCCGGATGATCGCCCTGCGCCACTTTGACGGGCGGCCTGCCGCTTAACGAGACGCGCCAGATCGCCACCTCCTGGCGCACCGGCGAATTTGCGGGATCGGGCGGCACTCGGACCGTCCAGTTGGCATCGTGATCGCCGCCACGCACATAGACGAGGGTGCGGCCGGCCGGTGAGAAGGTGAGCTGGGTCAGCTCCTGTCCCGTATCATGGCGATAGAAGGTAACCTGATGCGGAACAAAGCCGGGTCCCCTCGCCAGCCAGATATTGCGCACACCTCTGACCGTCCGCACGAAGGCGATTTCATCGGCTTGCTTCGCCGCGACAAGTTCAGGGACGAAGGGATAGGAGAGAATGTCCTTTAGCGAAAATCCCGCCGCATGAAGTGGTGGCCGGGCCGCGGCAGCCAGCGGCAGAAGAGGTAAAAGACAGAGGCTGCGGAAGATGGTGCGTGTACGGAGCATGTGTCTGGTCCCTTGTGCTCTGGCATATGTACTGTTGGCCGCATCGGTCCGCTGGCGATCCGCCCGCCAGGCGCGGACAGACCGCCGCCTGCATTCAGTTCCGCAGCAAAAGCGCGGTCGCCTTCTTGAGCTGTGCGCCATTGGCAGTGATGGCCGCAGCGGCCCGAACCGCTGAGGTCCGGGCGTCGCTCCAGCGGCCTTTTTCGGTTACTTCGCGCCCGTCCGGGAGAGGCTTGGCGCTGTAAGCCCTATGGCGTTGGGAAGCCGAGATCAGATTCTTGTACCAGGGACGTCCGATCAGCCCCCTCGGATCGGACAGCCGCGCATCGACACCGAACATGATCGCGAACAGCCGACGGCTTGCCGCCGCCAACGGTCCTGGCAAACCCACGCACGCGGCCGTTGCACCCAGAAGGCGCGCCAGATACGAAAAACGGATCGTCATGTTCATGCCCCCACATGATTGCAAGCCGGAGCCTAGGCCGGCTCAGGCCCGGCAGAGATGTCACGAAGCCGTGATTGCGGCAAATGCGGACACGTGCTCCATCTGCGCCGCGTAGCCAGGTTTCAGGCGGGCGGGTTCTCCCGCCCAAGCCGCCCGTGCTATAGGCAGTAGAGATCGCCGCCTAGGCGGCAGACAGGAAATTGGTGGCAGGTTTTGAGTACGACACGCGACAGTGGTGAAGCCGGCGGGATATCTGCGGTGGAGGAGCCGCTTGATCTGTTTCATGCCTGGCTCGATGAGGCTGGCAGGTCCGAGCCCAATGATCCCAATGCCATGGCGGTGGCCAGCGTCGATGCCAATGGTCTGCCCAATGTCCGCATGGTCCTGCTTAAACACGCAGATGCCCACGGCTTTGTCTTCTATACCAACCTAGAAAGTGCCAAGGGAGGCGAACTGCAGGCGCAGCCGCGCGCTGCACTGTGCTTTCACTGGCGCACTCTGAGGCGTCAGGTGCGGGTGCGCGGGCTGGTAAGTCTAGTCAGCGCGGCAGAAGCCGACGCCTATTTTGCCACCCGGCCGAAGGACAGTCAGATCGGCGCCTGGGCATCGGCGCAGTCACGGACCATGGAAGGCCGCTTTGTGTTCGAGCGCGAGATCGCGCGCTATGCGGCAAAGTTTGCGCTCAGTCAGGTACCGCGCCCGCCCCACTGGTCGGGCTTTCGCGTGGCGCCACTCGAAATCGAGTTCTGGCGCGATCGCCCCTTCCGGTTGCATGACCGGCTCGTTTATCGCCGCGACACGCTGGCAGATGCCTGGCGCACGGAGCGCCTGTTCCCATGACGGCCGAAGGTTCGTTGATGCAGCGTACCGCCTGGGCGGCGATCATTATCGCGCTGCTGCTTGTCGTCATCAAACTTGCTGCCTATCTCATCAGCGATTCGATCGCGATGCTGGCCTCGCTGGCCGATTCGGCCGTCGATGTCTTTGCCTCTGCCATCAACCTGATTGCCATCCGTCACGCCCTGATGCCAGCCGACGCCGAACACCGTTTTGGCCATGGCAAGGCCGAACCCCTGGCCGGGTTGATGCAGGCCGCCTTTATCGCCGGCTCGGTGGCATTTTTGGCCATCGAATCTGTCAGCCGTCTGCTCGACCCGCACGTCATTGTGGCTCCGGGCATCGCTCTGGGTGCGGTCGGCGTGTCGATCGTGCTACTGCTCGTTTTGCTCGTAGCCCAGGAGATCACGGTACGTCGGACTGGCTCGATCGCGATCCGCGCCGACCGCATGCATTATGTTGGAGACCTGCTCAGCAATCTTGGTGTGGTGCTGGGCGTGGTGCTGTCGAGCCGCTTTGGCTGGCAGAAGGCGGATCCGGCGGTCGGTCTGGTGATCTCGATACTGCTTGCGCTGAGTGCCGTGCATGTATTCCGGCAGTCCTACGATCAGCTCATGGACCGGGAATTGCCAGATGAAGACCGGGATCGCATTCGGCAGATCGTCATGCGCCACAAGGACGTGACGGATCTGCATGATCTGCGAACCCGCATGGCTGGTGTTCACACTTTCATTCAGTTACATCTCGAACTTGATCCGGCGATGAGCCTGACCCGGGCCCACGCCGTCAGCGATGCCGTCGAAGCTGACCTCTTGGAGGCCTTCCCGCGGGCCGAAGTGATCATCCATCAAGACCCCGCAGGCCTTGAGCCGACACTGTCTGAAGCCTGAGCCCGGCCGCGGACGCCGCCTGCGCCGGCGCGGCGCCTGCGGCCCTGGACAGGACCTCGCCGGATGGCTTCTAACAACCGCTTTTGGGATACCTTGCCACGATGGCTCCGCCGCTTCTGCTTCTGAGTGATATCCATGTCCGCTTTGGCGCCACACAGCTGCTTGCCGGTGCCGAGCTGCAGCTCGGAGCCCAGGAACGTCTGGCGCTTGTGGGCCGCAATGGCTCAGGCAAATCGACGCTCCTCAAGATCGCCGCGGGTCTGATCGAAGCCGATCAGGGCGGTCGCTTTGCACAGCCTGGTGCGACCATCCGCTATCTCGGACAGGAGCCATCGCTCGCGGGCTTTGCCAGCGTCGAGGACTATGTGACCGACGGACTTGCACCGGGCGATGAGGTGGCGCGGGCCTTCAGCTTGATGGGCAAGCTCGGTCTCAGGACCGATCAGGTCCCAGAACAGCTTTCCGGCGGCGAAGCGCGGCGGGCAGCTCTGGCGCGGGTACTGGCTGCTGATCCGGATATCCTGCTGCTGGACGAGCCGACCAACCATCTCGATCTTCTGGCGATTGAATGGCTGGAAGCACATCTGCGCAATTGCCGTTCAGCCCTGGTGCTGATCAGCCACGATCGCCGCTTTCTGCAGACCCTTTCCCGGGCCACGCTCTGGCTTGACCGCGGCACGACACGGCGCCTCGACCAAGGCTTTGCCGCGTTCGAAGACTGGCGCGACAGGGTTCTGGAGGAGGAAGAGCTCGCCCAGCACAAGCTGGCGCGCAAGATCGCTGCGGAGGAACACTGGATGCGCTACGGCGTCACCGCCCGGCGCAAGCGCAATGTGCGGCGTGTGGCCGAGCTTGCATCGCTGCGCGAGGCCCGACGCACCGCCCTGCGGGCGGTGGGCTCGGTGCGCCTCGCGGCGGCGGACGCGGCAGGCAGTGGTTCGGTTGTCGTCGAAGCCCGCCAGCTCGCCAAGAGCTATGATGGCCGGAGCGTGGTGAAGGAGGTCAATCTGCGCATCCTGCGTCGTGACCGCATCGCGATCATCGGCCGCAACGGCAGCGGCAAGACCACGCTGATCCGGCTTCTGACCAAAGAGATCGCAGCGGACAGCGGCGAGGTCCGTCTCGGCGCCAGCCTCGCCATGGCGGTACTGGATCAGACCCGCCAGGACCTTGATCCGGATGCCAGCCTTGCCGAAGTTCTGACCGGTGGCCATGGCGAACATGTGGCGGTCGGCGACCAGATGCGTCACGTCATCTCCTATATGCAGGACTTCCTGTTTGCGCCCGAACAGGCCCGTCAGCCGGTGCGCGTTCTGTCTGGTGGTGAGCGGGCCCGGCTTCTGCTGGCAAAGGCTCTTGCCAGGCCGTCGAATTTCCTGGTTCTGGACGAACCCACGAACGATCTTGATCTGGAAACGCTGGACCTTTTGGAGGATATGCTTGCGAGCTATCCGGGCACCGTCCTTGTGGTCAGCCATGACCGCGATTTTCTTGACCGGGTAGCAACGGCAACGCTGGTCGCCGAAGGCGATGGCCGCTTCACCGAATACGCTGGTGGCTACAGCGACATGCTGGCCCAGCGGGGGCACGGTCTGATTGCAGCGGCGCAGGACCCGCCGCGAGCGGCAAGGCCGGCTGCGGAAAAACCGCGCAACACCTCTGCCAAGCTCAGTTTCAAGGACAAGCACGCCCTTGAAACGCTGCCTGATCGCATTGCCAGCCTGGAGCGGGAAATTGCAGCCTTGCAGCGTGAACTTGGCGATGGGGGGCTTTATGCCCGCGACAGCCAACGCTTCGCTGCCGTGAGCAAGGCGCTTGCCAGTCTTGCGGCCGAACGCGACGCTGCGGAAGAGCGCTGGCTTGAGCTTGAACTGCGCCGTGAGGAGCTGGAAGGCTGATGCGGCTTCCTTGTACCTCGTACCACGGGCAAGGGCGGCGACAAATCTTGCGCCAGGATCCCGTCAAGGCACTGGCCAGACTCCGCCTTGGTCCTTATGCTACGCGACGCGATCGCGCCCCGGGTTTTCATGGCGAATGAGATTGTGAACAGTTTCCTGCTCGTTTATGCGGGGCTCTTTCCGATCGTCAATCCGATCGGCTGCGCGCCAATTTTTCTGGGCATGACGCAGTTCTCCACCGAAGCGCAGCGGCGCGTGCTGGCCCGCGGCGTCGCGATCAATTCGTTTTTCCTGCTTTTTGGCGCCCTGTTTATCGGCTCCTATATCCTCGAATTCTTCGGCATCGATCTTGCCGTCATGCGCATCGCCGGCGGCCTCGTAGTCACGGCCTTTGCCTGGCGGCTGCTCAATGCCGATCTGCGCCCTTCGCATCAGGATGCTGAAACCGCCCATGGTGAGGTCGAAAGCATCGATGCGTTCTATCCCCTCAGCATGCCGCTTACGGTCGGGCCCGGTGCGATTTCGGTGGCTGTGACGCTGGGCAGCCAGCGCCCGAAGGGCGTCGGGCTGGCCCATCTGGCTATCCTCGGGAGCACCGCTATCGTCAGCCTTATTGCCATGGCGCTGACGATCTATCTCGTCTACAGCTCCGCCGACGCCATCACCGCCCGTCTGGGCAAGGCGGGAACCGCGGTGGTCACGCGTCTGTCAGCCTTCATCATGCTGTGCATCGGGATCCAGATCATCTGGAATGGCTGGGCCCACCTGCCGCATGGCGGCTGAACATGACGGGTGCGCCTCAGCCCTCTGGCATTCGACGTGTCCTGCGCGCCCTGGGGCCGGGGCTGATCACCGGCGCGGCAGACGATGACCCCAGCGGCATTGCGACCTATTCCCAGGCTGGTGCGCAGTTTGGTTATGGTCTTGCCTGGACCTTGCTCCTGACGCTGCCGTTCATGGCGGCGATCCAGATCATCAGTGCTGTCATCGGCTGGCAGTCGCGCCGTGGTCTGTCCGCCAATATTGCGCGGCATCTGCCCAAGAGTGTCATGCTGGCGCTGGTGGCATTGCTCGCTCTCGCCAACACCGTTAACATCGCCGCGGACCTGGCGGCGATGGCCGATGCACTGCGGCTGGTGGTGGCTGGGCCGGCGCTTGCCTATGCCGCGGGCTTTGGTCTTTTCTGTCTCCTCGCCCAGGTATTCATCGCCTATCATCGCTATGCCGGCTACCTCAAATTTCTGACATTGGTGCTCTTTGTCTATGTCGGCGCCGCCTTCAGCGTGAATCTGCCCTTTGGTCATGTGGTGCTGCTCACAGTGTGGCCGCATATTTCACTCAGCCGTGACTACATGCTGACCGTGGTTGCGGTATTCGGGACCACGATCAGCCCTTATCTTTTCTACTGGCAAGCGTCGCAGGAAGCCGAGGAGTCGCGGCTCAGTTTCAGCCGCGATCTTGCCAGTTACCGTGACGGCAAGGCGCAGGCGTTTCGCAGTATCGTCTTTGATACCTGGGTGGGGATGATCTTCTCCAATCTCATCTCGTGGTTTATTCTGGTGACCACTGCGGCGACCTTGCACGTCCACGGGATCGTAAATATCCAGACAGCAGCCCAGGCAGCGGAAGCGCTGCGACCCATCGCCGGCAATCTCACCTTCGGTCTCTTTGCCGCCGGGATCATTGGCACGGGGCTGCTTGCAGTTCCTGTTCTTGCCGGATCTGCCGCTTATGCAGTTGCCGAAGGCATTCGCCTTCAGGGGAGCCTCGAATTACCAGCGAGCAAGGCAAAGGGCTTTTACGCCATCATCGCCGCCGCGACCTTAGGGGGCGTTGTTCTCGTTGCGGTTGGCCTTGATCCCATCAAGATGCTGTTCTGGGCCGCAGTGATCAACGGGGTGGTATCGGTGCCGATCATCATCGCCACCATGGTGACGGCAACGGCCCGCCACCGCAAACCACCCCACAAGGCAGCGCTGACACTCCCGCGCTGGCTGGTGGTGCTGGGCTGGCTGGCCGCGGTGCTGATGGGATTTTCAGTACTCGGGATGATCTGGCAAAGCTGGGGCTGACGGCGGTTCTGCGCCACAGCCCCAGTGCCAAGCTCTCAGTCCATCGTCACGACCACTTTTCCCTGGGCCTTGCGATCGGCCAGCATGCGGATGGCTTCGCCCCCCCTTGCCAGTTCAAAACGCGCGCTGATATGGGGATGAAGTTTTCCCTCACGCACCCAGCGTGAGATCTCAGCCAGATGTTCCTGATTGCGCTTGGGATTGCGCGCGGTAAAGGCGCCCCAGAACACGCCCATGAGATCACAGCTTTTGAGCAGGGTGAGATTGAGCGCAATGCGTGGAATTGCCCCGGCGGCAAAGCCGATGACGAGATAGCGACCCTCCCAGGCCATTGCCCGCACCGCCGGCTCAGCATAATCGCCGCCCACCGGGTCATAGAGAACATCAGCGCCCTTGCCATCGGTCAGTTGCTTGATGGTTTCGGACAACTCCTTCTGCTGGTTTCGGTCGAGGCTGCCGGTGGGATAGACAAAACCCCGGTCCGCGCCATGGGCAATCGCAAGATCAACTTTTTCCTGGCTCGAGGCCCCGGCAATGACGGTTGCTCCCATCACCTTGCCCAGTTCGACGGCGGCCAGTCCGACGCCGCCGGCAGCGCCAAGAACGACAAGGTTTTCACCTGGCTTCAGCTTGGCCCTGTCCTTCAGCGCGTAGTGCGACGTACCGTAGGTCAGGACCAGCGCCGAGCCGGTGGCAAAGTCCATGTCATCGGGCATGGGGATGCACTTGGCCGCGTCGGCGAGCACCTGTTCGGCCATGCCTCCCCAGCCACAGGAGGCAATCACCCGATCACCGACCTTTGGCCGCTCCACACCTGCACCGACAGCCTTGACCACGCCGGCAACTTCCGCGCCAGGGGCAAAGGGCAGGGGCGGCTTGAACTGGTATTTGTCTTCAATGATGAGAACGTCGGGAAAATTGACGCCGCAGGCCTTGACCGCGATGACAACCTGACCCTGGCCGGGTGACAGATCCGGGACCTCTTCGAGGACCAGGTTTTCCGGCGGACCGAACGCTTTGCATAACAGTGATTTCATGAACCTCTCCGCGTGAGCAATGCCATAGCTGGGCAGCTTAGGGGAGTGTCCCGTCAGGTGGCAATTGCTGGCAGGCCAGTGAACGAAGCCGGTGCGATGGAATTATCTATGGCGGAGGGCGGGCGCATCACGCGAAAGGAACCGATGGCATGAAGTTCAACCTCTTTTTGACGCTGCTGGCCGGTGGATTGGCGCTGGCTCTGGCGGGCGCAGCCGCGGCCCGGACTCCGCAGGCGACCAGGGCCAGGACCAAAGAGACCCGCTGCCTGGAGATCGGCCGGGTTTACAGCTGGAATTTCCACAGGGCCAATCGCACCTTGGTGCTGGAGAGCGTCATGCAGCACAAGTTTCGGGTGCACTTCATGGGGTATTGTCCCGATATCGGCATTGCCGAGACCCTTGCGCTGCGCTCACCTGACGGGACCTCGCTCAGCTGTCTCAACACCGGCGATGTGATCAGCTACCGCGAAAATGGCATGGTCCAGAACTGCTATATTCGCAGCGTTGCCGCAATCGGCGAACGCCGCCACTAAAAGGCGCGGACAGGCGATGTACGCGTGCCTCAGAGGCCGGTCAGATCAAGGTTGGCCAATGCCGGGGCGGCCCGGCACTCGCCCACCACGGTATCCTTTGTATTCAGGATCGGGGTGCAGGCGAGGCGCTGTGCGGCCGCATCCGGCGCCAGCAGGCCAAGGCGCTCGAGCAGATAGGCCATGGCGGTTTCGGAGGCGCGGGTCGCCCCGTCATCGATCTTAAGTGCGATGGCCAGCTGTCGGTGCGGGATGATTGCGGCAAAGACACCCTCGGCACCGGTTTTGACCGCGACCTGTCCCTTCGCTGCGCGCATCAGGATCGCACAGGCTCGTCCCGTACCCGAAACGAGTTCAGGGTAGGTGGTCATCGCTGTGAGGATGCGCCGCATTGCCGCTCCGCGGGCCGGGCCATGGCGATCGGGAGCCGTGAAAGCGGCAAGGGCGCGGGCAAAGGCGGTGAGCGGCAGGGCAAAATTGGGTGCGGCGCAGCCGTCCACGCCCCACGGCAGGTTGCCTTCCAGTGCCCCCAGCTCGGCAATCGCCGCCTGGACCCGACGCTGCACCTCATGTCCGACCTGCACATAGCCCGCCGTCGGCACACCCAGATGTTTGGCCAGGGTCAAAAAGCCGGTGTGCTTGCCCGAGCAATTATTGTGGATGGCAGTGGGCTCCTGATGCGCATACAGCATCGCAGTACGCGTCGGCTCGTCACGTATTGGGTGCGGGCCGCAGGCCAGATCGGCGACAGAAAGTCCGAGCCGCGCGAGCCACGCGCGCACCCGTTCGGTGTGCATCGGCTCTCCCGAATGGGAGGCGCAGGCCAGGGCCACTTCCTCATCGCTGAGGCCGAAGGCGGCAGCGGCTCCCGTTTCGAGCAGCGGCAGAGCCTGCAGCGGCTTGAGTGAGGACCTCGGATAGACCGTGTGATCAACCTCCCCGAGGGCCAGCACGATCGCCCCGGAGGCGTCGGCGATCGCGATCGCCCCCCTGTGGCGGCTTTCAATGAGCTGGCCACGGGTCAGCTCGATAAGGACGGGATTGGCAGTAACCATGGGGGATCTATACTTGTCATCGCGTGGAAACGCGATAGCGTTTGCGCCGCTCCGGAAGCGACGCGTCGCCCGGGCGCCGGCGGGCGCCACCCTTCCCGCTGGAACAGGATGGGCGAAGCATGCGCGGATATTTTGGCGTCGGTGTTGATGGTGTCTCCAAGGCCATGAATGTGGGCAATCTGCAGCGCATTGCCCACGCCTTCGGGGCAAGCTTCTTCTTTACCATCAATGCCCAGCTGCGCATGCGGGACGTGGAAAGTTCGGATACCTCGCACGCTGCCGGCCAGATGCCGGTCTACCGCTATCCGCGCGCGGAGGATCTCTCCTTGCCGGTGGGCTGCGCCCTTGTTGGCGTTGAGCTCACCGATGACGCCATCGAACTGCCGCGGTTTCGCCATCCGGCGCGCGCGGCCTATGTTTTTGGCTCCGAGCGGATGTCCTTGTCGGGTCCGCTGCTGGATGCCTGCGCCTTTGTGGTCAAAATACCCACCCGCTTTTCCATCAATGTCGGCATGGCCGGCGGCATCGTACTTTACGACCGGTTGATGAGTTCCGGACGCTATCAGCGTCCGGTGAAAGTCGGTGGTACGCCAGACCGGCTGCCGCCCGCTCATGAATGGGGCCGCCCCCTGGCGCGGATAGCCCGTGCGCAGGGGCGCTGAGCGCTTGCAGGGGCGCTATGCACGCTGCGCATGAAGCCGGCGAGGCGGAGCGCTTTCCGTCGCCTCGCGCATCTGTATAGTGCCGGCGGCCACAACATCGAATCGACATGGATCCCGCACTCGCAATCTCGCATCTTCGCAAGGTCTATCGCGGCGGCACGGTTGCCGTCGAAGACCTGTCCTTGGACATTGCGCCAGGGGATTTCTTTGGCTTTCTGGGGCCCAATGGTGCGGGCAAGTCGACGACGATCCACTGTATCTGCGGTATCGCCACACCCACTTCGGGAGAGATCAGGATTTTCGGCATGGATGCGGTGAAGGACTATCGCGCCGCGCGCCGGCTGGTTGGGCTCAGCCCTCAGGAATTCAATGTCGACGAGTTCGCTACCGTCAGCCAGATCCTCGATTTTGTCGGCGGTTATTTCGGGCTCACCGCCCGTCAGCGCAAGGCGCGTGCCGAACTTCTCATCGACAAGTTCGATCTTGGCCAGCATGCCAAAAAGCGCTTCCGCCAGCTCTCAGGCGGACTAAAGCGCAGAGCCATCCTCGCACGCGCCCTGATGCATGATCCCAAGCTGCTCATTCTCGACGAGCCTACCGCGGGGGTCGACGTCGAGCTGCGTCTGGATCTTTGGCGCTACCTGCAGGAGCTGAACGCGGAGGGCAAGACCATCGTGCTCACCTCCCATTATCTGGAGGAAATCGAGCGGCTGTGCCGTACGATCGCGATCGTCAATCATGGCCGGATCGTACGACACGCACCCAAGCGCGATTTCATCGGCGAAGCTGGCGGGGTCGAGGAGGCTTATCTGAAGGCCACCGGCGCCAAGCCCGATCATCTGGCGGCGGCGGCGGGAGCGTGAACATGGACACGGGGAAACTGGAGACAACGCCGCCGATCAGTGGCGTCAACTGGATCGGTCTTTTCACCATCATCCGAAGGGAAGCCAAGCGCCTGATGCGCGTGCCCATCCAGGCCTTCATTGCGCCCTGGATTTCGGCACTGCTGTTCATCTTCATCTTTGGCTACGTCGTCGGCAGCCGCATCGCGCTCATTGCCGGGCATCGCTACATCGAGTTTGTACTTCCTGGTATTGTGATGCTGAACGTGGTCAATGCATCCTTCCTGCAGTCATCGAGCCAGGTCTATTTCGCCCGCTTCATGCGCTATGTGGAAGAGACGTTGGTCGCGCCCTTGACCTATGCCGAGATGATCGCGGGTGTCATCGCGGTAGTGATCGCGCGTGCCCTGATTACGGCTGTCGGCATTCTCCTCTTGGCACTGATCTTTGGCGCCACACGGATTTCCGATTTTGGTGCCTTTGTGTTCTGGATCATCATGGTCTCGATCGTGTTCGGACTGGCCGGCCAGATTGTCGGGCTATGGGCCGAGAACTTCGAACAGCTGACGATCCTGAATATCTTCTTTATCACCCCGCTCTCCTTCATCGGAGGTGTCTTCAACACCGTCTCGATGCTGCCGCCATGGCTGCGCTGGATGGCGTGGGCCAACCCCTTCTTCTATTTCATCAACGGTCTGCGTCAGTCGATGATCGGTTTCAGCGAAGCGCCGGCCGGCTTGGGCCCGGCCGTCACGCTGGCGTTGGCCGCCGTGCTCTTTTTGGTGGTGTGGCGGCTTTACGCCCGCGGCTACGGACTTCGCGAATAGCTCCGCAGAGGAGGGATGACGAGACGGCAGGAGCTTTGACCGAAAGGGTGTCCGACGGCTCGGGGCGAGCGTTGGTGCCCGGAGCGCGGACGCTGCCTGCTGTCATTGACACTGGCCTCTTCGCAAATCTAGAACGCTGAGGAGGGACGCGGGAGGCCGGCCATGCCTGACGCATCGGTGGCCGTGATTGGCGCCGGCGATTACATCGGCGCTGCCATCTGTCAGCGCTTTGCGCGTGAAGGCTATATCGTTTTCGCGGGTCGGCGTGATGTTGCCAGACTTGCTCCGCTCAAAGATGCGATCTGCGCCAAAGGAGGCCGGTGCGAGGCGCTGGCGCTTGACGCACGCAAGGAAGACGAGGTCTGTGCCTTTCTCGCGGCCGCGGAGGCGGCGGCGCCACTTGCCGCCTGCATCTTCAACATTGGCGGCAATGTGCGCTTTGCACTGGGGCAAACCTCCGAACGGGTGTTTCGCAAAGTGTGGGAAATGGGCTGCTATGCTGGCTTTCTGAGCGGACGGGAAGCGGCCAAGTGGATGCGCCCCCGGGGCCGGGGATCGATCTTCTTTACCGGCGCGACGGCCTCGCTGCGTGGTCAAAGCGGCTATGTAGCCTTCGCCGCCGCCAAATTCGGTCTGCGTGGCGTGGCCCAGGCCATGGCCCGCGAGCTAGGTCCTGAGGGCATTCATGTCGCTCATCTGGTGATCGATGCCGGTGTCGATACTGCGTTCGTGCGCGAGCGCATCCGCATGCGTGGCGGTGATGAGGCTGTCGCGGGGCTGAAGCCTGATCAGCTGATGCGGCCAGAGGCGATTGCAGAGGTCTACTGGCAGCTCCATACGCAGCCTCGCGATGCCTGGACCTTTGAACTTGATCTGCGGCCTTATATGGAACCCTGGTAATGGTAGATGTTGCGTTCTATTACGATTTTGGCAGCCCCAATGCCTATCTCGTCCATTGTGTGCTGCCCGAACTTGAGGCGCGCACCGGGGTTAAGGCGACCTATGTGCCCATTCTGCTTGGCGGTCTTTTCAAGCTGACCGGTAATCAGGCGCCCGGACTTGCGTTTGCCCACATCAAGGGCAAGCTTGCCTATGAGCAGCTCGAGTTCGACCGCTTTCGCCGGCGCCATGCCATCGCCTTCACGATGAACCCGCATTTTCCGGTCAACACACTTAGCCTGATGCGGGGCGCGGTCGCCGCGCAGCAGCTGGAGTGTGAGGAGGATTACATTCGGGCCATCTTCCGGGCGATGTGGCAGGACGCGCGCAACATGGCTGATCCGGACATCTTCGCCGCAACGCTCAGGTCCGGCGGGCTCCCGGCTGACGCAATTCTGGCGGCAATCGCCACGAGCGCGGTAAAGATGCAATTACAGCGCAATACCGAACTGGCCGCCGAACTCGGGATGTTTGGCAGCCCAAGCTTGATGGTGGGAGACCAGCTTTTCTTCGGCAAGGAGCGCCTGGGTCAGGTGGAGGAGGAAATCAGCCGCCATCTGCGAAAGCCCTGAACGGCAAGGCCGCATAGTCGTTGCGATTGCTCAACAACTTACTGATAAAATTTCCGCGCTTTGCATGGACTTTTATCGCCTGGCCATTATTCTCCGGCCGCTCATCACGCCATACCCGTCCTGAAGTTGCTGCAATTTTAGGGCTTCACGGGGCCTTGACCCAGGAGGATGATCCCCGAGATGTTCGGCATTCGCACCCGCTTTGAGTTTCTGGCCCTCGGCGTCGCCGCCGCCGCGAGCCTTGTCCCGCTTGCCCCGGCATGCGCCGCTCCAACCCCGCTTGGCATGTATCAGAACTGGTCGGCCTACGAAACTGGAACCGGGAGCGGCAAGACCTGCTATGCCCTGTCCCGGCCGGTGCGGGAGGAGCCCACCCTCAGTGATCGCGGCAAGGCCTATTTCCTTGTGAGCGACTGGCCGCAGCGAAAGGCCAAGGCTGAGACCGAGGTGGTCCCGGGCTACCCTTACAAGCACGGCGCCAAAGTGACGGTCAAAGTCGGCCCCCAGAGCTACAGTTTCTTCACCCGTAATGATGGGGGCAGTGGCGCGGCCTGGGTCGAGGTCAAGGCGGATGAGAAGCGCCTGGTGCAGGCCATGCGCCAGGGGGCCCAGATGACCGTCCAGGGGGTTTCGGAACGGGGCACAACGACCACCGATACCTACTCGCTGGCCGGGGTGTCGGCAGCGCTGGACCGGATCGACCGGGCCTGCCACATGTAGGCAGGGTTAGAGCTCCGTGGGGGGCTTGCTCCGACCTCGCGAGGGGCGCGACAGCGGGCTCCCGGTCCACTATATAGCGCCCATGACCACGTCCAATCTCATCGGCCTGTCCCCGGATGGGCTCAAACAGGCTTTGCTTGATGCCGGGACCCCTGCCAAGCAGCTCTCCATGCGTGCTCGCCAGCTGTGGAACTGGATCTATGTCCACGGCGCCGGGGACTTTGCGGCGATGTCCAACCTGGCCAAGGAGTTCCGGGCGGACATGGCTGCGCATTTCAGCCTCGCCCGGCCCGAGATCGTCAGCGAACAGATCTCCGAAGATGGGACGCGCAAATGGCTGCTGCGAGCCGGCAACGAAGAATTTGAAACCGTGTTCATTCCCGATGCCGACCGCGGCACGCTGTGTGTGTCCTCGCAGGTTGGCTGCACACTCAACTGCCGCTTCTGTCACACCGGCACCCAGGCGCTGGTGCGCAATCTGACTCCCGCCGAAATCGTCGGGCAGATCATGATCGCGCGCGACCGGCTCCTTGACTGGCCGTCCACGGCCGAAAGCCGGCGCATCACCAACGTCGTCATGATGGGCATGGGCGAGCCGCTCTATAATTTCGAGAACGTCAAACAGGCCCTGCTCATTGCCCAGGATGGCGACGGTCTGGCGCTCTCCCGGCGCCGCATCACGCTCTCCACCGCCGGTGTGGTGCCGATGATAGCACGTGCCGGTGCTGAAATCGGCTGTGCGCTTGCCATCTCCTTGCATGCGGTGCGCGATGACATTCGCGACGAGATCGTGCCTTTGAATCGCAAGTACAAGATCGCAGAGCTGCTCGAAGCCTGCCGCACCTATCCCGGACTGTCGAATGCGCGACGTATTACGTTTGAGTACGTCATGCTGAAGGGCGTCAATGACAGTCTGGCCGAGGCGCGTGAACTGGTGGCGCTGATCAGGGGCATTCCTGCCAAGATCAACCTCATTCCCTTCAATCCCTGGCCGAATTCGCCCTATGCCTGCTCGGACTGGGAACAGATCGAACGCTTTGCCGAAATCGTCAATCGCGCCGGCTATGCAAGTCCGGTGCGCACGCCCCGGGGCCGTGACATCATGGCGGCATGCGGTCAGCTCAAGAGCGAAAGCCTGAAAATGAAAGCCAGGGAGCGTGCCCGCCAAGCGGAGCTGGCGGTGGCGCCCTTTGGAGATGTAAACGCCTAGGTGAGATGGCGCCAGAGCGCGCCGGCGCGTGGCACCAGGACAGGATGACGCTGCTGCGGGCAGGCCCGTGGCGGTCGTCTTCCGGCGTTCGTGGTACGACTTGGAAATGTTGCGGGTTTTATCACCCGCCTGGTTATGGAGACTGTGCGTGAAGGACGTTAAAAAAGTCGTGCTCGCCTATTCGGGTGGGCTGGATACCTCGGTTATCCTCAAATGGCTGCAGACCGCCTATGGCGCAGAGGTGGTGACCTTCACGGCTGATCTGGGCCAGGGCGAAGAGCTTGAGCCAGCGCGCAAGAAGGCCGAACTGCTGGGCATCAAGCCGCAGAACATTTTCATCGAGGATTTGCGTGAAGAGTTCGTGCGCGATTACGTCTATCCCATGTTCCGCGCGAATGCTCTTTACGAGGGTGTCTATCTGCTTGGTACCTCGATTGCTCGACCACTTATTGCCAAGAAGCAGATTGAGATAGCGGAGAAGGTTGGCGCCGATGCGGTCGCCCATGGTGCCACAGGCAAAGGCAATGACCAGGTCCGTTTCGAGCTCGGCTATTATGCCCTCAAGCCAGATGTGAAGGTGATCGCGCCGTGGCGGGAATGGGACCTGACAAGCCGTACCAAGCTGATCGAGTTTGCCGAGCAGCATCAGATTCCGATTCCACGTGACAAGCGCGGCGAAGCACCGTTCTCGGTCGACGCCAATCTCCTGCATTCCTCCTCGGAAGGTAAGGTACTGGAGGACCCCGCCACTGAGCCTGACAGCATTGTCTTCCAGCGCACGCTTTCTCCCGAAGAGGCACCGGACAAGCCAACGATCATTGAAGTCGGTTTCGAGCAGGGTGACGCCGTCTCGATCGACGGGATGCAACTTTCTCCCGCCAAGCTGCTTGCGGCACTGAACACCCTTGGACGGGATAATGGCATCGGACGCATCGATCTTGTCGAGAACCGCTTTGTCGGCATGAAATCACGTGGCGTTTACGAGACGCCTGGAGGTACCATCCTGCTCTCGGCCCATCGCGCCATGGAATCCATCACGCTGGATCGTGGAGCCGGACACCTCAAGGATGAGCTGATGCCGCGCTATGCCGAGCTCATCTATAATGGCTTCTGGTTCTCACCTGAACGTGACATGCTGCAGGCGGCGATCGACAAGAGCCAGTATTATGTCTCAGGTACGGTCCGGCTCAAGCTCTACAAGGGCAATGTCATCGTGATCGGGCGCAGTTCGCCGCACTCGCTCTATTCGCAGAGTCTTGTTACCTTCGAGGATGATCGCGGCGCCTATGACCAGAAGGATGCACAGGGCTTCATCAAGCTGAACGCGTTGCGTCTGCGTACCTTGGCCATGCGTCGCAGGAGGTCAGGCGCGTGAATAACGAACAGCAGATTGAGTATTGGAACGGAGCCGCGGGCGAACGTTGGGCGAGCTTCCAGCCGCAACTCGATGCTGCCATGGCAGGCATTACGCCCGAGGTCCTCAGCTTTGCCGCGCCCGCTGCGGGCGAGCGCGTGCTCGATGTGGGTTGTGGCTGCGGTACGACGACCTCGCTCTTGGCCCAGAGCGTAGGGCCATCGGGAAGTGTCACGGGGGTCGATATCTCCGAGCCGATGCTGAAGGTCGCCAGGACACGCGGCATCAATGCCAATTTTCTCGCGGCCGATGCGGCAGTTCATCGCTTCAAGCCGACCCATGATCTCATTTTCTCGCGCTTTGGCGTGATGTTTTTTTCTGATCCGAGCGCAGCTTTCGCCAATCTGCGCAGCGCCGCGCGTCCGCAGGGCCGTCTGGCCTTTGTCTGCTGGGGCCCCCTCACGGACAATCTGTGGGCAACGTTGCCGGTGGAAGCCGCGCGCCCCTTTCTCGCACCGCAGCCGCCGACCGATCCCCATGCACCCGGACCTTTTGCCTTTGCCGACGAAAAAAGGTTGACACAAATTCTGCAGACAGCCGGTTGGCAGCGTCCGGAGGTGAGACCCCTTGTCAGTGTCATGCGCATGGGCGCGACGCTCGAGGAGGCGCTGGCGCAAAGCCTGCGCATCGGTCCTCTGGCGCGGGTGATCAGCGAACTTGACGCCAGCACGCGGGCAAGGCTGAGCGAGGCGGTTGGCGCGATGCTCGAACGCTATCAGAGCAGCGCAGGTATCGCACTGCCGGCGCGCTGCTGGCTGGTGAGCGCTCGCAATTGATGCATCGATCATCTGCGATGGTAGCAGAGCGCAGGAAGGCAGGACCGTCCTCCCTCGGTCTGGGATCGGTTGCACGGACATATGGCGCGATTGCAAAATTGTGCCAACACGGAAGGTGACATGGGTACGATACGGCTTCTCATCAACAATGAAGATCTCGATGCCGAAGCCAAAGGAACGCATGTCTGCCGCGACCCGGTAACTGGTGAGATCACTTCGGTGGCGGCGGCCGCGCGCAGCGCGGACGCGATCAAGGCCGCTGAGGCAGCCTCCCAGGCGTTTGCCACCTGGTCCCGTACATCGCCAGCCACGCGCCGCGGCCTCCTTAACCGGGCCGCCGATCTGGTCGAGGCACGCCGTGATGCGTTCGCCGCCGCGATGATGGCCGAAACTGGCGCCACCAAGGGCTGGAGCGCATTCAATGTTCATCTGGGTGCTGAGATCTTGCGCGAGGCCGCAGCTCTGACAACACAGGTCTGCGGCCAGACTATTCCTTCCGGGCGGCCGGGTTGTCTTGCCATGTCCTTGCGCCGGCCGGTCGGAGTTGTCCTTGGGATTGCGCCCTGGAACGCCCCCGTTATTCTCGGGCTAAGGGCCGTGGCAACGCCTCTGGCCTGCGGTAATACAGTGGTGCTCAAGGCCTCGGAACGTTGTCCGGCGACCCATCGGCTGATCGCTGAGGTTTTGCGCGATGCCGGGATGGCGCCCGGGGTCATCAATGTCATTTCCAATCATCCCCAGGACGCAGCTGAGGTGGTCAATACGCTGATCGCACATCGGGCGATCAGGCGCATCAGCTTTACGGGGTCGAGCAAAGTCGGCCGCCTGGTGGCGCAGAAGGCAGCCGAGGCCTTGAAGCCGGTGGTACTGGAACTGGGAGGAAAGTCGCCACTTCTGGTGCTGGATGATGCCGATCTGCAAGAGGCGGTCAATGCAACCGTATTTGGCGCCTTCCTCAATCAGGGACAGATCTGCATGTCAACCGAGCGTGTGATCGTCCAGGAAAGTGTGGCTGCGGCCTTTGTTGAACGCCTGCAGGCGCGGGCAGGGGCGCTCAGCATCGGCGATCCCCGCCGGGATGATGTTGCGTTGGGTCCGATGGCGGGCGGCGATTTGGCACGTCATGTCGAGGACCTGGTGCGTGACGCGACGAGCAAGGGGGCAAAGTTGATACGTACAGCGAATCCCGACGGGCTCATGGTCCCGCCCATGATCCTAGACGGGGTCACAGCGCAGATGGCGATCTATTGGGAGGAATCCTTTGGTCCCGTCGTCTGCGTGCTGCGAGCCAAGGACGACGCGGCAGCAATAGCGCTGGCCAATGACAGTGCCTATGGGCTGAGTGCTGCCATCTTCAGCCAGAATATCAGCCGTGCTTTGTCGATGGCCGAGAACATCGAAAGCGGCATCTGCCACATCAATGGCCCGACCGTACATGATGAAGCGCAGATGCCGTTTGGGGGTATGAAGGAAAGCGGCTTTGGACGCTTTGGTGGCACGGCTGGAATCCATGAGTTCACCGAGCTTCGCTGGGTCACCATCAACACCCAAAAAATCGCCTATCCCTTCTGAGGCTCAAGGATGAGACCACGCCCTGGTCCCGACAGCTTTGGCTAAATGTCGAGTTCGGCATTCAGCGCGTTGTCCTGGATAAACTCGCGCCTCGGCTCGACCACTTCGCCCATCAGCTTGGCAAAAAGATCCTCCGCTTCGTCCGCGTGCTCGATCTTGACCCTGAGGAGGGTGCGGGCGTTGTCGTCGAGCGTGGTTTCCCACAGCTGTTCGGGGTTCATCTCGCCCAGTCCCTTGTAGCGCTGCATGGCGATGCCCTTCTTGCCCCAGGCGAAGATGGCATCGAGCAGCTGACTTGGTGAGCGTACTTCGACGCTGTCGTCCTTACGCCTGAGCGTACCATAGCGCAGGTACTGCGCCTGCAGTTCGTCCTTCATCTTGTCCAGTCGGCGGGCATCAGCGCTGGCAATCAGTACTCCATCAATCGCCACGACTTCGCGGACCCCGCGCAAATCGCGAACGAAGCTGAGCCCGCCATCGCTGGATGGTTCGCCCTTCCAGCCCCGTTCGGTTTCGTCGGAGAGCAGATCAAGCCTGCGGGCAATGTAATTGGCGGCCTCGATGGCCTTGGCCGGATCGGCCAGAACGTCCGGATTGAGCGCTCCGGCGATGGCAGCCTGTTCCAGGACAAAGCGCGGAAACTGGGGTGGAAAGCCGTCGAGAGCGGCCTTGACCTGTCGCGCCTTGGCCACCACCTGGTCCAGATCGGCTCCACTGATGGTCTCGCCTGTATGCAGGGTGAGGGCTGCGCCCGAGGCGCCCTCGGCAATGAGAAAATCCTCAAGTTCGCGCTCATCCTTCAGGTAGCGCTCTGATTTGCCCCGTACCACCTTGTAGAGCGGCGGCTGGGCGATGAAGAGGTGACCGCGCTCGATCAATGGCATCATCTGGCGATAAAAAAAGGTCAGCAGCAGCGTGCGGATATGAGCGCCATCGACGTCGGCGTCGGTCATGATGATGATCTTGTGATAGCGCAGCTTCTCCGGATTGAATTCCTCCGGCCCAACACTGGTACCAAGCGCGGTAATGAGGGTGGCGATGGCATCGGAACTCAGCATCTTGTCGAAACGGGCCCGCTCGACATTGAGGATTTTGCCGCGCAGGGGCAGGACCGCCTGGTTGTTGCGGTTGCGTGCCTGTTTGGCACTGCCACCAGCGCTGTCACCTTCGACGATGAAGAGCTCGCATTTAGCGGGGTCACGTTCCTGACAGTCGGCGAGCTTGCCCGGCAATGAGGCACTGTCGAGCGCACCTTTGCGGCGGGTCAGTTCGCGGGCTTTGCGTGCCGCTTCGCGCGCAGCGGCTGCCTCAACCACCTTGCCGACTACGGTTTTAGCTTCGCCTGGATGCTCCTCGAACCAGCGTCCGATCTGGTCTGCGGCAACGCTCTCGACGACCGGACGGACTTCGCTCGAAACCAGCTTGTCTTTGGTCTGGGAGGAGAATTTGGGGTCGGGGACCTTGACCGAAAGTACGCAGGTCAGACCTTCGCGACAGTCGTCACCGGAGATCTGGACTTTTTCTTTCTTGGCGATCCCGCTGTCCTCGGCATATTTGATCACGACGCGGGTAAGGGCGGCGCGGAAACCCGCCAGATGGGTGCCGCCGTCGCGCTGGGGAATGTTGTTGGTGAAACACAGCATGCTCTCATGGTAGCTGTCGTTCCATGACAGCGCGGCTTCCACAGTGATGCCATCGCGTTCGCCGGTAATCAGGAGGGGAGCCGGAATGAGTCCGTTCTTGGCCCGGTCAAGATAGCGTACGAAGGCTTCAAGTCCGCCCTCGTAGTGAAGCTTGGATTCTTTTTTCTCGACGCCGCGCTGGTCGCTCAGCCTGATGGTTACGCCAGAATTGAGAAACGCCAGTTCACGCAGCCGATGCTCGAGCGTCGCATAGTCGAATTCTGTCTTGGTGAAGGTACGCGGCGAGGGCAGAAAGGTCACTTCGGTTCCACGCTTGCCATTGGCGGGGCCCACCAGTGCGAGAGGTGCCTGAGGTTCACCGTCATGAAAGCGCATCTTGTGTTCCTGACCGGAGCGCCAGATGCGCAGTTCCAGCCATTCGCTGAGGGCGTTGACCACGGACACGCCGACCCCGTGCAGGCCGCCAGACACCTTGTAGGCGTTCTGTTCGAATTTTCCGCCGGCATGGAGCTGTGTCATGATGACTTCGGCGGCGGACACGCCTTCACCGGCATGAATGTCGGTTGGAATGCCGCGGCCATTGTCGAACACGGTGCAGGAGCCGTCGGGATTGAGCGTTACCTCGACGATGTCGGCGTAACCGGCGAGCGCTTCGTCGATGGCATTGTCGACGACTTCGTAAACCATGTGATGCAGGCCCGAGCCATCGTCTGTGTCGCCGATGTACATGCCGGGGCGCTTGCGCACGGCATCGAGGCCCTTGAGCACCTTGATGCTCTCGGCGCCGTATTCGTAATCATTGGGTGTGACTGGATTGGACATGTCAGCTCTGCAAGGTGAAACGGCCGTCCTCGACGCCATAGCAATGTGCGTGTGCGCCGCGGAACAAGGAAATATCGGTACCGGTCATCCAGGCCTGGGCACCCAGGGCCTCGATCTCGGCAAAAAGTCCGGCTCTGCGGACCGCGTCCAGATGGGCCGCGATCTCATCGAGCAGCAGGATGGGTGCGGGGGCACCCGTATTATGTGCGAGCTCAAACGCTTGGGCCAGAACGATGGCAATGAGCAGGGCCTTTTGCTCGCCAGTGGAACAGCTCCTTGCGTCGGCGCGCTTGGCCGCGTGGCGCACGATCAGATCGCTGCGATGCGGCCCAAAGAGTGTACGACCGGCCTGGGCATCCGCCAAGCGCTGGTGCTGGAGACGCTGCCCAAAGCCATGGCTGCCGGATAGGGCGATGAGCTCGTCGGCCTCGCCATCGAGGTCGAGGCAGGCGGAGGGAAAGCTGCCCGCGTCTCCGCGCTGTGCCAGAGCTCGGTTGAGCCGTGATACCGCCTCGGCCCGCGCGCGTGAGATGGCGGCACCGCTCTCCGCCATCTGCCCTTCCAGCGCCTCAAGCCATGCCGGATCGCGAGGGCCATATTTGAGCAGTCGGGCGCGTTCGCGCATGGCGCTCTCATAGCGGGCGGCACGCCTTGCGTGCTGGGGATCAAAACCCACGACCAGCCGGTCGAGAAATTTGCGCCGGCCGCTGGCTCCTTCAATGAACAGACGGTCCATTGCCGGCGTCAGCCACATCATCTGAACCATCTCGCCAAGATCGGCTGACGAGGCCACATTGGCCCCGTTAAGGCGTACCAGACGGCGCTCGTTGCCCGGCGCTGAGGCGATCATCCCGGTGCCGATTTCATAACTCTGGGTGCCGCGCTGCAGGCTGGCGGCGACGGCCCACAGCGCCGAGCCGGCTACCGTTGGTCCCTGCCGCGTGTGCTCGGACAGTTTGGCCCCCCGCAGGCCGCGCCCGGGTGCGAGCAGGGACAGGGCATCAAGCACATTGGTCTTGCCCGCGCCATTAGGGCCAACGAGCACGATGCTGTGCCCGCTGGTGTTCAATTCGGCGCCCCCATAGGAGCGGAAGTTCGACACCGCAATCCGGGTTACGGCAAGCCTCGAAAGAGGCGCCACATCCGGCATGGCCGGGGGATGAAGGTCGGTCTCAATCAAAACTCACACCCGCATGGGCATGAGGACGTAGAGCGTGTGCGAATCTTCCGCATCTTCGATGATGGTGGGTGCGCTCGCATCGGAGAGCAGAAACCGCACCTCCTTGCCCTCGATCTGGTTGGTGATGTCGAGCAGGTAGCGCGCATTGAAGCCGATTTCGATCGGCGCGGCGCTGTAGGTGGCTCCGAGGTCCTCGGTGGCAGTACCGCTGTCCGGATTGACCACGCTCAGTGTCACGCGGTCGGGGTTGAGGTTCAACTTCACCGCCCGGGTCTTGTCGGCGGAGATGGTAGAGACGCGGTCGACGGCATGGGTGAATTCGCGGGCGTCGACGGCAAGCACCTTGTCGTTGCCCGAGGGGATCACCCGCTGATAGTCGGGGAAGGTGCCGTCGATGAGCTTGGACGTGAGCTCAACGCCGCTAGTGGCAAACTGGATCTTGGTATCGGAGAGTGCGATATCAATGGCGCCTTCGGCATCATCGAGAAGACGGCGCAATTCGTTCACGGTCTTGCGCGGAACGATGACGCCGGGCATGTCGGCGGCCCCGTCGGGCATGTCGAGTTCATAGCGGGCAAGGCGATGGCCGTCGGTTGCCGCCGCGCGCATGACGGCTTTGCTGCCACGTGCCACATGCAGAAAGATGCCGTTGAGATAGAACCGGGTTTCCTCGGTCGAGATGGCAAACCGCGTCTTGTCGATCAGCTGCTTCAGTTCTGCGGCAGCCAGACGGAAACGATGCGGCTGGGCGCCCGCCGCCATTTGCGGAAAATCTTCTTTGGGCAGGCAGGCAAGCTCAAAGCGGATACTCCCCGCCGAAACCGCCAGCCGGCCACCTTCAGCGGTCATCAGTTCGGCCTGCACCTGGGAGCCTTCGGGCAGCTTGCGCACGATGTCGTAGAGGATGTGCGCGGGTGCAGTGGTCGAACCATTGCGCAGCACGTCCGCGGGCAGGGCTTCGACGATCTCGATGTCGAGATCGGTCGCGGTGAGCTTCAGCTGCCCCTTGGCCGCGTCGATCAGCACATTCGAGAGAATGGGTATTGTGTTGCGCCGTTCGACGACGCTTTGCACATGGCTGAGGGCCTTGAGGAGGGCGGCGCGTTCGATAGAGATCTTCATGGTCTCGTGTTCATTCCCGTCGCTGAATTCTGGGCTGGAGGGGCAGCGATGCTGCGGGCGATAGCCCCCGCCGATGCCCGCAAAGGCTCGACACCCGGCATGGCCGGACTCACGAGAAAACTATAGCAACTGGTGGCTGCGGCGCCTAGTGCAGGATCACCGCGAAATTCCCATAAGCCAGCGGAGCGTCAGGGATTTTGACGCCTCTATGTGCCCTGGGCCGTGCCGGCCATGGCTGCCCTCCTGCCGTGGTGCTCAGGCCTGACCACGCTGGGACAGCACCTGCTTCAGAAAGTCCACTTCCTGACGGAACACGGAATCCTCGTCACACAGAGCTGCAACCCGCCGGCAGGCATGAAGCACGGTCGTGTGGTCACGGCCGCCAAAGCGTTTGCCGATTTCCGGCAGGGAGCGCTGGGTCAGCTCCCTGGCGAGATACATGGCCACCTGCCTCGGCCGGGCGACACGGCGCGTCCGCTGGGGCGAGTGAAAGTCGCGCATGTCGAGCTTGTAGAACTCGGCGGTCTTGCGCTGGATGTCCTCGATCGACGTCTTGTGGAGCTTGCCCGAGCGCTGCTGACCAAGGGTTTCCTCGACGACCTCGAGGGTCACCGTCTTTTTGGTCAGATCGGCATAGGTTGCAAGCTTGGTGAAGAGCCCGATGAGATCGCGTGGGCTGGCCTCTTCGAGATCGGCAAGCCGTTCCAGGGCCTCGTTCGGCAGCATGGCACTACTGCGCTGACGGGCGAACTCCTCGGCCTTGGCCTTCAGGATGGCCAGCCGGGTTGTCCGCCCTGGCTTGTCAAGACCGATGACGAGCCCACCGGACAGGCGTGAACGCACATCCTCACCCAGGCTGTCGAGCGCGGCCGGTGGCTTGTCGGCGGCGATCACCACCTTGCGCCGCTGATCGGCAAAGGCATTCACCGTGTGCAGGAACTCGCTGACGGTGGCTGCGGACCTGCAGATATGCTGCAGATCATCGATCAGAAGCAGATCGGCGCCGCGCAGTTCTTCCTTGAAGGAAAGAGTATCCTTGCGGTGAAGCGCTCCGAGAAACTGGCGCATGAAGTCCTCGGCGCCGAGGAAAAGTGGACGGCGTCCCCGCTTTTTCGCCTCAAGGGCAGTGGCATTAAGCAGGTGGGTCTTGCCGAAGCCAAAGCCGCCGTGAATGTACAGCAGTCCGATGTCCGAGGTTTCACCCTCGGCCAGGGCCTTGGCGGCCCGCCAGGCAAATTCATTGGCCGGTCCTGGCACGAAACTGTCAAAGGTCTGCGCGGGATGAAGCAGGCGATTGGCGAGTTGGCGGCGGCCGGCGGGATCCGGCTGGCGGCTCTCAACTGGCGCCGGGCCAGGGATGGTCTGCGCCTCGGGCCGGCTGGCGCGCTCCGGACCGATCAGCTTGGGGGCAAGGACGATCGAAATTGACGCCGGATTGGCGCCACAGGCCTGGAACGCCCGCTCAATGCGGTCGAGATAGCGATTGGCGACCCAATTGCGGGCAAAGGGCTTGGGGGCGCCGATCTGGAGTTCGTCCTTGTCGGAAGACACCAGGACCAGCGAGGCAATCCAGGTTTCAAAAAGAGCATCTCCAAGATCTGTCCGCAATTTCTCGCGGACGGTCGCCCACATCGTCGCCCAGTTTGCTTGTCCGGTTGTTTTTACGACTTGACCCATCATTCGACCCTTTATCCACTATTACACGTAACCAGTATTGGGTTACGCGATCCCCCGTCTGTCTTGTCTCTGTATTATCCTGCTCTGATGCAGGATTCGTAATTCGCCACAGCTACCCCTTTGTCTGTCCTCCCCCGCGCCGGTTCGCGCCTTATCCCTGCTGCCAGGCCAGTCCGGCAGCCTTCCAGCCGCTTCTCAGTCCGCGGTGACGGGAGGCATCGAGTTCCCCCTCGAAGCCGCCAATGATGTTGTAGGCGGGCCCAAAGCCGGCCTGGGTCAGAGCTGCTGCCGCGGCGGCCGAGCGGCCGCCCGAACGGCACAGCAGCAGCAGTGGCGCATCCGGTGGCGCTCCTGCCTCGCTCAGTGCCGCATCGACTTCGGCGATGAAGTTGGGATTGCGCTCGCCGCTGGGGAAAAGCTGCCATTCCACCAGCAATGGCCCGAGGCCAAGAGGGGAGAGGTCCGGCAGTCCGACGAACGACCATTCCGCTCGCGTCCGGACATCGATGAGCTGGGCGCCCGCGACCGTCGCCAGAACCTGCCAGGCTTCGTGACAGTCAATATCGCCGGCATATTCGTTCACAGCCACGGACGCGCTTCCCCAATAGAGATCACGTTGGCGGCGCGCCTCAACGCGGCCGCTGCATGCGCTCTTTAAGTCTAGATTATGATCTGGATTTACCGAATAGACAGTTTTGAGAACTGTTCTGTGCCAAAGCGGGATTTTTATTGTTCTTGTTCTTTGGCATCACTTGTCTCGCCCCGACTTTCGGTCCAGTGACGATAGGCCGATAGGTACTCCGGGCGCAAGTGAAAAACGTGCCGCAGGGGCCCGAAATTGCACCACGTGCGCTTTTCTTGAATGTCGTGTGAAGGCAGTAAGTCTATGTGACGCATACGGAAAATGGATATTGGAAGCGAATCAATCGCTTAACTTCCGAGGGGGATCGTGAACCCGGGAACACTGTCACGAATTGTTCTTTATCCGCACACGGAGCAATAAAAAAGGGTCCAGGACAGCGTCCGGACCCTTCAAAAACAGATTCTGCAAGAATTCGCGGGGGGTTGCCTAAACGCCCAGCTTTGTCACCCGTTTGGTCAGGCGGGAGACCTTCCGGCTGCCCGCGTTCTTGTGGATAACCCCCTTGCTCACGCCGCGCATGATTTCGGGTTCCGCGGCCTTGAGGGCGCTTTGGGCTGCTGCCTTGTCGCCACTGGCGAGAGCCTCTTCGACCTTGCGCGTGATGCTGCGGATGCGGCTCTTGCGGGCGTGGTTGACAGCGGTACGTTTGGCGGTACGGCGGACCCGCTTCTTGGCGGAATCGATATTCGGCATGGGGCGTCCTGCTCGGCTTCGTAAGGGGCGGGCATATAGCCTTTGCCCGCCCGCCCGTCAATCTTCAGCGATCCTTGAACGCCGCTTTGCGCTTTTCCCGAAACGCCGCCATGCCTTCTTTCTGGTCTTCGGTGGCAAACATGGCGTGGAATACCCGTCGTTCGAAGCGCACCCCCTCGGCCAAGCTGGTCTCGTAGGCTCGGTTGATGGTTTCCTTGGTCATCATGGTGATGGGCAGCGACTGGGCGGCGATCTTGGCCGCCGCTGCCATGGCCTCGGAGAGCAGCGCTGCCGCCGGTACCACCCGGGATACGAGCCCGGCCCGTTCCGCCTCGGCCGCGTCCATGTTGCGGCCGGTCAGGCACATCTCCATCGCTTTGGACTTGCCTACGAAGCGGGTGAGCCGCTGGGTGCCGCCAATGCCGGGCATCACGCCCAGATTGATCTCGGGTTGACCAAACTTGGCATTGTCCGCGGCAATGATGAAATCGCATAGCATGGCCAGTTCGCAGCCTCCGCCAAGCGCATAGCCGGCCACGGCGGCGATGAGCGGCTTGCGGATGGCGCTGATGCGATCGGCGGCGTCGGCAAAGAAATTGGCCATATACATGTCCATGTAGGACTGGCCCGACATTTCCTTGATGTCGGCGCCGGCGGCGAAGGCTTTCTCAGAACCGGTCAGCACCATGACCCGCACCAGCGGATCGCGATCGAAGGCTTCGAGCTGGGACACCAGCTCAGCCAGAAGCTGGCTGTTGAGGGCGTTGAGCGCGTTGGGACGGTTCAGGGTGATGAGACCGACCCCGTCCGTGAGTGTGGCAATGATAAATTCCATGGGGCTACCTCCTTGGTCCGGTCATGGGTGGCGCGGTCGCCTGCGAAAGGCAAGCCTTCAGTCGTCGCTGTGGCGGGAACGGTTGCGCTTGAGTGCGCCGCGCTGCTTCTTGCCCTCCAGCCTCCGCTCCTTGCTTGCGCGGGTTGGCCGGGTGGGCTTGCGGGGGCGAGGGGGGATGCTCGCCTTGCGGATCAGCTCAAACAATCGTTCGCGCGCATCGGCGCGGTTTTGCTCCTGGCTGCGAAAGCGCTGGGCATGGAGCACGAGAACGCCATCCTTGGTCAGCCGCCGGCCACACAATCGCAGCAGCCGCGCCCGTACCTCTTCGTTCAGGGCGGGCGAGCGGCGTACATCGAAGCGCAGCTCGACCGCGGTTGCCAGCTTGTTGACGTTCTGGCCGCCAGGGCCGGAGGCAAGAACGAAGCTTTCGACCAATTCCGTGTCGTCGAGCGCAATGGATGCAGTAACTGGAAGTCTGGCCATGGTGCGCACTTTGCCGCAGCGCTGAGGGTTGAAAAGTCAGATGTGCTTGCGCGCCTGCACCGCTCTCGTCAAGCGTCGGGATCATGGCGCCTGGGGACTTTGCAGCCCCGGTGGTTGGCGCTCTGATGGCTGCGCCGGAACGGTGCCAGGCACCCTGTCACCGCTGGCATTTGGGACAGTAGAAGCTTGAGCGTCCTGCCTGGACAATGCGCCGGATGGTACCACCGCAGCCGGGCCGCAGACAGGGCTCGCCGGTGCGACCATAGACATCGAAATGGTGCTGGAAGGTGCCAAGCTGGCCATTGGAGTGACGATAGTCTCGCAGCGAGCTTCCGCCGGCGATGATGGCGTCGCGCAGCACCTCCTTGATCGCGGGCACGAGTTGCGCGGCGCGGGCGCCGGCAACTGTGGAAGCCTGGCGCCGCGGTGAGATCTGCGCGCGGAACAGCGACTCGCACACATAGATATTGCCAAGTCCGGCCACGACGCGCTGATCGAGAAGGGCAGATTTAATCGCGGTTTTCTTGCCCTTGATCCTGGCACTGAGGCTGGCTGGGGTAAAACTGTCCGCCAGCGGTTCTGGGCCAATGCCGTCGAACAGGCGATCTTCGGCAAGATGTGCCGTCTTCAGAATCGTCATCAGCCCAAAGCGGCGATGATCGGTGAAGACGATGCGCGCCGGCGCATCGGTGAAGAGGATGACGTGGTCATGCGGGCCGTGTCCTTCCTCGGCGGCCACGCTTTCGCCCGCCAGCCCGTCAAGGACGAGTGCCGCGCCGTCGCGATAGACGGTCATGCGCCCGCTCATGCCCAGATGGATGACGAGGGTCTCGCCATTGTCGAGATCGGCCAGGATGTACTTGGCGCGCCGGTGCAGCTGGCAGACGCGCCGACCGGTCAGGTGCTGGACAAAGCCCGCTGGGAAGGGAATGCGCAGTCCGCCGCGCCGGGTCTGCACCCGCGTCAGGCGATGACCCTCAAGGACCGGTTTGAGACCCCGGCATACGGTTTCGACCTCGGGCAATTCGGGCATGGCGCAGCAAGGTAGGGTTGCGTAAGTAAGGTAGCCCAGCTGCAGATGAGAGGCTATTGTCCGCCCGCCATGACAGAAGATCCCAAAACCGCCTCGTTCGGCTATCGCGAGGTCCCCGAGCACGAAAAAGCAGCGCTGGTGCGCGGCGTGTTCTCGTCCGTTGCCCGCAAATACGACGTGATGAACGATTTGATGAGCGGCGGGGTTCATCGCCTGTGGAAGGATTCCTTCGTCGAATGGCTCAATCCGCGCCCGGGCATGTGTGTCCTCGATGTCGCGGGTGGCACCGGCGACATCGCTCTGCGCATTGCCGAGCGGGCGCGCTCGTTTGGCGGGACGGCCCGCATCGCGGTCTGCGACATCAATGCCGACATGGTGCGCGAGGGACGCCAGCGCCTCGCGGAGTCAAACCCTGACATCAGCTGGCTGGTGGGCGATGCCGAGGCTCTGCCCGTCGCCGACGGCGTGATGGACGCCTATACGATCGCCTTCGGAATCCGCAATGTCACCCACATCGAGCGGGCGCTTGCCGAAGCCCGGCGTGTGCTAAAGCCGGGGGGACGCTTTCTGTGTCTGGAGTTTTCGCAGGTGCAGATGCCGGGCCTTGATGCGCTCTATGAGCTTTATTCCTTTTCGGTGCTGCCCAGACTTGGCCACTGGGTCGCGCAGGACGCCGATTCCTATCGCTATCTGGCCGAGAGCATCCGCAAGTTTCCGGCCCAGGACAAATTCGCCCGCATGATCGCGGAGGCCGGCCTTGGCCAGGTCAAGGTGCGCAACCTGATGGGCGGCATTGCCGCCATGCATTCGGCCTGGCGCATATGATCCGCAGCCTGCGCAATATCGGACGTCTGGGGCGCGCCGTCCTCGTCCTGTCGCAACATGACGCATTGTTTCCCCGCGAATATCTCGGGCAAGTATCACTTGGCTGGCGTCTGGCGCGCCGGCTGCTTGTCAGTGGCCGCAACACCGCCGCAGATGAAGCCCCGGGCGTGCGCCTGGCCATGGCACTGGAGCGGTTGGGGCCGGCCTACATCAAGCTCGGCCAGATCCTTGCGACCCGCCCCGATATTGTTGGCGCAGATGTCTGTCAGGCACTGAAGCAGCTGCAGGACCGGGTACCTCCCTTTGCCATCGAGACAGCGGTGGCGACGGTTGAAACAGGTCTTGGACGGTCACTCGATCAGATGTTCCGCAGCTTCGGACCTCCGGTTGCCGCCGCGTCGATCGCCCAGGTGCATCGCGCCCAAACCACGGATGAACCACCGCGTTGCGTGGCTGTGAAAGTCTTCCGCCCCGGCATCGAGGAGGAATTCGCCCGCGACCTGAACGCGTTTGCCTTTGCCGCCAAATGGGCAGAGGCGCTGTCCCAGGAGGCGCGGCGGCTACGCCTGTGCGCCCTGGTTGCCACGCTGTCTGCCTCGGTGGCGCTTGAACTTGATCTGCGCATGGAAGCGGCGGCGGCAACCGAGCTTGCCGATCAGATGGCGGAGGAACCTGATTTCCGCGTTCCCGCGGTCGACTGGTCGCGGACCGCAACCCGGGTCCTGACCACCGAATGGATCGAAGGTGTCAGCGTCGGTGACAAGCAGGCTTTGCTCGATGCCGGCCACGATCCCAAGCTGATCGCAGTCACTGTCGTGCGCAGCTTTCTCGTCCAGGCGCTGTGTGGCGGCTTCTTTCACGCCGATATGCATCAAGGCAATCTTTTCGTCGACGCCGAGGGACGACTGGTCGTGGTCGATTTCGGTATCATGGGACGGCTTGATGCCGCCATGCGTCGCTTTATGGCGGAAACGCTGGCGGGCTTTCTGGCCCGGGACTATCGCCGCGTTGCCCGGGTACATTTCGAGGCGGGCTTTGTTCCCAGCGTGCACTCAATCGAAAATTTCGCTCAGGCCTTGCGCGCCATCGGAGAACCGATTTTCGGACGCACCGCCCGTGACGTTTCGATGGCAAAACTTCTGCAGCAGCTGTTTGAGACGACGCGGCGATTTGACATGGAGCTGCAGCCCCAGCTTGTCCTTCTGCAAAAGACCATGGTGGTGGTCGAAGGCGTAGCCCGCAGCCTCGATCCGGATTTTGATATCTGGGAGGCGTCCCGTCCGGTAATCGGCGAATGGATGGCCGATCAGATCGGTCCGCGCGCGATCCTGCGCGATGGCCGCACGACGCTGGAGGCACTCCTCGGCCTGACCCGCGATCTGCCCGCTGTACTTGCCAATCTTGAGAGCGTGGCCGGGATGCTGGCGGGCGATGGCGTCAAGGTCCACGCCGACTCGATTGAGCGCTTTGCGCGGGCCCAATCCTTTCGCATCCGCCATCTGCAGATTGCGCTGTGGCTTGGGGCCGTGGCGCTTCTCATTCTTGCACTGGGCACGATTCACTGAATTCAGGAGCGGTGATCAAGCCCGTGCTTGCTCGCAGCGCCATCGGCTATGCGCATGCGTCCGGCCGGACAATTGCGGGCGCCCTTGGCGCTGATCACGTAGACATCAACCTTGACGGTGTGATTGACAAGGTCGGGGATCTTGGGAATGCGCACGCGAACCGCGTCTTTGCTCAGCTGCTGATTGGTGGCGAGCACCTTGCGATAACCGGTGGCCGCGCTGGCGCTAGGGGGAGCGGAAATCGTGAGCACGACACGGACATCATTGCCTGGAGCACGATATTGCAGGGCATCACAGGCGATCCCGATTTCCTCGCCCAATGCGACGACTGGAACGGTCTGGCCGGCATTGGCGAACGGCCCAATCTTGGCTGCACCGCTGGAGATGGTGTTTGCGCAAGCTGGTGCTGCGTAGAGCCCCACGGCCAGCGCAATGCTGACCACGCTGCCAATCCTGACCACCGGGTTCATCATTTTCCTGGTAATCCCTGTCCCGCGCCCATCGCGCCACGCCATCCCTAGTTTAGCGCGTATCCGTCCAGAGCCAAGCGTATTTGTGACGGATTTTACACAGTCGGGCCTGCAACCCACATGAAACCTTGCTTCGCACCTGCAACCGTTGTTGCGTTCCTGTCGCAACTACCTCGTGGCAAGAACCCTCAGGTCCAGGCGGCTGCTGCCCAGAGGATGCCACTGGCTCGTGTGCGCGGCTTCTCCCCCGGTGGGCCGCTCAAGGGGATTGCGTCGGGGTGCTGGAGCGGGTGGCGCGCCGCCGTGCCAGCAGCACGAAGCGGGCGGTCATCAAGATGGCGGCGCTGGCAAGGCCGCTTGCAAGGCCATACCAGATACCAAGTCCCTTCAGACCAAGGCCGAAGCCAAGAGCGAGGCAGAGCGGAAAACCTACAAGCCAATAGCTACCACCGGCCAGTAGCATTGGAACCCGGGCATCTTTCAGACCACGCAATGACATCGCCATGACCACCTGCTGTCCGTCGGCGAGCTGAAACAGTGCCGCGACATGCAGAAAGGTTGCGGCCTGAAGGATCACTGCCATGTTCTTAGCTGACGCCCGCAGATAGAGGCCGGCGATTTGCGGGGCAAACGCGTAGATCGTCATCGCCATGCTGGCCATGAAGCAGCCGCCGATCAGCATGGCGCTGAAGCCGGAGCGCCGCACACTGTGATAATCATGGCGTCCGGCCGCCAGTCCTACCCGCACCGTGGCGGCCATGCCGAGCCCCAAGGGCACCATGAACGTGATCGAGGGTACATTGATCGCGATCTGGTGGGCAGCGAGGGTTACTGCACCAAAGGTTCCCATCATCAATGTCGCCGAATTGAACATCATGGCTTCAAAGATCGTGGTCAGGCCAAGAGGCAGTCCCAGACGAAAGACTTCATTGAGCTCGAACCAGCGCGGCCGCCAGAAGCGGCGCAGGATGCGATATTTGCGCAGGCTCGGCATGATGTGGATGACACTGAGCGTGCACAGGAACATGAAGGTGAAGCTGAGCGCACTTGCGGTGCCCGAGCCCACTATGCCGAGCCTGGGAAAGCCGAAATGACCGAAGATCAGCGTGTAGTCGCCAAGCGCGTTGAAGCCGATAGCGCTGACCATCACGATCAGTGGCGCGGTGGGTTTGCCGAGCGCGGTCGCAAAGCCGCGCAACACCTGATAGCCGAGTGAGGCCGGCAGACCGAAGCAAAGCGCTGCGGTAAAGGTGCCGGCTGCCGTGGCGAGGTCCGGTCGCTGGTCGAGGGCGATGAGCAGCGGCCGGGTAAACCACAGCAGAGCAATGAGCGGCAGGCTGACCAGTAGCACCGCCCACAGACCCATCCGGGCGATGTGCCGGACCCCGGCACGGTCTCCGGGGCGGGCGCCGACCAGCTGGGCGATCATGGGTGAGACGGCCGAAGCGGGACCAAGACCGAGTAACCAGGCGAAGAAAAAGACAATATTGCCTAACGTCGCCGCTGCCAGCGCCGTACTCGAAAGCCGTCCCAGCATGATGATGTCGGTCGTCATGATGGCCATCTGTGCCAGCTGGGTGAAGATCAGCGGTACCGCCAGCTTGAGCAGTGCACCCGCCTCTTCGATCCAGCCCCGAAGTCCGGTGGCCAGTACTGGCTGGGTGTCAATAGGGCCGAACTCGGCGTCAATGTATTCGGACATGATACGGGCCTTCTGCGGACTTACGGTCCGGACCCTGATGGCGAAGAGAGCGATGGCCCTCCGAAGCGCGGATCCGGGCTCGGGAGGGAGAGAGATTCAGAACGACTGAGGGTTCAGATCACGTTCTCCTCGCGAGCGGAAATGGTCACAAAGCGCGTGCCGGTCATGCCGACCGGGCTGCACTGGTGCAAAGATGCACACCTCATGTCCATTCTCCGCTCAAAACGCGATGCCCAGCTTCCGCCGGGTCACGTATTTCGCGTACGCCTTGGCCCTTTCGATGTCAATTGTGGCAGGCTCTGTAAACTCCCGCCCCAGGTGCAGCGTGTCCGATCGGCCACATGCGCCACCGGTGCGCCTTTCTTGCCCTTAATCCGCAAGGCGCACTCCGTCCCTGGTCTTGTGCCCCTTCCGTGCCTAGAGTTTTCGTGCGTGCTCCGCAAAGGCAAGGAACATGGAATTTTCGCTCTCTCCCGCGATCGCGCCGCCGCTGCGTAAAGTCGATGCCGTCGTCGCACGTGAGATCAGCGTCCCCCAGATGGAAAATGACGATGACCGCGTCTTCGATCACGGTCGCAAATGGGCGGGTAGCGATTTCAACAATGGCAGCCTGCGGCATGCCCTCCCTTTCCTGCACGAGACTGACATCCGCCAGACCGTCTGCAGTGTCGGTGCGGGGCCATGCTACATCAAGGACAGCATCGACTGTGCCAATGGCCACAACCTGTTTGGACGGCGAGGGTCGGCTAACCAGGCGATGGCGTTTGCTCTCGTCGAGCTCAATACCGGGGGTGAAATGGCACGCTGGCCGATCTATGGTACGGCCGCGAAATCGAACCGCATGAGCGGGCCACAGATCCAGCTCTATCTCTTGGACAAGGTATCGATGTGCAATCACCTGGCGAACCGCTTGTTGTGTGAGGCCGCCGACCAGGCCATCCAGCATTATGGTGGCATCGCCTATTCCCGCCACCAGTGGTTCGAACACATCCACCACTACCTTTGCCAGTACCGCCTCACCAAAGACTACGAGGAACCTCAGATGCCCAATGCCGCGGGGCACCTGTTCGGCGTCATCGACCAGAACCGGGGGGTCAGCTGATGGTGTGGAACATTGCCCATCGTGGCGGAGCGGCCTTGCTACCTGAAAATACACTCGCGGCCTTTGCGGCCGCGCGTGCGCAGGGCTGTGACGGTATCGAGCTGGACGTGCAGCTCTCGAAGGACGGCGAGGTCGTCGTGGTGCATGATTTCCGTCTTAATCCGGCACTCTGTCGCAACCCGGACGGAGGCTGGATCCAGGGCCCGCCGCCGCTCGTCAAAGAGCTGACGCTGGCGCAGCTGCGGAGCTACGATGTCGGACGCGCTGAACCGTCAAGCCGCTACGCGACAAAGCATCCATGGGTGCAATGGCAGGATGGCGAGCGCATTCCAACCTTGTCGGACGTCGTTGCCGCGGTGGCGGGGGAGAAATTCTGGCTCTTCGTGGAGCTGAAAACCACCGCCATCGAGCCTACGGTTTCCAGCTCGGCTGAAGCCCTCGCGGAGGCCACACTCGCAGTTCTTCGGCGCCATCATTGTCTTGGGCGCAGCATAATAGTTGGCTTCGACTGGCGCGGTCTGAGTTATGTTCTCACGCATGCACCTGAGGTGCGTGCTTGGTTCACAACCGCGGCGGGCGCGGTGGATGAAGCCACCCTCGCGCATATCCGAAAGGCCGGGGCCGAAGGTTGGTTTGCGTATTACCGCGATGCCACGCCGGCGCTCGTGGAACGGGCGCGTGACCTGGGGCTGAAGACGGGGGCCTGGACCGTCAATGAACCTGCCGACCTTGCGCGTCTGAGGGGGCTCGATGCGCTCTGTACGGACAGGCCAGATCGGCTTGCCCGCTTGCTCTTATCCTTACCGGGCCCGGCAGCTTCGCCTTAGGGAGCGTGCGCCCTAGAGAATGCGCGCTGGAAGGCGTGGGTGCCGCAGGTGGGAGCTCTGTCAGCCTTTGCGGGCAGACAGAGGTCCCACTGACGGCGCGACCCAAATGATTCCTGTTCAAAGACCTTCGAACAGGGCGGTCGACAGATAACGCTCGGCAAAGGAGGGTATGATGGCAACCACGGTCTTTCCTTCCATGCCCGGCCGTCCACCCACTTCGAGTGCGCCGGCGATGGCCGCGCCCGAGGAAATTCCCACTGGAATGCCTTCGAGACGGGCGACTTTGCGCGCGGTTTCAAATGCGGTCTCGTTGGAGATCGTGATCACCTCGTCGATCACCTTGCGGTCAAGGATGGCCGGGATGAAGCCGGCGCCGAGGCCCTGGATCTTGTGCGGGCCCGGCTGTCCGCCAGAGAGCACCGGCGAATCTTCGGGTTCGATGGCAACCATGCGCAGATTCGGCTTCTTGGCCTTGAGAACTTCGCCTACGCCAGTAATGGTGCCACCAGTTCCCACGCCGCTGATCACGGCGTCAACCTTGCCATTGGTGTCATTCCAGATCTCGATAGCCGTCGTACGCCGATGGATGTCGGGGTTGGCCGGATTCTCAAACTGCTGCGGCATGACCGCCCCCGGCGTTGCCGCGACGATTTCCTGGGCCTTGGCAATAGCCCCCTTCATCCCTTTGGCGGCCTCGGTAAGCACCAGTTCGGCGCCGAGCAGGGCGAGCATCTTGCGTCGCTCAACCGACATCGACTCGGGCATGACAAGCACCATGCGATAGCCCTTTGCTGCCGCAACAAAGGCAAGCGCAATCCCGGTATTTCCGCTGGTCGGCTCGACCAGGGTGGATTTGCCCGGCGTGATTTTGCCCTGTGCTTCCATCGCCTCGATCATCGCGACGCCGATACGGTCCTTGACGCTCGACAGGGGATTGAAGAATTCGAGCTTGACGAGAATGTCGGCCTTGACGCCGGCCTGCTGCGGCAGCCGCTTCAGGCGCACCAAAGGTGTATTGCCGATGGTGTCGGTAATGCAGTCATAGATGCGCCCGCGGCCCTGGGTGGTGAATTCGCTCATGATGGTCCTCCGTCAAATGGTGAAGTCGGTCGTACGTTCCTTGGGCCCGTCGAGCAGTGCCTGATCGACACCAGCGCCGGTTGCCTGCTGACACAGATCTTCAATGGAGATGGCGTCGAGCCGGGCCATGAGTTCGTCGGTCAGGGATTTGATCAGCGGAGCGACAATGCGTGCACCAAGTTCCGAGCGCGGCTCGACGATCTCCTCGCCGCTCGCCTCCTCAAGGCTTTCGGCGACACGCACCACATCGCCGACGGAGATGCGGCGTCGTTCCCGCGCCAGGCGATAGCCGCCTTTGGGACCGCGAACGCCTTTGAGAACACCGGCACGAACCAGCTGTTGCATTACCTGTTCGAGATAGCGTTGCGGGACACCCTGGCGGGCCGTGATTTCGCGGGCCTGCACCGGTTCAGGGCGGGCGTTGAAGGCGATATCGATGACCGCTTCAAGAGCAAGCAGTGTTTTGCGTGAGAGCTTCAGCATGTCAGTTTTTCTGGTCGTGAAGGCCGGTGGATCCAAAACCCTGTTGGCCGCGCGCGGTGACATCGAGTTCGCGCACTTCCTCGAGGATGACGGTGGCATGCGCAGCGACAACAAGCTGGGCGATTTTCATGCCGCGCGTGATGGTGAAGGGGGTGCTGCTGTGATTGACGAGGATTGCCTTGATCTCCCCGCGGTAATCGCTGTCGATGGTGCCTGGGGCATTCAGCACGGTGATACCGTGCCTGAGCGCAAGTCCGGATCTGGGCCGTACCTGCGCCTCATAGCCGTGCGGCAGAGCAATGGCGATGCCGCAGGGAACCGCGCTGCGGGCCCCCGGCTGAAGGACATCCGCGTCGGCAATCGCGGCATAAAGATCAAGGCCTGCTGCGCCAAGCGTGGCATAGCTTGGCAGAGGCAGGTCCCGGGCGTGGTCCAGACGCTGAATGGCAAGGCGCATCAGCTTGCTCCTTGCAGTGCGGTAGCGATGCGCGCCACCAGCCGGGTTGCGACCTCGGCCTTGTCGAGCTCTGGCCACTCTTCATCACCATCGGCGCTGAGCAGATGAACCCGATTATGGGTGCCGCCCATGACCCCGCTTGCTGGCGAGACGTCATTGGCGAGGATCCAGTCACAACCCTTTTTGGCGAGCTTGTCCCGGCCATGGGCGAGGACGGCTTCGGTTTCCGCGGCAAAGCCGATCACAAGGCGTGGCCGCCGGGGTCCCTTGGCGATGGTGGCAAGAATGTCGGGATTGGCCGCAAGGCGCAGCGTTGGTGGACTGCCGGTCTTTTTTATCTTCTGGTCGGCAACGCTTTCCGCACGCCAGTCGGCGACGGCGGCGCAGAAGATCGCCACGTCGACGGGCAGGGCTTCTTCTGTGGCTGTCAGCATCTGGGCTGCGGTTTCGACCGTCACGAGATGCGTACCAGCGACCGCCGGCAGGTTGACCGGGCCCGAGATGAGGGTGGTTTGAGCGCCCGCGGCGACCAAAGCCCGGGCAATGGCGTAGCCCTGACGGCCCGACGATCGGTTGGCGATATACCGCACGGGATCCAGCGGTTCGTGGGTTGGACCCGCTGTGACCAGGGCTCTGATCCCTTTCAGTTGGCCGCTGTTGCCAATGAGGCTGCGGATCGCCTCGAGGATGGCAGGTGGTTCGGCCATGCGACCGGGTCCGAATTCACCGCAGGCCATGGTGCCGTCTTCGGGACCGACGAAGCTCACGCCGTCGGCCTTGAGCCTGGCCAGATTGCGCTGGGTGGCCGGATGCTGCCACATTCGCACATTCATGGCCGGCGCCATCAGCACTGGCTTGTCCGTCGCCAGCAGAGTGGTGGTGGCAAGATCGTCGGCCTGGCCGGTGGCAGCCTTGGCCATCAGGTCGGCAGTGGCCGGGGCGACCACAACAAGGTCCGCCGCCCGCGACAGCTCGATGTGGCCCATCTGGGCCTCGTCGGTCAGACTGAAGAGGTCCCGATGCACGGGCGCATGTGACAGAGCGGCAAGCGACAGCGGGGTGACGAATTCCCCGCCGGCGCGAGTCAGGATCGTCCGGACGCCCAAGCCGTCACGGGCCAGAAGGCGAATCAGCTCAAGGGACTTGTAGGCGGCGATCCCTCCGCCGATGATGAGTAAAATTTGCTGGCTGCGCACCTGCCACGTCCTCGCTTGGGTCACATAATGCGATCCTGATGTGGGGAATATAGCGAATAACGATGGCAAAGTGTAGATCTAAGTAGAATGCCAGTTTGGGAGGGTCTCCGCCAGGCAGGTGCTGGCGGACAGGGCGGCTGGAGGACGGTCATGGCGACTGGGGCGTGGGGCGCAGGCAAGGCTTTCGGGTGTCTTGCGCGCTCAGGTGACGGCCGTGCGGTGCGCTTCTGGTCGTGGCATCCCGGCGCCGCCAGCCCCCGTGTGCCTTTTGCCGTGCCCGTCTGCGCGCCGACTGCCGCAGGGGCAATGGCGCTGCCGTCGCAGCAACTTCTTCTCAAAAAAACCAGGAACCTTTGCGAGGAACGCGATGAATATGACCCCCCCGGCAGAACTGCCACCCTTTAAACCGCTGCCGTTGAAACCGCCGTCGATCGCCGTGACCCGCAAGGATGGCAACATCTATGTGCGGTCACGTTATCCGCTGGGTGAGATGGCCCGCTCGATCGTGCACTTGCTCGAGGCCCGGGCTGCTGCCCATCCGGACCGCCCGTTCATGGCCGAGCGCGCGCCGCAGCAGGATGGCCGCACCGGAGCGTGGCGGTTCATCACGTATGGTCAGATCAATGCCCGCGCCAATGAAATCGCGCTCGCGCTTTTGGACCGCGGCCTCGGCCCCCATGCCACGCTGATGGTGCTGTCCGGCAATTCCATTCGTCACGCGGCAATGATGCTGGGAGCGATGAAAGCGCGGGTGCCGATCGCACCGGTGTCGGTGGCCTATTCACTGGTCAGCAGCGACTACGCCAAACTGCGTCACGTCGTGGGACTAACCAAACCGGCGATGATCTTTGCCGAGCAGGGTCCACTTTTTGCACGGGCTCTGGCAGCGGTCGCAGAGCCTGCGGTTGAGATCGTCACGGCAGTGCCGATTCTGGAGCGCGCAGCGACCCTCTACGATGAGCTCAAGAGTGAGAAGGAGCCCGCGCGGCTCGCTGGCTCAGTGGGCCAGATTCATCATGGTACCGTCGCCAAATACCTGTTCACCTCGGGCTCGACCGGAATGCCCAAAGGTGTCATCCAGACCCACGGCATGATGTGCGCGGTCGTTGCCGCGCAGGAGGCGCTGCGTACCGAACCGCCTGACCAGAACGAGATTCCCCAGAGCCTCGAATGGATGCCCTGGAGTCATATTTCGGCAGGCAATATCGGCTTCAACAACAATCTGCAGGTCGGAGGAACGGTTTACCTCGATGCCGGCAAACCCTTGCCGGGCATGTTTGATGAAACCATCCGCAATCTGCGTGAAATCGCCCCCCTCGTGTTCGGCTCGGCGCCCATTGCCTTTGCCTGGCTCGCCGATGCCATGGAGAAGGATGCCGCGCTTAGGGATAAATTCTTCTCCAAGCTGCGGCAGCTGGGCTATGGCGGCGCCACCCTCAGTCAGGACATCTATGAGCGCATCCAGGCGCTGTCGATTGCCGCGACCGGCAAGCGTATTCCTTTTACAACCATGTATGGCGCCACCGAGACCCAGGGGGTCACGGTGGTACACTGGCTGACAGAACGGGTGGGACTGATCGGCCTGCCACTGCCGGGCATGACCCTCAAGCTTGTGCCCAATGGCAACAAGCTCGAAGTGCGGGTCAAAGGTCCGACCGTTACCCCCGGCTATCTGGCCCGCCCCGATCTGACCAAAGCAGCTTTTGACGAGGAAGATTTCTACTGCCTGGGGGATGCTGCCCGCTTTGTCGATGAGAGCGCCCCCGAACAGGGCCTGGTGTTTGACGGGCGGGTGACCGAGGACTTCAAGCTCGACACCGGGACCTGGGTTTCGGTGGGGACGCTGCGCGCCCAGGCCCTGGCCGCGGCCTCGCCGGCGCTCCAGGACTGTGTGGTATGCGGACACGACAAACCGTTTGTTGCCCTTCTGGCCTGGCCCAGTCTTTCCGCCGCCAGGGAGATCGCGGCGGACAGCGTCCGCAGCACCCCCGAGGAGATACTTGCGGCCCCCAAGCTTCGCGCTTTCATCAAAGAGCGCTTTGCTGCCTACAATCGACAGGGTGGTGGCTCGTCGCTGCGCATCAAGCGGGTATTGCTGATGAGCGAGCCTCCCTCCATCGATGGCCATGAGATCACCGACAAGGGCTACATCAATCAGCGGGCGACGCTGGAACGCAGAGCCCGCCTTGTGGAACTGCTTTACGAATCGGTGGCGCCAGCCGACGTGATCGAGATCGACTAGGTGACACTTCGGCGGCAGGGCCCAGGCCCTGCCGCCATGGTGGTGTGTTCGCCCACCGTCCACAAATTGGTGCAATAGAAAAATTTACCTCACGCCGTTAACCGCCCGGCAACCTCTGAGGGTGTCCTCTGAGACTGCGCCATGAGGAGGCAAGGATGATGAGCTTGAGGACGGACGACATCTGTCTGCTGGCCGCCGAGATGGCACAGGAGCATGGCGCGGTGGCGCGGGACTATGCGCGTCGGGCGACGCGCGAGTTCGAACATGTCGGTCAGTGGGAACGGGCCCGCTTCTGGAATGCGCTGGCCGTCCTTCTTGACGACATCGTCGAGCACCGCCTGGATCCCAGCACCCCCATTCGCATGCACTGAGGGCAGGCCGTCGCGCTTGCACCTTGCGCCCTGACATGCATCCTTGAGAGCCGTCGCGCCTGAGGATGCATGCCAATGCCACTTGATTCTTCGCTGAAAGCTCTTCTTGACGCTCTGCAGAGCCAGCCGACGCCACCCATGTGGCAGATGGATCCGGTGATGGCACGCATGGCCTTTGGCGCACTGATGCAGGCGGTTGGTCCACGGGATGAGCCGATTGGTGCGACCAGGGACGTGACCATCAGCAACGGACGAATCAAATTGCGGGTCTACACGCCGGTTAAGGCAGCTCATGGCGCACTGCCGGGGCTGCTCTTTTTCCACGGTGGCGGCTATGTGATCGGGGACCTCGAGACCCATGATGGACTGTGCCGCATTCTGGCCAACGAGGCAGGGGTGCGCGTAGTTGCGGTCGATTACCGTCTGGCGCCCGAGCACAAGTATCCCGCCGCTGTCGATGATGCGCGCGCTGCCCTGAGCCATGTTCTGGAGCATGCCGCTGACCTCGGGATCGATCCGGAGCGGCTTGCGGTTGGTGGCGATTCCGCCGGCGGCGGTCTCGCTGCCGTGCTGGCACAGCAGGCCGCAAAGACCGGACAGCGACTGCAGTTGCAGATGCTGCTTTTTCCGGTCACCCAGATCGGACAGGACACGCCATCACTGACAGCCTTTGCCGAAGGCTATTTTCTTGAGCGCGAGGGCTTGCGCTGGTTTTACGGACACTACCTGCCGGATAACGTCAATCGCGATGATCCGAGGATTTCACCGCTGAAGGCGCAGGACGTGGCCGGACTTGCCCCTGCGTTTGTGATGCTGGCGGGCTTTGACCCGCTGCATGATGAGGGCCTTCTTTATGCGGATCGGTTGCGCCAGGCCGGCGTGCCGGTGACGCTACGGGATTATCCCGACATGGTGCATGACTTCATTTACATGGTGTCAGCCTTGCCTGCGGCCCGCGCCGCACTTAGCGGAGCTGCAGCGGCGCTGAAGTCAGCTCTCAGTCCGGGATGAGCTTGCCGGGATTGAGGATTGCGTGCGGATCGAGCGTAGTCTTGACGGCGCGCAGCACTTCGAGCCCGAGCGTGCCCTTCTCGGCTGCCATATAGTCGCGATGATCTTCACCGATACCGTGATGGTGACTGATCGTCCCGCCATGTGTGACGATGGCCCTGCTTGCGGCTGACTTGATCGCCCGCCACTGGGCCAGCTCATTCTCAAGCGTGCGCGGAAAGATAAACGTGAAATAAAGGCTCGCGCCATCGTGGTAGGAATGGCTGAGATGGCACATGACGATACCGTGCGCCCCCTCTCTAGGAACATGGGCGCCCATTGCCTCGCTGAGTGCCGCTGATACAGCGCCATAAAGACGCTCGAGGTTGCTCCAGCTTGTCGCCGTCTCAAGGGTGTCGACGCCTACGCCATGGTCAAGCATCGGATCGCGCAGGTAGGGACTATGAAAGCGCCCGGCGAGCCAGGAACGTGCCGGTCCCCGGCCGACGTCAACGCCACCGCAGCGGCGGGCAAGCGCGGCAAAATCCTGGCGCGACCTTCTGCCGTCGGCGCCTTCAAAGAGGGCGATCAGCGCGCAGCCTTGGGTAGCGAGCCCGCGCGCCGCCAGATATTTTTCAGTCAGCCAGTCGAAGACATGGGGAGGCTGACCTGACTTGCGAAAGGCACGAAAAAACCTGGTTTCTTCAGCGTCCGACAGTCGCAGCATGCTGGCTTTGAGGCCGCTTTGCATCGCCAGGCGGATGGCGCTGAGGCCTTCGGCAAAACTACGAAACAGAAAGCTGGCCACATGCTGCTCGCCCGGCAGCTTGCGTATACGTACCGTGGCTTCGGTAATTACGCCGAAGAGACCCTCGCTGCCAAGGATCAGATCCTTGAGGCAGGGACCTGCGGCCGAGGCGGGTGCCTCTTCGGTGTGTATGAGCCCGCGCGGGGTGACGAGGCGTGCAGAGTGCAGCCAGTCTTCCGCCCGTCCATAGCCGTTGGATTGCTGCCCCGCGCCGCGGTGGGCAATCCAGCCGCCCAGTGTCGAATACTCAAAGCTCTGGGGAAAGTGGCCGAGGGTCAATCCACAGGCCGCAAGCGCCCTCTCAAGCGCAGGCCCGGTAATGCCCGCCTGCACGCAGGCAAGTTCTGATACCGGATCTATATTGAGCACGGCATCCATTGCCGTCAGATCAAGGCTGACGACAGCGTGATGACGTCCCTGCTGTGGACTGACGCCGCCCACCACGCTGGTACCTCCGCCAAAGGGCACGATGGCGACGTCATGATCCTCCGCCCACTTGAGCAGGGCCATCACCTCTTCCGTGGTCTTGGGAAACACAACGGCGTCGGGAGCAGAGGAAAGATCGCCAGCACGCAGATAAAGCAGGTCGGGATAAGAGCGGCCGCGGGCATGGAGAATGCGGGCCATATCATCCCGGCGCAGCTGATCCGGGGCGACAATGCGGGCGAGTCCTGCCAGTGCGTCAGCAGTGAGGCGCGTTGGTGGCAGCACCACTGCGTCTAGCTCGCTTGCAGGAGTAGCCAGCAGACTCGGCATGCCAAGCTCGTGGGCGAGCCAATTCCAGACCGCATCATTATCAAGTGCGGGATCGTGAACGGAGCTCTTGCCCCATCCGTTCCAGCGCATTGCTGGCTGCTCCTGGCTCATCTTTTCTCCCTATGGTCCCAGCCCGTGCCGGTTTGGGGTCTGCCATCTGACCATTGCGCGGAGGGCGGTGTTTCAAGCGCGAACCCTGAGTGCGTTGGGCAAAATCTCGAAGGTCGCGGGCAGCTGGCCGGCAACTTCGCCGTCTACCTCGATGCGGACGGAGCGTCCGTGGGCTTCGGCCAATGGCGCGGCCAGCACCTTGCTGGCGCGTAGCGCCCGCACCGAAGGATTATCAAGATGCGTACCTTTATAGATCTGCCCCATATCTGCGAGAGCCTGCCGACCCGATACCGCCTCCATGATCAGCACGTCAAAGTGATTATCATCGAGCTCGGCGTGCGGTGCCACATGCATGCCACCGCCGAAAAACTGGCCATTGGCGATGACGAGCGTGGAGATCGTTGCCGTGGTGTCGATCTCACCGTCGATGCGCAGGCGTACCTTGCGCCCGCGATAGGTCATGAGCGCGCCTGCCGAACTCAGGGCAAATGCCATCCGTCCACCCAAGCGGCGCAGAAACAGCGAACGGTTGACCCTCTCGACAATCTCGCCGGACATGCCGGCAGAGGCGATATTGATGAAATGACGAACCGTGGTGCCACCTTCAGCCGACACACAGGTCACGCGCCCGATATCGATGGACCTGATGGCGGCGTGCTTCAGGTGGGCGAGGGCGGCATAAGGTCCCGCTGATATGCCAAAACTCTTGCGGAAGTCACCGCCGGTTCCGGAGGTGATGAAGCTGAATACAGCTTCCGGTGCAATCGCGTCGCCATGTTCGAAGAAGCCATTGACGGCTTCATTGATCGTACCATCGCCGCCAATGGCGATGATATTACTGACACCTGCATGCAGGGCGGCACGCACAAGCTCTGTCGCCTCGCCGCGTGTACGCGTGGTGACGCTGTGCAGAGCCGGAAAGATCTCGCGTAGCGCAGTTTCAAGCCGTGGCCAATCGCGCCCCGTGCGTCCGGCAGCGGAGCGCGGATTGACCACGGCAAGCGCACTCATGCGCCATCTCCCAGTCGGAAGTTGTGCTCCACGGCGGTGATTTCGGCGCTTTGACGTCTGTCATCCCACGCCAGCTCTGCCGCCATCAACCGGGCAACTTCGGTGAGCACCTGTCGTGAGGGGGCGCCAAGCTGGCCGATTCCGGTCCGCCGCATCACTACATCTTCGAGGGTCCGTGCCATTTCTTGGCGCACCGCGTAAATCACCTGAGCCGCAATGTCGCCACTGGGCGCGATCGGCTGCAGCAATTCGGACGGCGCCGTGCCGCAGGCCAAAACCTCTTTGAGGCGGGTACCATAAAGGCGGGCGAGATGATCATGATTGAGCTGCGGGAATTCACGCGCAGACTCTGCCAGAAAGGACGCGATGCGGTCGATCGAGCCACCTGGAAGTGGCGTTCGCGCCGTCGTGCAGGGACGCAAGGCGCGCCCATAGCGCGGGGCCAGCTGATCGACGATCTGTTCGGCCAATCGCCGTGAGGTGGTCCATTTGCCACCAACCGCGGAATAGAGCTCGGCGATGCCGTCGGTCTTGCCGTGATCAATGAGTTCGGAGCGCCGGCTTGCGCCATAGGTGTCCTTGGTGCTGTCGTCCGCAACAAGCGGACGCAGTCCGGCATAAAAGTGCTCGACGTCACTGAGCTTGAGATCTGCCTGTGGCAGGAACGCATTTACCTGCCTGAACAGGGTTTCGATGTCGCTGGCGGTGACGCTGACCTGATCTGGTGAGGCCTCAAACGCCGTGTCGGTGGTGCCTAAGAGCGTGTGCCCGCGCCAGGGCAGGACAAAGAAATGGCCATGGGGTGTGGCAACGGTGAGCGCATCAGCCCGGGTCATGGCCGGGACGATGACATGAATACCCTTTGAACGCAGGAGGCGTGTGGCGGTTTTCTGTCCCAGCGCCTGTTCCAGAAAGAGATCGGACCACGGACCGGCGGCCAGCAGCGTGCGGCTGGCGCGAATGTCAAACTGCGTCCCGCTCTCGCAGTCACGCACCTGTGCACCTTCCACCCGTGCCTGGCGCAGGAGCAAGCCTTCTGCAGCTACGTAATTGGCGCACACAGCGCCATGTTCCTCGGCCGCGAGCACGCATTCGAGGGCCAGACGCTCGGGCGCATACATCTGGGCATCGTAGTAGACAAATGCGCCCTCAAAATCCTTTCCTGCCAGCGACGGCTCGCGTTCTGCGGCGGCGCGGGCGCCAAGCCAGCTGTGCCCGGGTAGACGCTGCGCCGGATCAGCGAGCCAGGTGCGATCATAGGACAGGGCGTCGTAGAGCGTCAGGCCGATCCCCAAGGTCATGCGCGCGCTCCGCCCGGCACCGTAAAGTGGTACCAGGAACGGCAGCGCACTGACCATATGGGGGGCAATGCGCTGCCAGATGCGGCGCTCGCGCAGCGATTCGCGTACCAGTCCCAGCTCGAAATTGCGCAGGTAGCGCAATCCGCCGTGAATCAACTTGGAATTGTGGGCACTCGTGGCATGGGCAAAATCGGCCCGCTCGATGAGGGCCACCTTAAGACCGCGTAAGGCTGCGTCACGCGCCGTCGCCGCGCCGGTAATGCCGCCGCCAATGATCAGAAGGTCGAAGGTGGTGTCAGTCAGACGGGAAAGTTCACGCTTCATCGAGGCTCCTGGCGCCCGGGTCTCCACGGTTGCAGCGGGTCAGCGGGCGCATTGCGTTTGTTGGATGGGCGGACAGGGTGGGAAAGGCTGGTGCACACTTCAACCTGGCGCGGCGTCCCACGGTCGCGCCGCAGCCGCAGGAGGGCTGCCGCGCTTTTTGCTGCCCTGGCACCTTTGCCTGAGCCGCTCCGAGGTCTGTCAACGCCCCGCTGCCCTCCACTGGGTTTAAGCGGACTGGTCGCGTGACAGGCGCGGGTCTGTGACCATTGGCGCGGTCCACAGCCAGGCTGGTTTCGAGCCCAGCATATGCCAGTCGCAAAGCCTGTTTCACCGCCCTGTTCGCCAAGCCAGACACCTCACCGCGCCACCAGGTAACGCGGGACGCCAGATGGCCATTTCGGGCATCATCAGCCTGCTCGTGCCGGATTTCGGTCCAGAGCCCTGCATCTTACCTCGTGGCACTATGTTGTATCGTGCCGGTCGCGGCAAGCACAGCTGCGTGCGTGTAGGAAGGGGTTCTGCTTGCAAATTCCCCAACTTTCACGGCCCGGGGATCATGACTTGTCAAGCGGACGGTCAAGCCTGCTAAGCTCTCTTGGCATCAACATCGAACAGGAACACCAATGCCGCAGATCACCGCCAATGGACTTCGCTTTGAATACGAGACTTTCGGGCAGGCCACAGATCCGGCAGTTCTACTCATCATGGGCTTCTCGGCACAGATGACGATGTGGCCGGACGCCCTCTGTCAGGGGCTGGCAGGGCGCGGACATTACGTCATCCGCTTCGACAATCGCGACATCGGACTGTCGAGCCATCTGGAGGAACTGGGAAAGCCCGATTTGGCCAGTGCCATGGCGGCAGCCATGACGGGTGGCCAAGTCGCGGCGCCCTATAGTCTTGATGACATGGCCGAAGACGCGGTTCAGCTTCTCAAGGCGCTTGGCGTCGGAAGCGCCCATATCGTAGGCGCCTCGATGGGCGGCATGATTGCCCAACTCGTGGCCGTCCACCATCCCGAGGCGACTCGCAGCCTGGTCTCGATCATGTCGACGACGGGGCGACGGGATCTGCCACCGGCGCAGCCTGAGGCCATGGCCGCATTGACGACGCCCCCGGCGTCCAACGCGCGTCCGGATCGCATTCGCGCCGGCGTCAAGGTATGGAAGGTGATTGGCAGCCCTGGATTTCCCGAGCCCGATGACGTCCTCGAAGCCACCGTGGCGCGCGAAGTGGATCGCGCGCCCTATGATCCGGATGGCATCGGTCGGCAGATGCTCGCGATCCTGTCCGCACCGCCACGCAATGAACTTCTCAGTAAGGTACGGGTGCCTGCCCGGGTGATCCACGGTGCCGACGATCCCCTGATCCCCCTGGCTGCTGGTCATGACACCGCGGCCGCGATCCCCGGTGCCGAACTCGTTGTGGTACCGGGCATGGGACATGGCTTTGAAAGCGGGCTGGTGCCGGTCTATCTCGAACAGATCGGTGACTTCATTGCCGGTGTCGAACAGCGGGCTCGCTCCTGATGACCAAGATCCTCGTCGATGGCGTGCAGCTTGAATACGATGTAAGCGGCCCTGAAAACGGCGCGCCGATCCTGCTCATCATGGGCTTTGGAACCCAGATGACGGCATGGCCGGAAGAATTCCACCAGATGCTGCGGGACGGTGGACTGAGGGTCATCCGCTTTGACAATCGCGACGTCGGTCTCAGTCAGAAATGGGATGGTGTGCTGCCAGATATCAAGGCTGTGCAGGCGGCACGCAGCGCCGGAGCCAAAGTCCCGATTCCCTATACGCTGGACGATATGGCGCGTGACGCGGCCGGTCTGCTTGATGCACTTGGCATTGACAGCGCGCATATTGCTGGAGCGTCGATGGGAGGAATGATTGCCCAACTCGTCGCGCTCAATCATCCTGAGAAGGCGCGCTCGCTGATATCGATTTTCTCCACCACGGGGGATCGCTCTTTGCCCCCCTCATCGCCGGAAGCGCAGGCTGCCCTCACGAGTCGCCCACCAAACACCGACCGCGCGGCGGTTATTGCCCATGCGCTCGCGACGCGAAAAGCCTACGCCTCAACTCGCTTCGCCTATGACGAAGAGCGCATCGCCGCGAGCGTCGGAGCCGGCTATGACCGCTCCTATTATCCGGAAGGCACCTTGCGCCACTGGGCGGCCATCATCGCAGCCCCCGCGCGCAGCGAACGTCTGACGGGGCTGCGGCTTCCCAGCCTCGTGCTTCACGGCAGTGCCGATACGCTCATCCGCCCGGAGGCCGGCCGCCACACCGCCGCCTGCATCACCGGGGCTCAGTATCATGAGATCGAGGGCTGGGGGCACGACATGCCCATAGGGGTCATTGCCGAGCTCAAGGAGCTGATCCTGCCGTTTGTGCGCGAGGTCGAAGCGCGCCGGCGGGGCTAGGTGTCATAAAGGAAAACCCCGCCGGAGGCGGGGTTTGCTTCCAGCCGGAGGCAGAATTTACTTTATTTTGCCTTCCTTGAATTCCACGTGCTTGCGCAGCACGGGGTCATATTTCTTGATCGAGAACTTCTCGGTCATCGTGCGGGTGTTCTTTTTGGTCACGTAGAAAAACCCGGTGTCGCCCGAGCTGTTCAATCTGATCTTCGCCGTGGTGGGCTTCGCCATAGGGCCATCTTTCCAAAACAGGTGCCGAAGGGGGCGTAAGCTACCCACGCGCGCCCGCTTGTCAAGCCGGGCCTTTGGACCCACCGTGGCCGGGCGGAGCAGGGGCGCAATCCATGGGTACGGCACGGCTGACGGCTTTCACCGATGGGGTGATTGCCATCATCATCACCATCATGGTGCTGGAACTGAAGCTGCCGGTTGGCTCCAGCCTCACTGATCTTGGCCAGCTTTGGCCCGGATTTGTCGCCTATGTGCTCAGTTTCCTATACGTAGCGATCTACTGGAACAACCACCACCACCTGTTCCAACTGGTCCGCCGGGTTGATGGGTTGATCCTTTGGGCTAACGCCAACCTGCTGTTTTGGCTGTCGCTGCTGCCGGTGGCGACCGCTTGGCAGGGGCGCCATTTTCTCGCCCCCCTTCCCACGCTCGTCTATGGTCTGCTGCTGCTGCTTTGTGCGCTCGCCTATCTGCTGCTCGAGCAGGCGATCCTGCGCCGCCGCCATGAGCACGCCTCTCTTGCCGAGGCCTTGGGAACCGGCTTCAAGGACAAGGCCTCCCTCGGGTTCTACTTGGCTGCGGTGCTCGTGGCGCAATGGCTGCCCTTGCTCGCCGTTGCCATGTACGGCCTTGTTGCCCTGCTCTGGCTGGTGCCGGATCGCCGGATCGAGCGGGTCATGGCGGGCGGGGAGTCCTCACGCCGCGAGGGGACGGCGCAGGATCAGAAAGCCAAAATAGCCGGCGCAGATACCGCCGAGGACAACGACAAGACCCTGGGGATTCCAAATCTGCAGGGCCGCGCCTTCGAGGGCGGGACCGCCGAGAAGACCCAGACAATAGGACATGACGAAAGCGGCGTTGGCAGTGGCCATCGCGGGACCTGAAAAGCGCTCGCCCAAAAGCGTCAGGGCTACCGTGTAAATGCCGAGCACGATACCGCCCCACAGGATCAGAACGAGATAAAAGGTGACGGGATTGCTGACCGCAAGCGGGGTGAGCGCCGCGCCGATGATCCCGCAGCCGGCACACAGGGCCAGAAGGCGCTCCCTCGCCATGCGATCGGCGAGCCAGCCTAATGGAAACTGCAGCAGCAGGGCGCCCACGGACAAAGCTGACACTGCGAGCGCTGCATGGGCGTCGCTATAGCCCTGACGGACGGCATAGACCGGAAGCAGGCCGGCCATTCCGACATCGATGGCGCCGAACACGGCGGCGGCAGCGAAGGCCACCGGCGCCTCTTTCAGGATGCGGAAGACGGCGCGATGACCGGCCGGCGCTGTCGTCCTGGGCGCATGTTTGTGGGCGAGCGCGATCGGAACAATCGCCGAAACCATGAGCACGGAACCGGCGGCAAAGGGCGCCAGACCCGAAGTGCCAATGATTTGCAGCAGCACGGGGCCTAAGGCGTAGCTGCCGGTCAGACAGATCGAATAGAGCGCCACATAGCGGCCGCGATTGCTTTCATCGGCGATGGCGTTGATCCAGAATTCAGTGGCAACAAACAGTCCGTTCAGGCTCGCCGACAGGACAAAACGGATGGGAAACCAGGCCCACAGCGAGGAGACAAAGTGGAGGCAGAGCAGGGCGGATGCCGCACAGGCGAGCGCCGTGGCCATGAACTGGGCAGCGCCAAACCGCGCGATCCCGGCAGGCATCAAGGGCGTGAGGAGCAGTGCTGCCAAGCCGCCGGTCGCGAGGTTCAAACCGTTGAGGGTGCCCGATACCCCCATGCCTTCGAGGGTCAGGCTCAGCAGCGGCAGCGTCAGTCCCATGCCGATGCCGTAGACACTGATCGTCAAGAGGATGGCGAGGAGGCCTGTACGCGGTGCGCTCACAGCAAATCGACCTGGGCCTTGCCGTGACGGAAGCGGAAAAACGGAATGGGGCGGGCAGGCTCGCCCGAAACGCGCGCTTCCACCTCATCCAGCATGCGGCGCGTTATCGAGGGCAGATCCAGGGCGCGTGCTTCTGCCAGGGTGACCCAACAGGGGGTGAGGAGTTCATTGCTCTCACGCGTGCGTTCATGTGCGATGGCGCTGGCGTCGGCCATGAAGAAGCGGGCATCAAAGCGGCGGGTGCGGTTGGGCGGGGTGATGGCACGGCCGATAAAGCTGAGTTGCGAAAGCTCAGGGACGACGCCCTGCGCAAAGAAGCGGGCCCAGCTTGGTGCGCGCGTGCGCGGCGCCTGCTCTGCCGGCCGGCCGACCAGAATTCCGGTTTCCTCGAAAGTCTCGCGGATCGCAGCAAGGGCAAGACCGCGCCCCTTCGGACCCAGTTTCAGGGCTTCGGTGCTCCGCAGGTCAGATTGGGTGGTGAGGCGCAGATCGCAGAGGTCCATGCGGCCGCCAGGAAAAACATACTTGCCGGCCATGAATGCCATGCTGCCATGTCGCTGTCCCATCAAGACGCGCACCACGTCGCGCTCACGACGTACAAGTATTAAGGTTGCGGCATCCTTGGGACGCAGCCGTTTGGGAACGATCACCTCGTCCTTGTCAAACATGCTGGTAATCGGATCGGGATTGCTCATGGCCTGTTATCGCAGGAGGACTGGTCCAAGGTCCAGACGCAGCTTTCCTCAAGATCGCGATTTGCGCGCGGCGTGCTGCTTTTTGCCTTTGGTCGGCCTTGCCTTGGCGCTTGGGGGCGTGCGGCCAGACTGCTCGTCGCTGGCGATGATCTCGAACCTGAGCCCACCGGTCAGTGGAGCAGCTTCGACGAGGCGAACCATCAGGCTTTCGCCCAGCCGAAAGGTCGTGCGGCTGCGCTCGCCGATGAGGGCATGCTGGCGCTCATCGTGACGAAAGTATTCGAAGCCGAGGGAGCGCACGGGCACCAGCCCTTCGGCGCCGGTTTCGGCCAGACGCACGAATAGGCCGAACCGGGTGACACCGGTGATGCGTGCAGGGAAGCTGGCACCAACACGTTCTTCCATGAATGCCGCCACATAGCGATCGACCGAATCGCGTTCCGCGGCCATGGCCCGGCGCTCGGTCATGGAAATGTGTTCGGCGATCTCGGCCAGTCGTGTGACCTCGGCATCGGCGAGCCCATCCTTGCCAAGGTTGAGGGCGCGGATGAGCCCCCTATGAACGACAAGATCGGCATAGCGGCGGATCGGTGAGGTAAAGTGGGCGTAATGGGTGAGATTGAGCCCAAAGTGCCCGATATTGTCTGGTGCATAGATGGCCTGTGACTGGGTACGCAGGATCACCTCATTAAGCACCTCGGCATGGGGGCCATTTCTGACCTGCTTCAGGATACGATTGAAGGTGCCGGGCTTGACCACCTGACCTTTGGCGAAATTGATGCCGATGGTGCGCAGGTAATCGGCGAATGCATAAAGCTTTTCGTGTGAGGGGGCTTCGTGCACCCGGTAGATGGGCGGGACGCGATGTCTTTCAAGCGATTCGGCGGCGCAGACATTGGCGAGGATCATAAACTCTTCGATCAGGCGCATGGATTCGATGCGCTCGCGGAACGCGATCGAGCTGATCTTGCCATCCGCGCCGAGTACGATCCGCCGTTCTGGCAGGTCGAGATCAAGCGGATCACGTTTGTCGCGGGCACGGGCAAGGCAGTGATAGCTCTGCCACAGCGCGCTTAAGGTTGCCTTGATGGAGGTGTCCAGATCATCTGCATGGCCGTCGAAGGCACGCTGGGCTTGGCCATAGGTCAGGGAGGCGGCGGATTTCATCAGGCCGCGGAAAAATTCGTGACGTAGTTTGCGGCCGTCGGCGTTGAAGGCCATGCGCACGGCGAGGCATGGTCGCTCCACGCCTTCATGGAGCGAGCACAGATCGGCAGACAATTTTTCGGGCAGCATGGGAACTACACGGTCCGGAAAATACGCCGAGTTGCCTCGCTTGAAGGCTTCGCGGTCGAGTGCGGAACCTGGTTTGACATAGTGAGCCACGTCGGCAATCGCGACCATCACCACGTGACCACCGACATTGCTGGCGTCGGAATCTGGTCCTGCCCATACCGCATCATCGTGATCGCGGGCGTCCTCGGGGTCGATGGTGACGAAGGGAATGGTACGTAGGTCGGTGCGCCCTTTCAGACCGACGGATCGCGCACGGATGGCTTCATCGAGGGCGTCTGGCGAGAATTCGGTCGGAATATTGTGAGCATGGATTGCGATGAGACTGACGGTTCTGGGTTCGCTCATCGAGCCCAGCCGCTCAATGACACGCGCGCGTGGCACGCCATGCTCGCGGCCCGCCAGGGGTTCGGCCATCACCAACTCGTTGGAGCGTGCGCCGCCGGCATCCTTTTCGGCGACGACGAGTTCATATTTGCTCTTGCGATCGATCGGCGCGATACGACCGTTCCCGCGTGCTCCGGCATGATAAACCCCGAGCAGACGGTGAACGCTTGCACCCAGACGTTTGATCAGACGTGCTTCATAACCACCTTCGGCTTCGCGCAGGCGCGCGAGAATGCGCTCGCCAATGCCGAGCGCCGGTCCCTGATCGTCCCGGCCCGGCATAACCAGAATGCGGGGCGGAGGGCTCGCCTGGTCCCAGTGCTGCGGCCGTGCCAGCAATTCGCCGTCTGCGTCCTGGCCGACGATTTCCAGCACGCCTACGGGGGGAAGGGTACCGGCCTTGAGATAGCTCTTGCCACGGCCGCGCGCGATGGTGCCTTCTTCCTCGAGTTCACGCAGGATACGCTTGAGGGCGATACGCGCGCTCCCCTTCAAACCCAGGTCGCGCGCGATTTCGCGCTTGCCATAAAGCGGATGCAGGCTGAGCAGCTCAACGACGCGCGCCTTGTCGAGAGGCGGTGAAGCATCATTCTTGCTTCTGCGCGCCAAACTAACCTCCTGCTGCAGCCTTTTTGCCTGCGGGTCCGGTACTGCGTTTGGTGCGTGCTGCGGTCTTCTTGGCAGGGCTCGGCTTCTTACCCGTGGCCTTGGCCTTGGTTGCGGACTTTGTGCCTTCGCCAGCCTTCTTGCCGCGGGCACCTGTGGTGGAGGCTGCCTTGCTGCTCGCTTTTCTGCGCGCTGCTGTTCCGCCGCCCTTGCCGGCTCGGGCGTCAATGAGTGCCACGGCGTCGGTGAGTTCGAGGCTCAAGGGATCGGTCTGCTTGGGAATGGTGGCGTTGACGGTGCCGTCCGTCACATAGGGACCGAAACGACCGCGCATGAGCTTGATGAGCGCTCCGGATTTAGGGTGCGGTCCCAGCTCCTTTAAGGGTTCAGGGCCACGTCGAGCGGGTGCGCGAGCCTTCTTCTCGGCCAGCAAGGTCACAGCCCGATTCAGACCGACCGTAAATACATCTTCCGCGCTTTCGAGCGAGGCAAACTGACCGTCGTGAACCACATAGGGACCAAAGCGGCCAAAGTTGGCTTTGATTTCCTTTCCGGTCTCGGGGTGGATGCCGATCTCACGGGGAAGCGCGAGTAGTTTGAGCGCGTAGTCAAGATCGACATCGCTGGTATCCACGCCCTTGGGGATACCGGCGCGCTTGGGCTTGTCGCCGTCACCACGCTGGACGAAGGGGCCGAAGCGACCGACGCGCAAGCTTATGGGTTTGTCGGTTTGCGGGTCGAGGCCCAGCTCCTTCGGCTGGCCATCTCCGGCTTCCTCTGCGCTCTGCCCGAGCTGGCGGGTATAGCGGCATTGGGGATAATTGGAGCAGCCGACAAAGGCGCCGAATTTGCCCAGTTTGAGCGAGAGTTCGCCAGACGCACAGGAGGGACAGCGGCGCGGATCCTCACCTGGTTTGGAGACCGGAAAGATGTGGGGGCCTAAAATTTCGTTGAGGGCGTGAATGACATCCGAAATCTTGAGGTCCTTGGTTTCAGCGATAGCGGCGGAAAAGCCATTCCAGAAATCGCGCAGCAATGTCTTCCAGCCCAGCGTGCCGGCAGAGACTTCGTCAAGCTTTTCCTCAAGATCTGCGGTAAAGCTGTATTCGACATAATGTCCGAAAAAACTACTGAGAAAGCTTGTGACAAGCCGTCCCTTGTCTTCCGGTATGAAGCGGTTCTTGTCCATCCGCACATAGGCGCGGTCACGCAGTGTCGACAGGATCGAGGCATAGGTTGAGGGTCTGCCGATGCCCAGCTCCTCAAGCTTGCGTACCAGGCTTGCCTCGGAATAGCGCGGTGGGGGTTCGGTAAAGTGCTGTGCCGGAAGAAGACGCTCGACCTTCAGCCCTTCACCTTCCTTGACGGGGGGCAGGCGGGTGCTGTCTTCATCCGTCTCATCGTCCTTGCCTTCCTGATAGAGCGTCAGAAAGCCATCAAATAGCGTCACCGAGCCGCTTGCCCGCAGCACGATCTTGCCGTCCGCGCTGACCGCGTCGACGGTCGTGCGCTCGAGTTCGGCTGATTCCATCTGGCTGGCAACGGCTCGCTTCCAGATCAGCTCGTAGAGCTTGGCCTGGTCGGCATCGAGATGGCGGCGAACCTGTTCGGGCAGCCGCCCAAAGCTGGTTGGCCGGATCGCTTCGTGGGCCTCCTGGGCGTTTTTGGCTTTGGAGGTATAGACGCGTGGAGCTTTAGGCAGATAGCGTTCGCCGTAATTGCTGGCAATGAACGAACGAGCTTCGGTAATGGCCTCACCAGCCATCTGCACGCCGTCGGTTCGCATATAGGTGATGAGGCCGACGGTCTCGCCGTCCAAATCGACGCCTTCATAGAGGGCCTGCGCGATCTGCATGGTGCGTTTGGCGGCAAACCCGAGCTTGCGCGAAGCTTCCATCTGCAACGTGGAGGTAATAAAGGCCGGTGCCGGGTGACGCTTGACGGGTTTACGCTCGACACTGCCAACCTGGAAACGCTGGGCGTTGATGGCGCGTACGGCGGCGTCCGCTTGTGACTGCGAACTGAGACCAAGACGCTCGAGTTTCTTGCCTTCGAGATGGGTGAGATGAGCGGTGAAGGATCCGGCTGCCGCCTGCATCTCGGCATCAACAGTCCAGTACTCCTGTGGCTTGAAGGCTTCGATTTCCGCTTCACGTTCACAGATCAGTCGCAGCGCGACCGATTGCACGCGTCCGGCCGAACGTGCCCCCGGCAGCTTGCGCCACAGTACGGGCGACAGGTTGAAGCCAACGAGGTAATCGAGCGCCCGGCGGGCGAGATAGGCGTCAACGAGTTCCTCGTTGATCTGCCGCGGATGGGCAATCGCCTCGAGGACGGCAGATTTGGTGATGGCGTTGAAAACAACGCGTTCGACCGGCTTATCCTTGAGCGCGTGTCGGGATCTCAGAACCTCGAGCACATGCCAGGAAATGGCCTCGCCCTCCCGGTCGGGGTCGGTGGCGAGGATGAGCTTGTCGGCACTTTTGACCGCGTCAGCGATGTCCTTGATGCGTTTCTGCGCCCGCCCATCGACTTCCCAGCTCATGGAGAAGTCCTCGTCCGGCCGCACCGAGCCATCCTTGGCCGGCAAGTCACGGATATGCCCGAAGCTGGCCAGGACTTTGTATCCCGAACCCAGATATTTGTTGATGGTCTTGGCTTTGGCGGGAGATTCGACGACGAGGAGGTTCATGCGTGATCAGTGACAGATCCGGCCAGCCGATCAGGCAAGCAGGAGGGTGGTTTGGGGAGCGGGACACTGTGCGAAGCGGCAGAGGGGTGTCAACGCCCCGTGCGCGTATTTCCTATACCCTGAGTGGTAAAGTTTACGATTTTTGCCAATTAGACAACTTATAGTAGCATGTGTTCCGTGGAACCGAAGGACCGTCGAAGGAGCAAATGGGGGCGCTGCCGCGCCAGCCGCAACCTTTGCCCGACTTGCGGCAGGGTGCCACAGCCGGCGCGCGCCGGATCTATGGCCAGTGGCAGATCAGGCCATGTCCGGATTCCCCCTCGGGGAGCCGGGCGATTGCGGCGGCTGCGCCTTTTTGCCATTGTCGGACAAGACGCGGTTCTCACCCAGTTTGGAGGCAGATGATGACGACCGGCACTGAAGCCTATCTTGTGATGGTAGTCCTGGGCTTTGTGAGCTTCATGGGCGTGTTGCTCTACGCCTCGTTCAGATCACCCGGAAAGCACAGCGACGACCGTTAGGATTTAGATGCACCGATGCGCGGTTCCTTACCCTGCAGGAGCCGCGCAATGTTTGCCCGGTGCATGATCCAAATCAATATGGCGACGGCCACGGCAAATCCGGCATCCTGGCTCCGGCCAAAGCCAAGCATATAGGCTGGTGTCAACGCTGTGGCGGCGAGCGCCGAGAGCGACGAAATGCGCAAGGTGAAAGCCAGCGCGAGCCAGGTCGCCGCAGCCAGGAGGCCAACTGGCCAGCAAAGCGCGAACATGATCCCAAAAAAGGCCGAGACTCCCTTTCCGCCTTTAAATCCGAGCCAAAGCGGAAACATGTGACCGACGAGCGCGGCAAATCCGGCGACGAGTTCGGCCATGTGTCCCCATCCTGCCCGCATGAGCAATACCGCAGCAGCGCCCTTCAGGGCATCGCAGACAAAGGTTGCCGCTGCCGCCCACTTTTTGCCAGTGCGCAGGACGTTGGTGGCACCGATATTGCCAGAACCGATCTTGCGTACATCCCCGGCGCCAGCCAGACGTGCGAAGAGCAGACCAAAGGGGATGGAACCCAAGCCATAGCCAATGACCGCGGCGAGGATGAACCCCAGCATCGGGGGTGAAAGAAGGCCTGCACTGGTCATCAGCCCGCTCCCGTTCGATCAAAGACCTTTTTGCCATCAACGAAAGTCATCTCTGTCTGGCCCTGCAGGCGTCGCCCGTCAAATGGCGTATTGCGCGCGCGCGAGCGCAGTTGATGCGAATCGACCACCCAAGGGCGATCGGGATCGAGCACGACAAGATCGGCTGGTGCACCACGGGCGAGGCGTCCGCCTTCGAGACCGAGCAGCTTTGCGGGTGCTGCCGTTACCGTATAGAGGGCGCGCGCCAGACTGAGTTGCTGATCGTGATACAGCGCCAATACTGCCGGTAGCAGGGTTTCAAGCCCAACCCCCCCAAAGGCCGCCTGGCCGAAGGGAAGGCGTTTGGTATCTGCGGCCTGAGGGTCGTGGCTGGAAACTACGACATCGATGATACCCTGCGCCAGACCCTCAACCATCGCGGCACGGTCAGCTTCACTGCGCAATGGCGGCTTGACCTTGCGAAAGGTCTGATAGGCGCCGATGTCCAGTTCATTCAGGGCCAGATGATGGGCCGAGACCCCGCATGTGATGGGCAGGCCGCGGCTCTTGGCCTTGGCAACCGCCTCAAGCGAGGCCCGGGTCGAGATCTGGCCAAAGTGATACCGCACGCCCGTGAGTTCAACGAGGCGAATGTCCCGTTCCACAATCATGGTTTCAGCCATGGCCGGAGCTGCAGGAAGGCCAAGGCGGGTGGCAAATTCGCCTTCGGTCACCGCTGCGCCAAGCGAAAGGTCGGGATCTTCGGCATGACCGATGACCAGTGCATCGAAATTAGCCGCGTAGGCAAGCGCGCGACGCAGCACCCTTGTATTGGCGATAGTGGTGTCGGCATCGGTAAAGGCAAGGGCCCCGGCTTCACGCAGAAGTCCGATCTCCGTCATGGTCTCGCCCGCCAGATGGCGCGTCAGCGCCGCGGTCGGCACCACCCGCACGCAGGCTGTCGCCGCCGCGCGGCGCTTCAGAAAGTCTACCAGGGAGGGCTCGTCGATGACCGGCTGGGTTTTCGGCATTACCACGATGGTGGTTACGCCTCCGGCCGCCGCCGCCTCACTTGCGGATTGGAGCGTTTCGCGATGCTCACTGCCGGGTTCGCCGGTGAACACGCGCATGTCGATCAGCCCGGGGGCCAGAACCTTGCCGCCGCAGTCGACCACCGTACAACCGGCCTTCGGCAAAGGAGCAAGATTTGTTCCGAATTCCGCGATGCGCCCGTCATCGACGATGAGAGCCCCTTGCCTGTCATAGCCGCTCTCAGGATCGATCAGCCGGGCATTGGTGAAGGCGATGCGCTGGTTCATGAGAGGTCGCCCCGACGCTGCGCCAGGCCGAAGGCGAGCGCATCGAGAACCGCCATGCGTATGGCGACACCCATTTCGACCTGTTCCTGGATGAGACTGACTTCAACATCGTCGGCAATGTCTGAGTCAATTTCGACGCCACGGTTCATCGGCCCGGGGTGCATCACCAGCGCACCTGGCTTGGCATAGCCAAGCTTTTCGCGATCCAGACCGAAAAAGCGGAAATACTCCCTGGTCGAGGGCACAAATGCCCCTTCCATGCGCTCCAGCTGCAGACGCAGCATCATCACGATGTCCACGCCGGCAAGGCCCTCACGCATATCCGAACAGATCTCTATGCCCAGGCGTCCAGCGTCAGCAGGCAATAATGTGCGTGGGGCAATCACGCGAATGCGGGCACCAAGTTTCGACAGAAGGTGGATGTTGGAGCGCGCAACGCGGCTGTGCAGCACGTCGCCGCAAATCGCGACCAGCAGCCCCTCAAAACCACCACAGCGGCGGCGGATGGTGAGGGCATCAAGCAAGGCCTGGGTAGGATGCTCATGGGCGCCATCGCCGGCATTGACGACGCAACAATCAAGCTTGTGCGAGAGCAGTTCGGCCGCACCTGAATCCTGGTGGCGTACGATCAGGATATCCGGCCGCATCGCGTTGAGCGTGGTCGCCGTATCCAGCAGAGTTTCCCCCTTGCTGACGGATGACGTTCGCACCGCCATATTAAGTACATCTGCGCCCAGGCGCTTTGCGGCCAGTTCAAAAGAACTCTGTGTACGTGTTGAGGCCTCAAAGAAAAGATTGATAAGTGTCAGGCCCTTTAGCACTGAACTCTTCTTGTCGGTCGAGCGGTTGAGGGTGACATAGCTCTCAGCCCGATCAAGCAGAGCTTCGATTTCAGCAACCGAAAGCTGTTCGGCGCCAAGCAGGTGGCGGGATGACAGGGAGGGGCGTTCTGCGTTCATCTAAGCACCGGCTTATAGGCGGCCTCCGGCAGGTGGGCAAGCGTCAGCCCAAAAGCCAGATGGCAAGGGGCAGGGTGACAAGTGCGGCGACCGTCATAACGCTGATCAGATTGGCCATCAGCGCCGAATCGCCACCAAGCTGGCGGGTTAGAATATAGGCATTGGTGGCGGTGGGGACAGCCCCGGCAACGACGGCCACGGTACGGGCTGGTCCTTGCACATTATATAATGTGCAGAAGGTCGCCATCAGAACCGGCATCACGAGGAGCTTGAGCGTCCCGACGAGAAGAAGCAGCGAGGGGTTGGTGCGGAGATGTTTGAAATTGAGGGCTGCGCCAACGGTGAAAAGCCCGAGGACGAGGGCTGTGCGTCCCAGCAGGGTCAGTGTTGTGCCGACGACCGAAGGGACGGGCAGGCCGCCAAGCTGCCACAGTGCGCCGGCAAGGCAGGCAAGGATCAGGGGATTACGGGCCATCGCCTTGAGGGCTATGCTGAGGCGTCCGTCTGTGCCCGCGTGCCGAGACAGGACATAAACTGAAAGGGTGTTGACCACTGGTATGATGGCTGCGAAGGCGACTGCCGCAAGCGTGATCCCGGTTGCACCATAAAGCTGCTTGAGCAGAACAATGGCGACGAAGCTGTTCCATCTGATTGCGCCCAGGTAGGCGGTCGAATAGGTCTGGCCATCCAGACGTATGACGCGCCGTATGAGCGCGAGAATGGTGGCCATGACGGCGACCGCACTCAAAAGTGCGGCCGCCAAGGGCCAGATATGAAAGCCGCGAAAATTGGCCTGTGCCAAGGACTGGAATAGGAATGCCGGAAAGAACACATAGTAGGTGGAGAGCTCCATGCCCCGCCAGGCCGCCTCGGGCAGAAAACCGGTGCGATGCAGAAGCGCCGCAATTGCAATCAGGAGTACCACTGGCACCAGGGCAGCAAGCACGCCTGTCACGAAATATGGCGCATGGCGTCCAGCGCTCCCTGCAAAATGTAAGCGGCCGCCATCTTGTCGACGACTTCCCGACGGCGCTGGCGGCTTGTATCGGCCGAAAGCAGCGTGCGTGTAACGGCGGCAGTTGAGAGGCGCTCGTCCCAGAGCAGAAGCGGCAGTGGGCAGCGCGCGGCCAAATTGCGCGCGAAGGCGCGAGCTGCCTGGGCAGAGGGTCCGCTTGACCCGTCCATATTGAGGGGCAGGCCTATGACCACCCCCCCCACCTCTTCCATAGCAATCAGCTGCTCGATTTCGGCGGCGTTGGTAGCAAATTTGCTGCGTCTGAGATTGGTGCGGGCGGAGGCAATCAGACGCAGACTGTCGGATAGGGCAAGCCCGATGGTCTTTTCACCGAGATCAAGTCCGATGAGGCGGGCGGTTTGAGGGAGGGCGGATTTGAATTCCGCGACCGTACTGAAAATCATTGCCTGCGGACCGTGCGCGCCAGAAGAGCCCACTCAGGCTATGCCACAGCTGGGCCCAAAGGCCAAATGTCAGCGAGCGTGGCGAAGCGGGGTCGAGATGGCTCTGGTGCGCGAATGAAAGCCTGCATTCTCAGTCACGGCTGCCGATCTCAACGCGGTTGCCGGCCGGATCGCGAAGAAAAAAACGCGTCAGGCCCTCGGCACGGCTCTCTTCCTCGATGGTAAGGCCGGCCAGCTGTGCGGCGTGCTTGGCAGCGGCGAGGTCTTCGGTCAGAAAGCAGACGTGCCGTTTGGAATTGGGCAAGGTGGGGAGGTCTGGATCCAGGCCGATATGAAGCTGGAGGCTGCCGACTTGGAACCAGGCACCACCCCGCTTGCGCAGTTCGGCCGGCTTGGGAATGGGGCTCAGGCCCAGGATATCGCGGTAGAAGGCGACAATCTCCGCCTCCAGCGCGCGTGGTGCCGCGATCTGCACATGGTCTATGGTGGTGATCCCAAATCCCATGGTGGCCTCTTTGGATCCTGCGTCCGTCGCTTGCCAGCCCGCCCCATTGATTGGTAGCAAGAGCCGCATCCTAGCACAGAGACTGGTCCTATGTCCGTCGATCGAGAAACCGTGTTGCGCGTCGCCCGGCTCGCCCGGATTGCCCTTGAGGAGGATCGGGTCGACCCCATGGTAACGGAACTCAACACGATCCTGGGGTGGGTGGAACAACTCCAGGAGGTGGATGTACGGGAGGTCGCGCCGTTGACCTCGGTCGTCGCCCAACGCCTGAAGATGCGGGATGACGAAGTCACCGCCGGCGGCGATGCGGCCGCGGTAACTGCCAATGCCCCGCTTGTAGAGGATCACTTCTATGTGGTTCCGAAGGTGGTGGAATAGGCATGCGCGAAGAGGCGATCGCCATTGAAACCCCGCTGTCAGATGAGGTTCGGGGCCTGATCTGCGAGCTGAACGGAGTGCTTTTGGCGCTGACCCCACCTGAGCATTGTTACCATATGACGGCGGAGGAGATGGCGCAGTCTGATACCACTGTCTTTGTCGCGCGCATGGAGAGACAGGCGGTTGGTATGGGGGCCTTGCGTCGTCATGGGACAGTTGGCGAGGTCAAACGCATGTACACCCGGCCTTTCTGTCAGGGACGCGGTATTGGCGGACGCATTCTGGAACAGATTGAAGGTCTTGCTAGGCGCGAAGGGTTGAGCCGACTGGTGTTGGAAACCGGCGACCGGCATCCGGCGGCCTGGCGCGTATACGAGCGCGCCGGCTTCAGACGCTGTCCGCCGGTGCTTGATTATCCTGCCTCATCTTGGTCCGTTTTCTATGAAAAGGGGCTCGTGCGCGAGCCAGTTACAACATGACAGATCTCATTGGCTTGACACTTGCTGATGCACGCACGGCATTGCTGGAAAAGCGCGTTTCATCGATGGAGCTGACCGGCGCACTGCTTTCGGCCATGGCTGCGGCGCGACCACTCAATGCCTTCGTCACACAAACCCCGGAACGGGCTCTTGCCATGGCAGCCGAGAGCGATGCCCGTCTGGCGCGTGGTGAGGCGCGGTCACTTGAAGGGCTGCCCCTGGCGATCAAGGATCTGTTTTGCACCAAGGGGGTACGGACCACGGCGGGCAGCCGCATCCTGGAGAACTTCGTACCGCCATATGAGTCCACAGTGACGCAGAACCTGTGGGGAGCCGGCGCCGTTCTTCTGGGCAAAACCAACATGGACGAGTTCGCAATGGGTTCGTCCAACGAAACTTCCTATTTCGGCCCGGTGGCCAACCCCTGGCGTGCGGAAGGCTCCAACCAGACCTTGGTTCCGGGTGGATCCTCGGGAGGATCAGCAAGTGCGGTGGCCGCCGATCTGTGTCTGGCTGCAACCGGCACCGACACCGGCGGCTCGATCCGCCAGCCAGCAGCGGTAACCGGAACGGTCGGTCTCAAGCCGACCTATGGCCGCTGCTCACGCTGGGGGATTATTGCCTTTGCCTCTTCGCTGGATCAGGCAGGGCCGATGACCAAGACAGTACGTGACGCCGCCATCCTGCTGCGTCATATGGCCAGTGTTGATCCGTTGGACTCGACCAGCGTCGATATACCTGTGCCTGACTACGAGGCCGTCGTTGATTCCGGAGTAAAGGGGCTGCGCATCGGCATCCCCAAGGAATACCGTGTGGACGGCGCGCCACCGGAAATCGATACGCTGTGGCAGAAGGGGGCAGACTGGCTGCGCGCCCAGGGCGCAGAGATCGTAGAGGTCAGCCTTCCCTTTACCAAATATGCGTTGCCCGCTTATTACATCGTCGCTCCCGCCGAGGCCTCGTCCAACCTCGCGCGCTATGATGGTGTGCGATACGGCCATCGGGCGCGCGATGTCAGGGACATTGGCGAGCTTTACGAGCGCAGCCGTGGCGAAGGCTTTGGCAAGGAGGTACGCCGCCGTATTCTGATCGGCACCTATGTGCTGTCGGCCGGCTACTATGACGCCTACTACGCCCGTGCCCAGAAGGTACGCACGCTCATTGCGCGGGACTTCGATGCGGCCTTTACAGGCTGCGATGCGCTTCTGACACCGGCGACACCCGGTCCGGCGTTTGCGCTTGGAGAAAAGACCCAGGACCCTGTGTCCATGTACCTGAATGACATCTTTACCGTTACCGTGAACATGGCGGGATTGCCCGCGCTGTCGGTTCCAGCCGGTCTCACGATGGGTGGCTTACCCTTGGGGCTGCAGGTTATCGGTAAGGCGTTTGACGAAGCGATGGTGTTGCGCGTCGGCCGTGCTCTGGAGCTGGCGGCGCAGTTCCGCGCAAAACCCAAGTCATGGTGGCTCGCATGAATGCGCCGGTGAAATCTTCGAAATATATCCGCGGGGAAAGCGGTGACTGGGAAGTCGTCATCGGTCTTGAAGTCCATGCGCAGGTTGTCTCCAAGGCCAAGCTCTTTTCCGGGGCAGCGACTGATTTTGGTGCGCCTCCCAATAGCCAGGTGAGCTTTGTGGATGCGGCCATGCCGGGCATGCTGCCGGTAATCAACCGGCGCTGTGTGGAACAGGCGATCCGTACCGGACTGGGCCTGAGGGCCAAGATCAATCCGGTCTCGGTGTTCGACCGCAAGAACTATTTCTACCCTGACCTGCCGAGTGGCTATCAGATTTCGCAGTACAAGCAGCCTATTGTCGGGGAAGGGGAGGTCATCATCGACTTGCCGGGTGGCGAAACGGCAACGGTGGGGATCGAGCGGCTTCATCTGGAGCAGGATGCGGGCAAGTCCCTCCATGACCAGCACGCGGATTATTCCTACGTCGACCTGAACCGCGCCGGTGTGGCACTGATGGAGATCGTCAGCCGCCCGGATATGCGCTGCGCCGATGAGGCGGTGGCATATCTGAAGAAGTTGCGGGCGATCCTGCGCTACTTGGGAACCTGTGATGGTAATATGGAGGAAGGTTCCCTGCGCGCAGACGTCAATGTCTCGGTGCGCCGGCCCGGCGCTGATCTCGGAACACGCTGTGAAATCAAGAACGTAAACTCTCTGCGCTTCATCGCTCAGGCAATCGAATATGAAGCCCGGCGCCAGATCGAGATTGTGGAGGGTGGCGGCACGGTGAAGCAGGAAACGCGTCTTTTTGACTCCCGCGCCGGCGAGACCCGCAGCATGCGTTCCAAAGAAGAGGCCCACGACTATCGCTACTTCCCGGATCCCGATCTTTTGCCACTGGAGCTTGACGCGGCGTGGATCAAGGCTATTGCGGCCTCGCTACCGGAGCTGCCTGACGAGAAAAAAGCCAGATTCATCAAGGACTATGGGCTCTCGGCTTATGATGCAGGGGTGATCGTTGCGGAGCGTGAACTGGCCGATTACTACGAAGTCATGGCGCGCGGCGCCGATGCGAAACTCGCCGCCAACTGGCTTAACAACGAAATCCTGGGTCGGCTCAACAAGCAGGGCCTGTCCATTGGTGACTGTCCGGTATCCGCCGAGGCCAATCATGCGATCATTGCCATGACCAGCGATGGCACCATTTCCGGCAAGATCGCCAAAGACCTCCTCGACATCGTGTGGGCTGAAGGCGGAGATCCGCGCACGGTGGTTGAGGCGCGTGGACTGCGCCAGGTGACCGACACGCGAGCGATCGAAGAGGCGGTCGAACGTGTCATCGCCGCAAATCCGGACAAGGTTGCGCAGGCGAAGGCGAAGCCAAAATTGGCCGGTTGGTTCGTCGGTCAGGTGATGAAAGAGACGGGTGGAAAGGCCAATCCGCAGGCCGTCAACGCCGTCCTGAAGGCGCGACTCGAATTGCCGGAAGAGGGGTGATTCGCACATTTGCAAGGCACAAAGGGGCGCGGGCGCTCCGGTGCGCAAATTTGCTCAGTACACAGAGTAGTGCATAAAATGTAGAAAAATAGGGCTTTTTGTGAAGTCCGGACTTGACAGTCATTCGACGCAGGTGGGGGAGTATTGCTTCGTTAAGCCAAGACACTCATATTCTTGGTGTTTTGGGGAAGGCAACATCGCGACCCCAAACTTACGAGGAGTCGTCACATGCCAATGACTGCCAAGAAAAAGCCCGCCAAGCGCGCGGCCAAGAAGGCCACCAAGAAGTCCGTCGTCCGCCGTGCGGCGGCGAAGGGCGCGGCCCGCAAGACTGCCAAGCGCAAAGCTGCCAAGAAGCGGGTAGCCAAGCGCAAGGTTGCTAAGAAAACTGCTCGCAAGGCGGCAAAGAAGAAAACCGCCAAGCGCAAAACCGCCCGTAAGGCGGCTAAGCGCGGCGGCAGAAAGACTGCCAAGAAGGCGGCCAAGAAGGCCGGCAAGCGCAAGACCGCCAAGCGCGCGGGCAAGCGTAGAGCCAAGGCTGCTCCGGTCGTCGCCGCTCCGGTGATGTGAGACGGAGTTTTAGTCAAGGCACGGGCCGCGGTCAGCAAGGGGAGGGGCTTACTATCTTCCTTCCCGCTACCGCGGCCCCGCCCTACCAGACCCGATACGTCAGTATCGTTTTCCGGAGCAAGCAGAACACGCGCCCCTGACGATCCCAGGTTCTGCCCCGCCCATGGCGGTAAAGCGCGAAGCTTCCTGTCCACCAGGATTGACCTTGCGGTATTGCCTGTCACGGGGTTCGGACTACTGGGCGCTGCAGGGTTCAGCGTTCCCGTCTCACCCCAAGGCTGCGGCATGGCAAGGCGAGGAATGCACTTTCACTTTGCCGCCAATATGGGCGCGTCTGCCTCGCGCCGGCCTTAGCTTGACCCTGCCAGGGCGGGCCATTGCTCAGCTCCAGCGACCTGTGTTGCGGCGAAGCTTCGCACCTAGCCCCGTTAACCCTTTGCCAACCATCTTATTAACTTCTCTTTAGGCGATAAGCGCCAACATTTCCGCGCAAGTGCGACAGTGGTGTCGCACGGGAGAGCAGGGGTTGGACATGTCGTGCGTCGATTACGATACGCTCGCACAGTTTGAGGCCGATGCTAATAAGGGGCGCGCGGATGCGCTCTACAATCTCGGCTTGGCTTATTCGACAGGGCAGGGAGTGAGCGTGGATTTCGTCACTGCCCATAAATGGTTCAATCTGGCCGCGATGAAGGGCAGCGATGTGGCCAAAAACTGGCGCGCGCAGCTTGCAGCCGAAATGAGCTCGGGGCAGATAGCAGAAGCCCTGCGCCTGGCGCGGGAATGGCTGTCACTGCATTGAACCGTTGGGCCTAGGCCTTGAGGTCGGCGTGACCATTGACGCGGCCGTGTCCGCTGTGGCGCTGACCGAGGCAGTTCGGGTCCCCGTGAGGTTCGCAGCCTCCTTCGGCCGCGCCTTCGGCACCGGGACGTCGAGCGCTTGGGCGAGTGAGGGCAGCGGTCTTTGCGCGGGCGGAGCGTCCGGACGATAAAGATCGGCCAAGATCTGCAAGGGCTCGCTCTTGCCACTCAAGCGGTCGCGATAGATTTCCGTACTTTCAAGCACTCTTTGGACATAATTACGGGTTTCCGCGAACGGGATCATCTCGATCCAGTCGATGGGATCTACCGCTGAGGTGCGGGGGTCGCCAAAGAAATTGATCCAGCGGCGCACATTGCCATCCCCTGCATTGTAACCGGCAGCAGCAAGAATATAGGAGCCGTTCCAGGCCTGCAGGTTCTGGGCAAGCTCGGTCATGCCAAGTTCCAGATTGTAGGTTTGATTTTCGGTCAGCTCAGCCGGGCGAAACGGAACCCCAAGCTGTGCGGCCAGTTGGCGCGCCGAAGAAGGCATGAGCTGCATCAGTCCACGCGCACCGGCGCTCGACACGGCGGTGGCGTCAAATTCCGTTTCCTGGCGGATGAGGGCCAATACCAGCGCGTCGGCCGGCGCCGCGCCCGGGCCGCGATAGCGGGGTAGGGCAATCACTGGATGGCTGAAATCCGGCAGCTCAATGCCTCGATAGCTGGCAAATTGTGCCGCCTGTACCGCTGCGTCGCGATACCCCAGTTGAACAAGATCGCTCGCCAGTCGGGCGACAAAGGAGGGGTTGGGGTGAAGTTTGACATCGTGCTCGGCAAAAATGCGCACAAAACGGCCGGCATGCAGTTGGGCGAGAATATGAATTGCTCGGGTCATTTCTGCCCGCTCATAGCTTATGCCGATCCGGGCCGGATCGGATTTGCTTTGTGGGAGAATGAGGTTGGCGTTGGGATCCAGACGGGCCAAAGCCAGCTGCCCGTAAAATGTATCGGGATGCGCCGCAGCAAGATGATAGGCTCGTACCGCCGCAGGCAGTTCGCCCTTCGCCTCATAGGCCCGTCCCATCCAGTAATAGGCACGGGCCACGCTGATGGGCATCGACACCCCGCCTGCCAGCAGCTTGAAATGGCGCAGCGCGGTGCTCGGATCATGCAGAAAGCGCAAGGCCAGCCAGCCAGCGAGAAACTGTGATTGGGCGAAGGCGTCGCCCTTTTTCAGCCCAGCTTCCGCCGCCAGGCGATAGGCGAGGCGGTACCGGTGCAGTTCCATGGAATCACGGGCCGCAAGGGCCAGATTGTTCCACCACGCGTTGGGATCGATCTTGACCAGTCCGCGCAGGTCTGAGCTCAGCAGCGCATCTGCGACCGCAGTCTTGTTGCCGCGGGCGCGCAAGACGCGGGCATGTCCCAACACCAGGCCAGGATTACTGCGCCAGGCAAAAGGCAGGCGATAATAGAGGTGCTCAGCAAATAGAGGAGTGGTCTGAAATGCCAGTCTCACGATGGCAATACGCTGGTCCTTGCGATCGACGCGATACAGCTGGCGGCGCGCCGCCGCCACATCATTGTGCCAGATGAGAAAATTGAGGCGCTCACGCTGCACATTTGGGGTCAGGATCGCACCGCACTGGTTGAGAACCTGCTGCTCCTCATCGGGCGTAAAGGCGCCCTCGATCCAGCCCTTCCGAATGAGACGGCGGCCTTCCTCGGGTTTTCCCGTCGCCAATAGTGCTACCCCCAGCCGGACCATGCCGATCCCTGTCTGCGGCTTGCGCTCGCCAAACCAGGCAATGACGCGCTGTGGTGGCAGGTTGGATGGCATGGCGTGCTCGGCCCGACGGTAGAGGACTGAGCGCAGTGGCCAGTGGGGGTTACGCTTCAGAAAGGAATTGATCTCGTCAAAGCTCGCTTGCGAGCGAGGCGAGAGGTCGTAGCGCCAGAGCACCAGATCGCGGGCCAGCGGGTCTCGCCCCTGATCTGCCAGCCCCTTGGCCGCCGCCCAGTCACCGTGGTCCGCAGCATCGAAGGCTCGGCGGTAGATCTCCAGCTCAAACGGGGAAAGACGCGGTCGGTCAGCCTCAGCCCGTGCGGTTGGTGTCGGGGGGAGGGTTTTTGCCAGCGCGGGCGCAAATAGGGCGAGCGTAGCGACGGCTGCCAAAAACGCGGCGCGGGACGCGATCATGCACGGAACCTGTTTGAAATCGGTGATGGGCCACATCACCTTCATCCTATACTAAACCAGCCGGTTGGCCGTGGCCAGAGCAAGTCGGGACAGTGGCTTGCCGGATCGCGTCTTGAAACCTATTTTGTCGGTCCAGCAGCGAACAATGGAACAGCAAATGCGCGATCTGCGCGAACGCATTAAAGGATCCATACCGGCTCTTATCACCCCGATGACCAAAGGCGCGGTCGACCAGGGGGCATTGCGCCGCTTCGTATCCTGGCAGATTGACCAGGGTAGTCACGCCCTGGTGCCAGCCGGGACGACGGGGGAATCGGCGACCTTGTCGTTTGAGGAGCACAAGCAGGTGGTGGAGATCTGTGTCGAGGAAGCCAATGGCCGTGTGGCGGTAATCGCCGGTGCCGGCTCCAACTCGACCGCGGAGGCGATTGAGCTTACCCAGCACGCCAAATCAGTTGGTGCCGACGCGGTGCTGTCGGTTGCTCCCTATTACAACAAGCCTTCTCAGGAGGGGCTCTACCGCCATTTTGCGGCGATTGCCGATGCCGTGGACATCCCGATCCTGCTCTACAATATCCCCGGACGATCGATCGTGGATATTTCCGTGGAGACCATGGCTCGACTGGCGCGCGTCGCCAACATCATCGGGGTCAAGGATGCAACGAGCAATCTGGCCCGCCCCAGCCGCGAGCGGCTTGCCTGCGGGCTCTCCTGGCGGTTGATCTCCGGCGAGGATGCGACAACCCTGGGCTATATGGCTCATGGGGGGCATGGCTGCATTTCGGTGACGGCCAATGTCGCGCCGCAATTGTGCTCGCAATTTCAGGAGGCCTGCCTGCGCGGTGATTTTGCTGCTGCGCGTGCTCTTCAAGACCGCCTCATCGGGCTTCACGACGCCATGTTCTGCGAACCCAGCCCGGCACCGGCCAAATTTGGCGCCTCGCTGCTTGGATTGTGCAGCGACGAGGTGCGGCTCCCTATCGTCCCTCTCAGCGCGAGCGGCCAGGAGAAGGTGCGTCAGGCGATGGAGAGTGCGGGACTTTTGTGATGGCAAAGAGCAAGGACGACGGGCGCAAAGTCGTCGCCGAAAATCGAAAGGCGCGCTATTCCTACGCCATCAGCGACACCCTCGAAGCCGGAATAAGCCTGCTCGGGTCAGAGGTCAAAAGCCTGCGCTCGGGCAAGGCAACCATTGCTGAAAGCTATGCTCAGGCCAAGGATGGCAATGTCCTCCTCATCAATGCCAACATTCCGGAATACGGCCAGGCTAACCGCTTCAACCACGAACCCAAACGGGTGCGTAAATTGCTGCTGCACAAACGCGAGAGCGCCCGGCTCGCGCAGGCAACTCAGCGCGAGGGCATGACCCTCATACCTTTGCGTCTCTATTTTACGCCGAAGGGGATTGCAAAGCTTGAACTGGGCATCGCCAAGGGAAAGAAGCTGCACGACAAGCGCGAGACCGAGAAGCAGCGGGATTGGGCGCGGCAGAAGGCGCGTTTGATGCGCGACCGGGGATAGGTGCTCCGTGGGGAACGGCGCGACGGCACGGGAAAAGCTTGCCCGCGCCCAGTGCCTCACGGGTTCCGCTCAGAAGGCCGCACTGGCTGGTTGAAGGCAGGTGGGGCCGAGGGAGATGCCTAGCCTGCCTTGGTGGCCCCGCGCCTCAAGGGACAATGCCGCCCCTTCCAATAGGCCGCAACGCAGCTTAGGAACATCAGCGTGGGGCGAGGGCGCGATGCCGCTGCGCGCACGCCTCTCGGGTTTCGATTTTACCTGCGAGTGATCGCAAGACGATGCCCCCTTCGGCTTGCTAGCCGGAGCGGGTGGTATGAGGAGGCTCGGATGAGTGAGGATGACATTCCGGAACCGGCCGCGCGCGAGAAGCTGCTACGCGCGAAGGAGAAGTGGGCGGATGAAGGCCGGCTCTTGACCGGTCGGACGGATCTTGGCCATGTCAACCGCTTGCCTCCTGGCCAGCGGCTCGTCACCAACTGGCCGGTCCTTGATCTTGGAGCCCAGCCAGCAATCGCGACTGAGCGCTGGCGACTGCGCGTGAGCGGACTTGTTGAGACGCCGCTGATCCTCAATCTCGAACAGTTTCTGCAACTTCCACAAAGCGAGATGGTCAGCGACATTCATTGCGTCACCGCCTGGAGCCGCTACGACAATCATTGGCAAGGTGTTGCGACACGGACCCTGCTTGAGTTGGTGAAGCCCAGGCCGGAGGCACGTCATGTGCTTTTTCAGTCTTACGACGGTTACACCACAAACGTCGCGCTCGAGGTCTTTGCCGCCGATAATGCACTTCTGGCCCATCACTGGGAGGGTCAGCCGCTGAGCCGGGAACATGGCGGTCCGGTTCGCGTTGTCATTCCGGATTGGTACTTCTGGAAGAGCGCCAAATGGGTAACGCGCATTGAATTCGCCGCCCAGGACAGGCCTGGCTTTTGGGAAGTCCGTGGCTATCACAACGAGGGCGATCCCTGGAAGGAAGAGCGTTACAGCTGACGGTGCGCAGCCCGGACTGCGAACCTGTGCAGCCCTTATCGCGGCTACGACGCTATGGCGGCAAGGCGGGCTATACGCACCGCGCTGTCGAACATCTCCGAGGTCAGTACCCCCGTGTTGGTGTTGTAGCGAGAGCAGTGATAGCTCGATACCACGGTCAGCTGTCCGGCGTTGTAAGATGCACCATGACGGAAGGGATGGTCCTTCAGCTTCAGTTCGAGCGCCTTGACGACGCTGTCGTGGGCGATCTTGCCCAGAACCAGGATCGCACGCAGCTGCGGCAGGGCCGCAATCTGGGCTGCAAGGAAGCGGCGGCAGGAATTAATTTCCGCCGGTAGGGGTTTGTTTTGCGGTGGCACGCAGCGCACCGCATTGGTGATGGCGCATCCCTTGAGCTCAAGGCCGTCGTCTGGCCGCATGCCGTATCGGCCGAGCGCGAGCTTGTGGCGCAGCAAGGTGGCATAGAGCAGGTCACCCGCATAATCACCCGTGAAGGGCCGCCCCGTGCGGTTGGCGCCATGAAGCCCTGGAGCCAGGCCGACGATCAGCAAACGTACCTGATCCTTGGCGCAGAAGGTCGGAACTGGCGCGTTAAAGTAATCGGGCAAGGCACGCGCGTTCTGCCGCCGGAAACTGGCCAGGCGCGGGCACAAGGAACAGTCGGACGCGGGCTCACAATTGGACGGCATGGGCTGCTGGGTTCAACTCGTAACGCCAGTATACCTGCGCTCAGCCGGTCGTGCCGCTGTGAATATCCTCGTCACGATGATGTTCACCCATTCGCGGACCGCCTTCGCGCATGATTGAGGCCTTTAGATCGTCCAGTTCGATGAAATTATCAGCCTGGCGACGCAGTTCGTCAGCCACCATGGGCGGCTGTGTACGCGTCGTCGACACAACGCTGACGCGCTTGCCTTTGCGCTGGGCAGACTCCACGAGCCTACGAAAATCCCCATCGCCAGAAAATATCACGATGTGGTCGACAATTTCGGCCATATCCATCACATCGATGGCCAGCTCAATGTCCATATTGCCCTTGACCCGGCGGCGTCCCTGGCTGTCGACGAATTCCTTGAGTGGCTTAGTGACGACAGTAAAGCCATTATAATCCAGCCAGTCGACGAGCGGGCGCAGAGGCGAGAATTCCTGATCGTCAGCAACCGCCGTATAGTAAAAGGCACGGACCAGGATACCCTTGTGCGCGAATAACTCGAGCAGGCGCTTGTAGTCGATATCAAATCCCAACCCTTTTGCGGCGCCGTAGAGGTTGGCTCCGTCGATAAAAAGGGCAAGTTTTTCCTGCGGATAGAATAACATAAAATCCTCCAATGACTATGAAACTGGCAACAAATTCAGAAATGTCATCATGCGTTTGGCTTAATTCCTTTGCTGTTTCCTAAAGGCTGTGCTGTGATTCTTATCGCCCTTGGCGCCAATCTGCCTTTTGCTGGTGCGGCTCCGGAACAGACGCTGCGTGCCAGCCTGAGGCTGTTAAGCAATAACGGCGCAAAAGTGATTTCTGTTTCGCGCTTTTTTATGACCCCGGCATGGCCGGATCCGTCTGATCCGCCTTATGTGAACGCGGCGGCAATGGTGGCTACATCTCTGGCTCCTGGAGCCATGATGGAGCTCATGCATGACATCGAAAGCCGCCTTGGGCGGGTCAGGGGTAAGCGCAATGCCGCGCGTTGCCTTGATCTTGATCTCCTTGATTATGGCGGGCAGGTCGACGTGGGGCCCCCTATATTGCCTCATCCACGAATAGAAAACCGCGGATTTGTCCTTATCCCTCTCGCAGATATCGCGCCCGGTTGGGTACACCCCCTTAGCGGACGCAGCGTTCATGAACTTATCGCTGCTTTGCCAGCTGCCGACCGTGATGCGGTTCACCCATTAGCCTAGTGGCGCCTTTGGGGTATAGCCCCGTTGGCCCTGGGAGCATTAGCCTTGGCGGTGATGCTGGCAGACGTGGCAGGAAGCAGGCTGTGCCGCAGCTGATCGAAGGCGCGCATGAGCGCGACCTGATCATAGGGTCGAACCGAGCCCTTCGGGTAGGCGCTAAGATCGGTGGTGTGGACGAGATAGAGTACGAGCAGGCAATGCCCATTGACGCGGCGGGCGAAGATCTGGGTTGTGGATTTGGTTCCCGCACCAACATCGGTGGCACGTGCCAGCGTCCACAGGGTTCCTGCCTCACCCAATTCGATGCTATCGCGGGCGGTGGCGAGATAGTCGCGCGCGTTGCAGGGCTGCTGAGCAGATGGGGTGACGACTGCGACACCCGTGCCGAGTGATGAAAGATTGGTGCCAGCGGCCTCGGACTGAGGTATGGAAAAGAGTACGCCGGGAAGAGGATGGCCAGGTCCAAGGGCGTTGAACGTGTAGTCGGTCTGGATGGTCCAGCTTTTCGGTACGGTGGCGATGTAGACACCATTCGCCGGCGAAAAATGTCTCGCAGCAGAGGCGGTAGCCATCGCCGATGAACTGAGGCAAGTTGTCAGAAAAATGCATAAAAGCAATGATTTTACTTGGAAATTCATGAATGGGCCTGTTGCGTCGCGAGGAATGAAGTATGTGGCAGCTGCTCAATCCCTATTTGCCGACGCTCTTCATGTTGGCAGTGCTTGTCTGGTGGCAGCGTCGCTCCAAGGGGTCGCGTCTTCGCCCCAGGGCCATGTGGGTAATACCCTGCGTTATCACGCTCGCATTGTATACGACACTGCGTCAGCGTCCACCTGAACTGTCAGTGCTCAGCGTCATTCTCTTTGTGGTCGCGTTTGTGGCGGGAAGTGTGATCGGATGGTTACGGGCGCGTCACCTGCACATCCGAATTGACGCCGCCAGTGGTCGGGTTACCACCAAAGCGACGACTTTCGGCCTGATGTTGCTGGTCGGCTTGTTTCTGCTGCGCGCTGTCCTCCGCAACAGCTTTGAGATGCCGCATGCGCACGGCCATCTTGCGGGGACCGCGCTTTTGTCGACGGATCTGGGGCTCGTATTCTCGGTCGGTCTCATCTGGGCGCGAGCCATTACCCTGATGCTCAGGGTACGTCCCTTGTTGGCCGCCCATCGCGCCGGTTTGGGGTAATGCGGCGCGCTTTAGCCCTTGGCGCCGCGCTCTTGCTCGCAGGCTGCGTCCCCCCCTCTCCAGGCACCTGCCCAAGTCCCCTTGGCCGGGCCCGCACGGCCTATCTCTTTTTCGGCCGCTCCCAGGCCCAAGGTGGTGAGGTTTCCATCCGGCAGTGGCGGCGATTCGTCAGGACGGCCATAATCCCAGAATTTCCAAGTGGTTTTTCGGTTCTGTCAGCGCGGGGATACTGGCGGGGACCTAAGCGCGCGGGCTTTGAGGCGAGCAAGGTGGTGGTCATCGTGCTGCCTGGCCGGGGGGATGATCTTGCCCGGCTGGCGGCGATCCGTTCCGCCTATAAGCGCCGCTTTCGTCAGCAAAGCGTTCTCGAATGGATTGAAGCAGGCTGTGCCGGCTTTTGAGTGCCTTGCATCGGACCGTCGCTTCTTCTATGGTCCGCGGTCTTTCCGGAGAGGGTCTGTTCTGCCGGCGGTACCATATTGGCCGCAGCTCCGGTGAATTCGAAGGGTTCTCTATGGCTCGCGTTACCGTTGAAGATTGCGTCGACAAGGTCCCCAACCGTTTTGATCTTGTACTTTATTCCGGCTTCCGGGCACGGCAGCTTTCCGGAGGCTCCGAGCCTTTGGTAGATCGCGACCGTGACAAGAACCCAGTCGTTGCTCTGCGCGAAATTGCCGACCGTAAGCTGACGCCTGATGCCGTCCGTGAGGAGTACATCAAGTCGCTGCAGAAGCACGCTGAAGTCGATGAGCCCGAAGAGGTGCCCAGCGAGGATGATACCCGTGAAGATGTTCAGTTCCGTCAGGTGACGGAAGAAGAACTGCTGCGGGCCCTGACAAGCGAGGCCCAGCGGCGGGCTGAACCGCAGCCCGAGCCTGAGGTCGATTACGACGAATAGGCTTGGCGCCAGTGGTCCTGTGGCCGCCGCCGACGGGCTAAAATGCGCCACGAATTCCTATATGCTGCGGTGACATGACGACACCGCCGAAACCCCAGTCCTCTAGCTTGGCGCCTGCCCCAGTGGCAGCGCCACCGCCTGCGCGGGCGCGGCGGCGCAAGCTCATGCGCCAGACCGAACTCGTCGATCGCGTGCGCAGCTACGATCCTGAAGCCGATGAGGACCTACTCAACAAGGCCTATGTCTATGCCATGCATGCCCATGGCAAGCAGCTGCGGGCCTCGGGTGATCCTTATTTTGCCCATCCGCTCGAGGTTGCGGCGATCCTCACCGAGCTCAAGCTCGACGTTCCGACTATCGTGACCGCACTCCTGCATGACACGATCGAGGATACCAGCGTTACCTTTGACGATATCAAGCGTGACTTTGGCGAAGAGATCGCCATCCTGGTGGATGGTGTCACCAAACTTTCGCAACTCGAGGTCTTCAGCGAGCGGACAAAGCAAGCTGAAAATTTCCGTAAGCTGATGCTGGCCATCACGAGCGACGTACGTGTCCTGCTCGTCAAGCTGGCTGATCGTCTGCACAATATGCGTACACTCAACTACATCTCCAAGCCCGACAAGCGACATCGCATTGCCCAGGAGACGATCGATCTTTATGCCCCGCTGGCGGGGCGTATCGGCATGCAGAACATGCGCGAGGAACTGGAGGATCTGGCGTTCGCCGACCTCAATCCGGAGGCGCGTAATTCAATTGTCACCCGGCTGGAACGATTGAAGGACACCAGTGGTGATCGGATTGGCCGCATCGCTGACCAGATCAAGCGCCGTCTTGCTGAAGAGGGCATAGAGGCTTGGGTGTCCGGCCGGGCCAAGCGGCCATGGTCAATCTGGCGGAAGCTGAGGGAAAAGCAGCTGAATTTCCAGCAGCTTTCCGATATTCTGGGGTTTCGCGTAATCGTCGCCACGACCGATGACTGCTATCGGGCTCTGGGAGTGCTCCACCAAAGCTGGCGGATGATCCCTGATCGCTTCAAGGATTTTATATCTAATCCCAAAACCAATGGCTATCAGTCAATTCATACCACCGTCCTGGGTCCGGAAAATCAACGTGTTGAAGTGCAGATCCGCACCCAGCAGATGCATGAAGTTGCCGAACGTGGCGTAGCCGCGCATTGGCGATATCGCGAGCATGTTGGCGAACGGGAGCCGTCTGAAAAGGCTCTGGAATGGCTGCGCGATATGGTGGATCTGCTGGAGAGAGGCGACTCCGCGGAAGAATTTTTCGACCATTCCAAGCTCAATCTGTATCAGGACCAGGTATTTTGCTTTACGCCCAAAGGTGATCTGATTGCGTTACCGCGCGGAGCAACGCCGATTGACTTCGCCTATGCCGTACACACTGACCTTGGCAATACCACGGTCGGTGTCAAGGTAAATGGCGCACATGTGCCGTTGCACACCGCTCTGGGCAACGGCGATCAGGTTGAAATCATCCGCACTAAGGACGCAGCACCATCGCCACTTTGGGAGCAGTTTGTCGTCACCGGCCGGGCGCGCGCCGAGATCCGGCGGTTTCTGCGCCACGCCCAGAGGGATGAGAACATCGCCTTTGGTAAGCGCATCCTCGAGAAGTCATTCAGCGATCTCAATCTCGAACTGACCGATAAGGCAATCGAGGAGGTGGCGCGCAAATTGCGTTTATCCAAGCCGGAAGACGTGTATGCCGAACTCGGTCGCGGTGCGCTGCGGGCCCAGGAAGTTGTCGAAGCCGTATTTCCCGAGATCAAGCGCGATCCGGAACGCCATAAACTTGCCCAGTTTTCTCAGCCCGGCGAACATAAGACGATTTCCATCCGTGGATTGACCGAAGGAATTTCCTATAAGCTCGGTAGCTGCTGCCACCCTCTTCCCGGTGACCGCATCGTTGGGATTATGGTACCCGGGCAGGGTGCTATCATCCATACCATCGACTGCGGTGAACTTGAAAAAGCCCAAAGCGCTATGGCCGATTGGCTCGACGTAAGCTGGGGAAAATATGCCGCCGATCTGGGCCCATCCATAGCGCGTATATCCGTTCGGGTCGAAAATGCACCAGGCTCGTTAGCGGCAGTGATGACGGTAATCTCGAATAATGGCGGCAATATCTTCAATCTCAAGGTACTGGGCCGTAATCCGCTGTTCTTTGATTTCACGGTCGATATTGAGGTTCGCGATGTTGCCCATTTGCAGAATATCATTGGTGCGCTACGCGTGAACGCGGCGGTCGAATCGGTCGATCGTGTGCGCGGGCCGCAGGAAGGCGACGATTTGGAACGGAGAGAGCAAAGTGACAGTGGATGATGTCTTGAATGAATTTCGTGCTGCGGGGGCGCTGCTCGAAGGCCATTTTGTTCTGTCCAGCGGACGGCACTCCGACCTATTTCTTCAAAAAGCGCTGGTATTTCAGGATGCAAGACGCACCGAACGGTTGTGTGCGGCTCTCGCCCAGAAGGTTCGTACGTTGGTGAAGCGGCCCTTTACCGCCATCGTCTCGCCTGCGGTCGGTGGTATCGTGCCGGGCTATGAGATGGGCCGACAGCTTCAGGTACCTGCCATGTACGTCGAGCGCGAGGCCGGAGTTTTTCAGTTGCGTCGGGGCTTCCGCCTTGAAAAGGGGCAGCCCGTACTGATGGTGGAAGATATTGTAACGACGGGCCTGTCTAGTCGCGAATGTTTGACCGCAATACGGGAGGCGGGGGCTGATCCGGTGGCGGCTTGCTGCTTGATTGATCGCTCAGGCGGCAAGGCTGATGTTGGCGTGCCGCTTATAGCACTGGCGGCGATCGAGGTGCCGTCCTGGCCGGCCGACGAACTGCCTGAGCACCTGAAGAAGACGCCGGCAATCAAGCCGGGCAGCCGGGGCCTGGCATGAACGTATGGGATCTTTGCGGTTGCAGCCGAAGGAGTTGGTGCAGGTGACGAAGCTTCGGCTTGGGGTCAACATTGATCACGTCGCGACGATCCGCAACGCGCGGGGTGGCGCGTTTCCGGATCCGGTTCGCGCCGCCAAGCTTGCTGCAGCGGCTGGAGCGGATGGCATTACGGCGCATTTGCGCGAGGATCGCCGGCATATTTCCGATACCGATATTGAGCGTCTGACACGTGAGCTTGACCTGCCCCTTAATCTAGAAATGGCGGCGACGTCTGAAATGCTCGCAATTGCCCTGCGTCATCGACCTCATGCTGCCTGCATTGTCCCTGAAAAGCGCGAGGAGCGCACGACGGAAGGCGGCATTGATACGCTGGCAATGCGCGACCGTCTGGCCCCATTGGTACGGGCCCTGCGTGAAAACGGCACACGTGTCTCGCTCTTTGTGGAGCCTGACCCGCGCCATCTTGATGCCGCAAGAGCGCTCGGCGCACCGGTGGTCGAGCTACATACCGGCGCCTACTGCGATAGCAGGGGGGCGGAGCGCCTCCGTCATCTGCAGGCTATTCGCGAGGCGGCAGCCTACGGTGCGGAGCTGGGATTGGAGGTTCATGCGGGCCATGGACTGAGTTACGAAACTGTAGGGCCGGTAGCAGCGATCCCGGAGGTCAGTGAACTCAATATTGGTCATTTTCTGATCGGGGAGGCCATCTTCGTCGGTCTGCAGGCGGCGATAGGCCACATGCGTCAGCTCATGGACGATGCCCGAAGCGGAGCGCGGGCGTGATCATCGGCATCGGTTCTGATCTCATCGACATAAGGCGCATCGAAAGCAGTATTGGGCGATTTGGCGACCGCTTTCTGGGACGGATCTTTACGCCGGTTGAGCGTGCAAAGTCCGATGGCCGAGCCCAGCGGGTGGCGTCCTATGCCAAACGCTTCGCGGCAAAGGAGGCTTGTTCCAAGGCCTTAGGTACAGGTTTTAGGCGTGGTGTGTTTTGGCGGGACATGGGGGTAGTTAACTTGCCCGGGGGTAAACCCTCGATGCAGCTGACAGGCGGGGCGCTGCGCCGCCTGGAGGAGCTGACTCCGCGCGGCCATCGAGCCCAGATCGACCTGACAATAACCGATGATTTTCCTCTGGCCCAGGCCATCGTCATCATCTCGGCAGTTCCGTTATCTTTAGATCCGGACTCGAAAGCCTGACACCTTGCCTTGACCTGGCGGAGCGTATCCGCTTCCTTCCCTGCGAGACAGACAGGTAGGAAATGATGAGCAAGGACCGCGGGTCAGCACGGCCGCCAAAAGATGAACAGGACGGCAAGACAGCGCCTGGAGCGTCCGGTGCAGCGAGGCCGTCGGGCCTTACTGCCGCCGATGCGCTGGCGGGCAGGCGCGATCGGCCCTCCGGCGAGAGCAAGGACACCCCTCCAAAGAAGGAAGAAAGCTGGATCGAGATCATCAAGACTCTGGTTTACGCGGTCCTGATCGCCCTTGTCATACGCAGCTTTGTTATTCAGCCCTTCAATATTCCATCGGGCTCGATGAAAAGCACGTTGCTGGTTGGGGACTATCTGTTTGTCGAGAAATACGCCTATGGCTACAGCCGTTATTCTTTCCCATGGGGCCTCGGGCCGCTAGGCGATCTCTGGCATGGAAGGATACTCGCCTCGCAACCCAAGCGTGGTGACGTAGTAGTGTTTCGCCTGCCGAGCGATCCTTCCATCGATTACATCAAGCGCGTGATCGGCTTGCCGGGCGATACCGTGCAGATGATCCATGACCGGCTCTACATTAATAATAAGATCGTTCCGGAGAAGAGGGTTTCGGATTTTGTTGAGACTATTGATGGCTATCAGCGCCGTGTACCCCGCTACGAGGAATTCCTGCCGGGCGGCAAGACTCACTATATTCTCGACAGCACCCCGGATGGACCTTACGACAATACCAAACTGTTCAAGGTCCCGCCCGGGCATTACTTCATGATGGGCGACAACCGTGACAATTCCGACGACAGCCGCGCCGATGTGGGGTACGTTCCGGCACAAAACCTGGTGGGCAAGGCGGAGCTGATCTTTTTCTCGGTCAATGACAAAGCGAGCTGGTGGCAAATCTGGAAGTGGCCGTGGTCGATCCGCTGGGACCGGCTTTTCAAGGTCATTGACTAGGGTGCATACCACTGAGATGCCTGCCCAGGTGCTGGAGTTGGGGCACAATTTTGGCGATCTTGCGCTCCTACGACGCGCGCTGACCCATTCGAGTGCTGACGCGCAGTCGTCCAATGAACGCCTGGAATTTCTCGGCGATCGGGTCTTGGGCCTGATCTTGGCCCAGATCCTGTATGAGCGCTATCCGAATGATCCCGAAGGACTTTTGGCGCTCAAGTTTAATGCCCTTGCGCGCCGCGAGGCTTGCGCCGCGGCGGCCGAAAGTGCCGGCTTATCCAACCATCTGGTCCTCGCTGCAAGCGAAGCCAAATCGGGTGGCCGCCACAAAGCGGCGATTCTCAGCGGGGCGATTGAGGCAGTTATTGCCGCGCTTTACCTCGACGGTGGCCTTGAGACGGCGCGTCAATTCGTGCTCCGTCACTGGCAAAGCGCGTTCGATGATCTGGGCCGGGACATGCGCGACGCCAAGACGGCATTGCAGGAATGGGCCCAGGCGCGACAGCAGGGGCGTGGTGCACCGGTCTATCGGGTAGTAAGGCGGGGAGGACCTGATCATGCGCCGCAATTTGATGTCGAGGTATCGATTGAAGGACTGCAACCCGCTCAGGGGCGTGGCGGCTCAAAGCGCGACGCCGAGCAGGACGCGGCGCGGGCCATGCTGCAACGTATAGAAGGCGCCCATGAGCAATGATACAGCCACCCGCGCCGGCTTCGTCGCGGTCATCGGTGCGCCCAATGCCGGAAAGTCGACGTTGGTCAATGCCCTCGTGGGAAGCAAGGTTTCGATTGTCAGCCATAAGGTCCAGACCACCCGCATGCCCGTGCGCGGAGTGGCGATGCGGGGCAACACCCAACTCGTTCTGGTCGATACACCAGGCATCTTCGCGCCACGCCGCCGTCTCGACCGGGCCATGGTCAGGGCGGCCTGGTCGGGGGTTGCAGATGCTGATTGCGTTGTGGTCATGGTCGACGCCACCGATCTTGTGGCCCATCCCGAGGGGCCGGCAGCGCGTGATACCTATAATATCCTGTCGGAACTCAAGAGTCCTGCAGCGAGAGCGGCACTGGCACTGAACAAGATCGACACCATGAAGCGTGTCGATTTGCTGCCGCTCATAGAGAGGCTTGCTCCCCCTGGGCGGTTTGCGCAGGTATTCATGATCAGCGCTCTTACGGGCGATGGCCTGGATGAGCTGGCAGCGTGGTGTGCCGAGCAGATGCCGCAAGGACCTCTTCTGTATCCACCCGATCAGGCCGCAGATATTCCGTTACGCCTTCTGGCCTGTGAAATTACCCGCGAGAAGCTGTATTTGCGGCTGCACGACGAGTTGCCTTATGCCACCAGCGTCGAGTCCGAAAAATGGGAAGAAAAAAAGGACGGATCGGTGAGCATCCATCAGGTCATTTACGTCCAGCGTGAAGGACAAAAGGCCATCGTTCTCGGTAAGGGCGGCCAAACCATTAAGGTGATTGGAGAGGCAGCGCGACGTGAACTCGAGCAGCTGCTAGAGCGCAAGGTACATCTCTTCCTGTTTGTCAAAGTGCGTGAAAACTGGGCGGAAAGTCGCGAGCACTATCGCGAACTCGGTCTGGAGTTTCCGGAGGACTAATTGGAGTGGGCTGACGAGGCGGTAGTGCTTGGTGTGCGCGCGCATGGTGAGCATGCCATGGTTCTTGATGTCCTCACCCGCTCTCACGGTCGTCATGCGGGTCTCGTCCGCGGTGGCGCCTCGCGCAAACTGCGGGCGGATCTGCAACCTGGCAATTCACTGCATGTGGTATGGCGGGCGCGGCTCGCTGAGCATCTAGGTAGTTTTGCGACGGAACCGATACGGGTACGTTCCGGGGCATTGATCGAGGCCCGCGAGCGGCTTATCGGGCTCAATGCCTTTACCGGCGTGGTCCACGCCGCGCTTCCGGAGCGCGAACCGCATGCGGGAGTTTTTGAAGCTGGATTGGTGTTGCTTGACGCCATGATTGCCGCCAACACCACCGACTGGCTCGCTCTGTATGTTCGCTGGGAGGTTGGGTTACTCACGGAACTGGGCTTTGGGCTTGATCTGAGCTGCTGCGCCGCTACCGGAGTGCGGGAGGACCTCACACATGTTTCCCCCAAAAGCGGCCGGGCGGTGTCTTCAGCCGCAGCTGCCCCCTATCGTGATCGCCTGTTGAAGTTACCAGCGTTTCTGCTCGGCGCCCAAAATGCCGTGGGGCCGGGGGATATTCAGGCGGGACTTGCGCTGACCGAGCATTTTCTTGCTCATCGGGTGTTTTACCCCCACGGCCAGGATCTACCGTCCGCGCGGCTGCAGCTGCAAGAACTCGTGGACCGGCTCAAGGACATCTAGGTTAGCCCATCTATCCCGCGGTCTTTTCAGCCTGCCGTGGGGTGCGTCGGGCTGCAAGAAGAAGCTACCCAAACCCTTCCCATTGTCGTCCCGGCAAGTTACCGGTACTGGCAAGAGCCCCGACTCAAGACCAAGACATCAGATGGCAGAAACAATCGAAGACATTCGTCCAGAGCCCCTGGCACAAGCGCTGTCCGAGCGCTATCTGGCCTACGCCCTGTCCACCATCACCCAGCGTGCCTTGCCGGACGCGCGGGACGGGCTCAAACCGGTGCACCGGCGCTTGCTACACGCGATGCGGGAGTTAGGGCTGCGCCCGGACACCGGATTCAAAAAATGCGCACGGGTTGTAGGCGACGTCATCGGCAAGTTCCATCCACACGGTGATCAGGCAGTTTATGATGCCCTCGTGCGTCTGGCACAGGATTTTGCGGTGCGTTATCCCCTGGTCGAAGGGCAGGGGAATTTTGGCAATGTCGACGGTGATAATCCCGCCGCCATGCGGTATACCGAAAGCAGACTAACCGAGCTCGCTCAGGCGCTGCTTGAAGGGCTGGATGAGGATGCGGTTGATTTCAGGCCGACCTACGACGGCGAAGACCGCGAACCAGTTGTGCTTCCGGCGGCATTTCCCAATCTGCTCGCCAACGGGTCAAATGGCATTGCCGTGGGCATGGCAACCTCAATCCCGCCGCACAACCTGGGGGAATTGTGTGCTGCCGTTGAGGCGTTGATCCGTACGCCCGGCTTGCGCGATGACAACTTGCTCAAATACGTCAAAGGACCAGATTTTCCAACTGGTGGAATAATTGTCGACGATCCTGCAAGCATAGCCGAAGCCTATCGCACGGGGCGGGGCGCGTTTCGCGTGCGCGCCCGCTGGCGGCGTGAGGAAGGTGCCCGTGGCAGCTATCAGGTCGTAGTCGACCAAATCCCCTATCAGGTGCAGAAGGCCAAGTTGATTGAGCATATCGCCGAGCTGATTGAACAGAAGAAGATGCCGCTTCTGGATGACGTCCGCGATGAATCCGCAGAGGACATCCGCATCGTACTTGTGCCAAAGTCGCGCACGGTTGAACCCGAAATTATGATGGAGCAGCTGTTCCGGCAATCTGACCTGGAATGCCGCATTGCGCTCAACATGAACGTGCTTGACAACGGGCTCGTACCTCGCGTGATGAGCCTGAAAGATGTACTGCAGGCGTTCATCAATCATCGGCGTGTGGTGCTGGAACGTCGTACTGCCCACCGTCTTGAGAAGATTGCCGCCCGTCTCGATATTCTTGAGGGCTATCTTGTCGTCTATCTGGATCTAGACAAGGTGATCCATATCATCCGCACAGAGGATGAGCCCAAGCCCAAACTGATAAAGGCGTTCAAGCTAACCGAGACACAGGCCGAGGCCATTCTCAACATGCGCCTGCGTTCGTTGCGCAAGCTGGAGGAAATGGAGATTCGTCGCGAGCACGCGGCCCTTTCCAAGGAGCGCAAGGATCTGAGCAGGCTGTTGGGCTCGGAAACCCTCAAAGCTGACCGTCTGGTCGAGGAAATCCGCGCCATAGAAGCCAAATTCGGACAGAAGACCAAGCTGGGAAAGCGTAGGACCCAGTTTGCCAAGGCCGCAGACCTCGCCGCCATTCAGGCCGTTGCCGAAGAAGTCGTTGCCCTGGAAACGGCGGTGGAACGCGAGCCCGTTACCGTTGTTTGCTCACAAAAAGGCTGGTTGCGCGCGCTCAAGGGGCATCAGGATCAGAGTGACGCGGTCAAGTACCGCGAGGGTGATCGCGGGCGCTTCTGGATTCACGCAGAAACCACCGACAGTTTGATGCTATTTGCTACGGACGGACGATTTTTTACGCTCGATTGCTCCAAACTCCCGGGCGGTCGCGGCAATGGCGAACCGATCCGAAGCTTCATTGATCTGCCACCGGAAGCAGATCTCGTTGCCATGTTTGTTCATGTACCGGGACGTAAGTTACTGCTGGCCCAGACATCGGGGCATGGCTTCATCACTTCGGAGGACGACGCCGTAGCGATGAAGCGTTCTGGTAAGCAAGTGATGAACATTCCGGTCGATCAGGAGGCGGTCGTGTGTCGGGCGGTGGACGGCGATAGTGTTGCAGTCGCCGGAGAAAATCGCAAATTGCTGATATTCCCAGTTAGCGAGGTACCAGAGATGGCCAAGGGGCGTGGGGTGCTTTTGCAGCGCTACCGCGATGGTGGTCTGATAGATGCAACCACGTTTGTTCTTAAGACCGGGCTCAAAGACCAGAACAACCGTAACTGGAGTGCGGCGGAACTCAAGGACTGGCGCGGACAGCGCGCGCAGGCCGGCCGCCTGCCGCCCAAGGGCTTTGCTAAAAGCGGAAAATTTGCCTGAGCGCGTGGGCTGATCTGATGATGCTTCCTCACGCTTAGCGGACGCCTATGTCAATGGCAGCACTCGATCTAAAATGGTACGCTCATCAAGTCTCTGACCGCTCCCTCCGTAGGTTGCACCTGGTACGGCAAGGCGGGTTGCACAGAAGCCGTCGGCGATGGCTGGAGGGGCATGGCGTACCAACAGGGATGCCTGAAGCGCCAGCGCCATCTGTTCAACCAGATGACGGGCATCGGTTTCCGGTGGTGGTTGGATCAGGCGATTCTTGAGATTGTCGATGACTGCATCGAGCTTGCGGTCGGCACCTCTGCAGCGTTCCAACTCATCAAGAAAGGCAACCACGCTTTCGGGCTCGCGCATCATTGCACGCAGCACATCGAGGCAGATAACGTTTCCGGAGCCTTCCCATATCGAATTCAGGGGTGATTGGCGGAACAATCTCGGCATGATGTTTTCCTCGACATACCCTGCGCCACCGTGGGTCTCCATCGCTTCATAAACAAAATTTACTACTCGTTTGTTGAGCCAGTATTTGCCTACAGGAGTCGCGATCCGCATGAAGCGGGCTTCCGCCTGATTGGCCGGGTCAGCGTCGAAACTCTGCGCCAGGCGGAAAACAAGCGTAGTTGCAGCCTCGGATTCGATCGCCATGTCTGCAAGTACGGCGCGCATCAAGGGTTGATCGATTAGGCTCCTTTGGAAAGTTCGGCGATGACGCGTATGCCAAACGGCGTTAGCTAGCGCCTGACGCATGAAGGCTGCTGGGGCGATGGCGCAGTCGAGCCGCGTATGCTGCACCATCTCGATAATAGTACGGACGCCACGGCCTTCCTCACCGACACGCTGGGCGAACGCGCCATGATATTCAATTTCCGATGAGGCATTGGACCGGTCGCCAAGCTTGTCCTTCAGGCGCATGAGGTGGATGGCATTGCGGCTACCATCCGGCCGCCAGCGTGGGACCAGGAAGCAGGTCAGTCCGCCAGCAGCGTAGGCAAGGGTCAAGAACGCATCGCTCATTGGGGCAGAGCAGAACCATTTGTGCCCGACGAGGGTGTAACTGTCGTCGGCATTGCGCGTGGCCTTCGTCGTGTTGGCGCGTACATCCGAACCACCCTGCTTCTCGGTCATGGCCATGCCTATTGTGACGGCCGACTTCTGCACAGCAGGGCAGGAATTACCGTCATAGCCAGCGGACATAATTTTGGGCAGCCATTGGGCGGCAACCGCGGGTTCCTGAGCGAGCGCTGCCGGTGCCGCATAGGTCATCGTCATGGGACAGCAGACCCCGGGCTCGCCCTGGGACATCAGAAACTCAAGTGCCGCGTGCAGCACATGCCCATGAGGCTCGCCCCGCCAGGGGGCAGCTGCAACTCCAGCTTCAAGCCCCAAGGCCATCAGCGCGTGATAGGCCGGATGAAACTCCACTTCATCAAGGCGCTGGCCATAGCGGTCAAAACTTTGCAGCTGGGGTGGATTGCGATTTGCCTGGACTGCCCAGGTCATGGTTTTGGCCGATCCGACACGATCGCCGAAGTCGCTGAGGCGGGCTAGGTGCTGATCAGCGCCAGCTCTTAAAACCGCCTCTTGGAGAGCAAGGTCGCTGCTGAAGAGGTTGATGTCCTCAAATGGCGGCGGTTGGTTGGTGACATCGTGGGTTTCGAGCTGATTTTGTGGTCGCAGCGCTGACATAGATTAGTCTCCCAGGAGATGGGTATAAGACGCCAAAACCGCTTTGCCGGTAAGTGATTTCTGCTAGGGTGCCCTGAGAAGAATTGCCCCAGAGGCGCATATGATTTCGGACGATGCGCCGGCGGCGCTCAAGCCAGCGGCGGCGCGCCGCAGCTATACCCTGTTCATTCTGACGCTTGTTTTCGTGGTCAATTATCTGGATCGCCAGATATTGGGCATCTTGCTGCCCTTCATACAGCGTGATTTTCATCTGGATGACGCCCAGGCCGGATTGCTTTCTGGGACCGTGTTTGCCGTAGTCTATGCTAGCCTCGGAATACCCTTGGCAAGCCTTGCCGATCGGTTCAACCGCCGAAATATTATTGCCGGGTCATTGGCAATATTCGGGTTCATGACCGTGCTGAGCGGGTATGCAGTACGCTACTGGCAATTACTGTTCGCCCGCTTTGGTACCGGGATTGGCGAGGCAGGAACGGGGCCGGCTATCAGTTCGATGATTGCCGATCTTTACCCGCCGCAGCAGCGTGCGTCGGCACTCGCATTTTATGCGGCCGGACTGAATGTGGGCTTGCTTGTTGGCTTTTTTGCCGGTGGATGGGTTCTACAACATTTCGGCTGGCGGGCGGCTTTCGTAGCTTCCGGGGCGCCCGGACTGCTGCTTGTGGTGTTGCTTCTTTTCACTATCGATGAGCCGGCGCGGGGTGCCGTAGACGCGATGCAGGATCGTGAGGCGGCGCCCTCGCTTTGGACTACCGTACGCTATCTTGCGCGCATACCTTCCTTCCGCTGGATCTCTGTGGGCTGCTCGATGAGCGCCTTTGGCGGGTACGCCGGGATTTTTTTCATACCCAAATTTCTTTATCTGTCCCATCACATGACCCCTGAAGCGGTCGGCGTTGCCCTGGCCCTACTGACTGGAGGTGCTGGGGCACTTGGCACCTACCTATCCGGGGTATTTGCGGATCGTCTGAGCGCGCGTGATGTCCGCTGGAACATGTATGTGCCCATCATGGCGGTGTTTTTTGCGCTGCCGTTCGCGCCAGTCTTTTATCTCGCTCAGAATACGTGGGTATCATTGGCGGCGGCCTTGGGTCCGTCCCTGATGGGAGCAGCCTATCTTGGCCCGTCCTATGCCATGACCCAGGCAATGGTGCCCTTGCGCATGCGCGCTCAAGCGGTAGCCATCCTGCTTTTCATACTCAACATGATCGGACTGGGGTTGGGCCCCTTAACGGTAGGCTTCGTCAGTGATCTATTGAAGCCCTTTGTTGGAAATGACTCCTTACGATACGCACTCATGACCAGCATGCTGACAGGCATGACCGCTGCCTTCTGTTACTGGCGTGCCTCGCGGACCTTAAGTAATGACATCGGCAGAGTGTCGGAGATAGCAGTGCAGTAGCGGCGCGTTTGACTGTCGGATCGTTCTGTCAGGTCAAATCATGTGCCACACTGGATGTTTAGCGCCTATCGTTCGGTGGGCTGTCTGTTAGCCTGATCAGAGTCTAGCCGTGCCACAGTGCCATCAGATAGGGTACAATCACTGCCGTAAGGACGCCATTGAGCGCCAGAGCAAGACCTGCGTAGGTGCCGGCCCGTTTGCCTGCCTGAAATGAACGCGCGGTACCTATGCCGTGACCGGCCAGACCACTGGCAAAGCCACGGGCTGCATCATCTCGGATTCGCAAAGTGTTGAACCATGGCTGCGCGATGATCGCGACGATGATGCCAGTGATAATGACAAGTACGGCGGTGAGAGCCGGAATCCCGCCTACAGCCTTGGAGATGCCCATGGCGATAGGCGTCGTCACGGACTTGGGAGCTAGTGAGGCCTGGATTGTTGTGGAAGCTCCCAGGCTCCAGGCAATGCCAACGGCGCTAATGATGGCTGTCAGTGAACCGGCAACAAGGGCAAGCGCAACTGGTAGGGCGCGACGGCGAAGCTCCTGAAATTCTCCCACAAGAGGCACCGCGAGGGCTACGGTTGCTGGACCCAGCATGAAATGCACGAACTGCGCGCCCCGGAAGTAGGTCTCGTAATGTGTGTTAGAGACTTTGAGCAATGCACCGAGGATAATCGCGGATAGTAATACGGGATTGGCGAGGGGATAGCGGCGGGTAAGCACGAAGAAGCGGTCCGCTAGCCAATAAATACTCAGAGTTGCACAAAGCCATAACAATGGTGTCGTTGCCAGGTACACCCATAATTTGCCCACATTTGTGCTCACTGTTCGGCTCCGTTTTCTGTGAGCCGGCGCGATGCGGCGACAAAGACCACTGCCGTCACCGTTAATGCAAGCAGCGTGGAACCTAGAACCGCCGCGGCAAGCGCCAACCCATCGCGCCGCAGCAGTGGAAGAAAGCGGATGACACCTACCGCGGCCGGCAGGAAAAGCAGTGATAGATGATCGAGTAGTGTGCCACTTGTTGGCTCGAGAGTCTGCCGCAAGGATGGTCTCACCATGCAGGCGAGTGCGAGGAATACGAGCCCAAAAACAGGGCCGGGAATGGGCAAAGACAAACCGCGTGCCACGACTTCGCCGGCAAGTTGAAAGATCAGAAGAACCGAAAGTGTAAAGAGCATGGTCGTACCCGTTCTGTGGTTGTGAACAAAGCCTGTTTCCGTTCCGGGCTGGCTCATATTCAGACCGATCGCCAGCCGATGCCTCGCCGGGAAAGGGTCGGAGATGGGGCAGCCTGCATGTTGTGGCGCGCCTAGAGCAATCTGGTTGCCTGTTTAGCGGCGGGCTTCATAGAGGGCTATCGCAGCGGCGTTGGAGACGTTGAGGCTCTCCATCTGAGAAGAAATCGGGATATAGGCAATACGGTCGCAGCGCTCACGCACGAGGCGGCGGATGCCTGAACCTTCCGAGCCGAGCACCAGCGCGATGTCGCCGTCCCCTACACAGTCCCTGAGGGCGTCATCGCCATCACCTGCCAGGGCGATGCGGAAGAACCCCAGCTCCCCTAACTCGTCCAACGCGCGGGAGATGTTGACCACTTCGACGTAGGGGACGATGTCGAGCGCGCCGGAGGCGGCCTTTGCGAGAACGCCGGATTCCGGTGCCGAGTGGCGATCTTGCACGATGACCGCTGTGGCCGAGAATGCTGCGGCAGATCGTAGGATCGCACCAGTGTTGTGGGGATCTTCAATCTGATCGAGGACCAGCACTACGCGGCGGGAAGAGCCTTTGAGCAGAACGTCTTCGAGCGAGCGCCGTGCGAGAGGTTCGCAGTTTAGGGCTGCGCCTTGATGGACAGAACCTTTCGGGAGCAGGCGTTCGAACGCGTCGGGTGAACCGATCTCATAGCGTATCTTCGCGAGGAGGTGGGGTCCGAGCTCGCCCGCCGCCCGTTCGCTCAGCACGGCGCGCAGGATCTTGCGCCGTGGATTGCTCAGTGCGGCGCGCACCGCATGCAGGCCATAAAGCCAAAGGCCAGACCTGGCCCGTGCAAGGTCTGATGGGCGCGCGGGCGGCTTGTGGTTCCGTGTCATCGAAAATTTCCCAGCAAAGCATATTGGTAGGAGATCGTCGGTTGACAGGAAAGACCAATTGGCCGATATCCGCCCGCCACGACCGAGCGCTTCGGCGACGTGACGTGGAGGGGTGCCCGAGTGGCTAAAGGGGACGGACTGTAAATCCGTTGGCTACGCCTACGTTGGTTCGAATCCAACCCCCTCCACCAATTCGTCCGGCTCCATGCCGGAAGCGTGTTGGTGTGCCCGGGATGTGGCGCACATTAAGAGTGACACCGCGGGCGGCTGTCCGCGCGCGGCGGGTGTAGCTCAATGGTAGAGCAACAGCCTTCCAAGCTGATGACGAGGGTTCGATTCCCTTCACCCGCTCCATTATCAACCTGGTCGAGCCATGAAACATTTACCTTAGGCCGTGTCTCAAGGTGGCCGGTGCGCCATTTGAGCCGATTCCTCGCTGCTTAGGGCACAAGGTCTAACCGGCATAAAATGCCGATATATTATACAAATGTATTTGTGGACAATATACGAGCGGGATAATGAGTTGATAGTGGATCTGGCGGTAAGGAGGGGGCACTGCCGCGAGGTCGCTGGCTTTTGCCAATAGTTGTCCCTTCCGGGAGCCGATGCTGGAGCCAGCTGAAATATCGCTTTGCGGGCTCTCCCGGCAGGTATTTGCCCTTGGGTAACCCGTGGGAGGCTGCTGGTCCGCAAGGGGCGAGCCCCGGGCATCTGGTGACCGCCCGCGAATTGGCGAATTCCCCCTTGCGTCAGTGCCTTGCGGCTGGTACATCGCTGCCCCTTAGCAAAAACGCGGTGCTGGAGGGCTGATGGCTCCCGGTTCCCGTGCCTTTGTCTTTAGGAGTGTAGCTCAGCTGGTAGAGCGGCGGTCTCCAAAACCGTAGGTCGCGGGTTCGATCCCTGCCACTCCTGCCAAACGAGTAGCGTGACCTGCGTCACGGCGAAAACAGAACGGATCACCGACGTGGCGGACGTAAAAAAGAAAAAGCCGGCAGACAAGAAGGCGGCAGAGGATACCACTCCGGCTGCGCCGGCAACGCGTGCCAGCCTGATCCAGTTTTTTCGCGAAGTGCGCCGTGAGACGTCCAAGGTGACGTGGCCGACCTTTCGTGAGACCTATCTGACAACGATCATGGTTTTTGTCATGGTCGGCATGACAATGGTGTTTTTCTTTGCGGTCGATTGGGTGCTTGCTTTTGGCGAGCGGTTTTTAATCGGCGCGGCTGGCTAACGATCCTTATTGATTGAGAGACGTCATGAGCGAAGCTGCGGCCTTACCCCGTTCCGATGCCAAGTGGTACATCGTCCACACCTACTCGAATTTCGAGAAGAAGGTGGCGGAGGAAATCAAGCGTCAGGCGGAGCTACAGGGCCTGAATGACCTGATCGAAGACGTGCTGGTTCCCACGGAAGAGGTGGTCGAAGTGCGGCGAGGTCATAAGGTCAACGCCGAGCGCAAATTTTTGCCTGGTTATGTCCTGCTGCGGGCCAAGCTCACTGACGAGGCCTATCATCTGGTCAAGAACGTGCCCAAGGTGACCGGCTTTTTGGGGCAGAACAATAAGCCGATGCCGCTGCGCCAGGGCGAAGTGGATCGCATTCTCAATCAGGTCAGTGAGGGTGCGGAGCGGCCTCGGACGTCGATCAGTTTTGAAATCGGCGAGCAGGTCCGCGTCTCTGATGGCCCCTTCACGTCGTTTAACGGCGTGATCGAGGAAGTGGATGAAGCGCGCTCGCGCGTTAAGGTTGCGGTGTCGATCTTCGGGCGCGCAACCCCAGTGGAACTTGAATACACCCAGGTCGAGAAGGTCTGAGGTGGCCCATCGCGGGAGGAGCAGCCAGCTCCGATTGCACCGCAAGCCGCGCAAAGGAGGCGGTCTAGCACAATGGCGAAGAAGATAACCGGTTATGTAAAGCTGCAGGTTCCGGCTGGCAGCGCCAATCCCTCGCCGCCGATTGGGCCGGCGCTGGGTCAGCGCGGCCTCAACATCATGGAATTCTGCAAGGCGTTTAACGCTAAGACCCAGGACCAAGAAAAGGGTATGCCCATTCCGGTCACGATCACCGTGTTCTCGGATAAGTCCTTTACATTTGAGATGAAGACTCCGCCCGCTTCGTATTTTCTCAAGAAGGCGGCCAAGGTCGATGGCGGCTCCAAGGCCCCCGGACGTGATTTCAAAGGCAGCGTAACGCGTGACCAGGTACGCCAGATCGCGGAAGCTAAGATGAAAGATCTTAATGCCAACGACGTCGATGCCGCGATGCTGATGATTGAAGGATCGGCGCGCTCGATGGGTATTGAGGTGAAGGGGTAGGTCATGGCGAAGCATTCCAAGCGTTATCGCAAAGCCACCGACGGCCTTGATGCGACAAAGGCTTACCCGCTTGATGAGGCGGTTAAGATGGTCAAGGCCCGGTCCAGTGCCAAGTTCGATGAGACCGTGGAGATCGCCGTGAACCTTGGCGTCGATCCGCGTCACGCAGACCAGATGGTCCGTGGCGTGGTTTCGCTTCCCAATGGTACGGGACGCAGCCTGCGGGTTGCCGTTTTTGCCAAAGGTCCCAAGGCTGAAGAGGCCAAGAAAGCTGGCGCCGATATCGTTGGTGCTGATGATTTGGCCGAGCAGGTGCAGAAGGGCGAAATCAACTTTGATCGTTGCATCGCCACTCCCGACATGATGGGTGTGGTCGGTCGTTTGGGTAAGGTGCTCGGCCCACGTGGTTTGATGCCAAATCCGAAGGTGGGAACAGTGACCATGGACGTCGCTAGTGCCATCAAGGACGCCAAGGGCGGAGCAGTTGAGTTCCGTGTCGAGAAGGCAGGCATCGTGCAGGCCGGGGTGGGCAAGGCCAGCTTCGCGGATCAGGCGCTCGTGGAGAACATCAAGAGCTTCGTCGATGGCGTGATCAAGGCCCGTCCCAGCGGCGCCAAAGGAACCTATGTCAAACGTGTATCGCTGAGCTCGACGATGGGGCCGGGTCTCAGTGTAGCGCTGAATACGGTCAGTGATGGGCCGGTAATGTAATTGGAATTCCGGCGGACGCATCGCCGGAACCTGTCCGAGACTGCGAGTGCCGGGTTGCCGGCTTAATCAGAGCTCGCAATAGACAGGGTGATGGTCCGTGTTGCCGTGACAGCGTTCACGGTGGGCGGGTTCGAACCCTGGGGCAGGCCTTCGTACCGAAAGGACGAAGGAAACAGCAACAGGGCGGCAGCCGGAGCGTCCCGGATGCCGATTTTAGGAGAGCGTGGTGGAAAGAGCCAAAAAAGCCGAGGTCGTCGAGAGCCTGAATGAGGTTTTCAGCGAAGCTGGCTCCGTGGTCGTTGCCCACTACACCGGCCTGACGGTCGCCGAGATGAGCGATCTGCGTGCCCGCATGCGGGCCGCAGGGGCATCATTCAAGGTGGCTAAAAACCGTCTGGTCGTGCGCGCTCTTCAAGGAACGGCTGCCGAGCCGATTGCTCACCTGTTCAAGGGGCCGACGGGTATCGCCTATTCAAGCGATCCGGTCGCGCCATCGCGGGTAGCGGCGGCTTACGCCAAGGAGAACGACAAGCTCGTGATCCTCGGTGGCGTCGTCGGCAAGATGGAGCTGGACGCGAACGGCGTGAAGGCGCTCGCGGAACTTCCGTCGCTTGACGAGCTGAGAGGCAAAATCGTGGGTCTGCTTCAGGCGCCCGCGACCAAGATTGCCGGGGTCCTTCAGGCCCCCGCTGGCCAGCTGGCCCGCGTCTTGGCGGCTTATTCCGAGAAGACTGCCGCATAGGGCTGCGATCAAATCATTCGAATTCGAACCCGTTAAAGAAAGAAAGTTACCATGTCGAAGATTGAACAACTTGTTGAAGATCTCTCTGGTCTCACCGTCCTCGAGGCTGCCGAACTGGCGAAGCTGCTCGAGGAGAAGTGGGGTGTGTCCGCCGCAGCTCCGGTTGCCGTTGCAGCCCCCGCCGCTGGCGGCGCCGCAGCTCCTGCCGCCGCCGAGAAGACCGAGTTCACCGTTGTGCTGGTGGATGCCGGCGACAAAAAGATCAACGTGATCAAGGAAGTCCGCGCCATCACGGGACTTGGCCTAAAGGAAGCCAAGGACCTGGTGGAAGGGGCTCCGAAGGACGTCAAGGCCGATGTCTCCAAGGACGAGGCCGCCAAAATCAAGAAGCAGCTCGAAGACGCTGGTGCGAAGGTCGAGCTGAAGTAAGGAGGCGTCGCCGGTTGAACTACGGCGCGCGCGTACATATTTGGAACACCCACCCCCTCCGGCGGCGAGAGCTTCCGGAGGGACGGTGGCTTTCGCTCTTTCGGGCGCATTACAGACTTCGGGACGCGGCGTTTCGGCGCTACCGGACCGCAACACGCACTGGAACTTGGCAAGGGATCGCGGGATGACGCTTTCATTCACCGGACGCAAAAGGCTTCGCAAATATTTCGGCTCCCTCACCGAGGTCGCGCAGATGCCGAACCTCATCGAGGTGCAGAAGACCTCGTATGATCAGTTTCTGCAGGTCGACAAGCAGGCGGACAATACCCGGCTGGACGAAGGGCTCCAGGCGGTTTTTGCCAGTGTGTTTCCGATCAAGGATTTTTCGGAGCATTCTCTGCTCGAGTACGTGGACTATCACTTCGAAGAGCCAAAATATGATGTTGAGGAGTGTCAGCAACGCTCAATGACCTATGCGGCGCCGCTGAAGGTGACCCTGCGGCTGATCGTGTTCGATGTTGATCCGGAGACGGGGGCCAAATCGGTCAAGGATATCAAGGAGCAGGATGTCTATATGGGCGACATCCCGTTCATGACGGAAAATGGTACGTTTATCGTCAATGGCACCGAGCGGGTGATCGTAAGCCAGATGCACCGTAGCCCGGGTGTGTTCTTTGATCACGACAAGGGCAAAACCCATTCTAGCGGTAAGTTGCTCTTTGCAGCTCGCGTTATTCCGTACCGCGGATCGTGGCTGGATTTTGAGTTCGATGCCAAGGACATCATCCATGTGCGCATCGATCGGCGGCGTAAGCTGCCCGCGACCACGTTGCTCTATGCTCTTGGTATGGATCAGGAGAGCATCCTTGACTACTTCTATTCAAAGATAGCTTTCAAGCGCACCAAAGATGGCTGGCTCACGCCTCTGGAGCCAGGCTGGATGCGCAATGCCAAGGCGACGACGGACTGGGCAAACCCCAAGACTGGCGAGGTCCTGGCCGAGGCTGGTACCAAGATTACCGCGAGGACGCTTCGCAAGTGGGGTGAAGAGGGAATCAAGAGCGTCATGGTCGGCGACGAAGAGCTGATTGGCCGCTATTCCGCTCTCGATATGGTCAACGTCGAAACCGGAGAGATTTTTGTCGAAGCTGGCGATGAACTGACGCAGGCCGGTCTCAATACCCTCCGAGAGTCGGGCTTCGATGAAATCGATGTGATCAATGTGGATGGCGTCACTATCGGTGCCTACATCCGTAACACCATGGCGGTCGACAAAAATCACAGCCGGGAACAGGCACTGATCGATATCTATCGCGTCATGCGCCCGGGTGAGCCGCCCACGCTCGACACAGCAGAGACCCTGTTTAACCAGCTCTTCTTCGATTCGGAACGTTACGATCTGTCCAGCGTAGGCAGAGTGAAGATGAATATGCGCCTCAGCCTGGATGCGCCCGATACGATGCGCGTTCTACGGAAAGAGGACATCCTCGCTATTGTCAAAGCGCTGGCTGACCTGCGCGATGGCCGCGGCGAAGTCGACGACATCGACAATCTAGGTAATCGCCGTGTCCGTTCGGTCGGCGAACTGATGGAAAATCAGTTCCGGGTTGGCCTGCTGCGCATGGAGCGGGCAATCAAGGAGCGCATGAGTGCGGTCGATATTGACACCGTAATGCCGCATGACCTGATCAATGCAAAACCGGTGGCAGCAGCGGTGCGAGAGTTCTTTGGTTCCTCCCAGCTCTCACAGTTCATGGATCAGACCAATCCGCTGTCTGAGGTCACTCACAAGCGGCGCATGTCGGCGTTGGGCCCGGGTGGCCTGACCCGTGAGCGCGCAGGCTTCGAAGTGCGTGACGTTCATCCCACCCATTATGGACGTATTTGCCCAATCGAAACGCCGGAAGGTCCGAACATTGGTCTCATCAATTCTCTGGCCACCTATGCGCGGGTGAACAAATACGGCTTTATTGAAAGTCCCTACCGCAAAGTGTCGGATAAGCGCGTTACCGACGAAGTGATTTATCTGTCGGCTATGGAAGAGGCGAAGTATACGATAGCCCAAGCTAATGCGACTATCGACAGCAAGGGACGGCTGGTTGATGAACTGGTGTCCTGCCGCAGAGGCGGGAATTTCGTCATGACTACGCCGGACCAGGTCGAATTTATCGACGTGTCTCCAAAGCAGTTGGTATCGGTTGCTGCAGCGTTGGTTCCGTTCCTTGAGAATGACGACGCCAACCGCGCCTTGATGGGCTCGAACATGCAGCGTCAGGCGGTTCCGCTTCTGCAGCCTGAGGCTCCGCTGGTGGGCACCGGAATGGAGGACGTAGTGGCGCGGGACTCTGGTTCCGCAATCGCTGCTCGTCGTGCTGGCGTTGTTGATCAGGTAGATGCAACCCGCATCGTGGTGCGCGCTACGGAAGAGACAGATCCCACTAAGCCGGGAATCGACATTTATCGCCTTAAGAAATTCCAACGCTCCAACCAGTCCACCTGTATCAATCAGCGCCCCCTGGTGAAGGTAGGAGATCAGGTAGCAAAGGGTGACATCATTGCCGATGGTCCCTCCACGCAGTTGGGCGACCTCGCCCTTGGTAAGAATGTGCTGGTCGCCTTCATGCCCTGGAACGGCTACAACTTCGAAGACTCCATCTTGATCTCCGAGCGCATCGTTCGCGACGACGTATTCACCTCGATCCATATCGAGGAATTCGAGACTATGGCGCGTGACACGAAGCTCGGTCCGGAAGAAATCACCCGTGACATTCCCAACGTCGGTGAGGAGAGCCTTAAAAATCTTGATGAAGCGGGCATCGTTTATATCGGCGCAGAGGTGAATGCGGGCGATATCCTCGTCGGTAAGGTCACGCCAAAAGGCGAAACACCGATGACGCCGGAAGAGAAGCTGCTGCGCGCAATCTTCGGTGAGAAGGCCGCTGATGTACGTGATACCTCCCTGCGTGTGCCTCCCGGTGTCACCGGCACGATCGTTGAGGTTCGCGTCTTCAACCGCCATGGCGTGGACAAGGACCAGCGCGCACTGGCGATCGAGCGGGCGGAGGAAGAACGTCTCGCTGAAGACCGCGATGACGAACTGGCGATCCTTGAGCGTAATATTTTTGCGCGCCTTGCGGAGATCCTGTTAGGCAAGACGGCTGCGTCAGGGCCCAAGGGGTTGGCTCCTGAAACCAAGATCGTCCAAAGCGTTCTGGATGCAATCCCGCGTCATCAGTGGTGGCAGATCGGATTGCGTAATGATAAGGCCATGGCAGAGATTGAAGCCCTGCGCCGGCAGTATGATGACGCCAAACAGCGTCTCGATAAGCGTTTTGCCGACAAGGTGGAGAAGCTTCGTCGTGGCGACGAACTAGCCCCTGGCGTCATGAAAATGGTTAAAGTGTTTGTCGCGGTGAAGCGCAAGCTGCAGCCGGGTGACAAAATGGCTGGCCGTCATGGCAACAAGGGTGTCATCAGCCGTATTCTGCCAATCGAGGATATGCCTTATCTCGAAGACGGTACATCGGTCGATATCGTGCTCAATCCGCTGGGTGTGCCGTCGCGGATGAATGTTGGTCAGATCCTTGAAACCCATTTGGGTTGGGCCTGCGCGGGTCTCGGTCGGCAGATCGGTGATGTTGTGGACCGGGTCAAACGTGAGAAGCGCGCCGAACCCCTGCGTCACGCCTTGAAAGAGGTTTACGGTGACGATGCGCGTCTGCGCGAACTGGACGAGGATGGATTGCTGGAGCTCGGCCAGAACTTGCGTGCCGGCGTTCCGATTGCTACGCCGGTGTTCGATGGCGCCAAAGAGCGTGATATCGTCGACATGCTAAGCCAGGCAGGCCTAAATGAGAGTGGTCAGGTAACACTCTACGATGGCCGTACAGGCGATGCGTTCCGCCGGCAGGTGACAGTTGGCTATATCTACATGCTGAAACTGCACCATCTTGTCGATGATAAGATCCACGCGCGCTCGATTGGTCCTTATTCACTGGTTACGCAGCAGCCCTTGGGCGGCAAGGCCCAGTTTGGCGGCCAACGCTTCGGTGAAATGGAAGTGTGGGCGCTTGAAGCCTACGGAGCGGCCTACACGCTTCAGGAGATCCTGACGGTCAAGTCTGACGACGTTGCTGGACGTACCAAGGTCTATGAAGCGATTGTGCGTGGCGAAGATACGTTCGAGGCAGGCATTCCGGAGAGCTTCAATGTGCTCGTGAAGGAAATGCGGTCGCTCGGACTTAATGTTGAACTGCTGAACGGATGATCGAGGCGGCTGCCTTGCGATACGAGATCATTGTTATCGAAAGAAAGGCTCGGTAATGAACCAAGAGCTCTTGAATGTCTTCTCCACCGGTAAGGAAGTACCAACCTTCGACCGGATCAAGATTTCCCTGGCCAGTCCGGATCAGATCCTGCGCTGGAGCCATGGCGAGATCAAAAAGCCGGAAACGATTAACTACCGGACCTTTAAGCCGGAACGTGACGGGCTTTTCTGCGCCCGCATTTTCGGCCCAGTGAAGGACTATGAGTGCTTGTGCGGCAAGTACAAGCGGATGAAGTACAAGGGTATCGTCTGCGAGAAGTGCGGTGTCGAGGTTACAGTCCAGAAGGTGCGCCGTGATCGCATGGGGCATATTGAGCTGGCGTCGCCTGTAGCGCATATCTGGTTTTTGAAGTCGTTGCCCAGCCGTATTGGCCTGATGCTTGACATGACGCTCAAGGATCTTGAGCGCGTTCTCTATTTTGAGAACTATGTGGTGATAGAGCCGGGTCTGACGCCGCTTAAGGAGCGTCAGTTACTCACCGAAGATGAGTACTACCGCGCCCAGGACGAGTACGGTGAAGATAGCTTTACCGCTATGATCGGGGCGGAGGCAGTCCGCTCCCTGCTTGCAGCAATTGATCTGGAGAAGCTCCGCGACGAGCTGCGTCGGGAAATCGCTACCTGCAATGGCGGTGAGAAGCCTAAAAAACTGGTCAAGCGCCTCAAGGTTGTTGAGGCATTTATTGACTCTGGAAACCGCCCTGAATGGATGATCCTGACGGTCATACCGGTAATCCCGCCTGAGTTGCGTCCTCTCGTTCCTCTGGATGGCGGACGCTTCGCGACCTCTGATCTCAATGACCTGTATCGACGGGTAATCAACCGTAACAATCGCCTCAAGCGGCTGATGGAACTTAAGGCTCCCGATATCATCGTGCGCAACGAAAAGCGCATGCTGCAGGAGTCGGTTGATGCTCTATTTGATAATGGACGCCGTGGGCGGGTGATTACCGGCGCTAACAAGCGGCCGCTTAAGTCACTGGCAGACATGCTGAAGGGTAAGCAGGGGCGGTTCCGGCAGAACCTGCTGGGCAAACGCGTCGATTATTCAGGTCGTTCGGTGATCGTTGTCGGCCCTGAGCTCAAGCTGCATCAGTGCGGGTTGCCGAAGAAGATGGCGCTCGAACTGTTCAAACCGTTCATTTACTCCCGTCTCGAAGCGAAGGGATTTTCACAGACTGTCAAGCAATCAAAGAAGCTTGTGGAAAAGGAAAAGCCCGAGGTTTGGGACATCCTGGAAGAGGTGATCCGCGAGCATCCCGTTCTGCTTAACCGCGCGCCAACACTGCATCGTCTTGGTATCCAAGCGTTTGAACCAGTGCTGATCGAGGGCAAAGCGATCCAGCTCCATCCACTGGTTTGCACAGCTTTTAATGCGGATTTTGACGGCGATCAGATGGCTGTGCATGTGCCGCTAAGCCTTGAAGCCCAGCTTGAAGCTCGTGTGCTCATGATGTCGACGAATAACATCCTGAGCCCGGCTAATGGCAAGCCGATCATCGTTCCGACCCAAGACATCGTTCTTGGCCTTTATTATCTGAGCCAAGAGCGGGATAATGAGCCGGGCGAGGGAATGGTCTTCAATGACATCGGGGAAATTGAGCACGCGCTGTTCTGCGGCGCCGTCACCCTGCATGCAAAGATTGAGGCCCGTTATTGCACGGTTGATGACAAGGGTGAGGCAGTAACACTGCGCGTCAAGTCCACGCCAGGTCGCATGATCATTGCTGAAATCCTGCCTCGCCATAAGATGGTCCCGTTCGAACTGGTAAACCGTCTGCTTCGCAAGCAGGAAATTAGTCATCTCATTGATGTCGTCTACCGTCATTGCGGCCAGAAAGAGACCGTATTGTTCGCGGACGCTTTGATGGCTCTTGGCTTTAGGGAAGCCTGCAAGGCTGGGATTTCCTTTGGCAAGGACGATATGGTCGTTCCGGCTGCAAAGCACACGCTGATTGAGGAAACCCGTCATCGCGTGCGAGAATATGAGCAGCAATATCTGGATGGCCTGACCACCGACAAGGAGAAGTACAACCTTGTCGTGGATACTTGGTCAAAGTGCACAGATCAGGTGGCGGCGGAGATGATGAAGGAAATCTCCGAACCCAAGATCGATCCTGATAGCGGCCGGATCATGGAGATGAATTCTATCTACATGATGAGCCACTCGGGTGCCCGCGGTAGTCCCCAGCAGATGAAACAGCTCGCTGGCATGCGCGGGCTGATGGCCAAGCCGTCGGGTGAAATCATCGAGACGCCCATTCTCTCCAACTTCAAGGAAGGGCTGACGGTTCTCGAGTACTTCAACTCTACTCACGGTGCACGCAAAGGTCTGGCTGATACCGCTCTTAAGACGGCAAATTCGGGATACCTTACCCGCCGTTTGGTAGACGTGGCCAATGACTGCATCATCACGGCTGAGGATTGTGGCACCAAGCATGGTGTTACGGTACAGGCTGAGATTGATGGCGGGCAGGTTGTGTCTTCACTCGCCGAACGTATTTTGGGCCGCACGACAGCCGAGGATGTGCGGAACCCGGACACCGGGGAAATCATCATCAAGCGCGACCGAGAGGTGACCGAAGATATCGCAGAGAGCGTCGAGGAAGCGCATGTCCAGCGAGTGCGCGTGCGGTCAGTGCTCTCATGCGAGCTCAAGGAAGGCGTGTGCGCCAAATGTTATGGGCGTGATCTGGCGCGTGGTACGCCGGTCAACATCGGTGAGGCCGTGGGTGTTATTGCGGCTCAGTCGATCGGCGAGCCAGGCACCCAGCTTACCATGCGTACCTTCCATATTGGTGGTGCTGCTCAGTTTGCGGGCCAGTCGAAAATCGAGGCCTCCTATGACGGCACGATCAAGATCAATAACCGCAATGTTGTGAAAAATTCCGAAGGTGAATTGATCGCAATGGGACGCAATATGCAGGTTCTTATTCTTGATCCGAAAGGACAGGAGCGCGCCTCATACCGCATCACCTATGGTGCTCGGCTCAAGGTCGATGAAGGTGCGACCGTAAAGCGTGGCGACCGTTTGGCGGAGTGGAATCCCAACGCGTTGCCGGTGTTGACGGAAGTTGATGGCGTCGCGAAGTTCGAAGACCTGGTCTCAGGAATCTCGATGAAGGAAGTGGCTGACGAAAAGACTGGCGTCACCAATCGTGTGGTCATGGATAGTCGAGGGGCAGGCTCAAAGTCGCAGGATTTACGTCCGGCGATCGTGATCACTGACAAGAAGGGCCAGGTCGTCACTCTGCCTGGAAATGTCGAGGCGAGGTACCCGCTCACAGTCGATGCCATTTTGTCAGTCGAGGAAGGCGTCGAGGTTAAGGCGGGCGACGTGTTGGCCCGTCTGCCAACAGAAGGTGCCAAGACGCGTGACATCACAGGCGGACTTCCGCGCGTCGCCGAACTATTTGAGGCTCGCAAGCCCAAGGAATGTGCGGTTCTGGCTGAGGTCGACGGATTTGTCGAGTTCGGGAAAGACTACAAGAACAAGCGGCGGATTATCGTCCGACCGAAAGACGAGCGTCTGGAGCCGGTTGAGTACCTGATACCCAAGGGTAAGCATGTTTCCGTGCGTGAGGGCGATTACCTTGAGAAAGGTGATTATATCGTCGAAGGTAATCCAAGCCCGCACGATATTCTGCGCATCAAGGGTATTGAGGAACTGGCCAGTTATCTCGTCAAGGAAATCCAGGACGTGTATCGGCTGCAGGGCGTGAAGATCAACGACAAGCACATTGAAGTGATCGTCCGGCAGATGATGCAAAAGCAGGAGATCCTTGATGGCGGAGAGACCACCCTGCTTGCAGGAGAGCAAGTCGACCTCAGTGAGCTCGATGATGCCAATCGTCGGGCGGAGCGTGATGGGTTGAAGCTTGCGGTTGGTCGGCCGGTACTGCTGGGTATTACCAAGGCGAGCCTGCAGACGCGCTCGGTGTTCTCTGCCGCATCGTTCCAGGAGACTACCCGCGTACTCACTGACGCAGCGGTCAACGGTAAGGTGGATACCCTCGAGGGGCTGAAGGAAAACGTCATCGTCGGCCGCCTCATCCCGGCAGGCACGGGTGGTGCGGTTGCTCGTTTGCGCCATGTGGCGCAGGAGCGTGACCGTGCCATTCAGGCCGAACGTGGCGAACTCGAGCCGGTCCCGCAGCTTGAGGGACCCTCAGAATCCAAGTCAGAGGCGGCGGAGTAGCAGGTCGTCAACTCTTATGGCGTCAAAGGGCCGGTGGTAGCACCGGCCCTTTTTCGTTTCAGTATTGAACGTGCAAAATAGGAGGCGGGCGGGCGATCGCTGAAATATGTGTTGCAGTCCACGGCGCTGGTTTAACCTGCAGCGGACGGCACGGGGGCAGTATTGTCTGCGGTGTCTGCAGTTGGGAACACGGCCGGGCAGTGAAAGGATATGCAGCATACTTTGTGCGGAATGGTAAAATGTCTGACCATGGCCTGACGAATGAAGCAGGGGCGATGACCACCCCGTATGGCTGGGATCGCGCGATGGCTCGCACCGGCGCGCTCGACGGCAAATTTCTTATCGGTGTGATGACGACCGGAATTTATTGCTTGCCATCTTGTCCGGCGCGGCCGCCAAAAGCCCAAAATGTGAAGCTGTACCATTCCGAAGGCGATGCGATTGCAGCAGGACTACGGGCCTGCAAACGGTGCAGGCCTGATCTCTATTATCGCGGGGAGGATAGCGATCTCCAATTATTCAAGGGATTGACCAATCGAATACGCAGCACTCCACAGTCTTATGTGGATACCAGCGCGCTCGCCAGCGCCTGTGGTGTTCGACCAACCAAGCTTGGTGAATTGTTTCGTACACACGCTCACATGACGCCAGCAGCATTTTTGCGCCGTGAACGGGTACGTAAAGCGTGTGATCTCTTGCTGGAGCAGAATGATCGGATTGTTGAGGTCGGACTTGAAGTTGGCTTTGAAAGCGAATCGTCGTTCCATCGACAATTCCTAGCACATACGCGAATGACACCTGGCACGTGGCGCGCGCTTAAGAGCTCAAGCTCGTTCTTTCTTAATCTTCCTCGCGCGTACGATGCCACTGAAATATTGAAATATCATGCGCGGGATCCGCGGAGTCCGTGTGAGCGCGTCAACGGGCAGCGCATTTTCAAGGCACTTAAGTTGGTAGAGGGTGCCGCTGTACTGGAAATTTCACTGGAAGGCGAGGGGGCTTGGTGCCGGCTCCATCCGGAAGTGCCGCGCGCTGCTCGAACGATGCAATTTGTCCACACCTGTGCGCTTCGGATGCTAGGACTCTGTTGCGATGTTGAGATCATGGAGGCGCGCATGGCTAGAAGCGAGGACTGTGCGTCTTTGTTTGCAATGCACCCAGGCCTAAGGCTGGCTTTGGTGCCGAGTGGGTTTGATGCGCTGTGCTGGGCAATTATAGGGCAGCAGATCAATGTTGCGTTCGCAGCCTCGCTAAGGCGGGAACTCATTGAACTAGGTGGTGAGAGGGTTGGTGACATGCGGGCCCATCCGTCCCCGGAACGTGTTGCTGACATGGATATTTCTACTCTGACTTCACGGCGCTACTCGCGCTCAAAAGCTGAATATGTGACGCTAGCAGCACAAGCCGCAGCTAGCGGTGCTGTTGATCTTGAGGCATTGCGCCAAGAATCGGCAATTGTGGCTGAAAAGTCCTTAAGGGCGTTGCGCGGTGTTGGGAGATGGACTGCCGGATATCAGATGTTGCGGACAGGGTTTGCTGACGCTACGCCGATTGGAGATGTAGTGCTTGCCGCTGCTCTGGAACGCTGGTGTCAATTGAAAGAACGCCCGTCTCATGAGCGAGTGGAGGCCATGATGCAAAGGTTTGCACCGTACCGGGCGCTGGCTACCGCTCATTTATGGGTGAGTATTCGGAGGGAGGCAGCATGAGTGATGTCCTGTACTGGGCCCCGATTGCAAGCCGCTTCGGTCGTTTTGCCGCCATAGTCGATGCGATGGGACGGCTTGTTCACTTTGACTTACATGGCGCGACAGCGGCACCGATTGGAACGCGCGAGGACCGCGCTGCTGTAGCCGACATTCAACAGCAGGTTTACGAGTATGATAAAGGCACCCGGCAGAGGTTCGATGTTGTTCGGGCTGCGCGCGGAACACCATGGCAGATGCGTGTGTGGGATGTGTTGTGGGAAATTCCTTATGGCGCTACGTGGTCTTACGGAGCGCTCGCAAAGGTTCTGGGAAAGCCTGGCGCAGCGCGCGCCGTTGGGCTTGCCAACGGGCAAAATCCTATCGGCCTAATAGTACCCTGCCACCGGGTGATAGGTGCTGATGGCAGCCTCACCGGCTACGGTGGTGGTCTGCCCCTCAAGCGTGCGCTCCTCACGCATGAGGCCCTCCATGTTGGACGGCAGGGTGGGCTATTTGATTAGGCTGGCAGTGGGATCCAGGCGCTGAGGCCCGCAGATGCCGAAGTGCCTCCCACAGGAAGCGCTAGCATTCCAGTTGCCGCTGGCGATTTGGTGTGGAGCCCGAGCGTGGGCAGTTGGGCATGGTCCCTTCACCTTTGAAGGAATATCGGAACTTTGGAGGGGCGGCGTTCCGGCCTTGCCTCTACTATGACCATTTCTGAGGGCGTGGCCCTCATTGCTAATATTATTGCTCAGCGGCCAGTCGCGGCGCAGAGTGGACTCAGATACGGTTGTCAAAAGGGGAGCTGTAAGATGAACTCAATGTTGACGCCAGTTCTGGCATTGGTTTGCCTTAGTCTCGTGGTTTGGGTCTGGATGTACGCGACGCGGATTCCGGCCATTCAACGCGCAAAGCTAAGCCCAAATGCTGCAATGCACCCAGGCTCCCTGGATGTTTTGCCCAGTGAAGTGCGAAGGGTGGCGGACAACTACAATCATCTAATGGAACAGCCGACCATCTTCTATGCGCTTGTCTTTTATATCTATCTGGCAGGCCTAGTAGATCCATTCTATGTAGGGTTGGCTTGGGCTTATGTTGGACTCCGTGTCATCCACACCGTCATACAGTGCACGGTCAACCGGGTGCCCCTGCGCTTCATGGTGTTTTCATTGTCTACATTTGTCCTGATGGTCATGGCTGGGCGGGCGGTATTGGCGCTTTAGCCTCCAGCGTGCCCATCCCAGGCAAGAAATTTTCTGTCTCCGCTTGACCCTGAGTGGTCCCACGGATATATACCGCCACCTTCTGTGGACAGGCAGTCGGCGATTGCCGAAACGGTGTCTGGAAGACCAGTAAGAGAGCTTTGGTAAGCGTGATCGGGCCTCGGTTTTTGCCTGATCCTCCGCTTCGGGAAGCCAGCCCCCGTTGGGGGTTGGCTGTGTTGTTTTGTATATGCCGGCAGGGCCGGTTGCCAGGGAAGACAGGATGCCGACGATCAACCAGTTGATCCGCAAGCCGCGCTCGGAAAAGCCCAAGCGCAATAAGGTGCCCGCGCTCACGGGATCTCCGCAGAAGCGGGGCGTGTGCACACGCGTTTATACGACGACGCCGAAGAAGCCTAACTCGGCATTGCGTAAAGTCGCCAAGGTTCGCCTCACCAACGGCTTTGAGGTGGTGAGTTACATTCCGGGCGAGCGGCATAACCTACAAGAGCATTCTGTAGTGCTCATTCGTGGTGGTCGCGTTAAGGACCTTCCCGGCGTGCGCTACCATATCATTCGTGGTGTGCTCGATACGCAGGGCGTCAAGGATCGCAAGCAACGCCGCTCGCTCTATGGCGCGAAGCGTCCGAAGTAATTTGAAGAGGTCGAGAAGATGTCCCGCCGCCACCGCGCCGAACGCAGAGAAATCAATCCAGATGCCAAGTTTGGCGATCTGATTCTCGCAAAGTTCATGAACAGCCTGATGTACGACGGTAAAAAGTCTGCCGCAGAGGGCATTGTCTATGGCGCGTTTGATGTAATTCAGGAGAAGACCAAGCAGGATCCCCTTCAGGTTTTCCATGAAGCGCTGCGCAACGTTCAGCCCGCGCTTGAGGTCCGCTCTCGCCGAGTTGGTGGTGCGACATACCAGGTGCCAGTCGAAGTACGCACCGATCGCAGCCGTGCGCTCGCGATCCGTTGGTTGATCAACGCTGCGCGTGGACGCAATGAACCTACGATGACCGGCCGCCTTTCGGGCGAGTTACTTGATGCAGCGAACAATCGTGGCAACGCAGTCAAGAAGCGCGAAGACACGCACAAAATGGCGGAAGCTAACCGCGCATTCTCACACTATCGCTGGTAAGGGTCCTAAGGATATTTACGATGCAGCGTCAGACGCCACTTGCTAACTACCGGAATATCGGCATTGCCGCGCATATTGATGCCGGTAAGACAACGACGACGGAGCGTATTCTGTACTACACCGGTCGTAGCCACAAAATCGGCGAAGTGCATGATGGCGCGGCCACAATGGACTGGATGGAGCAGGAGCAAGAGCGTGGTATCACTATCACCTCTGCTGCCACGACATGCTTCTGGAAGGATCATCGGATCAACATCATCGATACCCCTGGTCACGTCGACTTTACAATTGAAGTAGAACGGTCGATGCGCGTGCTTGATGGCGCAGTTGCGGTGTTCGATGCGGTCGCAGGCGTGGAGCCTCAATCGGAAACTGTATGGCGGCAGGCCGACAAGTACCGAGTTCCGCGTATCTGTTTCGTTAATAAAATGGACCGTATGGGCGCCAATTTTCAGCGTTGCGTCGACATGATGGTCGACCGTCTCGGTACGAAGCCATTGGTGATCACGTGGCCAATCGGCGCTGAGGCAGAATTCAAGGGCTTGGTCGATGTCGTCAAGATGAAGGCTCTTGTTTGGCAAGAAGAGCAGCTTGGCGCCAAATTCGACGAAATAGATATTCCAGAAGAGTATCGCGCCAAGGCGGAAGAACTTCACACTGCGCTTGTAGAAACCGCAGTTGAGGAAGATGAAAAGCTTCTAGAGGCCTATCTCGAGGGCAGCTTTCCGTCCTATGAAGATCTGAAGCGATGCATTCGCAAAGGTACCACCGCATTCCGGTTTGTCCCGGTTCTCTGCGGCTCGGCATTTAAGAACAAGGGTGTTCAACCCCTTCTCGATGCCGTCATCGATTATCTGCCATCGCCGCTGGACATTCCTCCTGTTGAGGGTGTGAAGCCCGGTACCGATGAAAAGCTGGTTCGGATGGCTGATGACAAGGCGCCATTCGCCGGTCTCGCATTCAAGATCATGGACGATCCGTTCGTGGGCTCGATTACATTCGTGCGCATTTATTCTGGGACGATCAGTTCAGGAACGTCGGTACTGAACTCAGTGAAAGATAAAAATGAGCGCGTCGGGCGGATGTTGCTCATGCATGCGAACAGCCGAGAAGATATTAAAGAAGCCGGCGCTGGAGATATCGTTGCATTTGCAGGGCTGAAGCTGACATCTACCGGAGAAACTCTCTGCACGCCTTCTGATCCGGTTATTTTGGAGCGTATGGAGTTCCCCGATCCGGTTATTGAGCTCGCAATCGAGCCCAAGACTAAGGCCGATCAGGAAAAGATGGGTATGGCGTTGGCCCGGTTAGCCCAGGAGGATCCGTCCTTCCAGGTTTCAACCGATGCCGAAAGTGGTCAAACCATCCTGAAGGGCATGGGTGAACTTCACCTAGATATCAAGGTCGACATCCTGCGCCGGACTTACAAAGTCGATGCGAACGTGGGCGCACCTCAGGTGGCTTACCGCGAAACGCTGTCGAAGCCGGTGACTGTCCTTTACACCCACAAAAAGCAGACCGGTGGTTCAGGTCAGTTTGCGGAAGTGAAAATCGAATTTGAACCTCTGCCTCCAGGCTCAGGATTTATGTTCGAAAATGAAGTCGTCGGCGGCTCAGTCCCCAAAGAGTACATTCCTTCGGTGGAAAAGGGACTGCGGGCGCAAAAGGAATCAGGCCTGATGGCAGGATTTCCAGTGATCGATTTCAAGGCGCGTCTTATCGATGGCAAATACCACGAGGTCGATTCGAATGCGCTAACCTTCGATATAGCGGCCCGTGCGGCCTTCCGTGAATTGGCCACCAAGGGTGTTGTAAAGCTGCTTGAGCCGATCATGAAGGTCGAGGTGGTGACGCCTGAAGATTTTCTGGGCGGGGTCATTGGCGACCTCAATTCACGTCGTGGCCAAGTGCAGGGCACAGACACGCGCGGAAATGCGCAAGTTGTGACTGCAATGGTGCCGCTCGCCAATATGTTCGGCTATATCAACACCCTGCGGTCGATGACTCAGGGACGAGCCCAATACACGATGCAGTTCGATCACTATGAGCAGGTGCCGCAGGCTATCGCGGACGAAGTAAAGGCAAAATACGCGTAATCGTGCGGCCGGGCGTTACAGTGCCCGGTCAAATCCCGGCCTCTCGTTATGCGATAGGCTAAAGTACTTGGTTCAGACGACGGAGAGAGACCATGGCGAAAGCCAAATTCGAGCGGACGAAACCGCACTGCAACATCGGAACGATCGGTCACGTTGACCATGGCAAGACGTCGCTGACCGCAGCGATCACAAAGGTGCTCGCCGAATCAGGTGGTGCGACCTTCACGGCCTATGATCAGATTGACAAAGCGCCAGAAGAAAAGGCGCGTGGCATCACGATTTCGACCGCACATGTGGAGTACGAAACGCAGAAGCGTCACTACGCCCACGTCGACTGCCCCGGCCATGCGGACTATGTGAAGAATATGATCACGGGCGCGGCGCAGATGGATGGTGCTATCCTCGTGGTTTCAGCTGCCGACGGTCCAATGCCGCAAACGCGCGAGCATATTCTATTGGCCCGCCAGGTTGGCGTGCCTGCACTCGTCGTGTTCCTCAATAAGTGCGACATGGTCGATGATCCAGAGTTGCTTGAGCTTGTGGAGATGGAAGTGCGGGAACTTCTTTCTTCGTACGACTTCCCAGGCGACGATATTCCGTTCATCCGCGGTTCGGCGCTGTGCGCTCTTGAAGATCGTGAGCCGGCACTTGGTAAGGAAGCTGTGCTGAAGCTGATGGAGGCTGTCGACAGCTATATCCCGCAGCCGGAACGTCCCATCGACATGCCGTTCCTGATGCCGATTGAAGACGTGTTTTCGATCTCTGGTCGCGGTACGGTGGTAACGGGCCGTATCGAGCGCGGTGTAGTTAAGGTCGGTGAGGAAGTTGAGATCGTTGGCATGAAGCCGACGGCAAAGACGACGGTCACCGGCGTGGAAATGTTCCGTAAACTGCTTGATCAAGGTCAGGCTGGTGACAATGTCGGCTGTCTGCTGCGCGGTATCGATCGCACGGGAGTGGAGCGCGGACAGGTTCTGGCCAAACCCGGCTCGATCACGCCGCATACTACCTTCAAGGCGGAAGTTTATGTGTTGACCAAGGAAGAAGGTGGTCGCCACACTCCATTCTTCGCCAATTATCGTCCGCAGTTCTATTTCCGTACCACGGACGTGACAGGCATCGTGAAGCTGCCCGAGGGCACGGAAATGGTGATGCCTGGTGACAATGTGGCCATTGAAGTTGAACTGATTGTGCCAATCGCCATGGAAGAGAAGTTGCGCTTCGCTATCCGTGAGGGTGGTCGTACCGTCGGTTCGGGCGTGGTCTCGGCCATCATTAAGTAAGTGCGTAAGGTTTCCGGTCCGCGCTCTATCTAAATGGGGCGCGGCTGGAATCTGAGGATAAGTGGTGAATTAGGTTTGTAGAACGAGAGCAGTGGCAGATCGGACAGAAGCGGTCGATAGCCACGATAGAGGAAGAAAATGCAGAGCCAAAATATTCGGATCCGGCTCAAAGCCTTCGATCACCGCATCCTCGACAATTCGACGCGGGAAATCGTAAACACGGCAAAGCGTACGGGGGCACAGGTGCGCGGACCAATTCCGCTGCCAACGCTGATCGAACGCTTTACTGTTAATCGATCCCCGCACGTGGACAAGAAGAGCCGCGAGCAGTTCGAAATCCGGACTCACAAGCGTCTCCTCGACATCATTGAACCGACGCCACAGACGGTCGACGCGCTTATGAAGCTCGACCTGGCCGCCGGTGTTGATGTCGAGATCAAGCTTTAAGGAGTAGGTGCGGAGATGCGCACAGGCGTCATCACGCAGAAGGTCGGCATGACGCGCCTCTTTTTGGAGGACGGCCGGCATGTGCCCGTTACGGTCTTGAAGCTCGATGGCTGTCAGGTCGTGGCCAGGCGCACCGAGGACACGGATGGCTATACAGCTGTTCAGCTCGGTTCTGGATTTGCAAAACCAAAGCGGTTAACCAAGGCCGATCGCGGTCAGTTCGCGAAGGCTGAAGTTGAGCCAAAGAAGAAACTTGCGGAATTCCGCGTTGATGCGGCCAATCTGCTCGAAGTCGGTGACGTTATCTTGGCCGATCATTTCGTGCCGGGTCAGAAGGTGGACGTTACCGGCATCACCATTGGTCGTGGTTTCACGGGCGCAATGAAGCGTTGGAACTTCCGTGGACTGGAAGCGAGCCACGGTGTGTCGATTTCGCATCGCAGTCTCGGTGGTACTGGCGGACGTCAGGATCCCGGCAAGACCTTCAAGAATAAGAAGATGCACGGGCATTATGGTGTCGATCGTGTGACGACCCAGAACCTTGAGATCGCTAAGGTTGATGTAGAGCGCGGTCTCATCATGGTTAAGGGCGCAGTTCCTGGTCATCGAGGCGGATGGGTTATGGTGCGCGACGCCGTCAAACATCAGGTACCAAAGGACGCGCCGGTGCCAGCATCGGTGAAAAAGCGCGGCGCTGATGGCGCCAAAGTGGCGGCGGAGGTTTGAGATGAAGACTCAAGTTCTCAAACTCGACGCCAGTGACAGTGGCGAGATTGAATTGAACGACGCTGTGTTTGGCTTGGAGCCGCGGGCGGATCTCCTGCAGCGAGTTGTGGTGTGGCAGCTGGCCAAGCGTCGTGCCGGGACGCACAAGGTGCTCACGCGCGGTGAAATTGACCGTACCAAAAAGCGCGTTGGCCGGCAAAAGGGCGGCGGTGTTGCCCGCCATGGTCCGCGCTCGGCTCCGCTATTCGTTGGCGGTGCCAAAGCGATGGGCCCGGTCAATCACAGCCATGAATTTTCGCTTCCGAAGAAAGTCCGCGCTCTCGGTTTGAAGCACGCACTCTCAGCGAAGGCAAAAGTTGGTGCCATTGTGGTGCTGGATGAAGCCAAGTCTGCAGCGATGAAGACTAAAGAACTGGCAGCCCAGTTCAAGAAGCTCGGGCTGGCAAATGCGCTGGTCGTAGACGGTGAGTTCGATTTGAATTTTGCCATGTCGGCTCGCAATTTGAACCACGTTTCGCTGCTTCCAGCTGAAGGATTGAATGTTTATGACATTCTCCGAACCGAAAAGCTGGTTCTTACTCGGGCGGCGGTTAAGGCGATCGAGGAGCGTCTGGCATGAGTAGCGAATATGACGTGATCCTAGCGCCTGTGATTACTGAAAAGGCGACAAAGCTGACCGAAGTGAATCAGGTGATCTTTCGCGTAACACTTGACGCGACCAAGCCAGCGATTGCCAAGGCTGTAGAGACGCTGTTCAAGGTTAAGGTCAAGGCTGTTAACACCCAGCGCATCAAGGGTAAATCCAAGATGGCGCGGGGCAGGCCTTATCAGCGCAGCGACTATAAGAAAGCGATTGTGACCCTCCAGGAGGGGCAGCAGATCGATATTACGACGGGGCTCTGAGATGGCGCTGAAGAAATATAAACCGACTACGCCTGGTCAGCGGCAGCTTGTGTTGGTCAGCCGTACGCATCTGCATAAAGGCGGACCAGTAAAGTCCCTGACAGAGGGGCAAACTCGAAATGGTGGCCGCAACAATACTGGTCGCGTTACTGTGCGCTGGCAAGGCGGCGGTCACAAGCAGCGCTATCGCATAGTAGACTTCAAGCGACGCAAGTTCGATGTGCCAGCGCGTGTCGAGAGAATTGAATACGATCCCAATCGCACACCCTATATCGCCTTGATTAAATATAAGGATGGTGAGCTGGCATATATTCTGGCGCCGCAGCGCCTCGCAGTAGGCGACACAGTAATTTCCGGCGAGCGTGTAGACGTCAAACCGGGCAATGCCATGCCACTGGGCTCCATGCCGGTAGGGACGATTGTGCATAATATCGAAATGAAGCCGGGCAAGGGCGGACAGATTGCCCGCTCTGCTGGGACCTATGCACAGTATCTAGGTCGGGATTCAGGTTATGCCACACTGCGTCTCAATTCAGGTGAAGTCCGCAGGGTTTTGCTTTCTTGCATGGCCACGGTTGGCGCGGTCTCGAATCCGGACCACATGAATGAGGTCATTGGCAAGGCTGGGCGTAATGTGTGGAAGGGGCGTCGACCACACGTTCGTGGCACGGCAATGAACCCGATTGACCATCCGCACGGCGGTGGTGAGGGACGTACCAAAGGTGGTCGCCATCCGGTCACCCCGTGGGGAAAGTCGACCAAGGGCGCGCGGACGCGTTCAAATAAGAAGACGCAGAAATTCATCGTGCGTTCGCGGCACGCCAAAAAGACGCAAGGGTAAGACGTTATGGCTCGTTCGGTTTGGAAAGGCCCGTTTGTGGATGGCTTTCTTCTTAGGAAGGCTGAGGCCACACGCAGTTCGGGGCGCAAGGAAGTGATCAAGACCTGGTCCCGGCGCTCAACGATTCTGCCGCAATTTGTTGGGCTCACCTTTGGTGTTTACAACGGGAAAAAGCATATCCCCGTGCTCGTGACGGAGGACATGGTCGGTCACAAACTGGGAGAGTTTTCTCCGACGCGAACCTTCTATGGCCATTCGGCAGATAAGAAAGCAAAGAGGGGCTGATAATGGGTAAGGCATCTCGCCCGCGCGTTCTGGCTGAAACCCAGGCAAAAGCCGTAGGTCGTAACATCAGGACCTCGCCGCGCAAGCTCAATCTCGTGGCCCAATCGATCCGTGGTAAGTCTGCGGAAAGCGCGCTGAACGAGCTGACATTTTCGCCGAAGCGTGTCGCCAAAGTGGTTAAGAAGGTTTTGCAGTCGGCTATAGCCAACGCTGAAAACAACCACGACCTTGATGTTGATGATCTGGTTGTGAGCGAGGCGTCGGTCGGTAAAAACCTGATCATGAAGCGGTTTCATGCCCGCGCCCGCGGACGTGGCGCGCGAGTTGAGAAGCCCTTTGCGCAGATCACCGTAGTTGTTGAAGAGAAGCAGGCTAAGGAAAAGGTGTCCGCGTCAAAGAAAAAGCGTGGACGGACAAATTCGCAACCTAAACCGGCAGCGCAAAAGGCTGGCGCTGAAACCGCAAGTGCGCAGGGAGAAGCCTGATGGGCCAGAAAGTAAATCCCACGGGGCTTCGCCTCGGCATCAATCGCACCTGGGACTCGCGCTGGTATGCCAATAAGAAGGACTATGGAAAGCTCCTGCAGCAGGACATCAAGATTCGTAATCATCTTGCTGAGCGTCTGAAGGCGGCTGGTGTTTCGCGCATCGTTATTGAGCGGCCGCACAAGAAGTGTCGGATCACTATCCATTCTGCCCGTCCGGGCGTGGTCATAGGTCGGAAAGGTGCGGATATCGAGAAGCTGAAAAGCGAGGTGCAGAATTACACTGCTGATGAAGTGCACCTGAACATCGTTGAGATTCGCAAGCCTGAGATTGATGCGAAGCTTGTTGCTGAAAATATTGCGCAGCAGTTGGAGCGCCGTGTTGCTTTTCGTCGTGTTATGAAACGGGCGGTACAGTCGGCGATGCGTCTGGGGGCGCAGGGTATTCGGATTAACTGCGGTGGTCGTTTGGGTGGCGCTGAGATTGCCCGTGTGGAGTGGTACCGCGAGGGTCGTGTTCCTCTGCACACGCTGCGCGCAGATATCGACTACGGCATTGCTACGGCTAAGACGACTTATGGTACCTGTGGCGTGAAGGTTTGGATCTTCAAGGGTGAAATACTCGAGCACGATCCGATGGCCACGGAGAAGCGTCAGTCGGAGCAATCGGGCGAGCCCGGGCGCACATCTGGTGCGGAGCGCCGCCGTGAACAGCCTCAGACGGCCGCCTAACGCGATAGAGATCTGTCATGCTGCAACCAAAACGAACGAAATTCCGCAAGCAATTTAAGGGTCGCATACATGGGGCGGCCAAGGGTGGTACTGCGCTTAATTTTGGTGCCTTTGGATTAAAGGCAGTTGAGCCCGAACGCATAACGGCGCGGGAAATAGAGGCGGCCCGGCGGGCTATCACCCGTCATATGAAGCGTGCAGGTCGCGTTTGGATCCGCGTATTTCCGGACGTTCCTGTATCGAAGAAGCCTGCCGAAGTGCGCATGGGTTCAGGTAAGGGGGCTCCGGAATATTGGGTGGCGAAGATCAAGCCTGGGCGGATTTTGTTTGAGATCGATGGTGTGGATCATGAGACGGCCAAAGAGGCGATGCGTCTCGGGGCGGCTAAGCTTTCGATCGCCACCAAGTTTGTTCATCGCATCGGTGCGTAGGGAAAAGGGCCATGGCGAAGAAAGATAACACCGCCGACGATTTCCGGACGAAGAGCGCGGATGAACTGAATGATCGACTGACGAAGTTGAAAAAGGAGCAGTTCAATCTGCGTTTTCAGCGGGCGAACGGTCAGCTTGAGAATACAGGTCGCGTGCGGGTGGTGCGTCGTGAAATTGCACGTATCACAACCATTTTGAACGAGCAGCGTCGCAAGGCGAGCTGAAGGAAAAGGGACGATAGAAGACTATGCCTAAGCGCGTGCTCCAAGGTGTCGTGGTCAGCGATAAAAACGCCAAGACTGTGGTGGTAAAGGTGGAACGCCGCTTTACGCACCCAGTAATGGGAAAGACTGTACGTCGCTCGAAGAAATATCATGCGCATGACGAGGCCGGCCAATTCAAGGTTGGCGACATTGTGCGCATACGAGAGTGCCGTCCGCTTTCCAAGCTTAAGAGCTGGGAAGTGGTCGGCTTGGCTGGGCAGGAATGAGCCAGAGGCCTGAGGGAGAACAATTATGATTCAGATGACCTCTGAGCTCGATGTCGCAGACAATTCTGGGGCCCGGCGCGTAATGTGCATCAAGGTTCTGGGCGGCTCGAAGAGAAAATATGCGGGAGTTGGCGATACTATCGTTGTCTCCGTCAAGGAAGCTATTCCGCGAGGGCGGGTGAAAAAGGGCGAAGTGCTGAAGGCTGTGATTGTTAGGACGGCTCATGGCGTACGCCGCCCGGATGGCAGCTTGATACGCTTCGATAACAATGCGGCGGTACTGGTGAATAACCAAGGTGAGCCAATTGGTACGCGTATCTTCGGTCCGGTAACTCGAGAGCTTCGCGCCAAAAACCACATGAAGATCATCTCATTGGCGCCGGAGGTGCTGTGATGGCGGTGAAGATTAAAAAGGGTGACCGCGTTGTCGTCACCACTGGCCGGGACAAGGGCAAAAAGGGTGAAGTCCTCAAGGTATTTCCGAGAGAGGACCGTGTCTTGGTTGCGGGTGTGAATATGGTGAAGCGCCATCAGCGTCAAACACAGACGCAGGCGGGCGGCATCATCAATAAGGAATCACCAATTCAGATTGCCAATATCGCTCATGTTGATCCCAAGACTGGTGGGGCAACGCGGGTTGGATTCAAAGTTTTGGGCGATGGACGTAAGGTTCGTTTCGCCAAGAAGTCCGGTGAGGTCATCGATGTCTGAGCAGGGCAGTAAAGCGAAGAAGGCCGGCTCGGCCAAGAAGGACGGCGCTACGCGCAAGGAAGTAGCTGCGGGGACAAAGGTCGCTGTTGGTGAAGCGTCGGTGGATCCACAGTACGTTCCGCGGTTCAAAAAGCGGTATAACGAAGTTATCCGTCCACAGTTGATGGAGCAGTTCGGTTATCGGAATGTGATGCAGGTTCCGCGTATCGAGAAAATCGTTCTCAATATAGGTGCGGGCGAGGCTGCTTCAGACCAGAAGAAACTGCAGTCAGCCGTGAATGATCTGACTGCGATAGCTGGTCAGAAGGCAGTGGTAACCCGCGCGAAGAAGGCGATCGCGGGGTTCAAGATTCGTACTGGGTTGCCTATCGGCGCCAAGGTCACGTTGAGAAAGGACCGTATGTACGAATTTCTGGATCGCCTGGTGACCATGGCGTTGCCGCGAGTTCGCGACTTTCGTGGACTGAATGGCAAGAGCTTCGATGGCCGCGGTAATTACGCGATGGGCCTCAAGGAGCACATCGTTTTCGTCGAGATTGACTACGATAAGACGGAGACCGTGTGGGGCATGGACATCATTCTTAATACTTCCGCCAAGACCGATGAGGAGGCAAAGGCGCTCCTCAAAGGTTTTCAATTTCCCTTTATGAACTGAAGGCACGGACTATGGCGAAAACCAGCCAGATTAACCGCAATCAGAAGCGCGAAGAGATGGTTGCGCGCTTTGCGGCCAAGCGCGCAACACTGAAAAAGACGACTGAGGATATGTCGGTCCCTCCAGAGGAGCGCTTTCAGGCAATGCTCAAGCTGGCCGAGCTACCTCGTAACTCGTCTAAGACTCGTATTCATCATCGTTGCGAGCTTTCCGGCCGTCCGAAAGCCTATTATCGCAAGCTGAGGCTATCGCGTATTGCGCTGCGTGAACTTGCTAATTTCGGCCAGGTCCCGGGCATGACTAAGGCGAGCTGGTAAGGAAGGGTTTAAAAGTTATGGCGATCACCGATCCGATCAGCGATCTGCTTAGCCGCATTCGCAATGGCCAGCTGCGGGGTATGACCAAGGTCAGCTCACCAAACTCGCACCTGCGCACCCGCGTGCTCGATGTGCTTCAGGCCGAAGGTTATATCCGCGGTTATGCGGAAATCGAGAAGGACGGACACCGAGAGCTCGAGATCGAGCTGAAGTATCATGAAGGCCGCCCGGTCATTCGGGAGTTGCGGCGTGTCTCAAAGCCGGGGCGGCGGGTATATATATCGGTGCGCGACCTCTTGCCCTATCGTCAGGGTCTTGGCGTCTCCATTGTGTCTACCCCCAAAGGGGTGATGACCGATGCGCATGCTCGCGAAGAGCATGTTGGCGGCGAAGTGCTCTGCCACGTATTCTAAGCCGAGCGGAAGGAAGAAGACTATGTCACGTATCGGCAAGAAGCCCATCCAACTCCCCAAGGGGGTTACCGCGGCGGTTGATGGCCAAACCGTTAAGGTGAAGGGCCCCAAAGGCGAGCTGAAAGTTACCCTCGTTGATGAGGTTCAGGTTGAACTTACCGACGCAGGTGTGGTGGTGAGTCCACGCCCGGATCACGAGCGCGCGCGAGCCATGTGGGGTTTGTCGCGAACCTTAGTAAATAACCTGGTCGTAGGTGTGACGGAAGGGTTTACCGAGCGGCTTGATATCAATGGAGTTGGTTACCGAGCTGCGGTTCAGGGTAAGAACCTGAATCTTCAGCTGGGTTTTAGTCACGACGTGGTCTACCCAATTCCGGCCGGGATTAACATTGTTGCGGAGAAGCCGACCTCGATAACGATTTCGGGGATCGACAAACAGCTGGTGGGCCAGGTTGCTGCGGAAATTCGCGCTTGGCGTGCGCCGGAGCCCTACAAGGGTAAGGGCGTGAAGTATGCCAGCGAGACTATCCTGCGCAAGGAAGGCAAGAAGAAATAGCCATGACTAAGAACCTGTTCGACCGCCGCAAGGCCCGAGCCCGTTATAAGATTTCTCAGGCAGCGAATGGACGTCCGCGGCTGTCCGTCTACCGTTCGGGTAAACATATTTATGCGCAGATCATTGATGATGCGAATGGCGCTACGCTGGTGACTGCGTCAACGCACGAAAAGGGCAGCACGCTGTCCAAATCCTACAATATTGCGGCGGCAGCTGAAGTAGGAAAGAAGATCGCCGAGCGCGCCAAGGACAAGGGGTTGTCCCAAGTTGTTTTTGATCGTGGCGGTTACATTTATCACGGGCGCGTCAAGGCGCTCGCTGAGGCGGCCCGCGAGGGCGGTCTCGAGTTTTAAGGAAGGGCAGCTTTCATGGCGCGTGATGAAGAACAGGGTCGCGGACGTCGGCGTGAGCGCGGTGATCGTGAGGAGCGCGATAATGAGTTCGTTGACAAGCTCGTCCACATTAACCGCGTGGCCAAAGTCGTAAAGGGCGGTCGCCGATTTGGTTTTGCGGCGCTCGTTGTTGTTGGTGATCAGCGGGGTCGGGTTGGTTTCGGACACGGTAAAGCCCGTGAGGTGCCGGAAGCTATTCGTAAGGCAACGGACGCAGCGAAGCGGGCGTTAATTAGAGTTCCGCTCAAGGATGGTCGTACGTTACATCATGACACGCGTGGTCATCATGGGGCGGGGAAGGTCATTGTTCGTCCAGCCCCAGCCGGAACAGGCATAATAGCTGGTGGTCCCATGCGCGCTGTTTTTGAGGCGCTTGGTGTCGGCGATGTCGTTTCCAAATCAACTGGCACGTCAAATCCCTACAATATGGTGCGGGCAACATTCGATGCCCTGACGCGCCAGCAAAGCCCTCGGCTGGTTGCGCAGCGACGTGGCCGTAGTGTTGCGGAAATCATTTCGCGGCGCGACGGTAATAGAAATGAACAGCCCTCTGCTGAAACAGGGGCCGGGAGCTGAATATGGTCAAGACCAAGAAAACTGTAACGGTACGTCAAGTTCGCTCAGCGGCGCGTCGTCCCAAGGAGCAGGAAGCCACTCTTCGTGGTCTTGGCCTCGGCAAGATACGTCGTACGCGTACGCTTGAAGATACCCCAGCGGTGCGTGGCATGATACATGCCGTTCATCATCTGGTAGAAGTCATCGAAGAATAGGCTGGCCTATAAAAGACGTCATGGCGCGAAGCACGCGCTGTCGCGACGAGGTTCACATGAAACTGAATGAAATCCGCAATAATCCCGGTGCTAAGGCGCGCAAGACCCGCGTTGGTCGCGGAACGGGGTCGGGCCTCGGAAAGACCAGTGGCCGTGGTGTTAAGGGTGCGAAGGCGCGTACGGGCAACTCGGTTCATGGATTCGAGGGCGGCCAGATGCCGCTCTATATGCGGCTACCCAAGCGTGGCTTTAAAAACATCTTCGCCCTTGAGTTTGCCGAGATTAATCTTGGTCGGCTGCAGAAGGCAGTCAGTGAGGGCAAACTGGACACGGGCGTCAAAGTTACCGAAGAGGTGCTTCGCAAGGCGGGCCTTGTTTCTAAGGCGCGTGACGGTGTTCGGCTACTTGCCAAGGGTGAATTGACTAGCAAGCTCGATATTGAGCTGGCGGGCAGCTCCAAGCGTGCCGCTGAAGCTGTCAAAGCGGCCGGCGGGACATTCACGGCGACTTATAAGAAGAAAATATACACCAATAAAAGTGGTGAACCCGGGAAGCGCCAACAGCGGCGCGCTGCCAGTATCGAAAAGCGCGCCCGCGTCGCCAATCCGGCCTAGGTTTTCGGCGGCCCTCCTGCCCTTCGACAAGTCATGGCAGGAAGGCCTATAAAGCTTTTCACCTGCTCTGACGCTGTCAGATTAGGGGAGATAAACGCGCAGCCTCATCTCAAGGCGGGTCCGACGAGGAGAGCTGTTCGCTCGAGGAGTAGGTGATGGCCTCAGCAGCCGAACAATTGGCGGCCAATTTCAACTTCAAGACCCTGGCGAAGGCTACAGAACTGCGCCAGAGAATCGTCTTTACCCTCGGAGCGCTGATTGTATGTCGTTTGGGGACCTACATTCCCATGCCAGGCATCGACCCTTCGGCGCTGGCCCAACAGCTTAACCAACAGCAGGGCGGTCTGCTCGACATATTTAACGTTTTGGCTGGTGGTGCCATTGGCCGCATGGCAATCTTCGCTCTGGGGATTATGCCCTACATTTCTGCGTCCATCATTATACAGCTGATGACCACCGTTTTTCCCGAGCTTGATAAGCTCAAGAAGGAAGGCGCAGCAGGGCAGAAAACCATTAATCAGTATACCCGCTATGGAACAGTGGGACTGGCCGCTCTGCAGGCCTATGGAATAGCGATTGGTCTGGAGCATTGGGGCAATGTGGTCATAGATCCAGGTTGGTTCTTCCGCATTACATCAATAATTACGCTAACAGGCGGAACCGTCCTGCTGATGTGGCTGGGTGAGCAAATCACCCAACGCGGAGTGGGGAACGGCATTTCACTTATCATCTTTGCGGGTATTGTTGCGCGATTCCCGCAAATGATTGGAGCAGTGTTAGAACTGGGACGTACTGGTGCAATCCCCGCAGCGGTACTGATTGGCGGTATCATTCTTGTTGTCTTGCTGATTGGGGTGATTGTTTACATGGAGAGGGCGCAGCGTCGCCTTCTTGTGCAGTATCCCAAGAGGCAGGTTGGCAATCGCATGTTCGGGGGCGAGAGCTCTCATCTTCCCCTCAAGCTAAACGTATCTGGCGTGATCCCACCGATCTTTGCTTCATCAATTCTATTGATGCCTGCGACGGTGGCCAATTTTGATTCTTCCAGCGTTCCTGGCTGGCTTCAGACAGTTCTCGCCTATATCAGCAATGGCACCCCGCTTTACCTGCTGCTCTACGGGTTGATGATCATATTTTTTGCATTTTTCTACACCTCGATCATTTTCAACCCGGAGGAAACTGCAGATAACCTGAAGAAATATGGCGGGTTTATTCCTGGAATACGTCCAGGTAAGAAGACGGCGGACTATATCGATTTTGTTCTTACGCGGATCACGGTCATAGGTTCGATCTACCTTGCGGCTGTCTGTCTGCTGCCGGAATGGTTGATTTTCAAATACAACATTCCGTTCTACCTCGGCGGCACATCCATTTTGATCGTAGTCAGCGTGACGATGGACACTGTGGCACAGATCCAGAGCCATCTGGTTGCGCAGCAATATGAAGGCCTGCTGCGGAAGTCGCGTCTGAGGGGGGCGAGGCGGTGAATTTGATTCTATTTGGTCCGCCGGGAGCCGGCAAAGGGACGCAGGCGAGGGTTCTCACGGAAGGGTATGGCTGGCCACAACTGTCTACGGGGGACATGCTGCGGGCCGCGATCGCTGCGGGGACAGACCTTGGCAAACGGTGCAAGGCGATCATGGATGCAGGGGATCTCGTCCCTGACGATATTGTCGTCGGCATTATTGCGGAGCGTTATGATCAGCCGGACTGCAAAGCTGGCGCAGTGTTTGACGGCTTTCCGCGGACACCCCCCCAAGCCTTGGCCCTTGATGACATGCTGGCCCAACGTGGGCAGAAGATTGACCTCGTCATTGAACTTAAGGTTGACGACGCGATACTGCTCAGTCGAGTGGAACAGCGCATCAAGGAGGCCGGGGGGGTAGCGCGCGCTGACGACACCCCGGAGACGCTCAAAAACCGGTTGGCAGTTTATTACAAGAATACGGCGCCACTTTTGAAATTTTATTCCGATCAGGGCAAGCTGGTGCAGGTTGATGGCATGGTTGCAATCGAAAAAGTGACCGCGGCGATCGCCGCCCTGATCAGTGAAGCTAAGGCTCACGCTTAAATGGGAAGTTCTTCCGAAAATGCGCGTTTTGGGAGAGATCCTGTGTTGACTGGGGTTCGGCGATTTCTATAATCCGCGCCCTTGCAGACGGCCAGCCGGCTCAGATCATTCCAACCGCTCCCTATGGGGTTGAGTGGGGATTGGTCAGGGCCGGGTGGTCGGTGTTTTGGTAGCTACTAAGTTAAGTAAAGCGTCTTTCCAAGGGCTTAACGATCAAAGGAGAGTCTCGTGGCGCGTATTGCCGGCGTCAATATTCCTACTCAGAAGCGCGTCGAGATCGGCCTGCGCTATATACACGGTATTGGCGCTGCCAAGGCCAAGGAGATCTGCGAAAAGGTCGGCATTGCGCCGGGGCGTCGCGTCCATGACCTAACGGATGCAGAAGTGATCCAGATTCGCGAGACCATTGATCGCGATTATCTGGTCGAAGGCGATCTGCGCCGTGAAGTAGCAATGAACATCAAGCGGCTGATGGATTTGGGCTGCTATCGCGGACTTCGCCATCGCAAGGGGTTGCCGGTTCGCGGTCAGCGTACCCACACCAATGCTCGGACCCGCAAGGGCCCAGCCAAAGCGATTGCCGGTAAAAAGAAAGTCACGAAGTAAGGTTCAACAACTATGGCTAAAGCTGTCGGCGGCGCGCGCGTCCGCAAAAAAGAAAAGAAAAATGTTGCGGTCGGTGTGGCTCATGTTGCTGCGACCTTCAACAACACGATCGTAACCATCACAGATACCGCTGGGAATGCGATTTCGTGGTCATCGTCTGGCATGATGGGATTTAAGGGGTCGCGCAAATCAACTCCATATGCGGCCCAGGTTGCCGCTGAAGATGCCGCCAAGAAGGCGGTAGAGCATGGCATGCGCACTCTCGAAGTCGAGGTGTCTGGGCCGGGGTCGGGACGCGAATCGGCACTGCGGGCTCTACAGTCGGTTGGGCTGACGGTAACGGCCATTCGTGACGTCACACCAATTCCTCATAACGGGTGCCGGCCGCCAAAGCGTCGGCGTGTGTAGTTAAGGACTGAGGGACCAAACGCCCGGTTTGCGGAAGGCCCTCCCCACAAGTGAGTTCGGACGTAGTTACCCATCGAACGTATTGGTCGCGGTCCGACGCGGCCGGGATACGATGAGGCCAAGATGTTTCAGAAAAACTGGCAGGAATTGATTAAGCCGCAAAAATTGCGGGTCGAGGCAGGCGAAGACGCGGGGCGCCAGGCAACACTCGTGGCTGAACCGTTAGAGCGGGGCTTTGGCCTAACGCTAGGAAATTCCCTGCGTCGCGTATTGCTGTCGTCGTTGCAGGGCGCTGCTGTTACATCCATACAGATCGAGGGTGTGCTACACGAATTTTCCTCGATCACGGGCGTTCGCGAGGACGTTACCGATATTGTTCTCAACGTAAAGCAGATCGCGCTGCGTATGCACGCAGAAGGGCCAAAGCGCCTATCTTTGCGCAAAGTTGGTCCCGGCGAAGTTCTGGCTGGTGATATAGCGGCGACCGCAGACGTTGAGATTCTCAATCCAGAACTGGTGATCTGCACGCTCGATGAAAAGGTCGAGTTCCGCATGGAGCTGACGGTTGCAACGGGTAAGGGTTATGTTCCCGCTGATCGTAATCGACCGGAGGACGCGCCGATTGGGCTTATCCCGGTCGATTCGCTATTTTCTCCAGTAAAGAAAGTTTCTTATAAGGTTGAGAACACCCGTGAGGGCCAGATCCTCGACTATGACAAGCTGACATTAAACGTGGAGACTAACGGGGCCGTCAGCCCGGAGAATGCGGTTGCCTATGCAGCCCGTATTTTGCAGGACCAGCTCCAGGTCTTCATTAATTTTGAAGAACCGCGGGAACGTGTCGCCGAGGAAAGCAAGCCCGAACTCGCCTTCAACCCGGTGTTGCTGAAGAAGGTTGACGAGCTCGAGCTTTCAGTTCGTTCAGCAAATTGCCTGAAGAACGATAATATTGTCTACATTGGCGACCTCATTCAGAAGACCGAAGCTGAGATGCTGCGTACGCCGAATTTCGGACGTAAGTCACTGAATGAAATCAAGGCGGTTCTGGCCGAGATGGGTTTGCATCTGGGCATGGAAGTGCCCGGTTGGCCCCCGGAGAATATCGAAGATCTCGCTAAGCGTTACGAAGACCAATACTGAGTGTGTACCAGCGTGCTGTTTCGACAGCGGAGCTGGAGTAAGTTGTCGGCATGAAGCCGGTGACGACGGGATAGAAAACAAGAGTGTATCATGCGCCATCGTAATTCCGGCCGGAAACTCGGCAAGACAACCGCTCACCGCACAGCCATGTTCGCGAATATGGCAGCGGCATTGATCAAGCATGAGCAAATCAAGACCACATTGCCAAAAGCTAAGGAGCTCCGGCCAGTTGTGGAAAAGCTGGTAACCCTGTCGCGCCGAGGCGCGTCAGATCTGCATGCGCGTCGTCAGGCACTTGCCACTGTGCGCGACGCGAGCCAGGTTAAAAAGCTGTTCGATGTGATCGGGCCGCGGTATGCCAATCGCCCTGGTGGTTACACACGGGTCCTCAAGGCCGGGTTCCGTCATGGTGACAATGCCGCTATGGCATTCATTGAGTTCGTCGATCGTGATCTCGAGGCAAAAGGCCAGGACTCGGGGCCCGTAACCGTGGGTGGTGACGCCGAGGAGTAGTAAGCGTGTAACGCGTGCGGGATAGGTATTGGGGCGGCTCTTGAAGCCGCCCTTTTGCGTTGAGGAGTGTAAATGAAGACTCGAGCCATTTTAATGCCGATTCTGCTCACGCTCGCTCTTGTGTCTCCAGGAGTTGCATTGGCGAAGCGTGTGTTGCCTCAGTCAACCGAGCAGATGCAGCTCAGTTTTGCCAGCGTTGTCAAACGGGTCGCGCCTGCGGTCGTAAATGTCTATGCGCGCTCCGTTGTACGTCAGCAGGTCAATCCACTCTTCACAGATCCTCTGTTCCAGCAATTCTTCGGAATTTCGCCACAGTTTCGGCGTCGGGTTCAGCAATCGCTGGGTTCTGGCGTCATTGTGCGCAGTGATGGTGTCATATTGACGAATGATCATGTCATTGCCGGTGCCCAAGATATTGTTGTGGCGTTGGCTGACCGTCGTGTGTTCAAAGCAAAGGTTTTGCTCGCTGACAAGCGTACGGACCTGGCGGTACTCAAAATTAACGTACCTAAAGGGCAAGTCCTGCCAACTATTGCGTTCGGTAATTCCAACCGGCTTGAAGTCGGTGACATTGTTCTGGCTATCGGTGATCCCTTCGGTGTTGGACAGACTGTTACGCAGGGTATTATTTCAGCGCTAGCACGTACAAACGTCGCTGATGGCTCGTATCGGTTTTTTATACAAACCGATGCGGCTATCAATCCGGGCAATTCTGGTGGCGCGCTCGTTACTACTGACGGGAAACTTGCAGGCATTAATACCGCAATTTATTCGAGGTCGGGTGGCAACATTGGTATAGGCTTTGCGATTCCGGCTAATCTCGCACGTCGTGTCGTGGATGGTGCGCTAGGGGGAGGGGTTCAGCTGTCGTGGTTTGGTGCCTCCGGACAAGCTGTAACGCCCAACCTCGCGTCGGCACTTGGCCTAAAGTTGCCAGAGGGTGTTGTTCTCAACCAAGTTTATCCGGGTGGTCCTGCTGCAACGGCAGGTCTAAGGCATGGTGATGTAGTTCTCGGGATCGATGGTGCCAGTGTAAATAGCATGGACGCGGTCAATTATCTTGTGGCTACCCATAGGCCGGGGAAAATGGTGAGCATGCGGGTAGTGCAAAATGGGCATGTGCGTGTCATCGGCGTTCGACTCAATGCTCCCCCGGCGAGCCCTCCGCCCGAGGAAACTCTTATAGGTGGCCGAAATCCACTAACGGGTGCTCGCGTTGAAAATCTTTCGCCGGCGGTGGCAACGCAATTGCAGTTAAACCCGATGCTGCATGGTGTTGTGGTTGCATCTGCGGGTCAAAGCCTTGCTGCTAATCAAGGCTTTGAAACTGGCGATATTATTCAAAGCATCAATGGGGAGTTGATTGGTAACGTCAACCAGTTGAACCAGGCGCTACTTTCTGGAGAAAGGCAGGGTGGCTGGGAGATTGTGGTAAACCGCAATGGACAGCAGCTTTCCTTGGCTGTTCGACGGTAGACGGTGGGCTTAGCCAGTGTGGCCGGTAGTGCCAGCAGACACGATCGCTGCCAAAGCCGGAGCAACATGGGAGCGAGCGCAATTATCTACGCTTGACGCCTGCATTTTCCGAGGGTTTTCCTGGCAACCGGGTTCATACTTCATCCCGGTTCGTCAGTTAACACAAATAGGTTTAGACTCTCGCGATGGGTGATCTATTTGAAGCGGATGGCTTAGACACTGGGGCGCCACGTCCCCTCGCCGATAGGCTGCGTCCTCGCGTTCTTTCCGAGGTGGTCGGGCAGGACCATCTTTTGAGTGCCGATGGCCCGTTGGGCCGCATGGTTGAACGTGGTACTCCTCATTCGGTAATTCTCTGGGGGCCTCCCGGTACGGGAAAAACGACCATCGCAAGACTGCTGTCGAGTTCATTCAAGCTGCATTTTGATCAGCTTTCAGCAATTTTTTCAGGGGTGGCGGACCTTAAGAAGGCATTCGAGGCCGCCAGGCAGCGCCGACGAGTCGGCCAAGGAACTTTGCTGTTCGTCGATGAAATTCATCGCTTCAATCGAAGCCAGCAGGACTCGTTCCTGCCGGTTGTTGAGGATGGTACAGTCGTTCTAGTCGGCGCCACCACGGAAAATCCATCTTTCGAGCTTAACGGAGCACTGCTTTCTCGTTGTCAGGTACTGGTATTGCGACGTCTGGATGATGCAGCTCTGGAAAAGCTTCTCGAACGTGCTGAGGCTCATTATGGGCAGAAGCTGGCACTGACAAGTGACGCACGCGAAACGTTGCGGGCGATGGCTGACGGTGACGGACGTTATTTGCTCAATCTGGTTGAGGAGATCGCAGGGTTAAAGACGTTAGCACCACTGGATACGGCGGCACTGGTAGAAGTAGTGCAACGCAGGGCGCCCCTGTATGATAAAGGTCGGGAAGAACACTACAATCTAATATCGGCGCTGCATAAGTCGATACGTGGATCAGATCCGGACGCCGCTCTTTATTGGCTCGCTCGCATGCTTGTGGCGGGGGAGCAGCCACTTTATATCGTCCGCCGATTGGTTCGCGCGAGCGTAGAAGACATCGGGCTTGCAGATCCTCAAGCCGTGGGGCAGGCCCTCGCGGCGAAGGATGTGTACGACTTCCTCGGTAGCCCTGAGGGGGAAATAGCGCTTGCCCAATGCGTTTTATATTTGGCAACTGCTCCGAAGTCGAATGCAGTTTATAAGGCATTCGGCGCCGCTAGCCGAGCTGCGAGGCAGCACGGCTCCTTGATGCCGCCAGCTCATATTCTCAATGCACCCACCAGAATGATGAAAAACTTAGGCTATGGAAGTGGTTACGAGTATGATCATGATGTGGAGGAAGGATTTTCCGGACAGAACTATTTTCCAGACGCGATGCATCGAGAAACCTATTACCAGCCCAAGGAAGCCGGCTTTGAACGGGAAGTTATCAAGCGCCTTGAATATTGGGCAAAGCTGAGAGCTAAGCGTTCTCCGCGCGCTTGAATTGAGGGTATAGGGCTCTCAACTGGTGCGTCTTCGGTAGGAGAGTGTGGGCACTGAAGGTGATGACTAACGAATGGGAGGGTGGCGGCCTGGTCGCCTTGGGTTACGTAGCTTTGGGGTAGACTGAGGAAACGCTGAGGGCTTCCAGAGAGCGGAATTAACTGGGCGATCGTGGTGGTGGCCCTGTCGGCGACCCAAGACGGCCCCCTCAACCAGGGGTACCCTAAGGGAAGGGACTGGTGGGGTGCCTTTTGGCAGGCTGCACTGGAGTGTGCGCTGAGCACCGATACTGCCGCGGCGCGCTTTCCGGGCAGGTTCTCCCCCGCTCCGTATGACGCCTCGCCAAGCCTCAGTGGGCGTGGTTTCAAGCCCTCCAACGGAGAACGTTCCCCTACAGCTTAGGTTATGAGGGAGGAATCTGGTCTAATACAGGTCAGAAATCGGGGAGGGGGAGCCTTCCCCGTGGCCGACGACCGGCGGCCCGTAAGGGGGCGGCTGAGCCGCCAATGAGCCCATCCCCCACCTTGGGCGCGCGGTCCCCGGCCCCTGCGCACTCCGCTTTGGGGGGCACGAAAAGCTGTCGCCACGACAACGGGCACAGGCGCCTAGGTCATTCTTGCCATCATCTGTTTACGGCCCGCATTTGACCCAATAAAAACATATGCGTCACAATTTCACCTGCTCAAGGGGTCTGGGTTGTTTCAGAAAATTCTAATAGCCAATCGGGGCGAGATTGCCTGCCGCGTCATCAAGACTGCGCGGAGGATGGGAATCAAGACTGTCGCTGTCTATTCAGACGCCGATAAAGATGCACTTCATGTGGAAATGGCCGACGAGGCTGTTCGCATCGGTCCTGCGGCATCCGCCCAGTCCTATCTGGTAGCCGAGCGGATTGTCCAGGCATGCCGTGATACCGGAGCACAGGCCGTTCATCCAGGCTATGGCTTTTTGTCGGAACGTGAGAGCTTTGCCCAGGTGTTGGCCGCGGCCGGCGTGACCTTCATTGGCCCAAATCCGCAAGCGATCGCGGCGATGGGCGATAAGATCGAGTCCAAGAAGCTTGCGGTCAAGGCCGGCGTTACAACAGTGCCTGGCTTTGTCGGAGAGATAAAGGACGCATCTCATGCCAAGCAGATAGCAAGCGACATTGGTTATCCTGTTATGGTGAAAGCTTCCGCAGGAGGCGGAGGTAAGGGGCTGCGCATTGTTCATAACGAAAAGGAAATCGTGCAAGCCATTCAGTCATCACAGAATGAAGCAAGAGCAAGCTTTGGTGATGATCGCCTGTTTGTCGAAAAATTTGTTACCGAGCCCCGACACATTGAGATCCAGGTGCTGGGAGACAAGCACGGTAACGTCATCTATCTCAATGAACGCGAGTGCTCGATACAGCGTCGCCATCAAAAGGTGATTGAAGAGGCTCCTTCGCCATTTCTTGACGAAAAAACGCGACAGGCCATGGGAGAGCAGGCGGTCGCACTAGCTAAGGCAGTCGGGTATGATAGCGCAGGAACTGTAGAATTCATTGTTGACCGTGACCGGAATTTTTATTTTCTCGAGATGAATACTCGCTTGCAGGTTGAGCACCCCGTAACGGAGCTCATCACTGGTCTTGACCTGGTGGAATTAATGATCCGGATTGCGGCAGAAGAACCGCTTCCCATTTCTCAGTCCGATGTAAAGATACATGGTTGGGCTGTGGAAGCTCGCATCTACGCTGAAGATCCCTACCGAGGATTTTTGCCATCCACTGGTCGGCTGTCCCGCTATCGGCCGCCTGCAGAAGGTCGCCGTGGCGAGATTTTGGTACGAAATGACACCGGTGTTTACGAGGGTGGAGAAATATCGATCTATTACGATCCAATGATAGCCAAGCTTTGCACTCACGGTTTGTCCCGTGATGCAGCTGTTACAGCCATGGGCGAGGCATTGGACGAGTTTTATATTGAGGGTATTAATCACAATATCCCGTTTCTTGCGGCAATCATGCATAATGAGCGCTTCAGGCAGGGTAGGCTCAGCACAGGATTTATTGCCGAGGAGTTCCCAGATGGCTTCCATGGCCGATCTGTGGACGAGACAACGCTTCGGCGATTTGCCGCAATTGCAACGGCGGTAAAGCTTGTTCGCACTGAACGCGCCAGTCGCGTATCCGGTCAACTCAATGGCGCGCTAGTGTCTTCCAGAAGCTTCGTTGTGGCGCTGTCAGAACAGGAAGTTGAAGTGCGTGATGCTTCTCTGAAAGGGGAGGAATTTCGAGCCCAAATCGAGGGGAAGGAATATTCTGGACGCATAGTATGGCGCATTGGACAGAAGATCCTCAGACTCGAAGATGAGGGCGGGGTGGCAGCAATCAAGGTTTCACGCGAACCAGGTGGATATCGTCTGACGCACGCAGGTATTGAAGTTACGGCAAGCGTTCGAGTGCCAGCCATCGCCCGTCTTGCCCGTCTTATGCCCCAAAAGGCCCCCCCAGACACCTCCAAATTTCTTCTGTGCCCGATGCCAGGACTTGTTGTTTCAATCAACGTCTCTGAAGGATCCGAAGTAAAAGCTGGAGAGACGTTAGCTGTCGTTGAAGCTATGAAGATGGAGAATGTCCTTACTGCCGAGCGGGACGGCATCGTCAAAAAGATTAATGTTGGAAAAGGTGACAGCCTTGCTCTGGACGATGTGATTCTTGAGTTCGCCTAACTATTTCTCAGCCAAATGTATGGCGGATCTGCAGAAATAAGCGGGGCTGTGAGTTGATCTGCAGCGTTGTAATTTGTGCAGGTGCGAATGAACCGCGCAAACCATTGTAGGAGATCACCGTCTGACGGAACGTAAACGGGACAATGTTGTCAGCTTCTACCCGAAGAGACCATGCGGCTGTGGGATCGTACTGCCAGTGAATTTGAAGGTAAGGCGGTGTCATATATCTATGTTCATAGCTTTGCACGCGATAGTAGTACTCATCCCAGCCTGCATCAAAGTCGATACCCCAGGTAGAGTGCCAGCGCGGTAGGTCCTGAGAAAAGTAGATCCGAACTGAATATGGACGTTCTCCAGAGATCCTGCGCATTTGGTCGGTCACCGGGTCTTCAACCGAGCTAAAACGGAATGTCGATTTGAGGCGAACTGTTCCGCCGCTAATGCCGAATCGCTTTAGCGGTAGACTACCGTCCGCGTAAATTTTGTCATCCTGACCGCTTGCAAGGTTACCCGGGGCATCATAAATCGCTCCATTGGCGTAGATTGGCACGCGATCAACAACGTCTTTGAGATCTTCGTGCAAAAGTCCGAGGCGCAACGCGCCGCTTTTCCAGAACTGTCGTTGATAATATAGCTCGTATTGCATGTGCTGGTCTGGCCTCAGTTGGGAATTGCCCGCATGTACACCAGATGTGAGAAGGTCACTTGAAGCGGCAAAATTTGTAAAGTCTAGTTGTCCGACTTTGCGCTGGATACGAAGTCTGAGCTGATTTTCGTGGTTAGGCGTCCATGACAGTACAAATCTGGGTTTTGGATAGAAGAACGAACGCGTCTGATTGGCGTTTCCACGCTCACGAATAGTGGAGAATTCAAACCGGCTTCCGGCGAGGAGTGAAACGTTGGTGGAAAATTTCCACGTCAGCTGCAGGAATGCCTGGCCACGCTCCTCTGAAACATCCGCATTGGCACCTGGCAGAGATATGACAACCGTATTTTCTATGTAGTTGCTCCGGCTTCTCAGAAAATTGTAGACAGCTTCCCCACCGCCTTCGATTGAGAAATGTGCGAAGCCATCATATCGCATCACCGCATGGAAAATTGATTCCCCGGTATTCTGCGCGGTGGAGAAAATCTGACTGCTTTCTGGAGCATATAAAGCGTTGAGCTCAGTATAATGGCCGAGTCTTTGTAAAGACAGAATGCTTAAGAAGAAGCCGTTCCACTCTCCTGTCCAATGGGTACCGAACTCGATATTATTCTGATGACTGTCGTCTAGAACTTTCTGAGAACCAGTCGATGAGAAATATCTGAGAAGGGAGCTGTTAGGGCTATCCTGAATCGTTAAATTGGTGCGGAATTGGCCCTTCAGGAGTGGCATGGTAACGGCGCTATTGAAGTCCCAACCCTCGGCTGCGCTTGTGTAATTTATGTGCTGACGTTCGTTGCCTCCGAGAAAGGTGGTGACTACATTTGAGCCCTGTCCGGCTGCGTCGTCGTAATTGGGAAAGCGCTCAATTGATGCTTCATACCGCCAATGTCCCTCAGTGTGTATGTACTCAAGTTTGAGATCGTGAACAGTGTGACCATCAAGCCAGGTGTTGGTGCTGGCGGATGCAATGAGATCTGTCACTGCTGATCGTTTTCGAATGACATTAGCGACAACTGTGTGACCTTCCATATTGAGTCCGCGCGGATTTCCACTGATGACTTCGATTGTATTTACGTCTGATACCGGAATTCGCTGCAATATTGATTTCAGATCGTCTGTTTTAGCAGTTGGGCGTTGACCATCGATCAGCACGTTTCCTGCTGTGCCGGAGTAGCCACGTGCATTAGTTCCATCATCAAAGACAAATCCCGGCAGACGTCTGATCATGTCATAGGCTGTGTTGGGATGGGCCGCTGCAAAAAATGAGGCGGGGTAACTCGAGATATCCGCCGCATGGGCCGATGCTGACAGTATCAGGGCTAGACAGGTTGGTAGGGTAAGCCGATGACTGAAAATTCTTTTAAAAGACATCTACATTTCCTTCATTATGTGAAGGGCATGTATGTCTCGTTCGCTGATGCACAAACCTGCGGCCGCCGCATGGCAGTAATGCTGTCATTGCGTGGTCGTTGACTAGCTATTGAGTGGATTACCCCGCTGTCCTACCGTGACACCGGCATCGCATGTATCAGGGAAACTTCTCCAGTGAGCGACGATAGTGCCGGGGATCTGACGTGCTTGAGGTTCCGTATTGAAGGGAAGGTACAGGCGGTTGGATATCGCAATTTTGTGATCTCAGAGGCAGGCAGGCTGGGATTAGACGGCTGGGTTCGAAATCGGGCTGACGGGACGGTTGAGGCGCTTGCTGCAGGTCCTACGAGGGCGATCGAGGAATTCTTCATCTCGTGTTCGCGAGGTCCTGCCGGCAGCCGGGTGGAGAATGTGCAGATGGAGAAGGCTGGATTGCCGTCTGAGAAGGGATTTCGTAGGCGGCCATCGATTTAGTGTAGAGGTGCCACCGCCGCTCATACTGGGTTTGGGAAGGATCTAACTCCGGGGGCGCTAGATCTCTTCGGAGATGTCCGAGACGCTCCCAAAGACTTCTTCGAAGGCCCGCCGCATGGCGACATCAACGTCAGGCATGCTGACCGGAATACCCAGATCGAGCAGGCTTGTCACACCATGCTCAGAAATTCCGCATGGGACGATACCCCCAAAATGGTTGAGATCGGGGTCCACATTCAGCGATACACCATGATAGCTGACCCAGCGCCGTACCCGCACGCCAATGGCTGCGATTTTGTCTTCGCGCTGTCCTCGGACGACCCAAATACCGACCCGCCCGGGGCGGCGCTCACCCCTGACATTGAATTGAGCTAGGGTGCGGATAAGCCATTCCTCCAGGGCGTACACAAAGGCCCGCACGTCAGGGCGCCGGCGCTTCAGGTCCAGCATCACGTAGCCTACGCGCTGACCTGGCCCATGATAGGTGTATTGGCCGCCGCGGCCAGTTTTGAACACAGGAAAGCGAGGTTCGAGCAGGTCCTCTGGGCGGGCGCTGGTGCCGGCAGTGTAGATAGGGGGGTGTTCCAAGAGCCAGACGCGTTCTGGGCCGTTATGATAGGCGATAGCCTCCACTTGCGATTCCATGGCGGCCACCGCTTCAGGGTAGGTGACCGGCCGCTTTGCGATTACCCATTCCGGGCGCATTAAGTGGGCGGAAACCATATTGGCGCCATGGTGGTGGGTGCGTATGCTCATAACAGGCCGCTCATGTCCCTCAATTTTGAATCAGTCAAGGTCGAAATCTCAGTCGTTCTTGGGCGCGCGGTGATCCCCATGCATCAGCTCCTTCGCATGGGCCGCGGGGCCGTGATTGAGCTTAGTTCCCACCAGGATGACCCGGTGACGATTTATGCCAACGAAAAGCCAGTCGCCCGGGGTGATATCGTCATTCATGGCGATAAGATTGGAGTTTCAGTGACCGAGTTGCTGCGAGGCTACGTGCAAGATTAAACATATTATAAGTGTATAATTTGGTTATTACCACTTAATTATTGCATAATATGGCTCCCGGCTCTAGATTTGGTCGGCTTACCGGAGCGGGACCATGCTTCCCATTATGCTTTCATCCGACCTTGCGGTCGGGCTCTGCGGTCGGGGCGCGGCCGGTGCTCGACGCGCTGCACTGCTGCGCGACGCGGGAATTATGCCATGCAGGATCAACGACGAGTCTGAACCGAGCGCGCTTGCCGGTCTACAAGTTCTGTTTATCGCAGGGTTGAGTGCGCCAAGGCAGCTGGCCGATCAGGCTAGGGCCTTGGGGGTTATGGTCAACGTCGAGGATGTACCGGAGCTTTGCGATTTTCATGTTCCCGCCTGCGTTTGGCGTGGAGACCTCGTGCTGGCGGTTGCCACTGGTGGTAGGGCTCCCGGGCTCTCTCGGCTCATTCGTGAATGGCTGGAGAGACAGTTTCCTAGCATCTGGTCGGAGTACCTCGAGGAAGTTGCCCAAATGCGTCAGATGTGGCGACGCGAAGGCGTCGAGTCCGCCGCAATGGTTGGGCGTCTGCGTTGCCTTCTGGCGGATAGGGGGTGGCTAAAGTGACCACGTACACGGTTGTGGATAGTTTGACACCGACGTCTGAAGCCCTGGCCAGATTGAAGGATCTGCGGGGGAAGGTGGCGGGGTGTGACGCCCTAGGGATTTTGCAGATCGCGCTCAAAGATGAATTCTGGCGTCAGGCTGCGGTGGTCTCTTCATTCGGTGCGGAGTCTGCCGTTCTGCTTCATCTCGTCGCCCAAGTTGACCCTAATACTCCGGTACTTTTCCTCAACACGGGAAAGCTTTTTGGCGAAACGCTACGCTATCGTGACCGCCTACAAGAACAGCTAGGCTTATGCGACGTGCGATCGATTGGGCCTAATCCGCGCTTGCGTGAGGAATTCGATCCTGAGGGCACCCTTTGGTCTAGGGACGCGGACGCCTGCTGCGACTTCAGGAAAGTACAGCCCTTGCGCCAAGCGCTATCCAAGTTCGGCGCCCAGATCACGGGACGAAAGAGGTTTCAAACAGGAGCGCGGGCAAATATGGAGCGCGTGGAATTTTTTGAGGGACGCTTCAGGTTTAACCCTCTGGCTGACTGGAACCAGGCAATGCTTAATCAGTATATCGAGACCCGTGCGCTCCCCGTTCACCCTCTGGTGGATGATGGCTATCCCTCAATTGGTTGCGTGCCATGTACCCGTCGGGTGGCGCCAGGTGGGGGGTATCGGGACGGCCGCTGGGCCGGCCTAGACAAGGACGAATGTGGTATCCATCTTGGCGTCGATGGTGAGGGAATCTAGTGGCCACGCAGGTCTTGAGGTCCACCCTTTGCCCACCAGTGTTACAGGTTGATGGCTCCTTCGATCAGTCTTATGGCCACCTCTCGTAGCGCTCTAAGCCTCGATGGGGCCTTGGGGTGTGCTTACCAGAGCTGATGGCAAGCACAGTTTAGATAGCGGTTAGCGTCATCAAATTCTCTGGAGAGGTGGGCGGCATGGAGTCCCCTGGTCGGCAATCCGACGCGGTAACATCCGGGCCAATAGCCGAGTATCTGGCCGCCCTTGGCTCTGGACTGCCCCGTATGACCCAACACCCCTCGATTGCCGTCCAGCTGGGTATAATTGGACGGCAACAGACCTTCCCCTCTTATTCGCACTTCCACTCTTGGAGTGGATTTGCTAAACCCGCCCGCCTATCGGTGCGTGCGGTCGTGGCGGAACGGTAGACGCGCTAGCTTGAGGTGCTAGTGGGGCAACCCGTGGAAGTTCGAGTCTTCTCGACCGCACCAAAAAATTTTGTTAAATATTTGAAAATACTGACTTATTCAGAAATGTTGGCACGCGCTCAAAAATGAGGTCGCCAAGATAGACCGTAGTGTGGTGCATTCGTGGCCGTGCTGACCGCGTCGAATGTTCTGCGCGCGAGAACTGTGAACTGCTCAGGAAGAAGGGTTGGTATTGCAATCCTCGCCTATCGGGCCATGCGCCCTAGGCTCCTCCCAATTTTTAGACCGGGTTGAAAGAGAGTTTTCCAGCTAGGCTAACTGGGGAGGGCTCTGGCCATTAAGAACTCGCGGTTTACGGAACAACAGATCCCGTTTGCCCTGCAGCAGGCTGAAGGTGGCACCTCAGTCGACGTGGTGTGTCGTTAGATGGGCATCAGTCAGGCGACGCCTTTTTAGATGGAAGAAGGTTTATGGCGGCCTCCTGCCGTCAGAGATCCGCAGGCTGAAGTAGTTCGAGGAAGAGAATGGCCGGATTCGCAAGTTGGTGGCAGATGTGACCCTCGACAAGGAGATGCTCACTGAAGTCATCAAAAAAGATCCGACGGCAACGCGGGGCCGAGAGATAACCGACTTCATCCGAACTTGCTTTCAGGTTTCGATCCGTCGAGCCTGCAAAGCGTTGCCACTTTGCCGTGGATCGCACCATTATCATTCTAAGCGAGCCGATCAGGCCACCTTTCGCAAGCGTATCCGCAAGATTGCAGAGACACGAGCGCGCTGAAGAGTGGATTGCCTGGTCAACGTCAGGCGGGTGCATCGGCTCTATTGTCTGGAAGGCCGACAAATGCGGCATAGTTAGTAGCGCCCGCGTACGAACGCCACGACGATGCATCATGGCCAAGCTGCGCAATGATCGCAGCAATGCCACCAGCCCAAACCAGGTATGGGCAATGGAGTGGATGTATGATGAGCTTTTCAACCGCAAGCGTATCCGGGTACTGACTGCCGTCGATACGTGGAGCCGTATTTGTCCGATCATGTACGTAACAAGATCCGCCATTGCACAAACCGTGATAGAGGCTTTGCAACGGGTGCGTGGGGACTTCAGACTCCTACATACCATCCGCGTCGACCAAGGTTGTCGGTTCACACCGAAAAAGCTCGACCTGTGGGCCTATTCCAATAGCATCACCCTGGATTTCTCGAGACCAGGAAAGCCCGCGGACAATGCATTCGTTGAAAGCTTCAACGCCTCTGTGCGCTTAGAGTCTTTGGGTCAGAACTGGTTTTGGGATACCGAGGATGCCGTCCAAAAGATGGAAGAATGGCGCCGCGAATGCAACGAAGTGAGGCCACGTAGTGAGATCGCTGACAGACCCCCAATCAACTTGATGCAGAAGCCAATGCATGGTGCTGATGGGTACCAACAGGCGGAGCTTCTCACCTGATCCGGTCTAAGAATCGGTATGCGGCCAAAAGAGCGCTCGATTCCGGTGTCCTCTGGATAAAGAGACGAGGCAAGGTCCACCGCTGTCGGTTCAGCAAGTATTTATACCAAACCGACAGCGGGCAGACAGTTACCGGTTATACATAATCGTCCACAAACTCAGAATGAAACAGCGATAGTTGCATATACAGCTCGTGGTGCGCCTGGATATACTATCGGATAACCGCCAGTGGCAGTTCCGTATAATCCTCCCGACGAGATATACTCGAATTGATTGTACTTGTCGTCGAGCACATTCATAAGTTCAACTTTAAATGTAACTCGCTTTGCGGTGTCGGCATACCATGCGGAAGGCATAGTTGCTGCCAGAGCGAGATTCAGCACTCCGTGAGAAGAGAGCTTCTGATTAGTCGGCATGCCTGCGTTATTGTCAAATATGTGCTGTGATCCAACGTATTGGTACCAAGCGCGAGGTTTCAAAATAAACCCATCTACGACGTGGGTCCAATAAGCACCGATATTGAATGTACTATTTGGGGTGTCGGAAACGGGCAGGCCGTGAGCAGTTACGCCTCCAAATTCATAATTGTTAAATGTCGCGGACTGAAGATTCAGATTGGTGAACATCTTAAGTTTGCCGAGATTGGCTTCTGCTGAAAGATTGACACCATGGTAAAGGGAATCGCCCTGAGCCAGACCTTTAAACACGCCGTTGGCCAGGGTAACGCCGATAAACTGATTGCTGAAGTGTAGGTGGTAATAATTGGCATTGATCAGAACTTTGCTGAACATTCCAATCCGCGGCCAGAACAGTTTGGCCCCAAACTGATATTCTACGCCCTTTTCTAAGATATTACCGAGCGCTGGGGTGCTCTGATAGAGCCCCCCGCCACCACCAACGGGGGGGAGGCGGTAGGAGGTAGCCCAGTTCCCGTACAGAGCTAACCAGCTCTTCGGCTGCCAGCGGGCGCTGACAGATGGTTCAGTTTTTGTGAAGTCGGTTTGCGTAGCTGGCAGCTGCCCTTGATCATGCCCCGAAAATACCCCGGCTGCATCCAGCGCGTTGGCTTCGGCAAAGTAGGTGTTTCCATACGGATAATAGTCGGTATGGAAGTTCACTAACCTGAAGCCTGGTGTGACGGTAACGCTAGAAACTGGGGTAATCGAGTCCTGCAGGAACAACGCCAGATCATTAATATGCCAGAAATTGCTACGGTGATTAGCATTCGGAACGGATACCGAGCCACAGACTGTTGTCCCTGCTGGTATTACAGTACCATACCCGTATGTAACAGCAGTGGGAGTTACACCGCAGACACCAGGATTATAAAACGAATTGCGTGAGTTATAGACGGTCTTTATAAAGTAGCCGCCCAAGCCAATTCGGTTATAGGGCAGATTAATATCGCTCCAGAGCTTATCGCCGTACATGTACGAGAACGGATTGTTGTGCTCATAGAGGTTTCCTGCCCCAGGGGTTCCAAGACCAAAATTGTTATAGTGATAGTGCAGTCGATCGCCGCGACGGAACCAAAGCTGGTTGTGAAGCGTCATGACGGGATCAAGTTTGATATTCTGCCTGGCGTAGAGCATCCACGTGCGATTGGTATCGTTTTTGGCCCAGACTTGTTCGTTAACCGTGCTGTAGAAACCTGTTGTCTGCTGACTGAGAAGCGGCCCTGGGGCACCAATGCCGTTGACACTTAAGCCTGGAATAGGAGTGATCGGAAGGGGAACTGGGCGCCAACCCGTACCATAGCCGGTATAAGCACCGAAGCTTACGTCACCATTATGGAAGACCTTGCGGGTTTTGAAGAACGCGGCATAGTTGTGCGTCGGCCAGCGATATCCATCCGGGGAGGTACGGAAGTTATCTGCACTTCCGTACCCTCCTGCGACCACTGTCTCCCAACCATCAATTCTGCCAGTCTGCAGAGTAAGGTCATAGTTCTGGGTGTTAAAGCTTCCATAGGTCAACTGTGCAGTGCCGCCCGGCATGGCCGAAGGCTGTATGGGCACGAAGTTAATGCCGCCCCCGATATTGTTATACCAGCGACGTTCCGGGTCACCTGGACCGTAAGTAACCCGCGCACCCTCAAGCAATGCCGTTTGTGGAATTTGCGGCGTCTCCCACAAGCCTGACGCCGCATTTACCATGGGAATGCCATCAAAGCTGATTGCAAGGCTTCCATTATCTACGGTACCAGGTGACAGACCTGCCCATCCCTGACTGATACCATTGATGCTGATACTCGCCTTTGTGCCACCGGTTTGCCCGTAACCGGATACGCTGATCCCAGGAGCAAAGGAAAGCGCCTGCGCCGCCCCACCGATAACGCCCGCCGACTTCAACTGCTGGCGATCCAGCGCCTTGTCACCATAAGACGAGATAAAGATGGACTTTTGCTTCAGGCTGCCGAGCTGCTGCGCCTTGCCGCTAACAACTACCTCTTCGATCTGTCCAGTCGGATACGATTGCGGTGTCGTAGTTTGGGCACTCACTGAATTGACCATCGCAACTGACGAAATCAGGAACGCAGTCAATGCATGCAAGCTGCGCGGGCTTGTGTGCCTGCGAAGTTCATCTAATTGAAACATATTTTATCCCCACTAAGAGCCATCGCGGTGGCGTCATAGGCATGGCGTCTAACACCTGCCTCACACCCCCCTCGTGGTCCCTAGTACGGCGGAAAGATCACACTTTTATGTCCGCGTCACAGAATGAACAAAGTGAAACACTGTCACAAAAGTGAATCTTTATCTCAACGAAATTGCTAAATACGAATGACAGAGAACGGCCTCAAAATTTTCCATTCCGCCTTTTTTAGAACTAGGCCCGCACATTTTCAGATGATCTTAATTCCCAATAATTCAAATACATTTTGCTTTTCAACCTAAGCGCAACTCTGATTTGACGACTAAAGTCGTCAGCATTAGACGGTGTGGTACAAACACCTTACAAAAAAGTTGTATCTAACCCATCATCAATGAATAAGCTGAACGCCTGTACAGACGAAAGCCAACTATGGTTGGGTAAGCGGCTTCAGATCTAAGAGCAGACCTTATGAATGCAATATCTTCTAAGGAAGCCGATACATCGAGCTTTATGACAAATGATCATAAAGCTTAAGAAGGGGATGCGTTGACACCTATCAATACGCTTCAGTGCAACTCTTGCGATATTGAAAATCTCGAAGCCACTCTAAAGAAAGATCAGCTCTGAGCTAAATTCACGAATTAGTTTCGAACGTCAATCAAAAGTGACCGGGTTCTTAGAAAGGGTAGTCGCTCCTTTCGGAGCGGTATCCATGCTGAGGTTTGCCAGAAGGTGCCCAGCAAAGGAGGGCCAGCGTCATGCGTTTTAGCAAGAATGCCTATCGCCTCGTAACTAGGTCACTAATTGCCTGCGTTGGCCTGCTTTCATATCAGAGTACCGTTTCATTTGCCGCTTCAACCGGTGGTCAGAGCAACCTGCTATCGCGGGCTCGCCAGGTATTCCTACCTATTCCTGAAACGCCACCAATCCTCCCCGGAAATGCGTCAACTCCGGAAAAAATCAAATTAGGAAAGATGCTCTTCTTCGAGCCGCGGCTTTCCGCCAGTCATGCAATCAGTTGCAATACCTGCCATAATGTTGGGCTGGCTGGCACCGATGCAGAGCCTACATCCCTCGGGCACCGCTGGCAGCACGGTCAGCGGAATGCTCCCACGGTGTTTAATGCGGTATATGATAAGGCCCAATTTTGGGACGGCCGCGCCAAGGATTTGGAGCAACAGGCGGGAGGGCCGATTGTTAATCCCGTTGAAATGGCATCACCGCCTGAGCACGTAGTCGAAGAACTTAAGGCGATTCCAGGGTACACATCATACTTCAAATCTGCATTTCCTGGAGAAGCTTCTCCTATTACCTTTGCGAACGTACAGAAGGCAATAGCCGTATTTGAGGCAACGCTAATCACGCCGAACGCTCCATTTGATCTATATCTGAAAGGTCATACGAGCGCGCTTACTAAAGAGCAAAAAAGCGGGTTGGCGCTCTTTATGGATAAGGGCTGTTCCAGTTGTCATGGTGGCATAAATGTCGGTGGAGCTAGCTATGCCCCGTTTGGATTAGTAGCCAAGCCAGGCGTCAAGCTTTTACCACCAGCCGATAAAGGACGGTTTGCTGTGACTCGAATTCCAAGCGACCAATATGCTTTTAAAGTTCCATCGCTGCGTAATGTTGAGTTGACGGCACCATACTTTCATAGCGGACAAGTATGGGATCTAAAGCAAGCCGTGATGATTATGGGGGCGAGTCAACTTGGAGTTCAGCTCAGCACATCAGAGGCAGACAAAATTGTTTCATTTCTAGATAGTTTGAATGGCAAACAGCCACGCATTGTCTATCCAGAACTACCGCCCAGCGTGGCAAGTACGCCGCGACCAGAACCCTAAAGGTGGGGCTCACTTTTATGTGGCAAAATGTTGCCGAGCTGGTCGAACCACAATAAGGATGCAGCCAAGAACGGAAGTGTGTGACAGATGAAGCGAGATTGCCGATACAATTAATGTGTTCCAAATGTGAGCTTGCCGTCAGTTGAGCTTCTAGTAGGCTGTTTCGTAACTTTGAGTTTACGAAAGCGCGGTAATTCGTATAGGGGTAGATGTCAATCGCTTGATGCTATGATTAGACCTTTATCGAGGTAAGCTGCTAAGTCGAGCCAAGATCGGACGTGCGAGCCTTGCGAACTAATGCGTAACGTTCGATGACACGCCCTTAGAAAGAAAAATGTAGCGAGGATTATTCATTCATAATCACTCCCATGCTGCGACAAGTCGCTCCGCCATTTTTGCAAAGCTGCAATGTCCATATAGTGCTTTAAGTATGGTTCTTTGCATTATGGCTTTCCGCCAATAGCAAATACATGGCAGGTACTACAAAGAGCGTAAAAGCCGTACCAACAGAGAGGCCAGTTGATATAACAAGCCCCATCGCAAATCGCGAATTTGCGCCCGCACCACTGGCAAGTAATAGCGGAACCACTCCCAACACCATTGCCGCTGTAGTCATAAGTATCGGTCGAAGGCGTATATAGCACGCTTCCTCAATGGCGGCTCTCTTACTATAGCCTTGTCTTTGAAGCGTGTTGGCAACCTCAACAATCAGAATGCCGTGCTTACTGATCAGCCCCATAAGAGTTACCAAGCCAACGTCCGTATAAATATTAAGGCTAGCGCTCGGTATCATGTCCACGAAAAAGAGCGCACCGGCAATCGACATCGGAACTGAAATGAGGATTATAAGAGGATCGCGAAAGCTTTCAAAAAGAGCTGCCAGAGCAAGAAAAATAATAATCAGAGAAAAGGCAAATGTAACAACAAAACCACTCGACTCCTGCTTCAGTTGCCTAAGCTGGCCAGCGTAGTCCACCATATATCCTGGAGGTAATGTCTTAGTGGCAAGCTTATCCAGAACTGACATTGCCTCTCCTAACGACACTCCTGGAGCTGCGACGCCCTCTATTGTGGCAGAGTTTAGCTGCTGAAAGTGGTTTATGGACTCTGGCTGTGTTCTCTTAACTAGACGCGCTACCGTTGAGAGTTGTACCTCCGCGCCATTCTTCGTATGAATGTAATAATCGAGGATTTGCGATGGATGAGATCGGAACTTCCTCTGTACCTGCGGGATGACCTTGTAGGGTCGGCCGTATAAGTCAAAGTAATTTACGTAGCCACCTCCTAACATCGCTCCAAGGGCATGGCCGATGTCCTCCATCGTAAGACCCATTAGCGCAGCCTTGTTACGATTTATGAGAACCGTGGCCTGAGGCTTATCTATCCGTAGGTCGGATTTGAGAATGACAAAGTCTCCACTTGCGCGAGCTTTGCGTAAGAACTTTTGGGAAACCGAGTTTAAGTTTTCGAAGCTACTAGTCGTTTTTATTATGAATTGAATAGGTAGGCCGACGCTGCCGGGGAGGGGGGGCGGCTGAAATGCGATTATTTGTTGCCCGGTAACGTTGTTGAGTGCTCGTTGAAATAAAGGTAGCAATACCTTGGTGGTGCGCTCTCGTTGGTCCCAAGGTTTTAGTACTGCCCCTGTTACGTCCTGACTGCCCGTTTCAAATTGAAATGTGTGACTTGTCTCCGGAAATCGCGCCATGATGCCATTGGTCTGGTGATCGTACTGGAGGTGTTGCTGCAAAGTGGCGTCTGGCTCAGATGTAGCAAAGCTTAGTATAATTCCTTGGTCCTCCTGGGGCGCAAGCTGAGTGCGGGCATGGCTGTAGAATACATAAATTGAGGCTAGGACAATGGCGGCAAATAGGAGTGTGGATGCTAGATAGTCGAGGTTGCCCTTTAAAGTTACAGCGTACCAGCGGCGAGAACCCTCATAGAATGACCCTATCAATTGCCCAACGTAAGTGTTCCGGCTAGAGGCGGTAGGATGTTTCGGTTTCAGAAGCCGTGATGTCATCATGGGTGAAAGTGTGAGTGCAACAACGGCTGACACCGTCACAGCAGCCACAAGCGTGAAGGCGAATTCGGTAAAGAGCGCGCCCGTTAATCCGCCCTGAAATCCTATGGGCACATAAACGGCGACAAGAACAACGGTCATTGCCACGATGGGGCCACTCAACTCCCTTGCTGCTTGGATTGCAGCTGGAAGTGGCTTTAGCCCGTTTTCTATATGCCTGTTTACGTTTTCTACTACGATTATGGCATCATCGACGACGAGGCCGATGGCGAGAACCAGCGCCAATAGTGTTAGTAGATTTATAGAGAACCCTAGAACCAGCATTATAGAAAAGGTTCCCACAAGGGACAAAGGTATTGCCACGATCGGAATCAGCACCGCCCGTGGAGAGCGTAAAAATAGAAAAACGACGAATGAAACAATAAGTACCGCTTCAATTAGCGTCTGAATCACTTCATGAATTGAATTTGAAACAAATTGCGTGGCGTCGTACACGATTTTGGCGCGTAAACCTTGCGGCAACTGTCGCTCGAGAGCTGGAAATTGCCTTCGTACTCGCCTTATTACCTCAAGGAGGTTAGCGTCTGGGGCTGGCTTTATGCCTATGAATTGGGCGCTTTTCTGGTCAAAGCTTGCGTGAGAGTTGTAGTCAGCGTCTCCAAGGGATACCCTGGCTACATCCTTAAGTCGTGTGAGCGCGTCTCCTGATTGCTTAACAACGAGAGTTCGAAATGCATGAAGGGAATGTAGATTGGTCGAGGCATTTAGACTAACTTTTACAAGTGATCCTTTCGTGTGCCCTATGCCGGATACGTCATTATTAGCAGCAAGCGCGCGAGAGATGTCATCTGCAGTGAGACCATAGGCTGCGAGTTTATTCGGATTTAACCAAGCACGAAGCGCAAAGTATTTTCCACCGACAATTTCGGCGGTCTGAAGGCCGGGCACGGCTTGTAATTTTGGCTGAACTATACGTTGTAGGTAATCGGTTATCTGGTTTCCACGCAGCGTATTGCTGAAAAAACCTATATACATCGCGTCTATGGTTTCTCCAGCGCCAACGGTGACTTGCGGATGTTGGGTGCCAGGTGGAAGCTGACTCGTTACCGAGGAAATCTTCGTATCTATCTCAGTTAAAGCTTTGTCGGGTGGATAGTTGAGCCTCAGAAAAATAGTAATTGTACTAATGCCTGCCTTACTCGTAGAGGACATGTAGTCGATACCATTTACCTGCGATATAGCAGCTTCAAGAGGTGTAGTGATGAAACCTGCTACAACACTCGGGGCAGCTCCGTAGTATATGGTTTGAATTCGGATAATAGCGCTTTTTGTCTCGGGGTACTGCGAGACAGGAAGTGATGTGATAGCACGTAGCCCAAGGATAAGTATTAAAAGGCTTATGACGCTGGCCAGTACGGGTCGTCGAATGAATATGTCGGTAACGTGCATGAATGCGGCTCTCACTCTACGTCATGTGTGCTAATCAACGTAGTAGAAGGACGTACTTTGTTATTGATTAGGACATTCGCTCCATTGTGCAGCTTGATCTGTCCGGAAGTGACGATCTGTTCTTCGGCGGTAATTCCCGAAAGTACAGCCACTGAGTCGCCGTGCTTCGGACCCAGAACTACAAATGTCTGCCGTGCGATTAGCCCGCCTTTCGATCTCTGTATAAAATAGATCGTGTCGCCATATGAATTATAGGAGATGGCTGTTTGGGGTAGGGTTAAGTAATTTCTTTTATGACCGGCGCTTATTTGGATCGTCGCAAACATTCCCGGTAACAGATGGTATCGGGAGTGTTCTAGAGTGGCGCGCAGCTCAACGTTTCGGGATATTGAAGTCACCATGGGGTTTATTGCTGTTATTTTCCCAGGGAATGATGTTTTTGGAAACGCGTCGATATGGGCGTAAACAGTTTGTCCTACTTTCACGATCTTGAGATCGCGCTGCGGCAGCATAAAGTCGACAAAAATTGTTCTAAGAGACTGTATTTCGACTATGCTAGTCCCGGGGGTTAGGTATTGCCCGACATTTACCAACCTTATGCCTAGTTGTCCGGAAAATGGTGCAACTAGTATTTTCTTCTCGACTAAGCGCTTTTCTTCTTCCATCAGAGCACGCGCATTTCGGAATGCATATTTGGCGGATTGAAGAGCCGCTTTGCTAACTGCGTGAAATTTATACTGTTCTTTATCGCGTTGATAAGTGAGGGCTGAAAGAGCTGCGTTCGCTCTCAGTGCTGCCAGTTGCTGAAGTTCATCTTCGGAGTGCAATTCTAGCAGGACCTGTCCCGCGTGCACGTATTCTCCGGACGTGAATGAGATGTTCTTGACTATTCCACTGGCGTCTAGCGAGAGGACTACACCTCGTTTGGATTTTAACGTGCCTAACGCCTTTAGGGTGGGTTGCCAGGATCTGGATTTGGCAAGTGTAGTTGATACAACTTGCTTTTGAGCGGCAAAGGCGCGAAGCGCCCTGGTGATCATAATGGATTTAAATTCCTGAAATGCAAAAAAGACAATCATTATGGAGGCGGTTGCTATTAGTAGGAACATTATACGCCGGGCCATTAATTCACCCTCTCAACGCTGAAACGCGGAAGCAATTGGTATTGTTAAGGCTGCTGCCGGTTTTGGAGGTGGCCCCGCGTCCTGACGATTCCACCATCCTCCGCCGAGCGCCTGAAAGAGCGCGACGGTGTCGGATAGTCTGACTGCCTGATCTTTGACTAGTGACAGCTTTGTTTTCTGCCACGTGCGATCTGTGGTTAGTAAAGTAAGGTAGTTTGTGGCGCCGACGAGGTAGCGTTCTTTGGCCAATGAATAACTCTGGTCTGCGTTTCTTTCAGCGATTTCCTGTACCTGAAAGGTAGACGCATCTATTTGCACCGCGCGTAACGCGTTGGAAGCATTCTCAAATGCATTAATGACTGTACTACGATATTGCTCGTTAGCTTGGCGTAAGGCATCAGCTGCGGCACGTTTTTTATCTAGCAGCGCCCCGGCGTGGAAAAGCGTTTGGGAAATGCCACCCATTATAGACCATACGCCGGTTGCGGCGCTGAAGATATTTGTAAAGCTATCTGCGGTTCCGCCAAATGAGGCAGAGATTGTGAATTGAGGGAGTTGGTTTGCGACGGCTATTCCAAATCTGGCGCAGGCGGCGTGAAGTAAGGCTTGAGTAGCTCGAATATCGGGACGTTGGGCAATCAGTGTGGAAGGTAGGCTTATCGGTAATCGGGACGGAAGGTGTAGAGTGTTCAGGCTAAATTTAGAACTTATTCTATTGTTAGGGTATCCCCCAGTTAGAGCGTTTAGTTGATTTCTCAACTGTGAAAGTTGCTTTATCAGCGGTGGGAGCTTCGTACGCGCTATAGCAAGAGAAGTTCTTTGTTGAAGCACGTCGGCTTGTGACGCGCCCCCAATGAGAAATTGGTGGTGAACGATAGCTAGCTCACTGGCTTCAGTACGAATGATCTTCTTTGTGATTGAAAGTTGCCCGCGAATAGCTGCAATATTAATTGCGGTGGTTACTACCTTTGACGTTAGAGACAAATATGTCGCTTCTAATTCGAAGCGCTGGTAATCAACTTTTGCACCTAGGTCTTCTACCTGCTGGTGGATCCCCCCCCATATGTCCGGAGTGTAGGATGTTGAGAGCGCTCCGTTGACGACCGAAAAGGTTGGGCGAATGCTAGGTAGACCAAGTGACGCTCCGCTAATTTGTTCGCGTTGCGCCTGAACTTCGCCAACGAGGCTAGGAAGTAGGTTGGTCTCACTTGCGTAGAGGAGTTCCTGTGCGTGATTTAGGGCTGCTTGTGCAGTCTTTAGGTCAGGATTTTGCTTCAGCGCCTTGGTGACCAATTCGGTGAGTTCTGGGGAGCGAAATAGCTCCCACCATTGCCCTGGCAAATCGCGGCCGAGCTCGAAGTGTTGGTCGTCGCTAGGCGCCTTCTCGAACCTGGGGTTCGATCGGGTCGGAGACGCCAATATGTAGGTGGCATCCTTTGGGGGCAGGAGCTCATGAAATCCGGGGCTGACGGTACATCCTGCCAATACCAGCGAGAGTAGGACGGGAATGGGGGCGCCCTTCAGTCGATTGGTCAGCGGGGCAGCGGACCAAGTGCGCGGCAGATGTAGCCTTGACGCGTGTCTGAGGATGGCCGACCCGCGGTCAGGGAAGGCTCGCCCGGCGTAGGTCATACTTCTAAGTCCGCGCAGTTGACCAACGAGTGGCTCCGCTACAAAATAGAACGAAACGGTATCGTTCTTTTATGCAGGATATGATATTCTGTCAAGGACAAAGGGAGGGGACATGAACTCACCGCGAGCTACCGGCCGAGTTGGGAGACCGGATGCACAGGAGACAGAGGCGCTGAATGAGCATCTGTTGACCACCGCCACGCAGCTATTCATCGAGCATGGCTACGCTGGTACATCAATTGAGAGAGTTGCGTTAGTTGCAGGCGCAGGCAAGCAAACGATTTATCGCCGCTATCCATCAAAAGAGGATCTCTTTGTAGCGGTAGTGCGAACGGCAAGCCAAGTTCTTGTCGACGCCGGGCTTGAATCTCGCCAACGAAGAGATGATCCCCTTATCTCTCTGAGAGATACTTGCAGAAAGCTATTTGACACGATTAGTGAACCTGACGCAATTTCCGTGCTCCGAATTTTAATTGCTGAGGGGCGCCGCTTTCCAAATCTAGTTGAACGCGTGTACCAAGCAGCCATAGAGCCAATACATAAATCGATGCAGTGTTTGCTCAAACATGCCAGAGAAGCTGGAAAAATTCGGTCGGATATCTCGGTAGATGATATGCAACACCTTCTACTTGGGATGATAACAGGTTGGAGTATGCATCAGATGCTGCTTAACCAACCAGCGTTTACAACAGAAAGTGAGAGAGCTGAATATTTCTCGAAGGCTTGGACACTATTTCTTGAGGGAGTTTTAGATAAGCATTGATCTGAAACTCAATTCGCAATCTAGGGGGATTTCGAGGGGAAGCGGAAAAAGTTGAGAGGGTTCCTACACGTTTGCGAAATTGCAGTTCAATGCCTTAATTCATGAATTGAATAGCTCCACCTTTCGGTAAGAATTCCTGATAGTCTGTGTCTATATCTCTATTGCAGACAAGAATTGTAGTGATCATGGGAGTGAGCCGTCACGCCGGAACATCCATTATGATATCAATCTCTCACGGAAATCGCGTATCTTCTCGTCTTGGATCCGTCTATTAAGAAGGCAGAACACAAATGACGATTTCTCTCTATGAAGCTACTGTGTCCGGCTACGTTCAAACGCTAACTGCCGTGGTTGGATTTCTTGAAAAAGCCCGAGACTATTGCCGTTCAACTGGCCTTGACCCTGAAGCCCTTGTTGAGAGCAGAATTCATCCGGGTATGCGCCCCCTCCGATTCCAAATAGTGTCTGTGGTACATCACTCTCAAGGTGCCATAGAGGGAGCGAAGATTGGACGATTCGCCCCGCCACCTGACAAAGGACCATTGGGCTTCCAGTCGTTGCAGGATCTGGTAGTTGAAGCCACTTCTACGCTTAGCTCGATTGATCCGATGCATATAGACGAGCTTCAAGGGCGTGACGTCATTTTTGAAGTTCGCAACTTCAAACGTCACTTTACCGTAGAAGGATTTTTGCTTTCCTTCTCTGTTCCCAATTTTCACTTTCATGCTACTACAGCATATGACATTTTGCGGGCTAATGGAGTACCGATAGGAAAAGGTGATTATCTAGGTCAACTTCGACTAAAGGCGTGACAGGGCTCAGAACTCCCAGGCTACACCGCAAGCATTATGCTAATCTGGCCACTCATTATAAATGAAGACGGATGCCAAATTCAGCTCCCAACCTGAAAAGTGCTCTTTCGGGATATAGGGTGGCTTGCGGTTGAGATATGGAAGCCATTCCCAATGTGCTTCTCGTTGGGTAGCGATGTCGCCAAGGACGCGGCCGAAAACGAAAGTAAAATTTACTCATTGGCCTAATAGACCAATTGCATAAAGGATTAGGACGGAAACAGAACCCGGAAAATGATTACTAAAAAAAGTTTCTGAGCAAGCCTTTTATCATTTCCTGTTTAATCAGATTAGGGATGTGTGCCTAGTAGTTGGTCCGTAACGGTGTTCTTCAATGCAAGCTACAGAGAGTGAGCAATCCGTCGGTCGCGCGGTGACGTGTGATGGTCACCGTAGAACTTCTTTTAAAGTGTTTAGACGAATATGAGCTAGGTCTGGTATCTAATGGCAAGGATACTTTCGACGGCGAACGTATGTCCATTTGACTGTCGTTTCGATCGACTATGACCGTGCTAGATAAAAGCTACATGGCGGCCGGATCGCCGTCACCGGTAAAGATAAAAGCGAATTACCAATCTTTGGCTGCTCCTCAGATCTGCTTAGCGATTTGGGGGAACTATACCCCATCCAACCCTGAGAGGTGAGGACGTTGGCTGGCGTGGCCACGGAAAGTCCTTTTCACCCATCACGCGCAATCCTTTAAGATTGAGGCGCTCAGGTGGCGCGGCGGTCTTCCTGATCTGCCACACAACGAGTGCACCTTCCCGCTGCAATCGCTGCGGTGTAATCCATGGTGATTTGTAGTAGCTTGCGTCTATAAATACTGACGGTTGCTGATGCAAGCGCATCGCAATGAGCCCCGCAAGCCAGGCATTTCCAGCTATAATGTCCAGCGAACTATTAACGTGCGCCTTCCATTCTTTTGAGAATGCGTTGGCCATTGCCCGATCTGGCCACTCAGTCCGAGAAGGAAAACCTTCCAGTTCCGGTCCCCAGGATGTCGCGAGAACGTAGCACAGTGGAAGAACAACAAAGAGTGCGCCTATCCAAGAAAGCAGCTTATGCATTGAAACGAAAGGCCATCGTGGTTTCATCGCGTAAACGATAAGAAGGCCCGTGAGGTCCCACATGGGGGTCCCCCACATGTCCCTCAATCCAAAACCGCTAATAAGTGACAAAGCTGCTGTGATGATGCAGGGACCAAGTCCCAAAAAAATAAGGAACCGAAAATTCTCGTCGCGCCATGATGGGAGGGGAGCTGGCCGTAGCAGGCCAATTGCTATGGCAACAACGATACATAGCAGACTTGTAACGATCTGGCTAATCACAAACTTTATTGGATCGAATAGTCGATCGAAGAGGCCCGGGTCATGCCCAGCTCGGTCTGCAGCATAGGTGAAAGTTGGAAATTTATTATCAATAAGCCAGACAATGTGAGGGAGCACAACTAAAAGACTTATAAAGATGGCAATGTAGGGGCCCACCGTTGCAAAGACTTTTCGGGTGTTTTTTGAGCTTAGTGCATGAGCGACGATCGCAAATATGATAACAATCATAGAATATTTTGTGAGGCCACCTAATCCAGCGGCAAGTCCAAGAAGTGACCACCAACGCAGCTTCGAACTACTCAACGCCTGATAATATGCGAATGCAGCCAATGCCCAAAGTGGCAGCTGTGCGATATTATTGTTGAATTCTGGTGTTGGAATGGAAAAATAATAAACTGCATAAAGAAGCAATGTTGCTATTAGCGCTTCACGAGCTGGCATCATCTTACGTCCGAGGAGGAATACCAGGACGTATGTGGCAATCACGGCAAGTTGGCTCAGGAGAAACGGCCCAATGTCTCCAAGGGCAATGAAGAACGCTTCATTTAGCCACGCTTGCATAGGGGGGTGTTTGAAGTAACCCCATTGCCACTCTCGTCCCCAAGTGATTCCGTCACTCACAACGTCGAGTGGGAGACTAATTGCAAAACTGTACGGGACAATCGTCCAGATCGCCAACTGAAGTAAAAGAAATACGATCAGCGTACGACGAATTCCCGAGTCTCCGGAAACTAATGTATCTAAATTCATTGGCTAAAATTAGCTCCAGACATTGGGTCCTCCATAGCTTCCGAGGCAAATTCTACCTCTTCGATAAATTGCGCAGCCTCCTGTAATGGCGTGGCCGCTTTGCTGCTACGTCCCTGGAGCAGTAGACCGAGAGAAAGCCCCGCAAAGACAAGTGATTCCATGGATAGATTGACGGAACTGCCTACGACGGTAGTTGCCCAACCGGGGGTAGCGTAGGACGTTAGTAAGCGCATGGCGATTGCGAACACGATAACTGCAGCGTTTGCGGAAATAAAGACAAATGTACCGAGCAATATGCGAATAAACGCTACGTCTGCATAAACGGATATGGCACTCATTCCATGTAGCACGAGTGCTTCAAAGTTCATTTGTGATCGACCATCATAACGAGTTCCGCGACTTGTGGGTACTCGAACAATCTTGATTCGAGAGCGCATCACAGAGGCCGCTAGATGATTCCAGGCTGACGGCGTGCGAAGTAGCGTACTCACCGCCCGGCTTGGAATAATCATAAAATTGCCAAAGTCGATGCGCGTGCCGGTCAATAGTCGAAATGAAAATTTGTATAGCTTGTAGAATATTCGGAATCGCAGCGATTCACTCCGATGGGTCCGCTGAGCGCAAATAATAGAGTCTGGAGCCGTGGTAGCCCTCTCAAGCATCAGCATAAGATCTTCTGGCCGGTCTTCTCCATCTCCATCCATGACAGCTACGTTTCTGACATTCAGAGTTGCGGCGATCGTAAGGCCGACAGAAATCGCGCGCTGGTGGCCAAGATTAACGGCCAGTCGTACAATACGAATGGATTCGATCCAGGACCCGTTTGACCCAAAAAGAGGTCGCTCGGTTGAGCCATCGTCTACTAGTATAACATGACCCGGTTGAGCCGCCTGAAGCAGGGCGCGATCCAAAGCTTCGATAAGACACTTGGCGCTTGTCCAATCATTGTGAATTGGAATTACTATGGCGATCGGCGATTTGGGCGAGTGCAAGTGCTCTTGTGGAGGCCGCTGATTGGCGAGCAGGCTTTCTTGAGTCATCCTGACCTCTCAAATTTTACGTTTTTTCCAATATATTACCTGGGCGTAAGGCAAATTTGGAGCCAACCAAATCTGCTCCTAACTGGGCCACTCAGAAAAGCAAATAGCTTTGTGTCAATCCTAAAGCTCCGGGTGGCTTAAATAAAGAATAGCATTTGTCGGTTGAAGACGAAAAGAGGACGGACAAATCGTTCGCGGCATACGTGAAGTTGGAGATGGGTTCACCGGTTAAACTCTGGCGAGTGTCGAAACGAGGCTGGGGACCAATTAGGGAAAGTTGGCAAGCTGTTCTTCTATAGTGTGGGCAGCGGTATAAAATTTTGGGGGGAGAATTCTGGGAATGGATCATCACCACAGCTTTGGCGAATGACTTTCTGACCATACGATTGTAAGGATAATCGGTGAGCAATCTATGCGTTGGACGACCAATATCGGTAGAGCTCTCATCCCCATGTGCGCGACTATAATCATGTCGTAAGCCAGCCTGTGGTTCCGATGCAATTGGCGTTGGGTGGGCATCAGATGTCTGCGGGTGATATCAGCATGAAATGAAGTTGATGGGTGTTAATTTGCTTAATTGAATTCGGTACATCCTTACGCAAATTTACTATTCGCTTGTTCCCGACGAGCGGCTCTGACGACGTTAGATTGCCATAAAATATTAGGAAGTAATGAGCATTTTACTTCGAGATCTGTCATGTTTGATATTACTAATTGACAGGCTTATTATGTGATATACTGGACGTATGCTTGGCAGCACCGCCTAATTGTTGCGGTAGACAGGTGAACGGTGACTTTAAAATCCTCAACAACTCAATCCGTGGGCTCTAAACTGCAATTGCGCTTATGGATTGAATGGGAACTGAAGGATGTTGAGGTTCGTAGGGTGCGGCGGGGTGAGGTAGTGTGCTTCTTCGTCCAACCGATGCTTGAGCAATATCTCCAAATAGAAAGGTGGAGGGGCTTATGAGCTCGAATGCTTATTCTGATCTCGATTTTCAGCTGGGTGATACTGCGGATATGCTGCGTTCAACGGTTCGTAGCTTTTCGTTCAACAAGATTGCACCTCGTGCTGCGGAAATCGATCGAATTAACGAATTCCCGAGAGACCTTTGGCCTGAATTTGGCGCACTCGGCCTTCTCGGAATTACGGTGGAGGAAGAGTGGGGAGGCGCCGGATTTGGCTACCTAGAACACTGCATTGCGATGGAAGAGATTAGTAGGGGATCAGCGAGTGTTGGTTTGTCCTACGGGGCTCATTCCAATTTATGTGTTAATCAGATTCGACGTAACGGCAGTGATCAACAGAAACGGCGATATCTACCAAAGCTGATTTCCGGAGAACACTTGGGTGCGCTTGCCATGAGCGAACCAGGCGCCGGTTCAGATGTTGTGTCCATGAAGTTGCGCGCAGATCGACGCGGTGATCGCTTTATACTCAATGGTACTAAGATGTGGATCACTAATGGGCCTGATGCTGATACGTTGATAGTATATGCCAAAACTGAGGTGAACGCCGGCGCACGAGGCATAACAGCATTCTTGATCGAACGGGGATTCAAGGGTTTCTCGTGTGCCCAAAAGCTGGACAAACTAGGTATGCGGGGCAGCGACACCGGTGAGCTGGTTTTTGTAGACTGTGAGGTGCCCGAAGAGAATGTTCTGGGAAAAGTAGGTGAGGGTGTCAAAGTTCTTATGAGTGGACTTGATTACGAACGTGCAGTTCTAGCTGCCGGATCTATTGGAATTATGCAAAGCTGCATGGATGTTATTCTGCCCTATCTGCATGACCGAAAGCAATTCGATCAGCCGATCGGGAATTTTCAACTGATGCAGGCGAAAGTGGCAGACATGTATGTCGCGCTATCCAGTACAAGAGCTTATGTTTATGCTGTTGCTAAGGCCTGTGATGCCGGAAATGTATCAAGAAAAGATGCGGCGGGCGCCATTCTCTACGCTGCTGAAAAGGGGACTTGGATGGCTTTGCAGGCCATACAAGTATTAGGTGGCAACGGCTATATCAACGAGTATCCGACGGGCAGGCTTTTGCGCGATGCGAAGCTTTACGAGATTGGTGCGGGAACCTCTGAGATTAGGCGCTGGCTAATCGGGCGTGAGATATTTGAGCAAACGATGTGATGGTGACAATATGACAAGCGTATATTTAATCTCCGGAATGCGTACCTCCATGGGCGGATTTCAGGGCGATCTTTCGTCGCTTACTGCCCCGCAACTTGGGGGAATCGCCATTAAATCTGCAATAGTAAAAGCTGGACTTAATGTTGATGACATAGATGAGACCGTGATGGGAAATGTACTTAGTGCGGGTGTAGGGCAGGCTCCTGCGCGTCAAGCGTCACTACACGGTGGGATACCTAATACCGTCCCATGTACCACGGTAAGCAAGGTGTGTGGATCGGGCATGAAGGCGGTAATGATCGCCAGTGATTTGATTGAGATAGGACGGGCTGGGGTGGTCGTGGCGGGCGGAATGGAGTCCATGTCAAATGCGCCCTATCTTCTTGCGAAAGCTCGTGGGGGTTATCGTCTTGGACACGGTGAAATCAAGGACCATATGTTTCTCGATGGATTGGAGGATGCCTACGAACATCGGTTGATGGGTACGTATGCAGAGGAGGCCGCTCTTCACTACCAATTGTCGCGAGATGAACAAGACGCTTACGCTCTTGAATCTCTGATGCGAGCTAGAAGGGCAACAGAAAGTGGTCATTTTGAACGTGAGATTGCGCCGGTGGCCGTGATGGCTAAGTCTGGCGAAAGCCTCGTGATCGATGACGAGCAACCTAGAAGGGCTGACCCGGCGAAGATTCCTATGTTGAGACCCGCCTTTTCTAAAAATGGGACTGTAACTGCCGCAAATTCTTCGTCTATATCCGACGGCGCGGCGGCCTTGGTGTTAGCAGGGGAGAGTGTTGTAAAGTCCCGCGGACTGAAGCCCTTGGCACGAATAGTAGCACAGGCGAGCTATGCGGGGGAGCCCCGATGGTTTACTACCGCACCGGTCGGAGCAATTCGCAAAGTCCTTGAACTGTCACAATGGAGAAGTAACGAGGTTGACCTTTTTGAGATCAATGAAGCTTTTGCCAATGTTGCTATGATAGCGATGCGTGAATTAAGGTTGCCGCATGAAAAGGTAAATATAAATGGTGGAGCGTGCGCGTTGGGTCATCCCATAGGTGCGTCGGGTGCGCGCATCTTAGTTACTCTGTTAAATGCATTGAAAGGCAGCGGTGGCAGCAAGGGCGTCGCATCCTTGTGTATAGGCGGTGGTGAAGCGACGGCCATGGCTGTGGAACTTCTCTAAGTACCCAAATCTATCCGCATAACATGTCGTGACATTAGTTGGCCTGGTCGTAATACGAAGCGGCACCTGATTTGTATCGGGGGAGTTGGGGTTCAATATGACAGTTCTGACGTCGGCCGTAAGCTTATCGTCTCAAGCATTCAAAACTAACGCCGCTCGAATGAGGGAGTTGGTGGGCACACTATATGATCGTATCGATGAAGCGGCTCAAGGCGGAGATGAACGTGCACGCAAGAAGCACGTTGGGCGAGGTAAGCTGCTGCCGCGCGAACGAGTGGAACGGCTTGTAGATCTGGGCAGTCCTCTACTCGAATTGTCGCCGCTTGCTGGGTATGATGTGTATAGCGATGACATAGCTGGAGCAGGCATAATTACCGCAATTGGTCGTATCGCTAACAGAGAGTGTGTCATCGTATGTAACGACGCAACGATTAAAGGGGGAACGTACTATCCGTTGACGGTTAAGAAGCACCTGCGCGCTCAGGAAATTGCTCTTCAAAACCGACTTCCGTGCGTCTATTTGGTAGACAGCGGTGGCGCCAATCTTCCTAATCAGGCGGACATATTCCCTGATCGTGATCATTTTGGTCGTATATTCTTTAATCAGGCGAATATGTCCGCGGCAGGCATTCCACAGGTCGCTTGCGTCATGGGCTCGTGTACCGCTGGCGGTGCGTACGTGCCCGCAATGAGTGATGAAACTATTATTGTTCGAAATCAGGGAACAATTTTTCTTGGCGGTCCTCCGCTTGTAAAAGCGGCCACGGGTGAGGTGGTTTCAGCTGAGGAGTTAGGCGGCGCTGATGTCCATGCGAAGGTATCAGGTGTAGCGGACCATTATGCAAATGATGATTTGCATGCTATCGAAATTACTCGGCGTATCATATCTACGCTGGGAGTGAAAAATCCAGGTAAACTGGATGTCGGTGCAGCATCACCGCCGTTATACGATATCAATGAACTCAATGGTATAATTCCCCAAAGTATATCACAGCAATATGATGTGAGAGAAGTAATCGCACGATTAGTTGATGGTTCGGAGTTTGACGAATTTAAAAAGTTTTATGGCGTTACGCTTGTTACAGGGTTCGCACAAATCGAGGGGATGCCGGTAGGAATAATTGCCAATAACGGAATTCTCTTTTCAGAAAGCGCTCTTAAGGGTTCGCACTTTATCGAGCTTTGTTGTCAGAGGCGCGTGCCCATCGTCTTTTTGCAGAACATATCTGGATTCATGGTAGGGAGAAGGTATGAAGCGGGGGGAATTGCCAAGGATGGTGCAAAGCTTGTCACTGCGGTCGCCTGCGCGCGTGTTCCCAAGTTGACAGTAATTATCGGTGGCTCTTACGGGGCCGGCAATTATGGCATGTGTGGTCGGGCCTACTCACCTCGGTTTTTATTTAGTTGGCCAAACAGCCGCATTTCGGTGATGGGTGGCGAGCAGGCTGCAAGTGTTCTGGCATCGGTTCATCGTGATTCAGACAGCTGGACAGCAGAGCAAACGGAGGCTTTCAAGGAGCCCATTCGACGCAAATATGAAGAAGAGGGTAATCCATATTATGCGTCGGCGCGCATATGGGATGATGGAATTATTGCTCCAACGGACACACGCAGAGTTCTGAGCCTGGCCTTATCTGCCTGCTTGAATGCACCAATCGAAAAGACGGAATTTGGGGTCTTTAGAATGTAGTACTGCTAGCGCTGGCAGTGGCTAAACGTTTGCTATCTGGCCTCCTTTGGTTAGCAATCCGTGCTAGAGCCAATGGTTGTAGGGGGCGCAGTAGCGGTTGGGGGCGAAATGTTACATAATGCTAGGCCTTTCCGGATAACATAGACCCCGATGTCGTTTCCCTCCCCAGACCCGCACTTTCGCGTTTATATGTCACCGCCTCGAAGATGGCGTTTCATTGGATGCCTAGGTTGCCTCATGGTACTGTTTGTTATGGGTGGGGTAGTGGGAATTTTGCTTTTGGGTTGGCGGGCGCTTCTTGGACTTTAACAGTGTAGTGTGATCTCCGTCGGAAATATCGACAGGGACGGTTCGTGCTTTGGTATGAGCGGTATGGACTATCACTATGAGGGTTGCGCACGAAGTGCCGATAATTAAGACGACGATTTAGGCGAAAAGGCCCATGTATCCGGGATACAGTTCGTTATTGATAGCGCGAACAGTGAGGCTTCTGACCTTTCTAAGATCCGAATGAATTGAAGCGCAACAAGGAAATGGAATTTGCTAATTGACGCAGAGTTTTAGAAGATCGGGCTCTATTAAAGGCGGTATGTAATGATTGAAAAGCTACTTGTCGCAAATCGTGGCGAGATCGCAATACGAGTCATGCGTACTGCACGGAATATGGGAATTTGTACCGTTGGAGTTTACTCTTCCGCAGATGCAGAGGCGGCCCATGTGCGTATGGCGGATGAGGCATATTTTATTGGGCCGGCGCCGGCACGTGATAGTTATCTTAATATACAAGCTATAATAAATGTTGCCCGTGCTTGCGGTGCGACTGCCGTACATCCCGGGTATGGATTCCTTTCGGAAAATGCTGAATTTGCTGAAGCTTGTGCGAAGGAAGGTCTGACATTTATAGGCCCACCTGCTGCGGCAATGCGAGCTATGGGTCTTAAGGATCGTGCCAAAGGGATTATGCAATCTGCGGGTGTTGCGGTAGTTCCTGGTTATGCAGGCGACGATCAATCAGTCGCACGCCTGGTCGAGGAGGCCGAGATAATTGGCTATCCTGTACTTATCAAGGCCGTCGCCGGCGGCGGAGGTAAGGGAATGCGGTACGTGGAACGCGCGCAAGAGTTTGAGAATGCATTAGATAGCGCACGTCGGGAAGCTAAATCGGCTTTTGGAGACTCGCGTGTGCTCGTGGAGAAGTTCGTAAGCCGTCCACGTCATATAGAGGTGCAGATATTTGCAGATAGCTATGGTGAATGTGTCCATCTCTTTGAGCGTGACTGCTCTTTGCAGAGGCGTCATCAAAAGGTTGTCGAGGAAGCGTTGGCACCTGGAATGTATGGATTGATGAGGGAGTCTATGGGGGCGGCGGCCGTAAAGGCTGCAAAAGCGGTGGGTTACGTTGGCGCAGGAACTGTGGAATTCATTGTCGATGCGTCTGAGGGGCTGCGCCAGGACAGATTTTGGTTTATGGAAATGAATACCCGTTTGCAAGTGGAGCACCCGGTCACGGAGTGCGTGACGGGATTGGATCTGGTGGAATGGCAAATTCGGGTCGCTGACGGTGAGCGATTGCCACTGAAGCAAAGTGAGGTATCTGCGCGAGGTCATGCAATAGAGGTGCGACTCTATGCGGAGGATCCAGATAGAGGATTTCTTCCTTCGGTGGGTCGGCTTGAATGTTTGAAGTTTCCTGATGCTGGTGCAGGATTACGCATAGATAGCGCGGTAGCTGAGGGCGATTATGTTTGGCCTCACTATGATCCTATGATTGCAAAGATCATTGCGTCTGCTTCTAACCGTTCCGAGGCTATTCTAAAGCTGACGCGCGCGCTCCGTGGCATTCGGGTAGCGGGTGTCGTGACGAACTCTGCCTTTCTTTTACGCTGCTTGTCGCACCCTAAATTCCGTGATGGTGATATTGATACAGGATTTATTGAACGCTTTGGAGATATGCTGCTGCCGCGCGCGGATTGTCCTTCCGTCGAAATATTTGCGGCAGCGGCCCGCTTTTTGGTGCAAGGACCAGGTACGTCAGAGCTTGCTTCTGGAGCAGTTAACCCGTGGTCAAAGAGGGATGGATTTCGTGTCGGTGGACGTGCCCGACAGGTTGTGAGCTTTGAACGGAACGGCGAGCGACTTGATGTCGTGGTGGAATTTTTCCGAGATGGAGTGTCGCAATATTATATCGCGGGGTCGTTAGTTGACATACCAAGCGGTGTGTCTGTGACGCGGCTGGAATGTAGAGACATTGCGGTTATGCATGAGGGCATGACATTTAGGATAAAGGTATTTGACCCGTTTGCTTCAGCTGAGAGTCATATGGCGGAGGCGGACGGGGTAGTTGCGCCGACGCCTGGAAAAGTTACCGCGGTTTTAGTGACGTCAGGTCAACGAGTGGTGCGAGGCACGCCGCTTCTGTCCGTCGAAGCAATGAAAATGGAGCATACCTTACTGGCTCCAGCTGACGTAACTATAGCGAGTATAGAGGTGCTGGTGGGAGACCAGGTGAAGGAGGGAGATGTGTTGGCATTATTTGATAAGGTGTCTGAAGTCGAGCAATGACGTTGAATTTGCTGAAATTGTGTGTTGGTGCTCCAACAGTGGAGTCCCTGGTTGCATGGCAGGAGCGTCGCTTAACGGCTCTACGAAGAGCAAAGAAGCCATTGATACTGCAACACGTCACCCGTCAAATGCCAAAACGGCGAGAAGAGATACTTGATGGTGGTTCACTGTATTGGGTAATAAAGGGATACATTGCTGTACGCCAACGTATTGTAGATCTTCAACAGATTTATAAGGAAGGCGTTCCGCACTGTGCGATTTGCTATGATCATCGCTTAGTGCCAGTAGTGCGGCGCGCTCAACGACCATTTCAAGGATGGCGATATCTTGAGGCTTCAGACTCGCCCGCCGATTTACAAATGCGTTCCGGAGCTAACAATTTACCAGAAAAGCTTCTAGCTGAACTTTCAGAATTGGGATTGCTTTAGCTATATTTCCATGTTGTCTATCAATCGGGTTTTTCCGACTGTAGCAGCTGCGAGGATCCGGGCAGGCCGCTCCAATTGATTCAAAGGGGCCAGAGTGTGGGCATCTCGGACAGTAATATAGTCAATCGTATCAAAGCCCGCTAACCGCAATGCGTTAGCACTGTCGGTTTCAACCGCCGTGACCGCTTCACCCTCGCGTAAGCGTTGACAAGCTTCAGCCAAAACACGGTTCAGCTTTCCTGCGATAAGGCGCTCGCCGGAGTTTAAGTATACATTCCGTGATGACAAAGCCAGGCCATCGGACTCCCGGACTATAGGAGCGCCCACGATTTCAGTCGGTAATCCAAGGTCCCGGGTTAACTGCCGCACGACTAGAAGCTGTTGGTAATCCTTCTCCCCGAAAATCGCGATGTCAGGCATGACGGCGATCAAGAGTTTGGCAACGACGGTCGCGACCCCGCCAAAGAAGTGAGGGCGAAAGTCGCTTTCGAGGCCACGGGCAGGTCCGCCCATGGTGAGTCCCGTGGCAAAACCGGGAGGGTACATCTCCTCGGGGGAGGGCGAGAAAACCAGATCGACGGCGCCAGTATCAGATAATTTGTCGCAGTCTGGCTTAAGTGTGCGGGGGTAGGCCGCGAAATCTTCGTGCGGCGCAAACTGGGTGGGGTTAACAAAAATGCTCACGACTACCCTCTGAGCGAGCAAGTTGGCGTGCCGAACGAGGGAAAGGTGTCCGTTATGGAGCGCACCCATGGTTGGTACCAGGGCAATACGCGCGCCACCCTCTCGCCAGGGTGTGAGTTGACGGCGCAACTGCGAAATGCTGGGAGTTATCTGAAGCGTCTTCATGCATGTACCTTAGCGCCGGCGCCGCGTTCGAGCTAGATTATTCCGTTCCGATTCCGGATATTGACATGAGCACCCAGAACCCAACACTCCCTTCCCCCCCCCTTTCTGAAAGCTACCTCGCAGACGAGGATAGAATACTTGGAGAGCTGATAGAGAGAGCTCGGCTGTCGCCCGCCGAGAAGAAGGCGACGGAAGCGCTAGCCAGTGATCTTGTGCTGCGCATGCGGTCGCAAGGAAAGCGCCGAGGCGGTATTGATGCTTTCACACAGGAGTATGCGCTTTCAAGCGAAGAAGGCGTAGTGCTGATGTGTCTGGCTGAGTCACTTTTGCGGGTACCGGATGCGGGCACCGCTGATCGGCTCATTCGGGACAAGATAGGGGGGGCGGACTGGCAGAAACATCTCGGCAAGTCTCACTCAGTATTCGTAAACGCGTCCACTTTCGCGCTCATGCTGACTGGCCGTGTCGTTTCGGTCGGCGATTATGATGGTGTGCTCAAAAAATTAATCGCGAGGTCGGGGGAGCCTGTAATCCGTTCGGCTGTAGGGCATGCTATGCGCATTCTTGGCGGACAATTTGTGCTGGGGCGTACAATTGATGAGGCACTCAAGCGCGCTCGACCGCAAATGGAGTCTGGCTATCGCTTTTCTTTCGATATGTTGGGTGAAGCAGCCTACACAATGAAAGACGCAGAGCGATATTTCGAATCTTACTGTAACGCACTCGCCACTATTGCACGTATGCTGCCAGACAGCGACAGCGATATATTCGAGAGACCCAGTATCTCAATTAAACTTTCTGCGCTCCATCCCCGATACGAATGGCTACAGCGCGAGCGTGTCATGGATGAACTCCTTCCGAAATTAGCCGGATTGGGTCAACAAGCACGCGACGCAAATATAGCGATTACGGTCGACGCGGAAGAGGCTGAACGTCTAGATCTGATGCTGAGCGTCTTTGAGCGGCTTGGTGAAAGCGACGAGCTGGCCGGTTGGGATGGGTTGGGGCTCGCAATTCAGGCATATTCAAAGCGTACCCTTCCATTGATTACGTGGATTACATCTGTCGCTCGCCGTCAGCGGAGGAGAATTCCGGTACGCCTTGTCAAAGGTGCATACTGGGACACAGAAATAAAGCGTGCGCAGGAGACTGGTCTGAAGGACTACCCCTTGTTCACTAGAAAGTGCGCGACTGATACGTCCTATTTAGCATGCGCTCGCGCCATGCTTTCCGCTCGGGACGAAATCTATCCGCAATTTGCTACCCACAATGCACACACTCTCTCGGCAGTACAGGTCTTTGCTGGTTCAAGAACTGATTTTGAATATCAGCGACTGCATGGAATGGGTGAATTGCTGTATGAGCTCTACAGGGAAACGCGGCCAGCTCATAGCGCTGGCGCAGGCACGCGCGTCTACGCTCCGGTTGGAACGCACGAAGACCTTCTCGCCTATCTTGTCCGGCGTTTGCTTGAAAATGGAGCGAATACATCGTTCGTAAATCGCCTTGCTGATGAAAAGGCGCCTGTGAGCAGCATTATCGCCGATCCCGTTGAGGAACTAGCTTCGTTGAAACCTCTTAGAAACCCAGCCATTCCCAAGCCAGACGACATTTTCCCTGGACGCAAGAATTCCGCTGGCTTCTTCTGGTCAGATCCTGCTGTAGCAGGACCAGTTCTAAACGGTATGGCGCAATCGCTAGTTGCGAGCCAGTCTGCGGCAGCTATCGTTGGGGGGGTGGAGCAGCCTGGTACATCCTATCCAGTTCGCGATCCGTCTGATCGTAGGAGAATGATTGGAACCGCGGTGGATGCCACCGCTGAAATGGCAACGCAGGCGTTAAAGATTGCGGCCGGAGCTCAGGAAAACTGGAACCGTCTAGGAGGGCACGAGCGTGCACGGATTTTGGAGAAGGCTGCGGATCTTTACGAATTGAATCGTGATCATCTTATGGCCTTGGCCGTGCGCGAGGCGGGAAAGACACTTCCCACCGCACTTGGTGAGGTCCGGGAGGCAGTAGATTTCTTACGCTATTATGCTCTTCAAGCTCGGACGCACTTTTGCACTGATCTAAGACTTCCAGGGCCTACTGGTGAAGAAAATGTGATCACGTTACATGGGCGCGGAGTATTTGCGTGCATCAGTCCTTGGAACTTTCCCTTAGCTATCTTTACTGGCCAAATTGCTGGGGCCCTGGCCGCTGGAAACGCAGTTATTGCTAAGCCAGCTGAGCAGACTCCACTGATCGCTGCGGCAGCAACGCGGCTATTGCATACGGCAGGTGTGCCGGCGGACGTACTTCATCTGTTACCTGGGGATGGTCCAAAGCTTGGCGCTACGCTTTTTTCGGATCCGAGACTATCGGGTGTAGCATTTACGGGCTCTACGGAAGCGGCGGTAGCGATCAATCGGGCGTTGGCTGCTAAGCCAGGTCCGATTGCCCAGCTAGTGGCTGAAACCGGTGGCCTTAACGCAATGATTGTCGACTCGACAGCGTTACCCGAGCAGGTTACGCGGGATGTAATTTCGAGTGCCTTTGACAGCGCAGGACAGAGATGCTCGGCCTTGCGGGTACTCTTTTTGCAGGACGACGTTGCAGATAAAATGTTGTCATTGATTCTTGGGGCAATGGACGAGATTAAGGTCGGCGATCCTATGAAGCTGACCACCGATATTGGACCAGTGATAGACGAGGAAGCTCGAGATGTACTACAGAGACATGTCGATCGCATGCGAAGCGAAGCGACTCTCCTTCGAGGGCTGAAGCTTGGTTCAGAGCATGAGCATGGGACATTTTTTGCGCCTCACGCATTTGAAATCAAATCTATCAGCCAGCTTAAGCGTGAGGTGTTCGGTCCAATTCTTCACGTAGTGCGTTATTCAGCCAACCGGCTGCAGGACGTATGTGATGCAATCAATTCGAGTGGCTATGGCCTTACACTTGGCATCCACAGCCGGATTGACGAAACGGCTTCTTTTGTTCGTGATCGCGTGCATGTTGGAAATATGTACGTTAATCGCAATCAGATCGGTGCAGTGGTAGGAGCTCAGCCATTTGGCGGTCAGGGGCTGTCTGGAACTGGTCCGAAGGCAGGAGGGCCCCACTATCTATTCCGCTTCGCCCATGAGCGCACCTATACGGTGAATACGACCGCCGCAGGAGGCAATGCGGCATTGCTCAGTGGCAGTGTTGATAGCAAGTAGGGCGGACCTTTTCCCAAAGGGTGCTTAACTAACTTATCTGTTCAAGGTTGGGCGCTGAGGCCGCGTGATTGATGGGGGTGTGTAGGGGCAGATGGGCGGAACACGCGCTCACATAGTCGTATTCGGTAACGAGAAGGGGGGATCGGGAAAAACCACTGCGGCCATGCATGTGGCCGTTGCTCTGGCTCGTTTAGGGAAGCGCATTGTCGTGATCGATCTGGATACGCGACAAAAGTCGCTGCTTCGCTATGTTGAAAATCGCGCTCAATGGAGCATGAAAAGGGGAGTAGATGTTCCCCAGCTTGAGGGATTTAGTATTTCGCAGGCGTTAGGGGTATCGCTTGACGTTAACGCTCAGGAACAGGCACTCGAATTTGAGAAAATCCTTTCCGGAGTTTGTGAGCGAAGTGATTTTGTGCTGATCGATACGCCCGGTTCGGACACACCGCTCTCCCGTCGCGCTCATGCCGAAGCTGATACTTTGGTCACGCCTATGAACGATAGCTTTGTCGATTTTGATTTACTCGCACGGGTGGATCCGGCCAGCTACAAGATCTTGGGGCCTAGTCTTTATTCAAATTTTGTTTGGGACTGTCGCAAGAAACGGCTCCTCGCCCGTAGACCTGCACTTGACTGGGTGGTAATGCGCAACCGCATCTCAGCGCACGAGGCAAAGAATAAGCGGCGCCTGTCATCGGCCCTGAGCCAACTTTCGGAGCGGATTGGGTTTCGTATAGCTCCAGGCTTTGGGGACCGCGTGATATTCCGAGAGCTGTTTCCTGTCGGCTTGACGATGTTGGATTTGCCTCAACGCGGGGTAGGAATCTCTTTTTCATTGTCGCATGTTGCGGCGCGCCAGGAAGTGCGAGAGCTTTTGGTCACGCTCAATCTTCCCGGGATTGGGACGGAAACTGGTATCCTTTGATACGAGGTAGCCATCCGGACACTGGCGGCGGTCTAGCGGTCGTGCTTGGGAGTGTTGTCCTTTCGTAGCGTCCTGCCAGTCATACGACCTGCCAGGTTGGTTGTGGCAATGCTATCACTTAGGCCCAAGTTGAACAGTAAAATTGGATTTTAGCGTGCAAGCCATTGATATTGTTGAGGTGGGGTCTGGATTTTCGCAAAATGTAGTGCCACGTTTAGGCGATAATATAGCTTGATTCATGGTCTCGAG